>CASFHP010000021.1 GCA_949294555.1 uncultured Eubacteriales bacterium
AGTTCATATTTAAGATAAATTGAACCGCCACTTGCGAGAACCGCTTGAGTGGTGGTGTGAGAGGGGAGAAACACATTAAGTGTTATCCTCTACTCGATTATAGAAAAATTATAAAGAATTTATTTCATCTTTGGTCAAATTTGTCAATTCTTGGATAAGTTCAATATCAAGACCTTTTTCCTTCATCTTTTTAGCAATTTCTTTTTTTTCTTCAGCTTTTCCTTCAGCCTTTCCTTCAGCCTTTCCTTCAGCTTTTCCAGCAGCTAACCCTTTTCTTTTTGCTTCATTCATTTCTGTGTTATAGGTTAATCTACTTCTTTCCCTAATTTCATACAATTCTCTTTCATATTCATCTGTACTCATTTGCTCTAATTGTTCGATAGCTTCTTTCATTTCCCCATTTTCTTTTTTACATTCTTCTATCATTTTTTGATCGCCCCCAATTACATATAACCATTTTTCTAGTAAATCTGCTACTCTTGGTTTTTTCTTTCTAAACTTTGATAATTCTATGATATAGTATTTAACCATCTTAGTTAAGTATTTGTCTTCTGACTTATATCCCATATCAACATATCTTATTTCTTCTGTTTCTTCATATTTTAACATTGCTAAATTTAGATATGAATTTCGTTTTATAATAGAATCATTTACGATACATATAACAATTGTATCTTTTGCATCCCTATATTCCTGTGATATTTTGATATCTCCTGCTATTAATTTGGCATTATATACAACTAATCTTCTATCAACTGCTGCCGTATTTCCTACCTGCATTTCGATATCAATAATGGTATTTTCGTTAATCTCTGCTTTGATATCTAATATACTTAATTTTTCGTCTATTGTTTCTTTGGGAATTTCTGGATTTTTGACTTCTATTTTTTGTATATTAATTTTTAATATAGCCTCTAACAGGCTTTTTAGTATTTTTTCGTTTCCTCCCTTGCCAAAAATTCTTTTAAATACATAATCATTTGATAATGGTAGCATGTCTACTTTTTTTACATTACTTGTTTGGTTCAATAAATTTTCTCCTTTCATTTTAACAGATTTTTTTTGGTTATACAATAAAAATATTAGAATTTAAAAATTTATATTATTTGATAAAAAATAAAAATAGTGAAATAAAAATAGGAACATAATATGAAAAAATAATAATTAAAAATGGAATAATATTTTGAATAGAAAGTTAAAAAATAGAATATAAAATATTTTTCTGCTGATAAATTTCTACATTGGTCAAAAAAACTGAATAAGTATAATAAATGAGAAGTATATGAAAAAACTCTCATGAATAGAGACTTGGCAGATTAATTTAAAATATATAGATATAATTTTTTGATAAATAAAATAATAAAAAACAAATATATAATTTAAGATTAAAAAATATAACCGAAAAACTTATGTTAACACTATATCATGAATATTTATAAAATACAAGTACTTATAAAAAATTTACATAAAAAATTGACAGCTATAATTTTCCTATTTTAATTTGTAAAAATAAAAATTTTCCTAGAGTTAAGTACTCTAAGAAAAATTTTTTCATATTCATAATAACAATAAAACCTAGTAAAGTCAACAAAAAATGTTAAAAATTTTAGAAACAAAATAAAGAAAAAACATTATAAATATTCAAAAATAAAAAATGTAAAAACGCCTTTATTTCAATGCTTTTATGCAATTAAAATTTCTTGGAATACTTAACTAACAGAAAATAATTATAAGACAAAAAGAAAGTATAACTTACTAACAAAAGAAGGAGGAATAAAGGTTGAGAAAAATAAAAAATAAGAAACAAGTAGATAAGAAAAAACAAAATAAAACAATAATGAAAAACGAAAAAGTAAAAACAGAAAAAGGGATTACGATATTGGTTTTAGTTATAACAATAATTGTATTGTTAATATTAGCCGGAATAACAATAAGTGCAATAACATCAGACAATGGAATTATCCAAAATGCGGGAAGGGCAAAAGAGGAAACAGAGATTACCAATGAGAAAGAAGTATTAGAAAAGGCAACAGTTCAAGCAATGGGAAACAACAAATACGGAAATATTGTGAAAGATGAATTACAAAATGCATTAGATAAGGAAACAGGAGAAGGAAAAACAGAAACCTCTGAAATAGGGGAAGAAATAGAGGTAGTATTTATCGAAAGCGATAGATATTATACAGTAGATAGAGATGGAAATGTAACACAGATAATAACAGAAGAAAATGTGGCAGAAACACCAGTTTACTGGGAAAAGACAAGTAAGACAGATGAAGAATGGTATAGCTATGCAGATATATCTAATGGAGACAAAGAAGTAAAGGTAAATGAACCAAAATTAAGAGGGGCTATGACAGCCATAAAATATGTGGGAGAAGATGCAGAAAGTCAAACAGGAAGTAAATGGGCAAATGCCATAACGCAAGATGGAAGTATGTGGGTATGGATACCAAGATATGCATATAAAATAACAAGTGGATATCATCAGAGTGGAACAGATACAACAAGGGGAACAATAGAAGTTGCTTTTATTGATATAAATAATCAATTTTTAAATGGAGAAACAGGCACAATTGTAACAGAGCCAAGTGAAGTTACTTATACAGAAGATGGAAATGGAGAACAAGTGCAAAATGAATGGCTAGTCCATCCAGCTTTCACAAGTAATGCAGAAAATGGAGGAGGATTTGGAGAATTAACTGGTATATGGGTAGGAAAGTTTGAAACGACAGGAAGTTATGATAGTACAACGGGAGAGAGAATTATAATGATATTACCTGGAATCATAGGTGATTTAAGTAGTATGACGGTAAATGAACAATATCAGTTAGCTAAAAGTGCAACATTTGAAGAAAATGTGACAATTAATAGTCATATGGCAAAAAATAGTGAATGGGGAGCAATAGCCTATTTGACGCAAAGTAAATATGGAATTAATGGAAAAGAACTTAAGGCAACTGGCAATACTTCTGTCGCAGGAACAGGAGGAACTAGTAATTTAAAAACGATATATGCAACGAATAAGACACAAAGTACAACTAATAATGCTTATGGTGTCTATGATATGAGTGGTGGACTATGGGAAAATGTGGCATCTTATGTAAATTCTATTAGTACAGAATCGGTTAATCAAGATATAGGAGGATATGGAGAAGAAGAAAGTTTATTAGGAAAAAATGAGGCTGAAAAATCAAAGAGTACAGCCTATAAAACCGTATATGAGGCTGGAAGCAATCAGATAAATTCCTATAATTTAACAGAAAATAGAAAAGGAGATGCAATATGGGAAACATCAGTTTATGCAAAGACTGCATGGTTTAATGCAGAGATAGCATATCCAAGTGGAGATTCTGGCTTTTTTAGTAGAGGAGGGTGTTATCAAAATAATCTTGGAATTTTTACTTATTATTTTTTTGGTGGATATAATAAAAAGGGTCCAATGGGACAAGGTACAACATTTCGTACAATTCTTGCATTTTAAATAATGTTGAAATTAAAAATATTAGCATGTGAATTAAAAAAGTATTTTTATAAAGTGATATAGTAAATAGAAAAAACTATATCACTTATATTTATTAATAAATATGCAAAAATTTGTATCCCGATGAAAAAGAAAAAACTTGAATGTAACTAAAAAATATAATAAAATATGGAAAAATACAAATAATAAAATGTAAGAGGTAAAAATATGAAAGTTTTAATCACAGGAGCTTCATCAGGAATAGGAAAAGACATGGTAAGAGTAATGGCTAAAAAAGTAGATGAATTAGTTTTAGTTGCAAGAGATGTAACCAAATTAGAAGAAGTCAAAAAAGAATTAGAAAATGATGTAAAAATAGAAATTATATCTAAAGATTTAAGTGTAGAAGAAAATTGCAAAGAAATCCACAATCAGGTACAAAATGTGGATATCTTAATCAATAATGCAGGATTTGGAGATTGTGGAAACTTTACAAAGACAAGTTTAGAAAAAGACTTGAATATGATAAAAACCAATATTATCGCTTATCATATATTAACAAAGTTATATTTAACAGATATGAAAGAAAAAAATAGTGGGAAAATCTTAAATGTAGCATCTATTGCAGGTTTTATGCCAGGACCATTAATGGCAACATATTATGCAACCAAAAATTACGTTGTCAAATTATCAGAAGCCATCCGAGAAGAATTGAAAAAAGAACATTCTAAAGTACAAATTAGCATATTATGTCCAGGACCAGTTGAAACCAATTTTAATAAAGTGGCAAATGTGGATTTTCATTTAAGAGAAGCAAACAGTATGGATGTAGCAAAATATGCAATTAAAAAACTACAAAAAGGTAAGTTTTATATTGTACCAGGAATTGATGTAAAAATATCAAGATTAGGAGCTAAGCTATTACCTACAAATATCATGAGTAAATTTGCATATATGGCACAAAAAAGAAAATTGGGTGGAGCATAAGAGGTTATGCAAAAAATGCTTTTTGGAACTTTAGAATTAATTATTTTAAAAGTTTTAAAAAGCATAAAATTTATTGACAAAACCAAACATTTATTCTATAATGTAGCTGGTGATAATATGGAACGTCAAATATTACATGTAGATGTCAATAATGCTTTTTTAAGTTGGACAGCCTTAGATATGTTAAAAAATGGTAGTGAAATAGATATTAGAGAAATACCAGCTGTTATTGGGGGAGATGAATCTAAAAGGTCTGGAATTGTCTTAGCCAAAAGCATGAAAGCAAAAGAATGTGGTGTAAAAACAGCAGAGACCATTTATCAAGCAAGAATGAAATGTCCAGGCTTAAAAGTGTTTCCTTCCAATTTTAAAATTTATAGAAAGTATTCTAATCAACTATATCAATTATTGCTAGAATATACTGATAAAATTGAAAGATTTAGCATTGACGAATGTTTTTTAGACATGACACAATATTTAATGAATGATACCTTATTACAAAAAGGGAAAGAAATTAATAGAAGAGTAAAAGAAGAATTAGGATTTACAGTAAATGTAGGTGTAGCGCATAATAAATTATTAGCAAAAATGGCTTCTGACTTTACAAAACCAGATAGGGTACATACCCTTTTTGAAGAAGAGATACCAGATAAAATGTGGACATTACCAATTTCAGAGCTATTTATGTTAGGAAAACGTACAGTTCCTAAGTTATATAATATGCAAATAAGAACAATTGGAGATTTAGCAAAATCCAATAAAAAGATATTACAAGATAAATTTGGAAAACATGGTGTGATGATGTGGGAATATGCTAATGGAATTGACAATTCAGAGGTAAAATATCTTAAAGAAAAACCAAAAGGTATTGGAAATTCTGTTACATTACCAGAAGATATTACAGAAATTGAAAAATTGGATGAAATTTTATTGGCTTTAGCAGAACATGTGGCTTATCGATTAAGAAAAGAGAAGATGTTAGCAAAAGTTGTAAATGTACAATTACGTAATAATAATTTTGTAGATACGTCACATCAAAAAAAATTAGGAAATGCGACAGATAGTACAAAAGAAATTTTTGAAACAGCTAAAGAACTTTTAGAGCAGATGTACAGAAAAGGCACACCAATTAGATTGGTAGGGCTTAGAGTAGATGACTTAACAGATGAAGAAGAAATGCAAATCTCTTTATTTCAACCCCAAAAAGACGAAAAACAGGAAAAATTAGATAAAACAATTGACAAACTAAAAGAAAAATATGGATATCACTTAATTACAAGAGCAGGAAATATGCAGACAGAAGATTTTGTGAAATTTAAAAAAGAAGAAATATAATTATTGTTCTGGTATAGGAAAAATCACTTTTCCTATACCAGAACGTCGCTTCGCTCTAACGATTGCACACAAATTTTACTTGCGTAAAATTTGGCGCACGAACATTTCTTAGCTGTGCGAAACGAAGTGAGCTACAGATAAGTTATACAACGGAATGACGCGGGCCTTAAAAGGTTATAAACAGAGAAAATGTTTAAGAAAGCCCGCTATTGTTCTTTAATCAAAATTGTGATATAGTAGCAATAGCAAACAAAGAAAGTCATAAATAATAAAAATAGTGGGAGGTAAAATATGGTAGAAGTATTATGTCATAGTAGTATAAGAATAGAAGAAGGGATTGTTATATATATTGACCCATTCAAAATTAATAAAGATTATCATGACGCAGATTATATCTTTTTTACACATTCTCATTATGACCATTTTTCTCCAGAAGATATAGAAAAAGTAAAAAAAGAAAATACAATATTTGTGGTAACACAAGATTTAAAAGAAAAAGCAGAAACATTATTTAGTAAAGAAAATATATTTGTTGTTAAACCAGGAGAAAACTATCAAATTCAAGGGTTAGAAGTCGAAACCACCTATGCGTATAATGAAAATAAAGCATTTCATCCTAAGCAAAATCAATGGGTAGGATATATAATTAATGCAAATGATAAAAAATATTATATAGCAGGAGATACAGATAATATTGAAGAAATTCAAAATATAGAGTGTGATGTAGCCTTGCTTCCAATTGGTGGAACTTATACAATGGATTATCAAGAAGCAGCGCAATTGGCAAATCATATAAAAGCAATCACTATAATTCCAACACATTATGGTAGTATTGTTGGAAACAAAGAAGATGCTACAAAATTCAAAAATTTAATAATAAATAAAGAAGTAAAAATCTTCCCGTTATAAGAATTGGCATTTTCTATTGTATAAAGCAAATTAAGCATATATGAGAAAATAAAAAAATATATACCTCTCATAATAAATACAATCGTAGAGGCAAGAAAGGGATGAAACAAAAATGGTTAATGAAACAGAGAAAAAACTATATGAAATACTTAATCAAATTCCCATTACAGAGAAAAATAGGGAAAAAATTGAAGATATAAAAATAGCAATACAAGATGGAGACTATAAAGAAGCATTATCAAAATTACAAGAATTAGACGATGAAATCGAGGAAAAAAGAAAAGAACAAGCAAGATTAAAAGAAGAGAGCGAAGAGGTGGAAGAAACATTTCCTGTAAAATTGCGTAATACAAAAATAGAATATATTTATATGGGACTGCTATTAGAAAATCCGAAATCTATTTCTAGATATTATTTCTTATATAATGAATGTTATTTTCAGGATGATAAAATCTTAAATGTATATAAAAGTGTATTATTTACTGAAGGAGGAAGATACACACCAGAAATTGCTAAAGAAGGCTTTAATTTTTCTAGAGATTCAGAAGAAGTTTATAGATTTAAAAATGAATTGAAAAAAAACGTAAAAGATAAAGACTATGATATGGAGGAAATTTATACAGAATTAAAAAAACTATTCATTTTGAGAAAAGCCTATATGGGTAATCCCATTAAAAATATACAAGACAAGATTATTGAAATTATAGATTATACACTATATGATGAAATGTCAGTAGAAGAGGTAGAATCAGCAATTAATCAAGTAACAGTAACAGATAAATTCAAACAAGCAATCTTAAATAAAAATTTAACAAAATTTCTTGAAGATGGTTCAAGCAATTTAACCAATGGATTGCCATTACCATTTCCAATATTAACACAAATATTTAAAGGAATCAGAAAAGGAGAAACCATGGCATATGCAATGCCATCAAACTCCGGAAAGAGTAGACTAGCCATAAATTTAGCTGCATATACAGCATTTGTAAATAAAAAGAAAGTATTATTAATTTCAAATGAAATGTCTGAAGAAAAAATGAGGTTATGCTTAATTACTACGATTGTGAACAATCCAGAAATTCAAAAAATTCATGGACAGCAGTTGCATATTACAGAAAATGAGATTTTAGCATTACAATTTAAAGCAGATGACCCTAAAAAAGTGAAAGTAGATGAACAAGGACATATTTTAAGAGAGAAAGATGAAAAACAAAAAGATTTCATAAAACGATTAGAAAAAGAATCATCAGAATTTAATAAAGTGATTGCGGTTACAGATTGGATTAATAAAGAAATTAATAATTCTATTTATTTTATGAATATAACAGACCATACAAATGATGAACTAAGAAAGGTTATTATGAACTATTATTATAAAGAAAAGATAGAATATGTATTTTATGATACATTAAAAACAGATACAGCTAATATTGGAAATGCTGAAGAAATAAAGAAGACAGCTACAATTTTATCTAATATAGCACAAAACTTTGGGATTTTTATTTGTTCTTCTTTACAATTAGCAGAGAGTTCTACATTACCAATCAATTTGGATGTGAATGATTTAGCAGTAAGTAGAACTGTAAAAGAAGTTTTAGATACGCTATATTTAATGAAACAGATTAATAGAGACAATTTACAAGATTATGAATATTCATTAAAAGAAATTGATAATACGTTTTATGATTTAGAAAAATCTGAAGACCCAGATGTTCGATATTATGCATGTGTTGTAGATAAAAACAGAGCAGGTCCAAAACCAAAATTGGTATTTCGTCTAAATTTGGCATATAATTATTGGGAAGAACTAGGATATTTGCGATTAAAACAATCAACTACTGAAGAAAATTTGTGATAACGCAGGCTTTAAAATATCATAAACAAAGAAAATATTAAAAAAGCCCACTATTGTTCATGAAATATGCATTTCTTAAAATATAAAAATGGTATAATGAAAAAAAGAAATAGTAGTAATGAAAACAAAAATACTTTACTACTATTTTTAAATAGGAAAATAGAAAAATGGGTTTTTGAAATCCAAATTGTAAATTTAAAATTAGTATACAACAAACCAAATGTCAAAATCCATCGAATATTGTAAAAAGAAAAAATTAGAAATAAACATTAAGAAAAATAGGGTCGAAAAAAATAAAATCACAGAAAAAACAGTAGAAATATGTAAAAAAATGCGATGAAAAGTTCTTGCAAAGTGAGTCTCTTCATAGTATTATGGAAAAGTACGAATGAAAAAGGGGAAAGGAATGATAGTGAAGATGAGAACTTTTTTTGGTGGTAAATTTATAGAAAGGGAAAAATTAATAGAGGCAGGAATTTCTTATCCGATTAAATTAGAATATTATAAAAAGATAAATGAAGATCAATTTATTAAAAAAGAAAATGCAAAATTTGGCATTGCAGTTGTCAAAACAGAATATATACCAGACAATACTAAGATTGAAAATAAAGAAATTACTTATTTATCAAATGATGAACAAAAAGTAGAGAAAATTTTAAAACTATTTAAAGAAAATGAAGTAACACCAATAGGTGTGGAGGACATATTAGCAGATTTAAGTAAGGAATTATTTTAAATAATATATTGCCATTTTAGCCCGTCTCCTTTGACAACCTTTGGAAACTTCGGCAATTTGTTGTTAAAAAAACTTGCAAAATATGTTCTTTTAAGCTAGAATACTATATATGGAATAAGAAAATAATTGAAAAAATAAATGGAGGAACTCTAGATGGCTGATAAATTAATCATTGTGGAGTCACCAGCAAAGGCAAATACGATTAAAAAGTTTTTAGGTGGCAGTACAAAAGTTGTAGCGTCAATGGGACATATTCGAGATTTACCAAAATCGAAAATGGGAATTGATATAGAACATGATTTTGAACCAGAATACATTAATATTAGAGGAAAAGGAGATTTAATAAAATCTCTAAAAAAAGAGGCAAAGCAAGCAAAAAAAATATATATTGCAACTGACCCTGACCGTGAAGGAGAAGCAATTGCATGGCATTTAGCCAAAATTTTAGAAGATGAAAAAGATAAAATTGTAAGGGTAACTTTTAATGAGATCACAAAAACCGCTGTACAAAAAGCAATTAAAGAGCCTAGAGATATTGATATAAATTTAGTAGATGCACAACAAGCAAGAAGAGTATTAGACAGAATTGTGGGATATAAAATTAGCCCTGTTTTATGGAAAAAAGTAAGAAGAGGGCTATCTGCTGGAAGAGTGCAATCTGTTGCCGTAAAATTAATTGTTGACAGAGAAAATGAAATCGAAAAATTCATTCCAGAAGAATATTGGAATATCTATGCAAACTTAGAAGATATGAAAACAAAAAAAGAATTTGAGGCACATTTTTATGGTAAAGATGGAAAGAAATTAGAAATTCATTCAAATGATGAAGTTCAAGAAATTTTAGACAATATAAAAAATGCAAAATATATCGTAACAGATGTGAAAAAAGGAGAAAAGAAAAGAACACCAGCACCACCATTTACAACAAGTACAATGCAACAAGAAGCTTCAAGAAAATTAGGATTTACATTAAAGAAAACCATGTCGATTGCACAAGGCTTGTATGAGGGTGTTAAAATACCTGAAAAGGGAACAGTCGGATTAATTACTTATATGAGAACTGACTCAACAAGAATATCTGAAGAAGCAAGAGCAGTGGCAAAAACACAAATTACAAAATTGTATGGCGAAAATTATTATGAAAATCGATATTACAAAACTAAAAAAGATGCACAAGATGCGCATGAAGCGATTAGACCAACTTATATTGACATAGAACCAGATAGTATTAAAGACAGTTTAACAAATGACCAATATAAATTATATAAATTGGTATATAATCGATTTTTAGCAAGCCAAATGGCACCAGCAATTTTCGATACCATGAATGTTAATATAAAAGCAAATGCATATGATTTTAAAGCAAATGGGCAAACACTAAAGTTTAAAGGATTTATGACTTTATATGTAGAAGGAACAGACAAAGAAGAAAATGAAGAAGAAGGAATGCTTCCTGAACTTGTAGAAAATCAAGAAGTAAAATTGAAAAAAATAAATCCAAAGCAAAGCTTTACAGAGCCACCACCAAGATATACAGAGGCAAGTTTAGTAAAGGCTCTAGAAGAAAAAGGAATAGGAAGACCAAGTACCTATTCTCCAACAATTACAACCATCCTAGAAAGAAGATATATTGAGAAAGACAAAAAACAATTATATCCAACAGAATTAGGAAAAGTTGTAAATAAATTATTAACAGAAAATTTCACAGATGTCATCAATGTAGAATTTACAGCAAAAATAGAAAACGAATTTGATGAAATTGCAGAAGGACATGAAAAATGGAAAAAAATGATTAGAGAATTTTATGGACCATTTGAAAAAGAAGTTGAAAAGGTAGAAAAAGAACTAGAACATGTAGAAATGGTTGATGAAGTTTCAGATGTAAAATGTGAAAAATGTGGAAGAATGATGGTATATAAATATGGAAAATATGGAAAATTCTTGGC
The DNA here is from genome assembly GCA_949294555.1 of uncultured Eubacteriales bacterium. Classification (GTDB taxonomy): domain Bacteria; phylum Bacillota; class Clostridia; order TANB77; family CAG-508; genus CAG-269. The sequence goes on from CASFHP010000021.1 coordinate 11,232, forward strand.
ATGTCCAGGATATCCAGAATGTAAAAATGCAAAACCAATTATAGAGACCATTGATGTCCCATGTCCAAAATGTGGAGCAACAGTACAAATCAGAAAAACTAAAAGAGGAAGACCTTATTATATTTGTGAAAACAATCCAAAATCATGTGACTATATTTCATGGAATAAACCAAAAGTAGGGGAAGAATGGAACCCAGAAGAGAAAGAAGAATTTGAAAAAACAGAGAAAACTTCTCAAAAGAAAAAAACAACCAAAACGGCTAAAACAACGAAAGGCAAAACAACAAAAACGACAAAGAAAACAACAACTAAAAAAGCAACATCACAAAAAAATAAGTAACTTGAAAAATGAAATGTTTTACAAAAATGAATACGCTTTATGAAATTTAGTAAGTGAGGTTCATAAAAGCAATCAAAGCTAATTTTTCTATTTTAAAAAGTAATTAATTATATAAAAGAAGGAAAAAAGTATGAACAAATATAAACTAGAAATAACAGTATTTTTTAGTGGTGCATTAACAATGATGTTAGAATTAATAGCAGCAAGAATCTTATCGCCATATGTAGGAAGTTCTAATTTAATATGGACCACAATTATAGGAATTATGCTAATTAGTATGAGCATAGGCTATTGGTTTGGTGGAAAGATAGCAGATAAGAATAAAGAAAATGACAGTAGAATATTATCCAATTATTTATTAATTTCTGCCATAGCCACAAGTTTGATACCAATCTTAGAAGTAGAATTTATAGAGGTATTATCACAAATTTCAGATAATTTGATTTTTGTTGCTATTATTTGTGCAGCAGTTACCTTTGGAATACCAAGCTTTCTATTAGCTACTGTATCTCCAATTGCTGTAAAAATAAAAAATAATAGTATAGACAGTGTTGGAGCAACATCAGGGAAAATATCATCCTTATCAACGATAGGAAGTATATTTGGAACATTTTTTGCAGGATTTATCCTAATACCAAATTTAGGAGTAAGAAATATCATATTGGGTGCTTCTATTTTGCTATGGATATTATCTGTTTACCTATTTGATAAAAAAGATAAAAAATATTTTCTACTTGTTATAGTAGAACTAATTGTAATTATTGGATTAAACCTTATAGGCGGATTTCTTTTCCAAAAGAATCATCCAGAAATATTACAAGATGTTGACTCAGAATATAGTAGAATATGGGTAAGAGAAGCACAAGCAGGAGAAACTACATACAAAACGTTACAAGTGGATACAGGATTAGAATCATATATAGACCAAGAAACAGGCGAAATGGGTGCAAGATATCTATATTATTATGATTTATTTGAATATTATAACCAAGAAGCAAAAGATGCATTGATGATAGGTGGAGCAGCATACACTTATCCAATGCATTATTTACAAAAATATGAAGATAAAACCATTGATGTCGTAGAAATAGATGAAACCATGACACAAATTGCGGAAGAGCAATTTGGATTAGATAAAAATAATCCACATTTGGGCTTAATTACCCAAGATGGAAGAAGCTATTTAAATTATAATGAAAAGAAATATGACACCATTTTCATAGATGCATTTAAAGGACTAAATGCACCATTTGAATTAACAACATATGAAGCCATGCAAAAGGCATATGATAGTTTAAATGAAAATGGAACAGTAATAACGAATATCATTTCATCACTTGAAGGAGAAGACACAGACTTTATAGAATATGAATATACTACTTACAAAGCTATATTTGACGATGTAAAAGTATTTAAAGTAAATCCAGACCGTGCAAATGATGAAGAACAAAATGTGATATTAATAGGCATTAAGGGAAATGGAAATATCAGTGCAGAAAAGGAAGAAGAATATAAGGATTTGCTAAATAATGAAATAAAAGATTTTACAAGTGATAAACCAATTGTTACAGATGATTATGCACCAATAGGAGATTAAAAGAACAACAGGTTACCGTTTAGCGGCAAAAGTCAATACAATATAAACAAAAAGTCTTGACTTTTGCCAATATATTTGGTATTATATTATTTGCAAATGCGGGAATAGCTCAGTTGATAGAGCGCTGCCTTGCCAAGGCAGAGGTCGCGGGTTTGAGCCCCGTTTCCCGCTCCAATTTTTGTTCCAAATAAAAAATTAAAGACTTTTATATAGATAGTCATTGTTTATAAAATGGAAACATATAATTTACTATATGGCGACATAGCCAAGTGGCTAAGGCACGAGTCTGCAAAACTCTGATCCCCGGTTCGAATCCGGGTGTCGCCTCCAACGACGTTTCTGTTCGAACTTTTATGAACAGTAGATACAAATATCATTCTGAAAAAGGATGGTATTTTTTTGTTGCAAAAATATCATCCGAAAAGAAGGGATGGTGTTTTAAATGAAGATAATTAAGCAAGAACTAGAATTTGAGGAATGTCTGAAACAACGACTTGAGTTTATATGTGAGTTCTCTAAAGTTAGCCCTACTTTTATAAATGGTAGTATTAGAAAATTAGAGAGAACTAATCTTACATATATTGAGCCACATAGAATGATTATTAAAAATATTACTTTTTTAGTTTTCAATTATTCTAATGACATCTATATTTCTAACTTAACTAAAAAGATTAAATTATCAGAGTTAGAAGAATATTTGAAAAATATATAATTTGTAAATATTTGACATTTCTTTAAATCGTGGTATAATGTACTCAATAAAATATCTATATCAGTTCGGAAAAAATATATAGATATATGAGTACTTTGAAAAAATTATATTATATTGCATTATTATATTTTAGTTTATGATAAATGGATTTAAGAGATGTCAAGGGTACTCATGTACTTTGATGTCTCTTTTTGTTTTATAAGGAGGTTTTAAAAATTGAACGAAGAAAAGAAAAAATGTGGATTGTATATGAGAGTTTCAACAGATGAACAAGCAAGAGAACGGATTTAGTCTTCCAGAGCAAAAAGAAAGATTAGAAAGTTTTTGTAAGTTCAAAGGTTATGAGATAGTAGATTATTATGAGGACGCTGGAATAAGTGCAAAAACTGGTAATCATAGACCAGATTTTGAAAGATTAAAAAGTGATATAAAAGCTAAAAGAATAAATACTATTGTTTCTCTAAAACTAGATAGAATAACAAGAAGTATTTATGATTGGGAAAATCTAATGACTTTTTTAGATGAGAACGAAGCCTATCTTGATTGTGTAAATGATGAAATAAATACTACAAGTGCTAATGGTAAAATGATTTCAAGACTTTTAATGAGTGTTAGTCAAAACGAAATTGAGAGAACTAGCGAAAGAACTAAAATAGGTTTAGCAGGTGCAATTAAAAATGGACATATTCCACATATAGCTCCATTAGGATATAAACGTGAAAATAAAAAGTTAGTAATTGATTACACTACCAAAGATATTGTTGTTAGAATATTTGATTTATATTATAATGGCTATTCTTATCAAAAAATAAGTAACTTATTCAATGATGAAAAAGTATTAGGAAAAGAAAATTGGCGAGATTCAACTATTGTTGGTATTTTAGAAAATGAAATATATAAAGGAGATTTTGTTCATGGTAAGAAAACAAAACACCCTACTTACTATAAAGATGTAGTAGAGCCTATCATCTCAAAAGAAATGTGGGAAGATTGTCAAGTACAGAAAAAGAAAAACTCAAGAAGTTATAAACGAACACTAACTTATTTATACTTACAAAAGTTAAAGTGCCCAAAATGTGGCAGAATATTAGGTGGCAAAGCTACTACAAAGAAAAATGGCAATGCCTATTTCTACTATTATTGTAATGATTGCAAGATTGAATTTAAAGAAAAGGTTATAAATGACTACTTTAACCAGTTTATAGATGAATTAGTACAATATGATTCTGTTGTTAATCAATTCTTCTTGCCTATGATAAAGCAAAAATTTGATGAGCCTAGAGAACAATTAGAAAAAGAGATAAACACTCAAAAGAACAAATTAGAAAGAATTAAAAAAGCATATATTAATGGAGTATTTGAATTAAAGGAATATAACGAAGAAAAGAAAATTGTTGAAAATGCTATTACAGAATTAGAAAGCAAACTAGAAACAACTGAATGTACTGAAGAACTAAAGTTTACACCAAGAGATATATTATTAAAAAGAGATATTGACTATATTAACAAATTAAAACTAAACAAAGAATATCAAGAAAGAACTAAAACTTGGAAAGATTATACAAGACAAGAACAAGCAGAGTTAGTAATGAAATATGTTGATGATATTGAATTAGAACTTATAGGAAATGAAGTTATTGTAAAACAAATAAACTTTAGAGAGTCAATTTGTAAGCCTTGTCAAGAATTATTTGATAAAGGTTATATAGATACTACAAAACCTGCAATATTCGGTAATGTGCTTGGAAATGTAAGATTTAGTAACTATTTATCTGAAGAAGAATTTGGCGAAATAATAATGAGATTAAGACAATACTATGATGTTTGCTATACTGAAGCAACTTATTATTTGGACAAGCAAGTATTTTACTTTAATTTTGCCGAAGATAATAGTGCTATTGTTAGAGTATTTCCTTTAAAAGATTACTATAAACTTGATCCAGATTGCAAAATGGAAACTTATCAATTTGGAATAATCTATATTCGTGAAGAAGATAAATTTCAAATGCAAGAAATAGATACTGCATTTGAATATATACCAGATGAAACAAATGATAGTGTAATTTATATGAAAGAGCCTAAACCTATTTCAGTAAGTGTAAAGCCAGTAAAGTTCTGCGAAGATAATGCACAGGAAACAAATTAACGTTGCACGTTTTGTTTTTGCTTTTGCAAAAATGAAAGTGGCGATAGTTAATTTGAATAAATTTTGTCCCTTATGGGAGAAAATTTATTGCCTCGCAGAGCCCCCATGTTTTGATATGATGTCAAAACATATAGGGGGTTAGGAATATTGACTAAAGTCAAATTCCTATGCTACGAAGTTCGAGCGAAAGGAGGAAAAAAGATGAGCGAAGAATTAGCATATTCTATTCACTTGGGTAGTGATAAAAATAAAACAGCAAAAGCAAAACACATTGCAAAAAATAATCCATCTGGAGAAACATCATTTGCGAATAATGGAATACAAAATGCTACACAGTTATCAAAAGTGAATAAACACAATTTGAGAGATTATGATAATAATAAAGATAATATTTATATTTTGTATGGAACAGATAACTTATATCAAGATGTTCAAGATTTATATTTACAAGAGTTTGAACAAGCAAGACTAGAATATAACAATAAACAGACTCGTGAAGATAGAAAAATTGACAACTATTTTAAACACATATCACAAGATAAACAAAAAGACTTGGCTTGCGAACTAATAATAGAACTTGGAGATATGGACTTTTGGGATGATAAAAGTTTAAATTATAAAATGAATATGAGATATGTTTTTAATGAACAAGTACAAGACTTAATGAGAATTGTACCAGAATTTAAAGTTGCAAATGCAGTAATACATTTTGATGAACTATCTCCACATCTACATTTAGTTGGTGTTCCTGTAAAAGATGATTATAAAAAAGGTATGAGAAAGCAACCTGCAAAATCAAAAGTATTTACAAAAGAGTCTTTAGGTCGAATACAAGATGAAATGAGAGTTTGTTGTATAAAATCGTATAATAAGCATTATGAAAAGACCTCAATACTAAAACAAAAGAAAAAAGGCAGAAATCAAGATATAGATGTCAAAGATATGGGAGATTATAGGCAAATAAAAAAGCAACTAGAACAGAAAGAGAAAAAACTTGCTGAAGCCAATAATCAAACTAAAAAACTAGATAATACAACTAAAGATATAAACATAATACTAGACAATCTAAAACCTACTAAACTAAATAAAAATAATATGATTATTTCAAGCAAGGATGTCCAAATAATAAAAGATTACACAAATAATGTAAAAGATACCACTAAAACTATTAGAAGTGTTAATGACTTAAATATGGCGATTAAAGATTTTGAACATAGTTCTTTTGAAATAAGACAAGAAAATCGTTCTTTAAAATATCAATTAGAATTAAAAGATGATGAAATAAGCAGTTTAAAAGGTGAATTATCAACTAAAGACAAGATTATAGATAAGTTACGAACTGAAAAAGAAAAAATAAAACAAGAATTACAGAAATTTAAAGGCTTTTGGCATAGTATTATGAGCCATTTTCACAAAAGAATTTGCTATGATAAAGATAATAACTATAAAATTGTTAGTGATGACCTATATAAAAATGGCATATTTGACAATAACGATAATGAAATCGCTAATAATATTTATAGAAAAGTAACTATACTAGATGAAAACAAGCAAACTAAGAACAAAAAGAAAAATAATGATACCAGATTTTAAAAGGAGAAAAAAGTTATGAATAACGAATTACCAAAAACAAAAATTGATGAAACAACAGGTATTGAATACCATTTAGAGGGGGATTATTATATACCAAACCTAGCAATGCCTAAACAAGAAAAAATTACTTTAAATAAATATGGAAGAATGAGATTAAAATATTTGAAAGAACACAAAAAAGCAGAATATACTATAATGCTAATGGATGGAACATTAAATACACATTTAAAAGAAATACAAGAAATAGCAGATATTAGAGTACAACAGATTATTAGTGAGTTAAAAGCTAAAAGTGATTTGACAGAAGATATGAAAAATACAGATATGCTTTATTGGGTTGGTACTATAAACTCGATTAAGGCTCAAGCAGAAGAAATTGTTTTTAGCCAATTGATATATATTTGAAAAGTTTTTAAAAGCAAAGGAACTTTAAAAATCATTGCTTTTATGCTATTATTCAGCCAGTAAAACTTGCAATATTATGTAAAATATAGTATAATATAAGAAGTATTATCGAAAAGATATACTCTGAAACAGGAAATCTAACGTTTAATCAATTTAAGGAGGACAAATTATGAGTTACGATTCACAGTTAGAAGGTATGTTGGCATTGGCTATTGCAATGGCTTCTGGTAATGCATCCGAAGGACTCGAAACGGTTCAAAATGATGAACAGAGCAGAGTAAGAAATTCAAGCAGACTACCTCGAGATATGAGACCGAGTCAAGCAGCTTTTGAAGCACTTGGATTTACTTTCACTGATACAGGTGATGATGTTTTGTTTGAGGCAACTTTGCCTGAAGGTTGGTCAACACAGGAAACTCCTGGCTCAAGTATTTTGTGGGAAAATCTGGTTGACGATAAAGGTCGTGTACGTGGTAACTACTGCTATAAAGGAGCATTCTATGATCGATATGGTCATATGAGTTTATCTTGTAGGTATCACTCAACCTATCAGCATACTGACCCTGATAATTATGACAGTCCCATAAATGTTGTTGTTACAGATGCAGATGGTTCCGTTATTTTTAATGCTGGTCAGTGCAAAGAAGCTTATTCAGAGGAGTATGATAAGCTCGTTGCAAAAGCTGAAGAGTACCTTAAGTCTAACTATCCTGAATGGAAAGATGTTACGAAATACTGGGACTAACTAGTCTCTTCTCGTAATCTTTCTATGTGATAACTACCACCAATTGAAAAACTGGTGGTAGTTGTTTTTTTATAATTTTTATTGCAATTTATGAAAAATATGATATACTTTAATAAATTGATTGATATTTGTATCAATTGTTAAGAGAAAAAAGTTGTAAATAACTACGACGTTCGCTCCAATTTGAATAAGTTTAGACGGTTATTATAGAGTGTTATATAACATCGTAGTCAAGAAATTTTGAACATAAAAAATAATATTTGACATATAATAATTAATGTAGTATACTATATTTAGCTTATAAGCAAATTAATTTGATGTATAACATTTGTGAAAATGTAACACTGGAAAAAGACTAACAGGGCAAAAAGGTTAGTCTTTTTCCATTATAAAAGACTAGGAGGGCAAATCCTAGTCTTTTTCTGTCTAATCATCTAATTCTTTTAAAATCAAAAGAATAATGATTAATGCAATCAATTTGATGTATTTTTTCATTTGTGCAAATAACACCTCCTTTCTAGCTTATTGCCGAAAGGCTATTTTAATATACAATATTTTACAATAAAAAACAAGCGAACATAGTAAAAATTTACAAGTAATTTATAATCTTTATTTCCAATAATATTTTCCATTAACATCACAATAACAATCCAATTTCAAATAATTTTTATCATGATGAAAATAAAATTGCTCAATAAACATTTTATCGCTTTCCACAATATTGTCAGCCTTTTTAATTTCATCTAAAGTAAACCATTTAGTTTGAAATTCAGGATTTGAAATAACTAGTTCTTTTTTCATATTTAAAAGACAAATATATAAAAAACTAGTAACATTTTTATCGTGCATAATTTCAGTAGCAGTTCCCAATAATTTTACAAATTCCATGGAAACACCAATTTCTTCACGCATTTCTCTTATAATAGCGTTATCCAAATGTTCACATTCTTCAACCTTTCCACCAGGAATAGCCCATAAATTAATAAAATCACCACGTTCTCTTTTTACCAACAATATTTTGTTCTCTTTTTCCACAATTCCTAAAACAACATTAACCATTTTTTAAGCTCACATCCTTATAAATAATCATTAGAAATATTAATATACTAATAAAATAAATTTGTCAATAAATTTATAAAAAACTATTGACAATTGAATGATTATTCAACTATAATATAGTAAAGAATAATTGAATGTATATTCAACTGTATATGGAAAGGAGAAAAAATATGGTTGCAAGAATAGAAATGTGTGATTGTAATAGTATTCATCAAGATGTGGTTGATACAGTTAAAGACCATATGTTATCAGATAAAAAAATAGAAGCTTTAGCAAACTTTTATAAAATATTTAGTGATGCGACAAAAATAAAAATCTTATGGGCATTAGATGTTCATGAAATGTGTGTATGTGATTTAGCAGTCTTAACAAATATGACAAAATCAGCGATTTCACATCAACTAAAAGCATTGAAAGAATCAAATCTTGTAAAATACCGAAGAGAAGGTAAAAATGTATATTATGCACTATCAGATACTTGTACTCGTAACATTATAGAAAAAGGTATTTTACATACAATCAACAAAGAATGAGAAATGTAATTAGAAAATTTGTAATATCCTAACATGAAAGTTTATTTTACAAATAAAGAAAATAGAAAAAGAGAAAGGAAAATAGATATTTATGAAAAAGAATTATATATCAGAAGATTTAGATTGTGCAAATTGTGCAGCAAAAATAGAAGATGGCGTAAAAAACATAGAAGGTGTTTTAGAATGTTCAGTAAGTTTCATAACAGAAAAAATGATTGTAGAAATTGAAGAAGGAAAAGAAAAAGAAGTAGAGAAACAAATTAAAAAAGTTGTTAAAAAAATTGAGCCAGATACCACACTAAGAGAAGCATAAAAAGTGAGTTTCAAATGAAAAAGTTTAATTTTGTAAATTTAGTCGACAACGTAAGAAGGGAGAAACATAAAAATGAAAAAAAAATTGAGAAAAATTATTATCTCAGCTATCATTTTTTTAATAGCTGTTCTAATAGAGAAAATAAATTTTATGAATATAGATGAACAAATTATTTCAACAATACAAATTATTTTATATGTACTAAGTTACTTAATTGCTGGATTTGAAGTATTAAAAGAAGCGGTTATCAATATTTTTCATGGCGAATTTTTTGATGAAAATTTTTTAATGAGCATTGCAACGATTGGAGCATTTGCCATTCAAGAATTTCCAGAAGCAGTAGCAGTTATGCTATTTTATCAAGTAGGAGAGTATTTCCAAAGTTATGCAGTAAAAAAATCTAGAAAGTCAATAGCAAGTTTAATGGATATCAGGCCAGATTATGCAAATGTAAAAGCGGATGGGAAGGTTGAAAAGAAATCTCCAGAAGAAGTAAAAATTGGAGATACCATTGTTGTAAAACCAGGGGAAAAAGTTCCGCTAGACGGAATTGTGATGGAAGGAACTTCTATGTTAGACACAGCAGCTCTTACAGGAGAATCTGTGCCACGAGAAGTAACTGTAAATGATAAAATATTAAGTGGATGTATTAACTTAAATGGTGTTCTAGAAGTAAAAGTAGAAAAAGAATTTGGAGAATCAACAGTTAGTAAAATATTAGATTTGGTTGAAAATGCAACAAACAAAAAAGCAAAAACAGAAAATTTTATTACAAAATTTTCAAAATATTATACACCAATTGTTGTATTTTTAGCGTTAATTATAGCTTTTATCCCACCGATTGTAACCAAAACAGATATGTTAGATTGGGTATATAGAGCCCTTACATTTTTAGTGGTATCTTGCCCATGTGCATTAGTCATATCTGTTCCACTAAGCTTCTTTAGCGGAATTGGTGCAGCATCTAAAAAGGGAATATTGGTTAAAGGAAGCAACTATTTAGAATTATTATCTAAAACAGAAATTGCGGTATTTGATAAAACAGGAACATTGACAGAAGGTGTTTTTGATGTACAGAAAATTGCAAATGAAAAGCAAATTAGTCAAGAAGAATTATTAGAATTAGCAGCATATTGTGAAAGCTATTCAAATCATCCAATATCACTTTCTATTCAAAAAGCGTATGGAAAAGAAATTAATAAAAAGCGAATTCTTGACAGTAAAGAATTCGCAGGAAAAGGGATTATCAGCAAAATTGACGAAAAGCAAGTCGCTTGTGGGAATATAAAATTAATGAAGGAATTGAATCTAGAAAATGTAAAACCAGTAGAAGAAATGGGAACTGTGATTTATGTAGCAATTGATAAAAAATATGCTGGCTATATCTTAATTAGTGATAAAATAAAAGAAGATTCTAAGAAAGCAATTCAAGAATTAAAGCAGGCAGGCGTGAAAAAAACAGTTATGCTAACAGGAGATAATAAAGATGTTGCAAAAAAAGTAAATCAAGAATTAAATTTAGATGTAGTATATAGCGAATTACTTCCAGTAGATAAAGTAAATAAATTAGAGGAATTATTGAAAAATAAAAATGAAGAAGCAAAATTAGCTTTTATTGGAGATGGTATCAATGACGCGCCAGTACTAGCAAGAGCAGATATAGGAATTGCAATGGGAGGCTTGGGATCAGATGCAGCAATAGAAGCAGCAGACATTGTTATAATGACAGATGAACCATCTAAAATTGCAACAGCTATGAAAATATCAAGAAAGACGTTAAAAATTGTATATCAAAATATTAGTTTTGCATTAATTGTAAAAATTGGCGTTTTAATATTAAGTGCATTTGGATTGACTTCTATGTGGGCTGCAGTATTTGCAGATGTAGGGGTTACAGTATTAGCAGTACTAAATTCGTTTAGAGCATTAAAATCAAAATAAATAAAGAATGGGAACGTGCCAAATTGTTTCATCTTGAAATGATTTGACACGTTCCTATTATTTTACAATTTTTATAAAATTATATTCATATCCTGAAACCGTATTATTATCGTATTTGTATCCTTTATAAATACCACCATCATCTCCACTTAAATCTACTTGAAGTCTTACTGGACAAATAAATTCTTCATTTAAATTATTAATAATATGAATTGTAAAATTCAAAGAATAATTTACATCATTCAAATCAATGCCAGCTTCTTGTAATACTTTACCATTGAAAGAAATCGTATTGGAATCAGAAGAAGTAGCATAATTTGTGACGATATTCTCATTCATATATTCTAAAGTAATTGGATTTGAACAATCTGTGTAAAATGTTGGTGTTTCATAGTCTGTATTATTATTTTCATCATTTGTATTGACGATATGATATTCTATTTTACTGCTGTTGGTTTCATCAATTTCTGTATATTTTGCAAAATCTAATGCATTTTTGTAATTTATATATTGGTGACCTTTATCAGAACCAGTTGAAATACTGATATTGTCAATATATAATTCTTTTACAGTATTTTCATTTGTAATATCATAAACTGTACTGGTATTATCTAAGTATATTGCAATATCGCTATATTGCAATATACTTAAATCTTGCAAAGATTCATTTTCACTTGTATCAATAGCATTTGCACTGCTATATACAATAATTCTTTGAATTTTAAATATAGGATTTTCATTTTGCTCGGCAATTTTTTCCATTTGTGTAGAAAATTCATCTTTTGCATAGGTTACTCTGAAAATCAAATCATAATACAAAAATGATAACACACATAATAGTAATATCAAAATTGTAAAAATAGTTTTATGATGTTTAATTTTTATCTTTTTCATAAGGACTCCTTTTTAGCTAAGTCTATCATATAACATTTCCATGTAAGAATATACTTTTGTATGCCAATCTGGGTCACTTGCATATCTTTGGTTAACACCTTCTACTGTAGGACCATTATAATACCAAGCAGTTGCTGTTTGTCCATCATAAATTTTTGTTCCAGCAGGGTTTAAATAATTTTTAACTAATGTTTTTGTTACAGTTTCGATACCATCTGCAAATGAATCAAATTCATAAGAAGATTCATAAGGTGTTTCGTCATAAGAACCATAACCAAACAAATTATTTTTGTCTTCCGCAATTTGTGATGTACCCCAACCGCTTTCATGGATAGCAATTGCAGCGATAAAGATACCATTTACATTATACTTCTTGTCCATGTTATAAAAGACTTCTGCATTTTCTTCAAAAATTCCAGTTGTATCATTTGGTAAGTTTGTAAAGATTTTTTGGTAATCTTTTAATGTTAATCCTGTGGATTTATTTAATTCCATTTCAATATTAACATTCATTAAAATTCTTTGAATTCTATTTTTTTCAATAATGCTTGGTGTTTTACTAGATGAAGTTAGTACACTAGTAGGTAAATAGCCTTCAACTGTATCAAAAGATACTTTACACCAATCTTCACTTGGTAATTCAAGAAGTTTTACATCTATGTAATTTTGAATTTCTGCAACTTCTTCAGACGTTTCAGAAGCTTCTTTTCTTAAAGTTGCATTTTTGTTTAAATAAACTGTATCTCCAATATGTATATTTAGATCTGCTAAGAAATCTGAAGTTCCAATATCCAAAATCTGAGGTGTTGGTTCTTCAATGGTTTCTTTTGATAAAATGATTTCTTCTGTAAATTCTCCATTTTCATATGTTTTTACTAAAGAAACATTTTCTTTACCCATAACACCTTCTTGTAAAACAACTTGTTCTCCTCTTGGAAGTGTTGGATTTTGTTGGGTCTGAATTTCATATTCAATTTCTCTTTCCTCAGAAACTTGTTCTTTTACTTTTTCAAAGCTTGAGTTTTCAGAAATGATTTTTTGCATATTTAATGCTCGTCTATTTATTTCAATATCAGTAGGAATAGATGCCGTTTCTACAACTTCTTCAGAATCTTCTGCAGTATCCCCTGTTTCAACTGAAAATACATTCATAGGAAATATAGCAATAATGACTAAGACGAGAATAACGAAAACAATTAACAAGTTAGAAAGTTTTACACCTTTTTTGCTATCAAAAGATATGTCATTACTATCAACAAAAGAAACTCTTGCCTTTGGTCTAGTTTGTTTATTTGTTTTAGATTTTTGCTTAGGCGTTGAAGATGTAGGTGTAGATGTTTGATTTGTGCCAGAATATCGAATTTCTTGTAACTCTCTAAAAACGTCAGACAAATTTCTGTTATCTTGCCCATTATTCATTAAGTTATTTTTATCATCTAACATCTTAATTTCCTCACTTTCATAAAATTCTACATCCCTATTATACAATAACAAAATGAACTTGTCTACAAAAAAATGCAAAAAAAAGCAAAGTAGCAAAAATTTCTAAAAATAAATGAATAAATCCTTAAATTGCTTGCAAAATCCATAAAATGGTATATAATAGAAACATAAAGTTAGAGAAAAGATTTGGTTGGAAAAAGACTTATAATTGGAATAAATAAATCAAACTTAATACAGGAAGGAAAAGCGAAAAAATATGAATTTAGAAAAAATAGAAAAGGAAATAGGGTATACCTTTCAAAACAAAGAATTGCTAAAAACAGCATTAACCCACACATCTTATGCATATGAAAGACATATAGATAGCAATGAAAAGCTAGAATTTTTAGGAGATAGTATCTTAGAATTTTTATCAAGTAGATATTTATATACACATTACACAAACTTAAGAGAAGGCGAAATGACAAAGGTTAGAGCAACAGTTGTGTGTGAAAAAAGTTTATATAAAGTAGCAACAAAGCATCATTTTGGAGACTATTTATTATTAGGAAAATCTGAGAAAATAAATGGTGGAAATAAAAGACCAGCTATATTAGCAGATAGTGTAGAAGCTGTAATTGCTGCAATCTACTTAGATGGTGGATTAGAACCAGTAAATACATTTATTATCAAAAATTTAAAAGAAGCAATAGAAGAAGCAAGTCAACATGTAGGAGATAAAGATTACAAGACAGTTTTACAAGAAAAATTGCAAGAAGCTGGAGATGTTAAAATAGAATATGAGATTATAAAAGAAAGCGGACCAGACCATGATAAAAGCTTTGAAGCACAAGTTCGATTTAACGGAAAAGTTTTGGCAAAAGGTTCTGGAAAAAGCAAAAAAGGAGCAGAAATGCAAGCTGCGAAAAAAGCACTAGAAAATTTAAAATAGAAAAGAGGTAAGTCTATGAAACATCAATATATCATACCGATATTTGTACCACATTTGGGATGTCCAAATGATTGCATTTTTTGTAATCAGAAATCGATTAGTGGTCAAAAAAAGAATATGACAAAAGAAGAAGCCAAAAAAATAATAGATAATTACCTAAAAAACGTAAAAGATGACCAAGCACAAATTGAAATTGCCTTTTTTGGAGGCAGTTTTACAGCAATAGAAGAAACATTACAAAATGAACTATTAGAATTAGCTTATGAATATGTGAAAGAAGGAAAAGTAGAAAGTATAAGAATATCCACAAGACCAGATTGTATTAATAAAGACATTTTAAAAAGACTAAAAAAATATAAAGTAAAAACCATTGAATTAGGGGTACAATCTTCAAATGATTATATCTTAAACAGAGCCAATAGAGGACATACATTTGCAGATGTCAAAAAAGCGTCAAAATTAATTCGATTTTATGGTTTTAAATTAGGACATCAAATGATGGTGGGATTACCAGAAAGTACTAGAATTGATGAAATCAATACTGCAAAAGCATTGATAAAATTAAAACCTAAAATGGTAAGAATTTATCCAGTATTAGTGGTAAAAAATACAAAGTTAGAAAAAGAATACAAAGAAGGCATTTATGAACCATTACCATTGCCACAAGCTATTGAAACATGTAAAGAATTGGTTAGAATGTTTGCAGACAAAAAAATTGATATTATACGTGTAGGATTGCAAAGCACAGATGAAATTGCAGACCCTAGCAAAGAAGAAAGTGAAGTGGTTGCAGGACCATATCATCCAGCATTTAGACAATTGGTGGAATCTGCTATGTGGTATGATGCGATTGTTGGAAAGATTAAGAAATTAAACGTAAAAGTAAAAGAAGTGGAAGTAAAAGTAAATCCAATTGATGCTAATAATGTGATTGGTCATAAAAAAGAAAATGTTAAAAAATTAAAGGAAATTTATGATGTAGATTTAATTTTAAAACAAGATGAAAATATAAAACAAGGAAAGTCTAAAATTGAGGTTACGAAAACATTTAAAGATTTTGCTTATGAAGAAAAAGAAGAAGAGAAAAAAGAGTTAAGCAAAAAGTAAATATATATCTTTAGTTCATAATGAAAAATGGAAAGCTATTATTATATTTTTCGCTATCCCAACACTTTACATACTCTAACTAAATCAGCTCCCATGGGACTATCGCTGATTTAATAAGAGTATGTAGCGTGTCGGTCCAGTATGTAGCGTGTCGGTCCCCACGAAACCCGCTTAAAATATAATAATAGCTTTCTACTTTTTAATAACAAATAAATATAAATAAACTAAAGTTAGAATAAAAACACCTGAATTTACCAATAATAGTAATAAAGGTGATTTTTATTATGAGCGGAAAAGAAAAAATCCAAATAAAAAAAATAATGATAGAAGTATTAGGAACTATTTTAGGAGCATTTGTTATTGCAGTTGCTGTATCTTTGTTTTTATTGCCCAATAAATTATCTTCTGGAGGGGTAGCCGGAATTGCAACAATAACATATTATTTGTTAAATTTACCAATGGGAATTACAATGTTAATTATAAATATTCCATTATTTTTAATGTCTATATTAAAAATAGGGAAAACATTTTTTGTGAAATCAATCATAGGAACGGTTAGTTTGTCTTTATTTATAGACATATTAGATAAAGTAACGCCATTAACGAGCGATAAATTTTTAGCTTGTATTTATGGTGGGATTTTAATGGGTGTCGGAACGGCAATACTATTAAAAGTAAATAGTTCAACAGGGGGAACGGATTTATTTAGTTATATAGCCAAAATTTATAAACCAACAATTAAAGTTGGAGAAATTATTTTTTTGATAGACATTGCCATTGTGACTTTAAATATGATTTTTTTAGGAGAAATCGAAATTGGTTTGTATTCTGCTATTGCTATTTATTTAATGGGAAAAATCATTGACATCTTATTTGAAGGTATCTATTTTACAAAGTTGATTTATATTGTTTCTGACAAGGCAGAAGAAATTGCAAAAGAAATTGGAAAACAAATTGGAAGAGGAACAACAGGAATTTATGGAAAAGGTATGTATACCAATTCTGATAAATTAATTTTGATGTGTGCTGTTACAAGAAAAGATGTAGGACATACCATACAAATTATAAGGAAAATTGATAAAAAAGGCTTTGTGATTATAACCAATTCAAGAGAAGTGTTAGGGTTAGGATTTAAGAATGAATAGAAAAATATATACTTTATTTGTATATTAAAGACATTTATGATAAGATTAAAAAAAGGAGAAACGATATGACAAAGACCATATTAATTGTAGAAGATAATACGGATATTCATAATTATATAAAAGAAGTATTAGAAAAAGAAAACTATACAGTACTAGACAGTTATTCAGGAACAGAAGCTTTAATGATTTTAGAAAAGGAAACAGTAGATTTAATTTTATTAGACCTAATGTTGCCAGGATTAAATGGAGAAAAAATTATAAAACAAGTAAAAGATATTCCCAT
Source organism: uncultured Eubacteriales bacterium (assembly GCA_949294555.1). Taxonomy (GTDB): domain Bacteria; phylum Bacillota; class Clostridia; order TANB77; family CAG-508; genus CAG-269. Next base: position 28,419 of record CASFHP010000021.1, read on the forward strand.
TATCGTCATGAGTGCAAAAATTTCTTTAGAAGATAAAGTCAATGTTTTATTAAGTGGTGCAAATGATTATCTTACAAAACCATTTTCAACAGAAGAATTATTGGCTAGAATACAAGTACAATTCAGAATGCTTAAAGGTAAAAAAGAAAATACAAAAAATAGAAAATTAAAGTATAAACAGATGGTGTTAAATCTAGAAAATCATACAGTATGTATCGAAAACCAGGAAATATATTTAACAAAAACAGAATTTGCAATCTTAAAACAATTGATAATAAATCCTAACCAAGTGATAACGAAATCAAAACTTCTAGAATTAATTGCTGAAGATACATTAGATTGTGACGAAAATTCTCTAAAAGTACATATTAGTAACATTAGAAAGAAAATTAGACAAGTAACAGAAGAAGAATATATTGAATCTGTTTGGGGGATTGGATTTAAAATGTGTATTTAAAAAAGTAAAATAAAATTAACGAAATCTTAACGATTTTCTTAACCGATTTCTTAACAATTTTATTGTAAAGTAAATAGGAAAGGAGGAGGTTATGGAATATATTTTAGAGACCAATCAAATTGAAAAACGATATAATCGTTTTAAAGCAATTGACAATCTTAGCATACATGTACCAAAAGGGGCTATATATGGACTTATTGGGAAAAATGGAGCAGGAAAAACTACTTTAATTCGTTTGATTTGTGATTTACAAAAACCAACAAGTGGAAGTTATACGATATATGGTATAAAAAATACAGATAAACGAATTCTAGAAGCTAGAAAAAGAATGGGAGCTATTATAGAAACCCCGTCTATTCGATTAGAGGCAACTGCTGAGGATAATCTAAAAGAACAATATAGAATTGTAGGATTGCCTAGTTTCGACAATTTACAAGAAATATTAAAACTTGTTGGGCTAATAGACACTGGAAAGAAAAAGGCTAAACATTTTTCTTTAGGAATGAAACAAAGGTTAGGAATTGCAATTGCATTAGTTGGAAATCCAGATTTTTTAATTTTAGATGAGCCAATCAATGGACTAGACCCAGAAGGCATTATTGAAATAAGAGAATTAATCTTAAAATTGAACAAAGAAAAGGGAATTACTGTTTTAATTTCAAGTCATTATTTAGATGAATTGTCTAAAATTGCAACAGACTATGGCTTTATTGAAAAAGGCCATATGGTGCAAGAAATTTGTAAAGAAACATTAGAAGAAAAATGCAAGAAACGAGTAGAACTTGAAGTTAGTAATGTCAAAGAATGTGTAAAATATTTTGAAGAAAAGCAACTATCTTATGAAGTTATCTCAGATAAATGCATAAATCTATATGATGAAATAAATATTACAGAATTGGCAGTTGCACTTTTAAAAAGAGACTGCGTCATAGATAAATTTCAAGAAAAAGAAGAATCCCTTGAAAGTTATTATATCAACTTGATGGGAGGTGGCAATAATGTATAGATTATTAAAAGCAAATTTTTTTAGATTGCTAAAAAACAAAATCTTTTGGGGAATTGTCATCATCACAATTATGATAGCTAGCTTTTTAGTAGTAAATACCATTTTGAATCATCAAGGAGAAACAAAAGAAGGAATTGATAGGCTATTGGTAATATATATGAATATTATTGGTATTTTCATAGCCATATTTACCAGCTTATTTGTGGGAACAGAATATTCAGATGGAAGTGTTAGAAATAAAATTATTATAGGACATAGCAGAAAAAATATTTATTTGGTAAATTTGATAACAAGTATTGTAGTAGGGGTATGTATAGAATGCGTATATTTACTTATTGTTGCTATTATAGGAATTCCTACAATGGGAACTTTACAAATGACAGCGGATAAGTTTATGTTCATTCTAGTAGATATTTTTTTCATTATGGTTGCATATGCTTCCATATTTACTTGTATTACTTTATTGTGCTCAGATATTACAGTATCAACGGTAACTTGCATGATTTTAGTATTGATTATGTTTGTAGCTACGATTGCTTTATCATCAACAGCAAATGCTTCAAAATATCATGAAACATATATAACGAAAGATAATGGCGAAATCGAAGTTCATCAAGAGTTAAACTTAAATTATCCAGGAGATTTCCCAAAAGCAGTAGCCAAAACAATTTTATATTGTATACCAACAGGACAAGCCTATGAAATTGTAAGTCAAGTAGGTAAGCATCCACTTCAAATAGCAGACTATATGTCAGATAAAGATATGAAAATGGCTTCTTTGTATTCCTTAGCTGTCATAGGAATTGTAAATGGAATGGGTATGTATTGTTTCAAAAGAAAAGATCTAAAATAGGGTAACAGTAAAAACGTGTGATAAAAGAGAAAGGAATTGATACGTATGTGGGTATATATCAGCATGGGAATTTTATTTGTCTTGATACTTTTTATAGGAATAAAATTATATGTTATAAAAAAATCCATAAAAGAAATTCAAATAGAACTAGACAAAATAGTAACAACAGATACTAATCAATTGCTTACGATATCTTCATCAGATAAGGTAATGAAACAGCTAGCAAATGACCTAAATAAAGAATTGAAAATTTTAAGAAACGAGAAATTACAATATCAAAATGGAAATCAGGAATTAAAGAAAATACTTACCAATATTTCTCATGATATGCGAACACCACTTACAGCCATTAGAGGATATATGGATTTGATAAGGGAAAATAAAGAAAGGCAAAAAGATTATGTGGAAATTGTAGAGAAAAAGATAGAAGAATTGACAGTGCTTACAGATGAATTGTTTGACTTTTCTAAAACAATGGATATCGGTGTGAAAATTGAAAAAGAAAGATGTTGTATTAATGAAATTTTAGAAGAAACTTTAGCAAACATGTATTATCTTTTTAAAGAAAAACAAATAGAACCCAATATCAAAATATGTGAACAAAAAATTTACCGAGATTTAGATAAACATAGAATGATTCGTGTATTTGAGAATATTTTATCAAATGCTTGTAAATATAGTAATGGAGATTTGAATGTGACACTTGACGAAACGGGAAAGCTTATATTTTCTAATAAAGCGACATCCTTGGATGCTACAACAGTACAAAAGATTTTTGATAGATATTTCACAGTTGAAAATGCTAAAAAATCAACAGGATTGGGGTTATCTATTAGCAAACAACTCGTGGAATTAAATGGGGGAAATATATTTGCTAAATATAAAAATCCATATTTAACTATACAGATAAAATTTTAAAATGTTCAATGTCTCTAAACATTAAAAATATAATGTCTACAAATTTACGAAAAGCCATAAAATTTGTATAAATTTTATGGCTTTCCGATTTGTTCTATGATATAATTTAATCTAGACAGAAAAGAAGGAAAGTGCTAAATCAAATTCATTATTTTTTAAACTAGATTGAAGGAATGAAATAAAAAATGAAAGAGCAACAATACATATTAAAGAACCCAGAAACTTTTCATTTAAAAGACATATTTGAATGTGGACAATGCTTTCGATGGAATGAGCAAGAAGACGGAAGTTATACAGGAATATGGAAAGAAAATGTGGTCAATGTAAAAAAAGAAGGACAAGATTATATATTTACTGGTATATGTAAAACTGAAAATTTAGAAGAAGAAATACACACATATTTTGATATGGATAGAAATTATGAAGAAATAAAAGAAAATCTATCTCACATTGACAACTATATGAAAGATAGTATTCAATATGGTAAAGGTATTAGAATTTTAAATCAAGACTTGTGGGAAACCATTATATCTTTTATCATATCTGCTAATAACAATATACCAAGAATAAAAGGGATTATCGAAAGACTATCCAAAACATATGGAAAGCCAATAGAATGGAATGGAAAAATATATTATACATTCCCAACACCAGGAGAATTGAAAAATGTTACTGTGGAGCAATATCGAGCATTAGGATTAGGTTTTAGAGATATTCGTTTGTATGAAACTACAAAAATGATATTGGAAGGTAAAGTGAACTTACAGGAGTTAGAAGAAAATCCAAACACAATAGAAGTAAGAGAAAAACTATTGACCCTTTCAGGTGTGGGACCAAAAGTTGCAGATTGCATATTATTGTTTTCTGACTTAAAACGTTTAGAGGTATTTCCAATAGATGTGTGGGTAAGAAGAGTAATGAATGATTTATATATCAAAAACGAAGATGAAACAAAGGTGAACAAAAAACAAATTGAAAAAATGGCTAAAGAAAAATTTGGAGATTTAGCAGGATTAGCACAACAATATTTGTTTTATTGGAGAAGAGAAGCATAACTTCTATCGGAAAAAGTTTTTTGAAGTATATTACCTAAATAATTACGTAAATTTATTGACTTGCTATTTTTGTTTTGGTATAATAAAAAAAGATATAACTTTATAGGAGACATGCAAAGTAAATCGAAAAGGGGAATGGAGTGAAATAAATGGAAGAAAATGTACAAAAAAATCAATCAAAAAGAGAAGAAATGATTGAAATATATACAAAGAGAGAAGATTTAATTAAAAGTAAATTTCCTGAAATTTCAAAAGCACCAGCTAGTATACAACAAGAATATTATGCATTAAATACATTAATAGATTCTTTAAAAACGTCTCGTAGAGAAATTAATGGAAAAACAGTTTCTTCTGATGGATGTGAAATTGATAAATTCGTTGCAGAAAAATATGAAGAGGCACTAAAAAAATATACAACATTAAATAAGGAAAACGAACAATATATAACTGCTGAAGAAGAAAAAAATTATGAGAAAGCACAAGAAGAACAATCAAAAATTAATGAAAAAATAGAAACATGTATTCGTAGACAAGCAGTTATAAAAAGTAAATTTCCTGAAATTTCAGAAGCACCAGTTAGTATACAACAAGAATACTATGCATTAAACTCATTAGTAGATTCTTTAAAGACTTCTCGTAGAGAAATTAGGGGAAAGACGACCTCATCAGATGGTTATCAAATCGATGGATTTGTTGCAGAAAAATATGAAAATGCATTAGAAAAAGTTAATGCAGTGAGTGAAGAAAATAGACAATATATTTCAATTGAAGATGAAGAAAATTTTCAATATCCAGAAATAGATTTTAATGCTTTGACAAGAGAAGCTCGTCTAATGCAAACAAAAGAACAATATAATGAATTGTATAGAAGAATAACAGAACTTACATTAGAACCGTTACCAGAAGCAACAAAGGCTAGATTGAGTAATATACAAAAACAAATGAATGAAACGCTTTACAAAGGCTTAATAAAAGATCAGAAAAAAGTTCAAAAACCAGAAATGGTACAACCTGTAACCGTGACCCAGTCAAAGTTTGCACAAATTTATCAAAAAGCAAAAGGAAGAATTAGAGAAGCTTTTTCTAAAATTAAGACTATGATTAAAGACAAGACAAAAGATAATGAAATGGATAAGGATGAAGAACAAAAGTAAAACGTTAACGGAGGTATACAATGGATGAAATTTATAAACAGGCATTTGCAGAGGCTTTAGAGGTTTTACAAAACACAGATGAAAATATATTGAAAAAAATACCAGAGCAATTTATCACATTTTTAAATCAAAACAAAGACAATCAATATCAGGTAAATATTGATTTTGCAAATGCTAATTGGGAAGATATGGTAAAACCAGAGACACAAGCTATTTTGGCATTAATATATAGAGATTATATTGTTTCTCCTGAAGAACGAGAAAAACTATTGAAAGAAGAAAAAGAAGAACAAATTAAAATTGAGAAAGAACTAAGAGAAAAATACAATCCAGATAATATATTTAAAACTAAAAAGGTGGCAACGCCGAACGAAATACAAAAAACAGAAACGATTACACAGCTAACTGAAATCCCGAAATATCCATGGTATAAAAGAATATGGAATAAAATATTAGAAATTTTCGGAACAAAACATTAATAGCAAGAAAATATCTTGCTATTTTTTTTATTGTAGTATAAAATTTACAAGGGATCATCTAAAAGGAAAGGTTGAAGATTTGACATAAAAATGTCTCAAAAAGAAACGTCCCCAATTGGACAAAAGGAGAATTTTATGGGATTAAGAATTATTTATGGAAAAACAGGAACAGGAAAAAGCAGTTTTTGTTTTTCAGAAATTGCAAAGTTAATAGAAAAAGAAGAAAATATATATTATATAACCCCAGAACAATTTTCATTTACAGCAGAGAAAAATTTAATGGGGTTTTTAAAAGAAAAAGCGGTTATGAATGCAGAGGTTATAACATTTAGTAGAATGGCAAATAGAGCATTAAATGAAATTGGCGGAAGAAATAAAACCAATCTATCAAAGTGTGGAAAAGCCATGCTGATTTATTCGATTTTATCAAAACATCAAAATGATTTTCAATTTTTAGGAAAAAGTGATGAAAATATTGAAATTGGAATTCAAAGTATAACAGAATTCAAAAAACATGGTATTACTTTAGAAACACTAAATAATGAGATAGAAACCATTGAGGATAAATACTTAAAAACAAAGTTAGAAGATATCCGATGTATTTATCAAAATTATGAGGAACAAATTTCACAAAATTATATTGAGGAAACCGATTTATTAGATTTTCTAGCAAAGAATATAGAGAATTTAAGTTGGATTAAAAACAGTATTATATATATTGATGAATTTTCAGGATTTACAGCACAAGAATATGAAGTAATAAAACAATTTATCAAATATGCAAAACAAGTTAATATAACCATGTGTATTGATAATTTGGAAAGAGATACCAATCCAGATATAGATATATTTTATTCTAATAAACAAACATTAAAAAAGCTAGTTAGAATTGTCGATGAAAATCACTTTAAATTAGAAGAACCAGTGGAATTACAAAAACAATATCGATTAAAAAGTGAAGAATTACAGGTGTTAAGTCAAAATTTATATAGTACAAAATCCACAAAATATGCAAAAGATGTGGAAAACATACATCTATTTTTAGCAAAAAACAGGTATTCAGAGATTGAAAATGTAGCAAAAACCATTTGTAAAATGGTAAGAGAAAACCAGTTACAATATAGAGATATGGCAGTGATTACTAAAAATATAGATATGTATTCTTCACTTGTAAGAAGTATTTTTGCAAAATATGATATTCCTGTATTTATTGATGAAAAAAGAGATTTGAACCAAAATATTATTGTGCAATATGTGCTTTCTATTTTAGACATTTTTACAACCAATTATGCAAATGAAGCAATGTTCAATTATATCAAACTAGGATTTTTAGATATAGAAGATGACGAAATTTTTAAGCTAGAAAATTATTGTACAAAATGGGGCATTAAGCGAAATAAATGGAAAGAAGATTTCAAATATGAAATGGAGGATGAGAATAAGAAACAAGAGATTGAAAGACTAAATGAAATTAGAAAACAAATTATAGAGCCATTAATCACTTTAAAAAAGAATATTGATAAAGAAAAAACAGCGATAAATATTACTAAACAAATCTATGGATTTTTGCAAGAACAAAATATAGAAGAAAAGATTTCTAAAAAAGTAAAAGACTTAGAAGAGATGGGACTAATTGATTTAGCAAATGAATATATGGAAAGTTATCATATCATTTTAGAAGTTTTTGATGAAATCGTTTTGGTCTTTAAAGAAGACAAAATGAATATAGATACATATAGTAAAATTCTAAAAATTGGATTGAAAAATAGTGAATTGGGTAAAATTCCAGCAACACAGGACCAAGTGACTTTAGGAGATGTCGATAGAACGAGAAGTCATAAGGTAGAGGTTGTGTTTGTCATTGGCTTAAATGATGGTGTTTTCCCAAGTGTGAATAAAGATGAAGGATTTTTAAATGATACAGATAGAGAACACTTAAAAAATGATGGCATAGAATTAGCCAATGGTACACTAGAAAATCTATATGAGGAAAATTTTAATATTTATAAAGTGTTTACAACTGCGGAACAAGAAATGTATTTATCATATGCCTCATCAGATGGAGAGGGAAAAGCATTAAGACCATCTATTTTAATTCATAAAATGAAAAAGATTTTTCCAAAATTAGAAGAACAAAGTGATGTTATAACCAAGCAATATGAAGTTGTTAATCAAGATATTACATATGAAGAATTGCTAGAAAAAATATATCAACTAAAAAATAAAGAAAACATAGAAAATTTATGGTATGCAGTATATGCTTGGTATAAACAAAATTCGAAATGGAATACAAGGCTAGAGCAAGATATGGAAGGGTTAGCCTATACCAATGTACCCCAAAAATTGAAAAAAGAAAACATGGATAAACTATATGGCAATACTTTGCATACGAGTGTATCAAGATTAGAGCAGTATCGAAGATGTCCGTTTTCATATTATCTACAATATGGATTAAAAGTAAAACCAAAAGAAGAGTTGAAAATTCAAAGTTTTAATACAGGTTCTTTTATGCATGAAACAATTGACGAATTTTTTAAGTATGTACATGAAAATAGTTTGAATTTAGCAGAATTAGAAGAAATAGATATTCAAAAAATTGTATCAAAAATTATTGATGAAGATTTGGAATTGTCAAAAAACTATATCTTTAAAGCAACGGTAAAATACAATATTCTTGTAAGAAGATTAAAAAAGATTGTTAGCAAAGCTTTAAAATATATTATTCAAACCCTGATTTATAGTGATTTTACGATTAAAGGAACAGAGGTAGAATTTGATACAAAAGGAGAATATAAGCCAATACAATTGGAATTAGAAGATGGAAAAAGAATTGAAATTACAGGTAAAATTGATAGGATTGACATGGCAAAAGAAGAGGATGGAAATTATTTAAGAATTATTGATTATAAATCTTCAAGTAAAAATATCGACTTAAATGAGGTATATGCAGGATTGCAAATACAGTTATTAACTTATGCAGACGCTGTATGCAAAGAAGAAGACCTAATTCCAGCAGGGATATTCTATTTTTCACTATTAGAGCAAATGATAAAAGCAGATAAAAAAATAGAAGACGAAGAAATAGAAGAATTAATCAGAAAAAACTTTAAAATGAAAGGACTAATTATAGCAGATGTAAAAGTGATTAAAATGAATGATAATTCACTAACAACAGGAACTTCTAAAATGGTCCCAGCAGCTATTAGCAAGTCTGGTGAGGTTATTGAAAAATGGACAAATGGTGTAAAACAAGAAGAATTTAGCATATTACAAAAATATATTTATCAAACGATAAAAGAAATTGGAAAAGAAATTTTTAATGGAAATATTGATTTAAAGCCATATTACAAAAATGGAAAAACACCATGCGAATATTGCGAATATAAATCTATATGCACCTTTGACCCAAGAAGAAAAGAAAATACATATCAATATATTAACAAATTGACAAAAGATGATATAATAAGGAAAATGAAAAAAGAAATCCATGAAGCTTAAAATGCTAAATCGGTTCAAAGAAAGGAGAAAAGACTATTATATAGTCTATATCAGAAATTATGAAAGATTTATCAAATAAAAATGTGCTTCACATAAGAGACAAAAACATAGAATATTTACAATTTAGAAAATTGTTAGAATATAAGGATGTTATTCGTCATGCATATGCATTAGGTTTGGATGTGGGATTTAAAACAACTACAGTAGACCAAAAATCAGCGCCAATGGAAAGAATAGAATTGGCTAAACAATCCTATAAAAAGTTATGTAGTTGTATAGAGAGCGATTATGCCCATATCGTGCAAGCAAACCAAAACCATACAGATGTTGTAAAAATTGTTGAAGAGAAAGTAAATAGAAATGAACCAGACTTTAGTTTGACAGAAGAAGGCATAGAAGATGGACTAATCACGAATCAAAAGAATTTAATGCTAGCAACAACAAATGCAGATTGTATTTTATTACTATTTTTTGACCCAGTAAAACATGTGATTAGTAATACACATTCTGGTTGGAAAGGCACTTTGCAAAGAATATCAGTTAAAACGGTTCAAAAAATGGTAAAAGAATTTGGAAGCAATCCACAAGATATCATTTGTTGCATTTGTCCAAGTATTAGAAAATGCCATTTTGAAGTAGATAAAGATGTTAAAGACATGTTTGAAAATGAATTTCATGATTTAGAGAATGCCAAATTCATAGATATAGAAGATGGAAATAAAGAAAAGGTAATTCAGCCAAAAGATTTTATAGAGGAAAAAATAGAAAATGCAAAATGGAATATAGATACGGTTTTGATTAATAAAATTCTTCTTCAAAAAGAAGGATTAAAGCCAGAAAATATTATCGATTCAGGAATTTGTAGTGTTTGTAATTCAGACATAATACACTCTTATAGAATTGAAAAGAAAAATTATAATACAGAAACAGCGATTATTGAATTAAAAGTTACAATTGACAGCCAATTTATAAAATAATCTCAAAGCAGTAATATATAAATATTTTATTCATTAAATGGCTGGCATTACAAAATATACAAATTCTAACATTATAAAGCAGGCACCTCTCACAGCAAGTCTGAGATTCTCCTACTTGATAATGTAAGAATTTGTAATATTTCTTCATTAGCACATTTAATTTCATAAAATATTTATATATTACTGCTTTTGGGTTTAAGTAAGATAATTATAACTGTGAATTGTAACAATAAAAAATAGAAAGTAAAAAATAGAAAATAAAAAATAGAAGGATGTAATAAAAATGTTTAAAACATGGGAAGAATTAGAAGAATCAATTATAAATTGTCAAAAATGTAAATTATGTAAGACAAGACAACATATCGTATTTGGAACAGGAAACAAGGAAGCAAGATTGATGTTTATTGGAGAAGGACCAGGGGCAGACGAGGATAGATTAGGAGAACCATTTGTAGGAAGAGCAGGAAAATTAATGGATTTAGCTTTTGAAACATTAGGTATTGATAGAAAAAAAGTATATATTGCAAATGTTGTAAAATGTAGACCACCTGCAAATCGAAATCCAGAAGAAGATGAAGCAGTAGCTTGTTTAGATTATTTAAGAAATCAAGTAATCCTTATACAACCAGAAGTGATTGTCTTATTAGGCAGTGTGGCTTTAAAAAATATTTTGGGAAAAGAATATGGCATCACAGCTTCTAGAGGAAAATGGGTAGAGAAAAAAGGTATCAAATATATGCCAACCTGGCATCCAGCAGCTTTGTTGCGAGACGAAACGAAAAAAATTGATTTTATAAAAGATTTGCAAAAAGTGGTAGAAGAAATGGAACTCAAATAAAACAGGAATATTGCAATCCATAGTTAGTAGTTACAATTTATGATTATTATTTAAAACCAGAATTATATTACTATATTTTATTCATTAAATGGCTGGCATTACGAAATATACAAATTCTAACATTATAAAGCAGGCACCTCTCACAGCAAGTCTGAGATTCTCCTACTTGAAATTTCATAAAATATAGTAATATAATTTCGGTTAATTAGATGAATTTCTGATATGAATTGTAATGAATTATTTATGAAAAACTTATCTATTAAGTCAGTTTTATTGACGATGGGATTTAAACAGTGTAAAATATAAAAAATGAGAATAATCAGTTTTTCATTATAGAAAATTACATTTTGATAGTAAAAGATAAAGTTAATACTGAAAAGAGGCGGAAAAATGATAAAAGAAATAGAAGAAAAAGTCAATTATTGCTTAAATTGTAAGGTAAGACCATGTTCTTTAAAAGGTTGTCCATTAAATAATCGTATACCAGATTTTATACAGGCATTAAAAAAAGAGGAATATTTTGAAGCGTATAAAATCTTATCAGAAACAACGGTGTTGCCAGGTGTGTGTGGAAGAATTTGTCCTCATGAGAAACAATGTCAAGGTTCTTGTGTAAGAGGAATTAAAGGAGAGCCTGTTTCAATAGGCGAGCTAGAAGCATATACATTTGATAAAGCACATGAATTAGGATATCATTTATCAGATTGCTATGAAAAAGTTGAAAAGAAAGATAAGAAAGTAGCAGTTATTGGAGGAGGACCAGCAGGACTAACCTGTGCAGGTTTTTTAGCAAAAGAAGGTATACAAGTTACAATTTATGAAAAGTACAATTATTTAGGTGGATTATTGATGTTTGGAATTCCAGATTTTCGATTACCAAAAGAAATTGTAGAAAATACTGTAAAAGATATTCTAGATTTAGGAATAGAAGTAAAATATAATCAAGAACTTGAAAAAGATTTTACTTTAAAAGATATAGAAAATGAATATGACGCCATATTTTTAAGCATTGGTGCAAATGTTTCTTCTAAAATGGGTGTAGAAGGAGAAGAGTTGAAAGGCGTTTATGGCGGAAATGAGTTACTTGAATATAATTTACATCCAGATTACAAAGATAAAAAAGTAATTGTAACAGGTGGCGGAAATGTTGCAATGGATTGTGCCAGAACAATTAATAAATTAGGTGCAAAAGAAGTAACTGTTGTTTATAGAAGAGCAGAAGAACAAATGCCAGCAGAAAAAAAAGAAATAGCAGACGCCAAAGCAGAAGGTGTGAAGTTTGCTTTTCAAAACAATATTGTTAAAATTTTAGGAAACGAAAAAGTAGAAAAAGTAGAATTAATCAAAACAAAATTAGTACAAAAAGAAGGGGAAAGCAGATTATCTCCTGTTAACATCGAAAATAGCAATTATCAGGTAGATGTTGACTACATCGTCATGGCATTAGGGTCAAAACCACAAGAATATGTAAAAGATTTAGGCTTAACATTGAATAAGTGGGGCAATATAGAAGTAAACGAAGAATATAAAACTTCTAATCCTAAGATTTTTGCAGGTGGAGATTTGGCAGGAATGAAAGGAACTGTTGCATGGGCAGCAAAATCAGGAAGAGAAGCCGCAAGAAACATTATTAAGAATATAACAAACTGAAGTTACCATCTTTGGTAACTTCAGTTTTATATATCATTATTTTCAGTTTGAGAAGATTTTCCTAAAATTAATCGTTTAATGGTTTTAAATAAAGAAAGAATTTTTCCTTCACTTTTTGTTTTTAGATTGATAGCCGTTTCAATTCCCCCATTTTCTAACACATTATATTTATGTTCTAACTGTGCCATTTTTTCAACATAATAATCATTAAAAAATGTATAACCTTCAGAAAAGCCTAAATAAGCTTTCATACCATATAGTTTTTTTCTATAATTCTCTAATTCTTCTAAATTTTTTATATTTAGAAAAGCTTTATCAAAATAACTAGAAACAATTAAGTTTTGGGTTCTTAAAAACGTTAATTTGATTTTTTCTTTTAAGTCATCAATTTTCTTTACCATGTCATCTACTTTTTTATTTCTGTCATCTATAGAAGCAATTTTATTATTTAGTTTAATAATATCTTCCTCTGCAAACAAAATATCATCAATCGCATTTTGTATTGCCATAAAAGCTTTTGGAGAAGTTAATTCAGAAAACTTTAATTTAAAATTATCATCACTAAACAAAGTACTTTTAAATAGGACATCTTCTCCCGTAATATATGCTAATTGATTAACCAAGCAACATTCTAAAGGATAATATGAAGGACTTGTAGTTTCAAAACTAACCCCAAAGTATTTTACATAGTCCTTTGGAATACCAATTACTTTTGAAGACATTAATTGAACAGCTGCTTCATTTAGGCCTAAGCCATAAATTTTAAATTCGGTATAATCACATAATCCCATTTTTAAAAGATAATTTCTTTTATCTTTTACTTCTTGAAGATAATGTATGCATTCATGAATAGCAAATTCTTCCATATCTTCCTCAGGAATATGTTCATTAAAATAAATAGATGTATTTTTATAATAATAATTTGCTTCTGCCATTCCTTCAGGCATTTTTGCTTTATACATATCTAGTCTAGATAATTTGATGAATAATTCATTTTCTTTTAATCCATAAGAAGGAAACGTTTCACATAATTTAGAAGCAATATTTTTAGCAATGGAATTGATTTTTAAGGTATCTAATTTTTGGGTTACTTCAATGCCATCTTTCTTTAAATCAGATTTTATACTCATTCTAATTCTCCTTAGTATATACTTATCTAACCATATTATACTATATGACAAGAGAAAAAATATTTCAATCTTATTAAATATTAATTACAGTTTGATTACAAAAAAATGTTTTTTTACATTATAGGAAATTACATTTCCTATAATGTAAAAAACAAATTGCACAGAAAAATTGTTTCACAATTTTTCGCACAACAAATCTTATACGCTTCTTGCTAGACCTTAAGTTAATATAGCAAATATAAAAAGTAGAGAAAATGTCTAGCGAAGCTAGATTTGTTCTTGCATTCAAATAGTCTCTATAAGATTGTCAAAATCAAATGTATTCATAAAAATATAAATCACAATGTAGAAATTTGTCGAAAAGTTTTTGTTGACATTTAATATTTTTGAATATATAATATCACAAAAAGAAAGGAGGGAAAGAATGAATAACACTAATAATGAACTTTTACTAAAAATCTATGAAGAAGTGAAAAATACAAAAGAATTAGTAGGAAAACTTGAAATAGAACAAAAAGAAAACAAAGTAGAAATACAAAAGATTAGTGAGTTAGTAGGAAAACTTGAGATAGAACAGAAAGAAAACAAAGTAGAATTACGAAGACTTAGTGATTTAGTAGGAAAACTTGAGATAGAGCAGAAAGAAAACAAAGTAGAAATACGAAGAATTAGTGATTTAGTAGCAAAACTTGAAACAGCACAAAAAGAAAACAAAGTAGAAATACGAAGAATTAGTGATAAGAAAACAAAGTAGAAATACGAAGACTTAGTGATTTAGTAGGAAAACTTGAAATAGAACAAAAAGAAAACAAAGTAGAAATACGAAGAATTAGTGATTTAGTAGCAAAACTTGAAATAGAACAAAAAGAAAACAAAGTAGAATTACGAAAGATTAGTGGTTCAGTAGCAAGAATTGAAGTAGAACATGGAGAAAAATTAGTAGCTTTATTTGACGCCTTTAAAGTAAATACTGAAAAGATAGAAGAACAAAATGAAAGAATTACAAAATGTGAAAATAAAATAGAAAAACATGATGACCAAATATATTTTTTAAATTCAAAAGTTCAAAACGCATAAAAGCCTATTGATGTGCTTTTATAAATATTAATAGGCTTTCAATAAATTTTTTAATCATATTAATATCAAATAAATTTCTATATATCTAGGAAAAAGAATAATTCGTTAATATTTTTTAATCTCTAAAATTTTATTCTAAATCTTAAATTTTCATTATAATATGTATACAATGATAAAGTAGAGAAAATGAAACATAGTAATCTATATATTTTTTCGACTTGAAAACAAAATAGAAACGTGGTAGAATCGCAGTTGAGGTGTAAAAAATGATAGATTTAGAAAAGGCAGAAAATGAATTTATTGCGTATACAAAAAAATTTGATTTAGAAAATAAACGATTAAAGGGAAAACAAGAACACTCTTTAAGAGTTCGAGATATTTCTAAAAGAATTGCTGAAAATTTGCAATTAGATAATAAAGAAATACAATTAGCAACACTAATTGGCTTATTACATGACATTGCAAGATTTGAGCAATATACACAATATGGAACTTTTAGAGATAGAGAAAGTGTTGACCACGGAGATTTAGGCGTAGAAATTTTAAAGAAAAATGATTATATAAAAAAATATATTGAAAACGAAGAGGATATTCATATCCTATATTTGGCAATCAAAAATCATAATAAATATCAAATAGAAACAGGGCTAAACGATAGGGAAAATCAATTTTGTAAGATAATAAGAGACGCGGATAAAATCGATATTTTCTATGAAGCATCAGAAATTTTTTATACAGAGAAAGAAATTGAAGAAATCAATCAATCCATTATAAATGATGAGATTGTTTCAAAAATGTATGAAAAATCTTTGATTGATAGAAATCAATTTAAGAAAAAAGAAAAACTAACTGAGATATTTGTTTTTTTAGCCTTTCTATTTGATATTAATTATAAAGCCTCTTATCAAATTATTTATCAAGAAGAATATATTAATAAAATCTTTCAAAGATTTCATTTTGAAGATGAACATACAAAACAAGAAATGCAAAAACTACAAGCATTTTTAAATCAGTATGTTAAAGATAAAATACAAAATGAAAGTATTAAATAAATAAGTTTATAGGTACAAGCTGATAAAAACCTAAATATAGAGTAAGGAAAGAATTATAAAATTGAGCAAAAAATTAATTATAACAGAAAAACCATCAGTTGCAATGGAATTTGCAAAAGCATTAAAAATAACAACCAGTAGAAAAAATGGATATTTAGAATCTAATGATTGGATTATTACTTGGTGTGTGGGACATTTAGTGACAATGAGCTATCCAGAAAAATATGATGAAAAACTAAAATTTTGGACATTAGACACACTACCATTTATTCCCAAAGACTGGAAATACGAAATCATCCCACAAGTGCAAAATCAATTTAATATTGTACAACAACTATTGCAAAGAGAAGATGTAGAAGAAATATATAATGCAGGAGACTCTGGAAGAGAAGGAGAATACATACAAAGACTAGTCTTTATGATGGCAAAGCCAAATCCAAAAGCAAAAATGAAAAGGGTTTGGATAGACTCTCAAACAGAAGAAGAAATTTTGAGAGGAATTCGTGAAGCAAAAGATATGAGTGCATATGATAGTTTGTCAGATAGTGCTTATTTAAGGGCAAAAGAGGATTACTTAATCGGAATCAATTTTTCAAGACTACTTTCTATCATATTTGGAAGAAGATTGGCACAAAATATTCATGAAGATAGAGCGTCTATCTCAGTTGGAAGGGTTATGACTTGTGTATTAGGAATGGTCGTATCACGAGAAAGAGAAATTAGAAATTTTGTAAAAACCAAATACTATAAAATTGTAGGAGAATTTGGAGAAGAAGTATCTTCCTTTAAAGCAGATTGGAAGGCAACAGAAAAATCCACAGTATGGGAATCTCCTAAATTATATAATGAAACAGGATTTAAAAAGGAAAAAGACGCTAAAGAATTTATACTAAGTTTAAGTAATAAAAAAGCAGTTATAACAGAATTAAAAAAATCAAAACAAAAAGAAAATGCGCCATTGCTATTTAACTTAGCAGAAATTCAAAATGAATGTACCAAACGATTTAAAATCAAGCCAGATGAAACTTTGGAAATTATTCAAAATTTGTATGAGAAAAAGTTGGTTACCTATCCTAGAACAGATGCTAGAGTGTTATCAACTGCAGTTAGTAAAGAAATCAATAAAAACTTAAATGGAATTGCGAAAGGCTGTAAAAATGAAGAAATTCAAGGATATATCAAAAAGATGGTAGATGAAAAATATTCTACTAATTTAGCTAAGACGAAATATGTTAATGATAGCAAAATTACAGACCACTATGCGATTATTCCAACAGGACAAGGATATGAAAATTTCAATAGTTTACCACAATTGCAAAAAGATATTTATCTTGTAATTGTAAAGCGTTTTCTAGCGATTTTTTATCCACCAGCAGAATATAATAAAATTCAATTAACCATAGAAGTAGAAATGGATAAAGAAAAGAAAGAAACATTTACAACAAGCGGAAGAGTATGCGTAAAACAAGGATTTTTGGAAATTTTAAAACCAATTGATAAACAGGAAAATAAAAAGAAAAAATCCACAAACAGTGAGCAAGGTGTGGAAAACAAAGAAGAAGAAAATAAGAATAGTGAAAATAAATCTGCAGACTTAGAAATTTTGAAAAAATTGAAAAAAGGACAAGAAGTTTTGATTAAAAATTTTGAAATCAAAGAAGCAGAAACTTCACCACCAAATAGATATAATTCTGGTTCGATTATTTTGGCTATGGAAAATGCAGGAAAGTTAATAGAAGAAGAGGAACTAAGAGAGCAAATCAAAGGTGCAGGAATTGGAACTAGTGCAACAAGAGGAGAAATCATCAAAAAATTAGAAAAAATTAATTATATAGAAATTAATAATAAAACACAAATAATTACCCCAAGCCAAAAAGGAGAATATATTTACGATATTGTAATGCAATCAATGCCAGATATGTTAAACCCTAAATTAACAGCTAGTTGGGAAAAGGGCTTAGACATGGTAGCAAAAAAAGAAATTAAGCCAGATGAATTCATGACAAAATTAGAGAACTATATCAATAGTAAATTTAATAAATTGGTAGTAAAGATGTGAATAATTAGTGTTGTGTATATTTATGCTAAAAGAGAAATATGTGTTATATAAAAGAAATAAAAAGAAAATAAAATATTTTTTTATGATAATAGACTAGAATAAAAAAGATAAGTAAAAATTGGAAAAGCCTCTCTATGACAGAGAGACTTTTCTTTTCGGAGGTTCAGCTAAGCAGAAACTTAGCTGAATTTCTGGCAGGCCCAGGCTCGCCGAATGTTCCTGAATAAATCGTATATGTTTACTTCTCTGAGGGAATGTGAAGAAGTTGTCGTCATAACAGCTTTTTCACCTTCTATTCTCCAAATGATGACACATTCATTGGTCATCATATAAGGGGATGGAAAATAATGTAATCATGCAGAAGAAACCAATGCAATTACAGGTCTCTGTAATGTTACGGATTCACACAAATTGAAAATGGACGGTTGAATTTGTGTTCTCACGTGATATTTTTCTAACACCTTATCAAACGCAATCCACAACGTACCATTGAATCGAGTGCGAAATCCGTTGTCTACTAATACCTTTCCAAGCGTCTCCAATGATTTTGGAGAAGTTCGAAAATAATCTAATATAGACATGAAGGCACATGGGACTGTGCCTCCATCCGACATGGT
The DNA here is from genome assembly GCA_949294555.1 of uncultured Eubacteriales bacterium. Taxonomy (GTDB): domain Bacteria; phylum Bacillota; class Clostridia; order TANB77; family CAG-508; genus CAG-269. Next base: position 47,239 of record CASFHP010000021.1, read on the forward strand.
CTTATACCCATCTGGTAAACTTTCATCTGCACGTAGGACTCTGCACTCACGATAGTCGTAGACTATCGTAGTAAAGTCATGTTGACAATACGGCGTGGGAATAAACTCGTTTTTAATTCCTCCACCCTTAAAACTAATTTGGCAAGTTTCTAAAAAATGAAGAGATTGTTTCCAACTTTCATCAAAAGCTGTAAGCTCTTCTTTGTATCGGGTGTATGCCGATGGCTCTAACCGAGCCTGGTATCCTGTGCCAATGAGTGATTTCATCATATATTTTTCCTCCATTTTTCCTCGAGGGAATTTCTCCCTCTTTGTTGTAAAGTTATCAAGTGACATATTTATTATACCATAAAATGGCCATAAATTCAATGAAAATGAGGCAATATAGAGGTTTTACGATAAAAGACTTACTATTAGACCTGTGTACACAAGTGGGAACAGTTAAATAAAAGAAAAATATATTTTGCAAAACTATTTATATTTTCTTAAAAAAGTAGTATAATATAGAAATCAACCAAATTTATGTTACGAGGAAGGAATACAAATAAACATGAATACCATATTAGGAGAACTTGGAAAATCTCGGAAAGTTTGTAACACTGGTAAATCAAATAGAAAACGAAAAAAGTCCGATAATGATATCGGGCTTAACTGGCGTGGGAATGGTAGAATTATTAGCCAGTATCAACGAATATGCCAAAAGGCCAATGTTAATAGTTACATACAATGAGGTTCAAGCAAAAGAAATAGCAGGAAATATAAAAGCATTTATTGATAAAGGCGATATATTCCCCAAAAAAGAAATTGTAACTTATGACTATATTGCAGAAAGTAAAGACTTGCCTTATGAAAGAATAGAAGTATTAAGTAAGATAAAAGAAAAAAGAAACCCAATCATTGTGACGACCATAGAAGCTTTAATGCAAAAATTACCACCAAGAGATGTATTATTTAAAAACTTGCTACACTTCAAAGTGGGCGATGTTTATTCATTAGAAGATATCAAGAAAACCCTAGTAAATTTAGGGTATGTGAGATGTGACCTAATTGAAGGAAGAGGGCAATTTAGTATTAGAGGTGGCATTTTAGATATTTCTGTTTCAGAAAAAGTTGGTGTTAGAATTGAGTTCTGGGGAGATGAAGTAGACTCTATTAGGAATTTTGCAATTGTTAGTCAGAGGTCAATTAACACATTGGAAAAAGTGGAGATTTATCCAGCACATGAATACATATTAGAGCAACCAATAGAGCAAGTATGTAAAAATATCAGAGATGTATTTTTTAATAAAAATCAGCAAGAAATTGTAGAAGAAGATATAGAGCAAATTGTCGGTGGAAATTATATTAGTAAAATTGATAAATATTTTGATTGCTTTTATACACATACATCTACATTATTAGATTATTTATCAGACAAATATATTATTGCATTAGATGAAGAAAGAAAAATAAAACAAAGAACAGAAAATATCAAGCAAGATAGAAAAAATTTGATTGACGCTTTAGTGGAAAAAGAAAAAATAGTGCCTCAAAGCTTAGAAAATACAATTGAATATGATGAAATAGAAAGTATTTTAGAAAATGGAAAACGAAATCTTATCTATTTAGAAAAACAAGATAGCGTAACCAATAAACAAGCAGAAAAATATGTTTTTGAATACAGAGAGGTGAATTTCTATAAAAGCGAAATTGAAAGTCTATTTCAAGAACTAAAAGAAGCATTAAAACACAAAAAAAGTGTATATATTTTAGTTGAGAGCAAAGAAAAGGCAAAAAAGCTAAAAGAAATATTAGAAAAAGAAGAAATTATTTGTAAGATTGAAGAAAAATTAGACAAGACAATTGTGGTAAAAACAGTTGAAAAAATTGTAACAATTGGAATTGGAAAAGTAACTTCTGGATTTGAAAATTATGAAATTAATCAATTGGTTATTTCAGCAGATGAATTAATTAGTGGAGAAAAGAAAAAAAGAAAAGCTGTCCATTCAGCATATGCAGAAGGGGAAAAGGTTGTATTTGCCGATTTAAAGATAGGGGATTATGTCGTTCATAGAACCTATGGAATTGGTATCTATATTGGTGTGAATACCATTAAAGCAGATGGAACCATTAAGGATTATATCAAGATAAAATACCAAAATGACGATATTTTATATGTCCCAACAAATCAAATGGACATGATTAGAAAATATGTTGGTGGAGATACCATTCATCCAAAAATCAATCGATTAGGAAGTAAAGAATGGGAAAATACCAAAACCAAAGTAAAGAAAAACTTAAGAGAAGTGGCAAGAGACTTAATCGAATTGTATGCCAAAAGAGAAAAGTCACAAGGATTTAGTTTTAGTAAAGACACCCCTTGGCAAAATGAATTTGAAGCAAAATTTCCATATCAAGAAACCGACGACCAATTACGTTGTATAGAAGAGGTCAAAAAAGATATGGAAAACGATAAACCGATGGACAGATTGTTATGTGGAGATGTTGGATATGGTAAAACAGAAGTCGCCATAAGAGCAGCATTTAAGGCGGTCATGGACCATAAACAAGTAGCATATTTAGCACCAACAACCGTTTTAGCAGAACAACAATATCAAGAATTTAAAGAAAGAATGAAAGATTACCCAATCAAAGTAGAAATCTTAAACAGATTTAAGACTGCTAAATATCAAAAAGAAGTGATAAAAGGTTTAAAACTAGGAGAAGTGGACATTGTGGTTGGAACGCATAGAATTCTAAGTAAAGATGTGGAATTCAGAGATTTAGGGTTATTAATCATTGATGAAGAGCATCGATTTGGTGTAAAAGATAAAGAAAAAATAAAACAATACAAAACAAATGTAGATGTATTAACCATGACAGCAACACCAATTCCTAGAACTTTACACATGTCTATTGTAGGTGTAAGAGATATGTCTGTTATCTATGAACCACCACAAAATAGGAGACCTGTACAGACTTATGTACTAGAATATGATAGAGAAGTAGTAAGAGAAGCCATTACAAAAGAATTGGAAAGAGATGGACAAGTATTTTACATTTTTAACAATGTAGAAAATATCCAGCGAAAAGCAGATGAAATAGCAAATCTTGTACCAGAAGCAGAAGTTTCTTATGCACATGGGCAAATGTCAGGAAATCAAATTGAAGAAATCATGGATGACTTCATTCAAAAAAAATCAAATGTATTGGTATGTACAACCATTTTGGAATCTGGAATCGATATCCCAAATGCCAATACGATTATAGTAGAAAATGCAGACAGAATGGGATTAGCACAGCTATATCAAATTCGAGGAAGAGTTGGTAGAAGTGATAGGCAAGCATATGCGTATATTACCTATAAACGAGACAAATTACTATCAGAAGTTGCAGACAAGCGATTAAAAGCTATAAAAGAATTCACAGAATTTGGTTCAGGATTTAAAATTGCAATGCGTGACTTGGAAATCAGAGGAGCAGGAAGTTTGCTAGGAGAAATCCAATCAGGACACTTAGAACAAGTAGGATATGATACGTATTGCAACCTGTTAGATGAAGTTGTAAAAGAAATAAAAGGTATAGAAGTAAAACCAGAAGTCGATATTCAAATAGACCTAAATGTAACCAGCTATATTCCAGAAGAGTATATCTCAGATGCTAACCAAAAAATTGAAATATATCAAGATATTGCATTATGCAAAAGTGAAGAAGATATCCAAAATGTTATTGATGAAATTATTGATAGATTTGGTAACATGCCAGCAGAATTGGAAAACTTAATCGATATTGCACGAATTAAATATTTAGCAAAAGCATTAAATATATCAAAAATTGCAAGCAAGAAAACAGCCGTTGTCTTCACTTTTGAAGAAAGTCAATTTCCATATGATGTAGCAAAACTTGTAAAAGAATATGGAAATAGTTTAAAATTCTCAGCAGGTATTAAACCGATGATTACACTAGAGATTGGAACAAATAATGAAATGAAAATTTTAAATGATGTGACAGAATTTTTGAAGACTTTGGGGAAATATAAAAGTGAATAAAAATACAAAAATTTTTATAACAAAAAGGCATATCTAAAAATAGGTATGCCTTTTTGTTGATATTAATGACTTACATAGTATAAAACTATGGACACTAATGTAATTATAGTATATGATGAAATTAAGAATATATGCAATAAAAAACGATAGCCTTTTAGCTATCGGATTAATAATGATTACGTTCCTTTCGGAACGGACACTAATGTTTTATTAAATTTATTTTAACTGTTAATTAGAAAAAAGTCAAGAATTTTTTAAAAACTTATTCATTTTTTAATGGTCGTAATCTATATAAGGTTTCAAGTTGGGAATTTATATTGCTCCAATCGTTTTGTGAAATTGTAACTAAATTCCCGAAATATAAAGAAATTATATTGAATAAACAAGAAAAAAGTTATAAAATACAAGCATATTTATATAGTTTATTTCAAAAGTAGATTATATCAACTATTAAATAAAATATTTTAAAATTTACTTTTAAATCAATATAAACTATTGACTTTGCATGTAATAGTATATATAATTACATATGAAGTAAGAGAGTAAACAAGGAATAGTGGCTATCATCTCTAATTCCAAAGGATGAGGAGGTGATGCTATATGGTAAATATATTAATTAAATTATTACATATTTTAATTTTTTCTAATATATGTTTTATCATAGTAGTTATTGCCTTAATAATTGTGATAATATTATTAATAAGCGATAAATAAAAAAGCCACACCCTTGATTCCGCCATCGGGGTGTGGTAATAACACCAATAAGATGAGATGGTAGCCACTATTTGAAAGTGGTCTCCTTACTTCTATTTATATTATATCATAAAATTGTATAAAGTAAATAGAATTTGAAAAAATAAATTATATAAATAAAATCTGGAGGCCGTTATGCAAGTAATATCAAGTAAAGATAATGAATTTATTAAACATGTAAAAAAATTAAAAGACAAAAAATATAGAGACTTGAACAATGAATATATCATTGAAGGCATTAAAATTATAGAAGAAGCCATCAATGAAAAAGCGAATATCAAACAAGTCGTTATTTGTGATGATTGCGAAAAAACATCCAATATTCCTAAAGACTTAATGTATGAAATTGCAAAACAAGAATGTGTATATGTAACAAGCAAATTATTTGAAAGTTTAACAGATGTTGCAAATCCACAAGGAATATTGGCAATTGTGGAGAAAAATACAGTAAAGTCGCAAACAGCAGGCAATGAGGAACAAGAACTCGATTATACTCAAGATATTATAGTAGCCTTAGATGATATTCAAGACCCAGGAAACCTAGGCACTATTTTAAGAACAGTAGATAGTATAGGGCTTAGTCAAATATTGGTATCAAAAGGAACAGCAGATAGCTATAATCCAAAGGTTGTAAGGTCTACAATGGGAGCCATATTTAGAGTTAAAATTATCGAATGTGCAGACTTAGAAAAAACACTAAAAGAAATCAAAAAACATAAATTTGAAATTGTTGTAACGTCATTACAAACAAAAAATAGTATTTATGACATTCATTACAAGAAAAAAGTAATTGTCATCGGAAATGAAGCAAATGGGGTAGAAGAAAAAATACAAAAACTAGCAGACAAAAAAGTAAAAATACCAATGCTTGGAAAAACAGAAAGCTTAAACGCTTCTGTTGCAACAGGTATCATATTATATGAATATGTGAGACAAAAAATTGAATAAAAAACAAAAATTTTCTTAGAGTTCAATACTCTAAGAAAAAAATAATATTTTTAACAAACCAAAAAAATCTGAAACATTAAATATACTAAGTGTTTCAGGTTTTTTGTGTTTTCTTAGAGTATTGAAATCCAAGTAAAACAAGAAATAAAATACGACAACATGTTAACTTAACTCAAAATAATAGATAAAATAAAAATGTAAAAAAATGATTTTAATTGAGAATAAGAATATTTAAAATACATATTATTGGAATAAAAAGTAAAAAAATGTGAATACGATTTATGAAAGTTAAAAGAAAACTAGAAGTTAAAGAATAGATAAAAAACTCTAAGAAAAGAAGAAAATGTACACAAATGAAACATTACATAAATTAAGCATAAGAAAACAAAAGAAGGGAGATTTTAAGGAATGAAAAAACTAAAAATCAGCAATAATCAAAGTAGGAAAAATAATGGTATTACACTAATTGCATTAGTTATCACAATTATTGTGTTATTAATCTTAGCAGGAGTAACAATAGCGACACTAACAGGAGAAAATGGAATATTAACGAGGGCAAGTGAAGCAAGCGTTGAAACAAGGGCAGCAGCAGTACAGGAACAAGTAAACTTATGGAAAACTGAGAAAGAGGCTGGAAATTATACAAACACAAGTGTAAAATCAGAGTCTGAATTATTAGAAGAAATGAAAGATGCAGGAATACTATTTGAAGAAGAAATTGATAGAGAAAGTCAAATAATAACGATAGACAATAAAACAATTTATTATGGAGAAGGAAAACCATTAACAGATATATATGTGGCATTATATAATGATGGGACTTTAGTATTTAATAGTAAAGATGAATTCGACACTAGTAAAATTGTTGAGTCATTTCGGAAATATAAAAGATGAGTATTATTATTATGATTGGGATATATATGAAGGTGTAACACCACCATGGACAGAAAATGAATTCGTAAGTCAAATAACACAAGTAGAATTTGTAAATGAAATTGTTCCTAAATATACTAGTTGTTGGTTTTATGAGTGTAGGAATATAACAAGTTTAGATTTAAGTAAGTTAGATACAAGTAAAGTAACAGATATGAGTGGTATGTTTTATAATTGTATAGCTTTAACAACTTTAGATTTAAGTAATTTTGATACAAGTAATGTAACAGATATGAATTATATATTTTATAATTGTGGAGCTTTAACTTTAAATGTAAGTAATTTTGATACAAGCAATGTAACAAATATGAGGTATATGTTTGGCTATTGTAGTATGTTAACAAATTTAAACGTAAGTAATTTTGATACAAGCAGTGTAACAAATATGACAGGTATGTTCGCTACTTGTAATGCATTAACAAGCTTAGATTTGAGTAATTTTGATACAAATGGGGTTCAAAATTATAGTTATATGTTCTTAAATGATAATAATACACAAGTATACATCGGAGATAACTGGAATAGTGCAATGACAGAATCTGCTACAAGTTATAGTAAAACTTTTATAAAGAAGTAATGATAATTTTTATGATAGAGTAGTATATATAATGCTACTCTTTTTTGTTTTATCTAAAAGAAAATGTTTTTTTGGACATTTTGATGATTTTTCCTCCGTCCCCAAATCATCAATTGGAAATTTCTTCTTTTTCAATTTTTAATAAAATTATCAAAAAGAGACATACTAATAATACAAAATAAAAAAGGAGGAATTAAAAAAATGAAAAAAATATTGAATACATTACTTATTTTATCAATTATATTTGCTTTTATACTACTTTTTAACACAAATACTGTACAAGCAGCAGCATTAGATGATATAGAAATTTCAACCAATAAAGATACTGTAAATCCAGGAGATACAGTAACTTTAACTATAACTTTTGGAAAACCTTTAGGAGCATATACTTTTGATATTGCTTATGACAATAACTTATTAGAATATGTGGAAACAGATGGTGGAACACCAAATGATAATGGAACAAGAGTTAGAGTTGTTTTTTATGATTCAACAGGTGGAAGCAGTCCAAAGGAAAGCATGAGTATTACTTTTAGAGCAAAAGAGGGGATTATAACATCTAATCCAACAGATTTAGCTGTTACGGCAGAAGGTTTGTCAAATCCAGATGCCAGTGAGAGTTATGATGATATAACAACTGCTTTGGAAAAAAATATTGTAGTAGAACCAAGATATGAAGATTATACATTTGATTTATCTTATACAGATTTACTAATTGAAAATGTTGAAAAAGAAATGGTACTTTCTTTAACTTCAAGTATGGGAAGAAATTATGACCATGCTAGAATTATAGCAGAAGCTGTAACACCTGATGGAGGAAATGTGCAATTAAAAGGAACAGATGAAACACAAACAGAATATGATTTGATTGATAGTGGTTGGGGAGACCCTTCTGGATATGCAATTGGTGGACAAAATGTAAATAAAGTATTAAATTTAAGAGGAATTTTTGACAAGGCAGGAACGTATACACTTACTTTTAAATTAATCGATAGAGATAATTCAGATACTGTTATTGCAGAAGATAGTTTCCAAGTAACAGTAGGAACTATAGAAACAACACCACCAGAGGAAGAAATACCAGAAAACGGAACAGAAGGAACAACAGGAGAAGAAAATGTTGCTGGGGAAAATGCAACTGAAGAAAATCTTCCAGCACAACTACCAAAAACAGGTATGAATATATATATTCCAATAGCAGTTGTTTTAATTGCCATAGTTAGTACGTCTTTATATTTTATTATGAAAAAAAGAAATCATTAGAGGATATCTAGTTGAAAACAAAAGACAGAAAGAAATATATATATACTATCCTTTTGGTTAGTATCCTATTTTTTGTAATACTATTTTTAGATAATCCAACAATATTAACTAAGAAAAAAATTTCAAACGTGAATATGGATGGAAAAATTGAAACGACTATGACAAGCACACAAAATTCTATACAAGAAGAAAAGTCACAAGAAATATTGCAAAATGGACAAGACCAAAATACAGACCAAAATTTAGCACAAAATGGGCAACAAGATAATATAAATAGTTTTAGTAATACAGAAGATAGCATGGTAACAAGTTATAAAGGCTATCCAGTGATTGCAAAATTAGAAATCCCACAAATAGAATTAGAAACGTATGTGATTTCTGAATATAGTGAACAAGCATTAGGGGTTTCTGTAACTAAGTTTTATGGTGGAGACCCCAATACAGTAGGAAATTTTTGCATAGCAGGGCATAATTATATTACAAAAAATATGTTTCATAATTTAAAAAAATTGTCTGTTGGTAATCAATTATTCCTTACAGATTTAGAAAATAATAAAGAAACCTATACTGTTTATTCAATCACAACTGTAGGACCAAATGATACTAAATGTTTGTCACAAAAAACAAATGGACGAGTGGAATTAACATTAATTACATGTACAACAGATTCTTCAAAACGTATTATTGTGAAAGCAGTAAAGGTTTAGAGATGAGTATTATATAAAAGGAGCAATTCATGATAAAGAAAATTATACGATATGGATTTTTTGCTGTTTTCATTATTTTATTAGTAATATGCGTATTTCATAAAAAGGACGTACAAGCAGTTAATTTAGTAGATGGCATTGAAAATTTTCCAGAAAGTTATCAAGGCTATTTAGAAGAATTAAAAAAGCAACATCCGAATTGGTCATTTACAGCTTTATATACCAATTTAGATTGGGATTATGTCATTCAAAATGAAAATATATTTGGGAAAAATTTAGTTCCAAAATCATATAATGATAGATGGAAAAATACCAAGCCAGGAGAATATAATGTAGAAGTAGATGCAGGTTGGGTAGATAGTTCTAAACAGGCAGTTTTGTATACAATGGACCCACGAAACTTTTTAAATGAAGTGCGTATTTTTCAATTTGAAGAATTGTCTTTTAATGGTAGTACAAATTCAGTAGATGGAATTGAAAAGATTTTATATGGTACAGAATTTTACAACCAAATTGTAAGTTATTTAACATCAAATGGAAGTACAGTGACAATGACCAAAAAGTATTCTGATTTAATATATAGTGCAGGTATTCAATCAAAGGTGAGTTCCTATCATTTGGCTTCCAGAATTAAACAAGAAGTAGGACCTTTTTTATCACATAGTTCAATAAGTGGAAAAGTTGCAGGATATGAAGGGTTATATAATTTTTATAATATTGGTGCAACAAGTTCGTCAGAGCCAATGGGAGCTATTATTAATGGTTTAAAATATGCAAGAGATGGAAATGGAGCAAGTGAAGCAACCAAAACAAAATATTTAATTCCATGGAATACAAAAGAAAGAGCCATTACTGGTGGCGGAATTTTTATTGGTTCAAGTTATATCAATATTGGACAAAATACGATTTATCTACAAAAATTTCATGTACATGATACCAATAATGGAGAATTGTTTTGGCATCAATATATGACAAATGTACTGGCACCATACAGCGAATCTAATATCATATATAAAGGATATGCCAATAGCAATCTACTAGATTTGAATATTAATTTTATCATTCCTGTATATAATAATATGCCAGAAATCCAAGAAGAAAGCCCTGCAATAAATCCTTCAGATTTTGAAGAAGATAATACAAAAGTATATGCCAATGTACAAACAACTTTAAATGTCAGAAGCGGACCAAGTACGAGTTATGAAAAAATAACCAGCGTTTCAAAAAAAGAAGTGATGACAAGGATTGCTAAAGGAAAACAAAGCGGAGAATTATGGGATAGAGTGATTTTGGAAAATGGAATTGTAGGATATGTATTTCAAAATTATGTAGAAGAAGTACCAGAAATTGAAGTAGAAGAAATTCGATTATCAATAGATAATCCAGTGATTCAAAAAAATGAAATCAGTAAACTAAATGTAGAGATTTATCCGCTAGACGCAGTGGAACAAAGAGTAGAATACAGTTCTAGTAATGAAAAAGTTGTCAAAGTAGATGATTATGGAAATGTATATGGTGTGTCTTCTGGAAAAGCAACGATTACTGTACGAGCTATTTCAAATGGCGTACAAGCAAGTATTGATGTAGAAGTATATAGCAAAGTCACAGGAATTGCAATAAATGTGGAAAATATTACATTGCAAGAAGGAGAACAATATCAAATACTTAGTAATGTTGAACCAGATGATGCAAATAATAAAAAGATACGATATATTTCTGAAAATGCAAATATTGCAACTGTTGACGAAAGTGGTTTAATAACTGCGACTAAGACTGGAAATACGAATATAAATGTTTGTGCAGATGAAGATGAAAATATTAGTCAGTCAATAAGTGTAAAGGTTATAGAAAAAATTTCAGAAGAGGATTTAAGTTTTAATACTAATATAAAAGTAGATGGAAATGAGATAACTGGCATTAAAAAGGAAAATCAAACAGTTGAAAAATTGCTAGAAAATATTATGACAAGTGAAAAATATGTGGTAAAAATTGTGGACAAAGAAGAAAATGCCTTAGAAGATGGAGACTTGGTAGGTACAGGTGCAAAGGTTCAAATATTTACAAATACAAATACTCAGAATATGGTAGCAGAATATAGCATTATTATTTATGGAGATGTTGATGGAAATGGAAAAATTAATAGTGTGGACTTATTGAAATTGCAAAGGCATATACTAGAAATAGAGGAATTGGATTTTCTATCACAAAAGGCAGGAAATATTAATAAAAATGGGAAGAAACCAACGTCTGTGGATTTATTGCTAATTCAAAGACATATACTAGGTTTAAAACAGATTGAACAATGATATAAATAGAAAATTTGTTATTGTTCAGTCTGCAATTCCTCAAAGATATATAGAGTATATTTTGAACGGGCTTCGTGGGGACCGACACGTTACATACTCTTATTAAATCAGCGATAGTCCCATGGGAGCTGATTTAGTTAGAGGATGTAAAGTGTTGGGATAGTGAAAAATATACTCTATATATCTTTGAGGAATTGTAGATTTGAAAATATTTTAGATAAAATATAAAAAGGAGAAGTGTTTTGAAAAAGACAGTATGTTTTTTAATGATATTGCTAAGTATAATCATGTATCATGTTATCAGTTTTTCGGCAGGAAATGAAGAAGATAGCATTTCTTTAAATGTATCAAATTCAGAAATCAAGATGGAAGATGAATTTAGTTTTTCTCTAAATTTAGCAAACACAAAAGTATCAGCATTTAATTTAACAATAATTTTCAATAATGAATTGTTAGAATATGTTTCAGGACCAGAAAATACCAATGTTGTTGGAAGTAAAATCATAACAGTTTGGTATGACGAAACAGGAGGGCAAAATCCAAAACAAAATTGCGAATTAGTCAAATATACATTTAAAGCAAAAGCCATAGGAAACGAATATATAGCTATTCAAGGAGAATTTTATGATGCAGACGGAAATGAAATACAGACTTATACAGATGGAATTGAAATGATTTCAAACGAAGGTACACAAACAGAAATGATTGAAGTTTCAGAAGAAAGCCAAGTAACAAGTGATAATTCAAAATTGCAAATATTAAGATTAAATCATGAAGGAATGTCGCCAATATTTTCTCCAGACATAACAGAATATTATTTTCTAACAGAGGATTTAACTTCATTAGAAGTGACAGCCATTCCAGCAAATGCAAATGCAGAGGTTACGATAACTGGAAACACAAATTTTAAAGAAGGGTTAAATACTATCAAAATTAGGATTACTTCTCCAGACAAAACGAGTAAAACAGAATATGTAATCTATGTTACAAAAACCAATGATTTAGAAAAAGCAAATGCCAATTTAGAAACATTAGCAATTGAAAATGTGACTTTAGAGCCAGAATTTACAAATGATATATATCAATATCAGGCAACAGTTTCTAATACAACAGAAAATTTAAATATTTTAGCAATACCAGAAAAGCAAAATGCTAGCGTAGAAGTAACAGGCGGAGAAAATTTGCAAATTGGGAACAATGAAATTAATATTAAAGTAGTGGCCGAAAATGGATATACAGCAAAGCAATTTAGAGTAAATGTATATAGACGAAATGAAGAAGAACAACGAATGATAGATGAAGAACAGCAAGTAAATATCCAAAAACTCAATGCAATTTTAGAGAATCAAGAGGAAGCAAATGAAGAAGAGGAACAAAGTCAAAACGAAAGCGATATGCTTGAGAATGTCAAAGAAAATATATGGTTTATTGTTATTTATATTATTTTTGCTATCATAATTATAATTCTTGTGATATATAGAATAAGAAAAGGAAAAAAGGGTAAAATTTAGAAGGAAGAGAAATAAATTCACAAAAACTATTTACGAATTGCAATTTAGTTGGTATAATGCTTGTATAAATTTGGAGGTGATATTAATGAAATATAGATGTATGGCATGTGGATATATTTATGATGACGAAGCAGAAGGCGTAAAATTTGAAGATTTACCAGAGGATTGGGTTTGTCCTTTGTGTGGTGTCGGAAAAGATATGTTTGAAAAAGTAGAAGAATAATTGCAATTTTGTTGCAATTATTTTTTCTTGTGTATAAGAAAAATCCTTGTATAGGAAAAATGAACTTTTTCCTATACGAGAATTTTGCTTTTGTTACTATTTTATATTTGGTGTTCTTTTTCGAGATTTCCCCGAATTAATATGTGGTTTTATATCTAATGGAGGCGGATTAAATTTAATAGACTGTCTAAATTGATTTCCACGAGAGTTTTCTGGATAAAGTTGAGAGTGTTTAATTTTTTGTTGAAAAAGTTTAGCCAAACGTAGCAAATAATTATTAGCTTTATTTATATCATTAGGGATTATAATTATTTTACCGTTTCTTTTTTAATCGTTTATAATCCTGCATTTCATCTATTACAGCTTGAGGAGAATCTGCCATAATTCCAATCATCATATTATCATCAATAGCTTGCTTAAACATGGAAATATCATTTTCTCCATTGCCAATACACATATATCCAAAAGGAGGTTTTAAAGTAGAAACTACAGCATGTACGGCATTTCCTTTATTGATGTTTTTATGGGCGACATCTAATCGATAATGTTGATAGTTAGCAGTAGGGAATTTCGTTTTACCCATATCACTCCAAAAGTTCAAACTTTTTACATATTCTGACATATCTTGCATTTGCTGTTTTGTACCTGATAATGTGATTTTTGTTATTTCTGGCATTATTTCTAATAAATGATCAATATCTTCTCCATATTTTACAGTATTTTTCCTTGTATAATATGATTGTACATCTGGATGTTTAATTGCATATATAAATTCTCCATCAGTTAATCGAATCATTTCAGGGTTTCCACCCAATTCAACAAAGCGAGAAATGGTATCTTTTACTTTTTCAACATCTAAAGTCTTTTTTGATATGAATTCTTTATCTTTTGTAGAATATATAGAACCTCCATTATCTCCTATTAGCAAAGGAGGTGACATTAATTTATTCCCACTCAAATCTTCGCGAATATCTCCAACAGTTCTTCCTGTTGTAGGAATAATAATACCATTCATTGAGTGGATGAGTTTAAATATATTATCTAATCTGTTGTCTTGTAAATTCATAGTACCATCTTTGTCCACGAAAATAGCAAAGTCAGGTCGTTTCATAAATATCCTTCTTTCTGCAAATATATTTTGCTCTGTTCTAAAATATTGTGTACGGATTTTCAATTTGGTAAAAAATGAAAAGTTCATAAAGTTTATTAAATACAATAAAATGGGCTAATTAATTAAGCCCATATAAATTTCCATCAACCAAAAGTTTAGCTCTTTTAGCTGTTTTTTCATCAGCATGTAAAGCATTTTCTAAGAAATCAGGATGATTAATTAAAAATTGTTTCATTGTTTCATCAGGATTTTCAAAGAATTTTTCTAACATTTCTAATTGATTTTCATTAATAATTTTATTTTTATATGCTGTTTCAAATAAAGTATTATCTACATTAACTAGAGAAAAAGCTTTTACACCTTCAGCTTCAATCTTCTCTTTTCCACCTTGCATACGGTCAACAACAACACAAGACCAGCACATTTGTCCACCCATATTTTTAATAGCAGGTATCCAAGCTCTAATATAGCTAGAAGCAACAGTAACTAAATCAGCAATATGTAATACTTTTTTATTTTCAATATTTGTTACAGTTTCTGTTTTTTCAAATTTACTATCACTTACAACAGTAGATAAATCTTTATAAATAGAAATATGTGGCTTGTCCAAAAGATAAGCAATCATATTAGAGAAAAACCAATCTCTTCTTTCTCCACCAGAAACATAATCTACTTCTGAAACATTTATATTTTTCATAATATAATCTTTCATAGAATCAATAACATTGTGATAAATCTCATTTTCATTATATTGTTTTAAAACCTTTTGAAATACTTTTTCTGGTAAAGTTGCTTTGTCAGCTAAACATTCATCGATAAATGCTAATAATTCACCAGCTTCTTTTTCACTACCATATACAAAATGTGTATTGATAAAATATGGACCTATTTTACCAGATGTATACCAAAAAGGTTTGTTTTCTTCGCAAAATTTTACAGCTTTTGTTTCAAATAAATATGACATAATATCAGACATAAAAAATTCCTCCTTAAATTTTTCTAGGAATATCTTAATATAAAAAGGGGAATAAGTCAAGGGACAATTTGGGCCAGGTTAGTTTTTGTAGCAAAATTGTCGAATATTGTCATTAGAAAAATTTACATAAATATGGTTGTAAACTAAATTTATTGACAAATAATCAAAAGTAATCTTTTCTGAATATAATACATAAAAGTGAAAAATAATACTTTTAACTAAGGAGAATACAAAAAAGTAAAAAATGAAAAGGAGGAAAAACTATTCATGAATATAATAACAGTTATTGGAAATACACCAATGGTCAAAATCAAATACCGATATTTTGGAAAAGAAAGAGAAATATATACCAAGTTAGAAATGTTTAACTTAACAGGAAGTATCAAAGATAGAGTTGCATATTATATGATAAAAAATGCCAAACAAAAAGGAATTTTAAAAGAAAATATGCCAATCATAGAAGCAACAAGTGGAAATACAGGAATTTCGCTATCAGCCTTAGGAACATATTATCATCATCCTGTATATATCTTTATGCCAGATTGGGCAAGTAAAGAAAGAATAGCATTAATGAAATTATATGGGGCCAATTTAAAACTTATTTCAAAAGAAGAAGGAGGTTTTATTAAATGTGTAGAAGAGGCAAAAAAATTAGCCAAAGAAGTAAATGGATTTTTAGCAAATCAATTTGAAAATGAAGATAATATATTAGCACATTATGAAACAACAGGGAAAGAAATAGTAGAACAGTTAAAAGAAAAAGAAATTGGTGGATTTGTCTCAGGTGTGGGAACAGGAGGAACCTTAATTGGAATAGGAAAGCGATTAAAAGAAGAAAATTCAACAACAAAGGTAGTGGCTTTAGAACCTCAAAAGATGCCAATTTTGTCAAATGGAAAAATAATAGGACAGCATAAAATAGAAGGAATAGGAGATGACTTCGTTCCGGAGATTTTTAGCAGAAATAAAGATATAGTAGAAAAAGATATAATTTTAATAAATGATGACGATGCAATCAATATGGCAAAAAAGTTATCAAAAGAATTAGGATTAGGTGTTGGAATTTCATCAGGAGCGAATTTTTTAGGAGCATTTTTTTTACAAGAAAAATTACAGAAACCTATTGTTACCGTTTTTGCTGATGACAATAAGAAGTATTTGTCAACAGATTTGACAAAAGAAATAAATGAAAGCAAAGACTTAATGAGTAATCAAATAGAACTATTATCATATGAAGAAATAAAAAACTAAAGCATCTTTTCGCTTTAGTTTTTTTGATTTTTTAACTCTTTGGATAGTTTTCCAATTGCTTTTGTTTCAATTCTAGAGACATAAGAACGAGAAATACCCATCATTTCCGCAATTTCATGTTGCGTTTTCGGCTTATGACCACCTAGACCAAATCGAAGTTCCAAAATGGTTTTTTCTCTATCCTTTAAAACAGATTTCATTTTTTCAAACAATAATTTAATTTTCATCTTGATATCTACTTCATCTTCGATATTTCTTTCATCATTTTCTAAAATTTCTTGTAAAGTAATCACATTATCATCTTTGTCTTTCCCAATTGGTTCATTTAAGTATACTTCAGCACCTAATTTTTTAGTTGCTCGTAAATGCATCAAAATTTCATTATCGATACATCTAGAAACATATGTAGAAAGTTTAGAACCTTTATCCACATTAAAACTATTAATTCCTTTTATTAAACCAATCGTACCAATAGAAATCAGGTCATCTTGTTCAACATTGGTAGTAGCATACTTTTTGGTAATATGGGCAACTAGCCTAAGGTTTCTTTCGATTAAAATATTTCGTGCTTCTTCATCCCCATTTTTCATTTGTTCTAAATATAGTTTTTCTTCTTCAGATGTTAAAGGTTCTGGAAATACATTGGTACCAGATATATAACCAACTAAAAAAACTGAAGTTTTCAGAAATTCAATAAAGCCTAAAACACCAGAAATACAAAGTGCTGAAAACATATATGCACCTCCATTAAGAAAATTTATGTGTAAAATAATAAAGCGATTTTTTAAGAAAGATTAAAAATCTTGCATAACAAATTATATGTTTCTAGAAAAATAAAAGTGCCTGACCATATAAAAATATTGAAATTGAATAAAATTTGAAAAATAGCTTGCATATATATCAGAATAAAAAAGAAAAATTATCATTGATTTATTCAAATAAAAATCCATAGTCATATAAAAAAGAATAACAAAGTATATTTTAGAGAACAATAAAAATGATTCATATATATATTTGTGTGAGGAGCGTGTGTTATGACAGGATTTTTGAACATCATAAAAGGTATCTTTATCGGTGCAGGTGCAATTGTACCAGGACTTAGCAGTGGTGTTTTATGTGTAATTTTTGGAATTTATGAAAAATTATTAGATGCCGTTTTAAATTTTTTTAAAGATATAAAACAAAATATAAAATTTTTATTTCCCATAGCATTAGGTGTAGGAATTGGCGTATTGCTATTTAGTAATGGGCTAAATTATGCCTTGTATGCATTTCCAATACAAACAAAATCGATATTTATTGGGTTAATTCTAGGAACCATTCCATCTTTAATAAAAGAAGTTAATGAAAAAGAACCATTTCGTCCACAAAATGTGGTATATTTGTTGATAGCTTTAGCCATAGGCATTGTAACGGTTATACTAGAAAATCAAATGACAATTATTAGCAATGTAGAAGAGATAAACAGTTTTTATTTAATTTTGTGCGGTGTTATCATGTCTTTGGGAATTATTGTGCCAGGGGTTAGCAGTACTATTATTTTAATGTTGTTAGGTGTCTATTCTATATATTTACAGTCAGTTGCAAATTTGTATTTACCAGTGTTAATTCCTATGGGAATTGGATTGGCTTTAGGAAGTATTGTTGTAATGAAAGTAACCAAAATACTTTTAGAAAAGCAGTATGCTAAAACTTTTTATAGCATAATAGGCTTTACGATTGGTTCTATTCTGGTATTAGTACCACAAGGGATGACCACTTTAGAAATGGTCCTAAGTATATTATGTATTTTGCTAGGCATATATATTTCACGTATACCAAATGTCATAAAGGAGTTTAAAAGTTCGAAAGGATTTAAAGCTGTTAAAGTGTTCAAGAAAATGCATTCCCATCCAAAAACGCAAAAAGAGAAATGATGATTTTTTCTCCGTCCCCAAATCATCGTTCTATTAACAAACTCAAGAAAAAGACTTGTGTAATGCCAGATTTTATAGTATAATGTTTGACGTAGTTAGATAATGAAATATCTTTCAATTAATATCAGAAATGAATGAAATGGATTTAAAAAGAAAAGGACAATATAAAAAGAAAACAATTAAAAAAATAGAAGGAGAGGAAAGGTAAAATGGATTATAAAGATTTAGCAAATGTAATATTTCCAGAAGCAAAAGATATCCAATATTATGAGGAAAAATATCCAGAAAGAAATTTGAAAGAAGGAGCCATTGTTACAAGATTTGCACCAAGTCCAACAGGATTTGTACATATAGGGGGGCTATATCAATCATTAATTGCTAGAAAATTAGCAAATCAAACGGAAGGTGTTTTTCTATTAAGAATTGAAGATACTGACCAAAAAAGAGAAGTAGAAAATGGAATTACAGATATTGTGCAATCTTTAGATAAATTTGGAATTGAACCTGATGAAGGTATGATTTCAGAAACTGAAGGAAAAGGAAATTATGGACCATATAGACAATCTATGAGAAAAGACATCTATCAAAGTTATGCAAAATACTTAATCGAACAAGGAAAAGCATATCCATGTTTCTGTACGCCAGAAGAACTAGAAGAAATGAGAGAAAAACAAGAAAATGCAAAAATCAGACCTGGATATTATGGTGTTTGGGCAAAATGTAGAAATATAACTGTAGAAGAGGCAATTGAAAAAATAAAAAATGGAGAAAAATACATTGTTCGTTTTAAATCACCAGGACGTGAAGATAGAAAAATCAAACATCATGATGTAATAAAAGGAAATGTAGATTTTCCAGAAAATGACCAAGATATTGTTATTATAAAAGCAGATGGTTTACCAACATATCACTTTGCACATGCAGTAGATGACCATTTGATGAGAACAACACATGTAATAAGAGGAGATGAGTGGTTATCATCAGTTCCATTACATTTACAATTGTTTCATGAATTAGGATTTAAAGCACCAAAATATGCACATATTGCACCAATCATGAAAAATGATAATGGAAATAAAAGAAAATTAAGTAAAAGAAAAGACCCAGAAGCAGCAGTGTCATATTATGATGAAATGGGAATACCAAAAGAAGCAGTAAATGAATATTTATTAAATATTGCTAACTCAAATTTTGAAAATTGGAGAAGAGCTAATAAAGATAAATCAATCGATGAATTTGAATTACAATTAAATAAGATGAGTGTTAGCGGTGCTTTGTTTGATATGGTAAAATTATTAGATGTAGGAAAGACGGTCATATCAAAATTTACAGCAGAAGAGGTATATGAAAATGCTTTCAATTGGGCAAAAACATATGACAAAGAATTAGAGGACATGTTACAAGATAAAGAATATGCTTTAAAAATATTTGGAATAGAAAGAGGAAACAAAAAACCTAGAAAAGACATTGCAAAATGGTCAGATGTAAAAGAAAACATAGAATATATGTATGATGACAAATTTTTTGCAAAAGAACAAGAATATCCATATCAAGTCATCAATGACAAAGAAGATATTAACAAAATATTAGACTTATACATGGAAAAATATTATGATGAAAATGATGATAAACAACAATGGTTTGATAAAATAAAAGAATTGGCAGGAGAACTTGGTTATGCAAAAGAAGTAAAAGAATATAAAGCAAATCCTGAAAGCTATAAAGCACATGTAGGAGACGTCAGCACTGTTTTAAGAGTCGCATTAACAGGAAGAACCAATACACCTGACATGTACGAAATTATGCAAGTATTAGGAAAAGAAAGTATAGAAAAAAGATTTGAAATAGCAAAGGAAAAATGATGCTTTGGGGACGGAGTGATGATTTTGGGGACGGAGCAAAAAATCATCATTGATGAAAATTAATTTATGATATAATTTTAAGAATTATAGAAATGATGATTTTTTGCTCCGTCCCCAAACTCATCACTTCGTCCACAAATCACCACCAAATTGAACATGAAAAAGGAGATTGTAATGGATTACCAAATAGGGGATATTGTTAGAACAAAAAAAGTACATCCTTGTGGAAGCAAGTTATGGGAAATTACTAGAATTGGTGTTGATTTTAAATTAAAGTGCCAAGGATGTGGACATGTTGTAATGCTACCAAGAGAAAAAGCATTAAAAATCATAACAAAACTTGAAAAAAGAGTGGAGAATAATAATTTACCCAATACAGAGAAATAATAAGAATTTAAAGGCAAAGTTAATAAAAAATACGAAGAGGAAGTATAAGGAGGATATTTTCAAGCAAAATATCCTCTTTAAAAATAGTGGTAAAATCACTAATTGTTGTTGTTAAATAGATTATCTATAAAATTCCAAACATCTTCCTTGTATATTTTTCTTTCAGAAGAAAAAGGAAGTGTAGGAATATCTCCAATGGGATTTAATTCCTTCTGTAAATTCTTAACTGTATCATCTACTTTAGTAACGGCAATTTTATCAGCTTTATTTGCTAAAATCAAACAAGGTAAGCCAGAAGAGATGATATAGTTATACATAAGTCTATCATTTTCGGTAGGACTATGTCGAATATCAATTAAGAAGATGATTAATGTAATTTCTTTTCTATTGAACAAATATTGTTCTATAAATTTTCCAACCTGTTCTTGTTCTTTTTTAGACATTTTACTATATCCATACCCAGGTAAATCAACAAAATAAAAGATATCATCCATATTATAAAAATTAATTTGTCTTGTTTTTCCGAGGTTCACTACTGGTTCTAGCTAGTTTTTTTCTGTTTATCATGGTGTTAATAAAACTAGATTTTCCCACATTAGATTTTCCGACCAAAACAATTTCTGGTAAATGATTTTTTGGATATTGTTTTGGACCTACTGCTGATATTTCGAATTTTGGATTTTTTATGTTCATAATTAAAATTCTCCTTTTTTTAGTTTTTATATTTTCATATTTTAACATAGTTTTTTGCTTTTTTCAAATAAGAAAGGCGTGCGTTAACGAAATCAAAGATTTCGACGTACACATGTGAAGACTGCTTAGCAATACTTCACGAATATAAGAAGCCTAACCTTGTTGTATACGGAAAAATCTTATATGTGGTCAAGATAAAAGTCGATTTTTCTTTTGAAAATAAAATCTCATTTATATGATAGGGACTTGTTTTTGCACGCAAAGTCCCTATTATCTAAATATTACATATTTTACCATTTAT
>CASFHP010000022.1 GCA_949294555.1 uncultured Eubacteriales bacterium
GTTGTGGCTTTATCTTTAGAATTTGTTGAACGGGAATGGAGGGTAGCCGAGAATTTGAAAAAAATATTTATATATCAACATTCTATAAAATAATTTTTTTAACTGTGAATTGTAACTACTAATTTACACAATAAAAAAGTCGCTTTTTGTCGAATTTTAGAATAAATGACACAAAAAGCGACCTGGCCCAAATTGTCTATAAGTATGCTGAGAATAAGAAATTTCCCATATATACTTGAATGCATGGCACTAATACAACTAGTACGAAGAAAATTAAGACAACACCAACAATTAAATAAACAACTTGTGGTAATACTTTCATAATTTTTTCCATAATATTGTCGATATCAATTTGCATGTATTCTACTAATTTTTCCATCATTTCTGCTAAGTCTGTTTGCATACCTATTTTTAACATTTCTGTTATCATAGATTTTGCCAAACCTGATTCTTCAAATGGTTCTATCCATGAACTACCTGTTAGCATGTTATTGATAGATGTTTCTATCATTGATAGCATTACATAGTTTTTTACAACGTTTTTACTTACTTCTATAGAGTCTTGTATTCTCATTCCATTACGTAAGTTTAATAGCATGGCTTTTAAAAATCTTGAAAAGTCTAATGCAAATATTAATTCTCCAAATATTGGCATTTTATATTTAAAGTAATGAAAATTATATTTTCCTTTTGGCGTATGAATATAGAACAACACACCTGCTGCAATTGCTGCAATGATAATGACTGGTATATACCAATAGGCTATCATCATATCGACGACATCTGCAAACCATAATGTAACAGCTGGTAGTTCTTCTTCTGTTCCCAGTTCATCAAAAATATTTTGAATAGCGGGAATAGCAACCAATGTTCCTACAAATAGCATTACTAATAATAATACGAATTGTACAATATTGGGAATTAAGATAGATCTTAGTTTTCTATTTAAGGCATCTGATTCATCCAAGTATTTTACAGCTTGTTCTAGTGAGTTTGTAAGTGATCCTGATAATTCTCCTACCTTTATCATATTGACATAGATATATGGAAATACATTAGAATAATATTCCATTGTTGTATACATATTTTCTCCTGCTTCAACACCTGCCAGAATATCTTCTAGGATTCCCCTAAATGATACATTTTCTGTACTTTGTATGATGGTATCTAAGGCATGAATATTATTGAAGTTGGCCTTTTTCAATAGATAAAAGTTTTGGGTAAATATCATGATATCTCTTGTTGTGATTTTTTCTGTTTTTGCAAAATATAGGTTAATTTTTTCTTTTGTTGATAATTGTTTTGGTTTACTTTTTCCTATATTTGTGGTGTTAACATTTTTCATGATTTCTTCGATATTTGTAATATTCTTTTTTGCCTTTTTTTGTTGTTTTCCAACATATCGAATTTGTTGTACATCAATTGGTAATAAACCATTACCTTTCAACATTTTCAATAAATTTTGTCTACTTGGAGATTCGATTTTATTTCTTACAATTAAACCCGATTTTGTCATTGCCCTATATACATAAGTTGGCATGGTTTACCTCCTTTTTAAACATTACTAGCACTTTTCTTGATTTTTAATTGCATAATTGTTCTATTTAAAATTTCGTGGTTTTTCTCTTCTATTTGTGATTTTGCTTGATCTAATGTAATCTTGTCTTCTACAAAAAGTTCTGCTAAAGAATTGATTAGTCCTATACTTCCTTTTTCTAAATTACTTTGTATTGCGTCTTCTATTTCAGACACACTCAATTTCTCTTTTCTAATAATACCAGCAACAATGTTGTCTACTACCATTACCTCTGGAACCAAAACCAATTTTCCGTCAATTCCTTTAAGCAATCTTTGAGAAACAACTAATTTTAATAATGAAGACAATAAATATTTAATACTTGCTTGATCTCTTACTTCATAGAAGTTTATCATTCTATCAATTGTCTCTGCACAAGATTTTGTATGCAATGTTCCAACTACTAAGTGTCCTGATTCTGCCATTTCAATTGCTGCTTCCATAGTTGTTCTATCTCTAATCTCTCCTATTACTAGGATATCACAGTCTTCTCTTAAAGAGTTTTTTACACCATCACTAAAAGTCAAGACATCTCGTCCTTTTCCTACTTCTTTCTGCACGATTAGCGATTTTTTTGAGTGATGTTTATATTCAATTGGGTTTTCCAATGTTAATATTTTTTTATTTTGATTTTCATTAATATAATCTATCATAGAGTTTAGTGTTGTACTTTTACCAGAGTTTGTCTTACCTGTAACCAAGATTAAACCTTGTGGTTGATAAGTCATTCTTCTTACAACATCTGGAATTCCTAAAGATTCATAAGGTGGTAACTCATTTTTGATAAGTCTTAGGGTACATGTAGGAATTTCATCAGCTGATGAAATATTAACCCTTAAACGGATATCTTTATATTCATAAGATATATCCAATTTTTTGGTTTGATTATATACCTCATCTTTGTCTACATTTCCCTTTACTAAATAATCATAAGCCTCTGCCATATCTTCTTCTGTTAGTTCTTTCATTTCTTCAATTTCTATCAAATCTCTTGCAATTCTAAGCATTGGTTTATTTCCACATATCATATGAACATCTGATGCATCTTTCTCAATTGCTAAATCTAAAATTTTATCCATATTCATTTTTCAAATCCTCCTCTGTGCAATCCCTTTTCTAACAGTATTTGAAATATACTATTAGAAGAATAATAGCTTTTTGTTTAACTCTTCTAATGTTGTCTCTCCTCTTAAGACTTTTCTAACACCATCCACAATCAGTGGTCGGTAATTCTCTTCTAATGCTTTTTTTCTAAGATCCATACTAGATGCTCCTGAAACAATCAGTTCTTTCAATTCATCAGTAATATTTAATATTTCAAAAATTCCAATTCTATCGTAAAAACCTGTTCCGTTACAATAATCACAACCTAAAGAATCGTATGTTTTAATATCTTTAAAGTCTACTTTTTCTCCATATTTTTCTAATATATTGGTTATGATATCTTTTTCTTCTTTTGTAAATTCTCTTTCACGCTTACATTTTGGGCAAATTCTTCTTACCAATCTCTGAGAAATTGCTGTTGCTAAGGTACTCGCAATATCATAATCTGAAACACCAATTTTACGTAATCTATTAATAACCTCTATACTATCAATCGTATGAATAGTTGATAATACATAATGTCCAGTTTGTCCAGCTTGTATGGCGATTTCTGCTGTTTCTCTATCTCTAATTTCTCCTACTAAGATGATATCTGGGTCTTGTCTTAAAACGGTTCTTAATGCTCCTGCAAAGGTTGTTCTATTATCAATTTCTATTTGATTTAATCCTGCAATTCTGATTTCTACTGGATCTTCAATTGTTGTAATATTAATTTCTGGTTTGTTTAAATAATCAATAATACTATATAACGATGTCGTTTTACCTTCTCCTGTTGGTGCAGCCATAATGGTAATACTATTTCTCTTATTGATACTTTTCTTAAATTCTTCTTCTTCTCCATAATATCCTAAATCAAATATATTTTTAATATCTGTATTTTTCTTTAATAATCTTAAAACAAATTTTTCTCCATACACATTTGGTTGAGAAGACACACGGATATTGTAATCTTCATATAACAAAATTCTACCATCTTGTGATTCTTGTTTTTCTTGGTGCATATTTGAAATTGCTTTTAATCTTCCAATAATTTGCTGTTGTTTTTCTTTATCTAAATTGGCTGCTGTAAATAACTCTCCATCGATTCTGTATCTAACACGAATAGATGTTGCCATTGGTTCTATATGAATATCACTTGCTCTTTTTTCAATTCCTGTTTTAATAATACTATCTACTAAATTGATAACAGTTACCCCTGATTCATTGATATCTGTAGTTGCCTTTCCTTCTAAAGATTTTAGAATTTGCATAATATCTCTTTCAAAGGTAATATAGGTATCCATGATAAGCCCTTTGTTCAAAAATAACAATCTGATGGTCTCCATACTTCTTCTATTAACCGTATTGGCAAAACAAACTTTGATTTTTCCATTTTCGATTTCAAATGGAATAACTTTATTTTTTTTGGCAATATCTAAAGAAATATATTCCTCTATATCAATTTTTATGGAATTTTTGCTAAGTAATATTCCTTTTTCTCCTAGTATTTCACCAATAGCCGTAATTAATATATATGGGTCACAAACATCTAATTCATATAAACAATCTCCTATTTTCACGTTAGGATGTTGTTTTTGATACTCTAACGCCCTTTCGATATCTTCTTCTTTTACAATCCCTTTCTTAACCAATTCCACACCAATTGGTTGTCTTCTTTTTAATTCCATAATCTACACCTCTTTATTATCGAATTTTTCTTTTAATTTATTCCACTAAGGTATATGTTGTTTGTCTATTAAAATTATCACCTGTCATTGTAACCGTTATTGTTGTTTTTCCGTCTGTTTTTCCTTTTTCAAATGTACAATCTGTTATATTTTCTGCAATTTTTATTTGATTAACATATATTCCTTGATTTGGTATAAATGTATATTGATTTCCACTAGAAAAAACAATATATCTTTGTTTGCCATTTCCACTACTATTTTCTGTTTCACCAATATCTAAAATTTTATTTCCTTTTTTGTTCACTTCTTCTGTAAAGTAAGAATTAAATCTTGTATATTCTTGATTTAGATCAACACTTATAGAATTAATATCTATATTGGTATAAAAATATGAAGTTAAAACAGAAATAACTGCTATAATAATTAGCATAACAATGATATATATAGTTACAGAAATTAATGTTACACCTTTTTCAGATCGCATATGCTTTCTCCTTAATCATTTTTTGTTATTACTGTTGATAAATCAACGGTTTGCATTGTATCTCCATCTTGGTAAGCGATTTCTACAGTCACTTGCTTTACTAAACCTGGTACAATCGTTTCGTCATCTATGTTTTCTGGCAAATTTGCATAATCTGTTATCGTTATTCTCTTCGAATATCCTGTTGCCTGATTAGTGGTCTCATCTGTTATATTTTCAAATTGATTTGTTGTTTCATCTGTATCTACCAATGTATCGAAATCTTGTGCTTTTAATTTTTCTATTTCTGCAATGGCATAACTTGTTGCTTCTGAGTTTCTCTTTGTTGAAGCTGAATTTGCATTAATTTGGTACATTAGTATTGCAATAATAGCAACAAATAATGTAATTAAAATGATTGCTACTGTAATATCTATTGTGGTTATTCCTCTTTCACTTTTCATACGCATCGTTTATCCCTTCTTTATTATACAAAAAATTTATACCATGCTAACACAAATAATAGGTTTAAAATATTCGAAATTGCTAAATATAATCCAAGGCGAATCTGTTTATAATATGTTTTTTCTTCTTTTCTAACTCGTTTTCTTTTATCTTTTATCTTATTGATTAACAAATAAAATGCAACAGCAAGTAATGTCATAATAATGGTGTTAATCGTTACATATTCTCCTGTAAATATACACATTGTAACAATTGTCATTAAAATGCCATGTATATATTTATTTTTGGCATATCGCTTTAAAGTAATAACATCTAAAGCTAAAATGATGATATAGACAATTAAATATATGATATATCTATATATATTAGCATTCTCTACTACACATAGATATACTATATATGCTATAGATAATAGAATTCCATACATTGAAATAGATTTCTCAATTTTTCGATTTTCTGCATCAATTCCTGCCATGATAAAAAGGAAAGAGAAATAAAGTGCCATAAATGCACCTTCTGCTAGCACAGTTAACTTTAAATTATCGATACGAATATTCATTAAATATGCTACTAATACAAATGTTAAACCTGATAGTGTTTCTATAATTAAATATCTTGGTCTTATTTTTTGTTTGCAATATCTGCATTTTCCTAATAAAAAGATATAGCTCCATACGGGAATTAAGTCTAAAAAACCTAATTTATGATTACAATTAGGGCAATATGAATGTGTATGTGTTATATCTTGATTTTTTGGTATTCTGTATACTGCTAATGTATAGAAACTACCAAATACTGTTCCCATGATGAATATGATTATATATAGTAGTATATCCATTTCTTCTCCTTTTAATTTCTATTATCTTATGAATTGTTATTATTTAAAATTTTGTTTTTTATTTGTTGTTAAATGTTATCATTTTTTTATTTTGCTTGTATTTGCATTTTTAATATTTAAGCCATACACACCAAGTGTGCGTATGGCTTTGCTTATTTTTATTATTTTACAATTGCTCCTGTAGTTGAATTTACTTTAACTTCTTGATTATCTGAGAATTTAACTACTATGTTAGTAGAATCTGAAGTAACACTGGTAAGTGCAGCATCTGGACTAACTTGTCTTATAGCCTCTTCTAGTCCATCTGGTGTAATTCTTAATTCACCAGTAGTGTTTGTAATATTTAAAGTTGAATTTCCAGCATAATATTCTGTTAATATGTTAGAAATAGCAAGTTTTACAATTTCTTCGTTACTTGCAGTATTTGTAGCAGTTCCTGCCTGATTTGCTCTAGTTAGAATACCATTTTGACCTGTAAGCATCGCAATTGACACCCCTGCTAAAATTAATAATACAATGATTGTGATAACTAAGGCAATTAAAGTAATACCTCTTTGGTTTCTCATTTTGTTTTTCCTCCTTTTCTTTTGAAATAAATTTATATATATAATTTATGTTATAAAAACATAACGTTAATAACTAGATTTTATTTTGTTCCTTTATCAGGATAGTATGCTGAACCACCTGTACTGGTTGAAGTATTTGAACTTCCTGAATTATTGTTACCAGTAGATGTGCTTGTTCCTGAGTTGCTACTTCCTGTTGAACTTCCACTTTGATTTGTATCTTCTCCTGATGTTTCATATGATGAAAATGGATTTGGTTTTCCTGGTACATATGTGTTGATTCTTTCATAATTATCCAAATCTGTAGAATCTACACTATATGTCAAAATAACTTCATCACTTTCTACATCTTCACTTTTACTTAATTCTTCTTGTACTGCCGTTGGTGTCGTATAAGATACTTCATCTGGTATGATTTTATTACTTGGTACATATTCATATAATAATACACCAAGGATTAATATGATTGCTAAACATAGCAATAACATTATGATAATTTCTTTAATAACTTTCTTAGCCATAATACACTCCTTTACTGATTTGATGTATTTGTCGTATTCGTACTGTTGGTATTATTGGTACTATTTGTTGAATTTGTACTATTGGTATTTGTGCTGTTTGTATTTGTACTATTCGTTGTGTTTTGATTGTCAGTATTTGAACTACTTGTATCAATTGAAGATATACCTTCTATTGGTATATTTTTGCATACAAATGTAGCTCTTAATGATGATGTAGATTCTCCTGCTGTCATTGAAAATTGTTCTATTTTAAATGCTAAATCTGAATCATCTTCTATATCCCTTATGAATTCACATATGCCGACATAGCTACCAACAGCTGTAAAGTTTAAATCATATACATTTTGTCCCCCTGTTCCTGCTGTTAATGATATATCAATGCTAACCCCTTCACTGGTTGCATGTGTACCAATTTCTGTCCATAAGAAGTCTAATGTATAATTAGACAATTGGCTTGCAGCTTGCACATCACCTGAGTCACTTACTGCTACCATGTCTTGATATGTGGTCTTTTGTTTTTCTAAATTATCCATACTTGCATTTACTTCACTGATTTTAGCTGGAAATGTAGAACTTGCAAGTTTTGTCGCTTCTGTAACGGTATCTGTTAATTCTGCGTTTTGATCTTGTATAGTCCTAATCCCCCAAACAGTAAAGCTACCAATTTCCAGCCCATTAATAATGGTAAAAATCGTTAACGCTAATACAAGTGCGATTAAAATGAGTATCAATAATTTTTTCATGGTAAATCTCCTTCTATCGTTACTTTAATCACATTGTCTGTTTGTTGACCTGAAGTCGAAATTACATTTGTTAAAATCATTTCTGTGTCTAATTTTGCTTTAAACATACCTAATTGTTCATATTTATTAGATTGTGCTTGAATAACAATATGTGTGCTTGTTGTATTTTGTATTGATGTAATTTGAACATTTTCTGGTATTACATACATAATAGAATTCAATAAATTTGGTATTGCATCTCTTGTCTTGCTTGCATCAGTAAGTCTATCGTTTAAATCTTGCAAATTTTGAATCATTTCTGTATAATCATTTGTTCTAGAATCTATTTTAGTTTTATCACTATCTGCTAATTGAATTTGTGCATTCGTATGATTAATAGAATTTTGCGCTTGCTCTTCTTTTTGTTCCATTTGATTTTGTAATAATACCGCAAAACAGCTATAAATTACAAATAGGATAATTAATCCTACCGCTGTTCTCAACAAACTAACTTCTGTTTTATCTAGTTTTTCACCTAGGTCATTTGTAAACCAACCAGAAGTTGCCAATTTTCCTTTCTTTTCTTTTCCTGGGTTTACTTCTATTTTTAACCAGTCTGGAATTTTTTCATTAAAGGTTTGCTTTTTAAAGTTAATTCCTTGGATTCCTTGTCCTACACCTGATAAAGCCAAAGACATTGCAGAATTCACTTCTATATAGTCTTGTATTGTAATATCTTTTGTTGCATTGATAAAATATGGCTTTAATACTTCACAATCTATTTCATTTAAATACTCTTGGAAATATAAGTCCAAATTATTAATTAAAGTTGCTGTTCCTGTTAGATATACTTTACTGATTTTTTGCTCACTTTCATTAATAATTTTTCTTACATTTCCAACAATTGTATATAGTGTTGGCATAATATCTTCAAGATAACCAAATTCTGTTTCTTGAAGGTCTTTTCCTTCTGATGTATAAATGGTTGTATTTTTTAATATTTCGTAAGATTTTGCCATTGAATTTTCTCTTACATTAATTTTTCTTAAGAATTCTTGACATCCTTCATCAAAGGTTTCAATATTATATACATTTTCATCATATATCGTTGTTACAGTTGTATTATCTTCTATATTTACAATTAAGCAATTTTCTTTTGGCTTTGTTTCTATTAAATTGGTTATTGCCATAGAAACTGGTACAATGTCTGCTAGTTTGTATTTTTCTAATACTTGTGTTTTCTTTGTTAACTCTATTTTGTTTGCAGCAATATGGATTACTCTTAATTTGTCTTTATCTTCTGGATTTTTTGAAACTACATATCTTGTTTCAAATACATTTGGGTTATATCCTTGGTCGCTACAATACATTTCAAATTCTGTTTTAATTGCTTTTGATAAGTCCTTGTTGCTTAGTAATGCAAACATGTCAAAATAGTTGTAGATTTCTTCTGATAAGTTTATGCTAATTGGTGTTTTATAACTGTAAGTTTCTTCAACAATTTGATTAATTGCTTTTTCCAAATTGTCATAAAATTTAACACCAAATGACTCAACCTTTATTTTTTCATGTTCCTTTGAAACTTTCGCATATTTAATTATATTGTTTTCTACATATAATCCTAAACAGCTAGCCATCTTTTGCTCCTTTATTTATTTTTCTTTATTGCTATTTTTTGCATTTCATAAAATTTGATACTTGAATAAATTTTCTAAGTTGTCATTTTTTAGTAATTACGCTAATTTGTTCTAGTTTATTTTACCATTACTCTTGCAAAAATCAATACCTTTAATATAATTGTAATCTAAGTGTAATTAAATTGTAATATTTATTTTTTTCGTAACTTGCACATAAAAAAACCATCATTTTCTTTTCCTTGATATAATTGTATTTTTTGCAATTTTTGTGTAGGAATCATTGGATTTTGTATATTCATAATTCCATATTCAAAATCTTTGTGATTTTTTAAAAATTTTTCTATTATTTTATCATTTTCCTCACTAAAAATGCTACATGTTGCATAAATCAATTCTCCCTGTGGTTTTAGATATTTAGAACAGGTTTCTAAGATTTTTTGTTGAATCTCTGTAATTTCTTCAATATCTTCTGGTTTTCGTTTCCATTTGATATCTGGTTTTCGTTTTAGAACGCCAATCCCTAGACATGGCACATCTAACAAAATTTTGTCAAATTTTTCTTTATATTCTTCTTTATATATACTTGCATTTTCACATTTTGTTTCAATGATTGTAATTCCTAACCTTTTCGCATTTTTCTCAACCAATTTTACTCTATGTGGGTGTAAATCCCAAGCAACAATCTTTCCTTTGTTCCCCATTAGTTCTGCCATATAGGTTGTTTTTCCACCTGGACTACTGCAAGCATCTAACACCATTTCATTTGATTTAGGATCTGCCACTTTTGCAATCAATCCTGCACCTTCGTCCTGGATAGTAAAATAGCCATTTTTAAATAAATCTAAAGATTCTATATTTTTTGTTTTCTCTAAAATCAAAAAATCTTCTAAATTTCCTTCTAGAAATGGTATATCGTTTTCCTCTAACTTCTTTTGCAATTCTTGTTTAGTAGTTTTTAGCCCATTTACTCGAATACTTACTTTTGGTTTTATATTAGAAGCTTTACAAATCTCTTCAACTTTTTCAATTGGATTTTCTTTTAGTAATTCTTGTATTATCCAAACAGGCATAGAAGTTGTTTTTGAAATTCTCTCAATTGGATCTTCAATTTCAAAAAATGTTTCAAAATCTTTTTTCTCTACTTTTCTTAAAATTGCATTTACAAAATTAGAACTACTCTTATGTCCATATCGTTTGGCTAAATTGACACTTTCATTAACTGCCGCTGATTTGGGAACTTTATCCAAAAACACAGTCTGATAAATACCTAATCTCAAAATATTCAAAATCCATGGAGAAATTTTTTTTAATCGAATATTTGAATACATTTTCACAATTTCATCTATGGTCAACTTCCATGAAGTTACCCCATAAACCAATTCTGAAATAAATCCAATATCTCTATCATCTAGTTTGTGTCGATTCTCTTTTATTGTTTCATCTAAAGCAATATTGGAATATGCTTCTTCTTTATCAATTTTATATAATGCTTTTAATGCGACTTCTCTTGCAATATCTATCATCTTATTTGTTTCCTTTCTCAAGACAATTTGGGACAGGTTGGGTTTTGTCCCATTTTAGCAATTTTTCGACAAAAATGGGACAAAACCCAACCTGTCCCAAATTGTCTCATATATTTATTATATACTGTCATTTTTATTTTTTCTACTAATTTTGTATATTTTTTTATTTTTTGGAAAACATACTCTTAAAAGATTTGGAGGTAAATTTATGGAAATTAAAAAACATTTAATGATTACAGGTAATTCAACTGTTTCTTGGAAAGATGCGATTGTAAAAGCAATTGCAGAAGCTTCTAAAACAATCGATTATCTTTCAGATGTTAGAATTTTAGAACAAAGAGCAAGTATTAGCGGAGATAAAATCTCTGAATACTTTGTCGACTTAGATATTTCTTTTGCTATTGATTTAAATAGAAAAGATAATAAAGACGCATAGGAATATTTAAGATTTTATGCTAGCTATACAGGCTATTAAATTTAGATGAAAGGAGCATAATGAATATTTTTTTATAAATATTCATTGGAAATTGTTATGGAAAATCCAACAGAAACAAAGAAAACCTATCAAGACTATGTAGATAAAAAATCTCCCAACTCTCCCATATTAAAAAATTGTTTTAATGCCTTTTGGGTTGGTGGATTGATTTGTACACTTGGTCAAATCATACTTAATATTTGCAAAGATAGA
Source organism: uncultured Eubacteriales bacterium (assembly GCA_949294555.1). Taxonomy (GTDB): domain Bacteria; phylum Bacillota; class Clostridia; order TANB77; family CAG-508; genus CAG-269. The sequence continues at coordinate 11,771 of CASFHP010000022.1, forward strand.
GGATTTGATACACAAATTTCAGGGACAATTGTTTCCATTTTACTAATTGGACTATCTGCATTTCTTACAGGATTAAATATTTTCAATAAAATTGGCAAATTTGCAGGTGCTGGTTCTTTAATTCCAATTACAGGATTTGCAAATTCTATTGTATCTCCTGCGATGGAATATAAATCAGAAGGATATGTTATGGGTGTTGGCGGAAAAATGTTTACAGTTGCTGGACCTGTTTTGGTATTTGGTATCTCAACTTCTATTTTAGTTGGCATTATTTATTTAATATTTAATACACAAAGTGTAACTTTGGTTTAAAATTGCCAAGGGGTGATGATTTGGGGACGGAGAAAAAATCATCATCTTATAAAAAATTATTTTATTTAATTTTTTTATCTTAAGATAATGATTTTTTCTCCGTCCCCAAATCATCACCCCTTGGCAACCCTTTAAAAGGAGATGAATTTTTTGGAAAGATTAGGAAAACAAACAATAAAATTTACAACCCCACCTTCAATTTTAGAATGTGCATCTATTGTTGGACCTAAAGAAGCTGAAGGACCATTAGCAAAATACTTTGACCAAACATTAGATGATGAGTTTTGGGGAGAGAAAACATGGGAAAAAGCTGAAAGTAAAATTATAAAAGAAACCGTAAATATGGTTATCCGAAAAACTCGGTATTTCAGTACAAGATATTGATTGCATGTTTGCTGGAGATTTACTAAATCAGTGTATTTCTTCTAGTTTTGGTTTACGTGATTTGCAAATTCCCTTTTTTGGTGTCTTTGGTGCTTGCTCTACTTTTGTAGAGTCGCTAACATTAGGTGCCATTTGTGCCGAAAGTTTTGCAAATAATGTATTATGTGCGACTTCTAGTCATTTTTGTAGTGCTGAAAAGCAATTTCGATTTCCACTTGAATTAGGAAATCAGAGACCACAGACTAGCCAATGGACTGTTACTGGTTCTGGAGCAGCTATTGTAGCTAAAAATGGTTCTGGTCCTTATATTACCCACATTACACCTGGAAAGATTATTGATATGGGCATCAAAGATGGTAATAATATGGGGGCAGCAATGGCTCCAAGTTTTGCAGATACCTTAACCACACACTTTTTAGATACTGGAAGAAGTCCTAATTATTATGATGCCATTATTAGTGGCGATTTGGGATATGTTGGCAAAGAAATTGCTATTGATCTCTTAAAAAATAATGGCTATAACATAAAAAATAATTATAATGATTGTGGTGTTCTAATTTTTGATAAAGATACGCAAGATACACATAGTGGTGGTAGTGGTTGTGCTTGTTGTGGTACTGTATTTTCTGGATATTTCTTTAAACAATTGAAAGAAAGAAAAATGAAACGATTATTATTAATTGCAACTGGTGCTTTAATGAATTCAACAAGTTCTCAACAAGGCGAATCTATTCCTGGTATCGCACATGCTATAAGCATTGAAAATTTGTAAGTAATACTCATTATAATTGATAATATCTTAATTTATGTTTTTATAAATCATTAATGGAATTTATAAATATGGTTTATCATTTTAAAATTATTGAAAGGAATGAATTTTATGGATACTATTGATTGGGCTTCGATTTTTGAGTGGTCTTCACTTTTAAAATGTTTTGTGGTTGGTGGTTTAATCTGTGTTGTCGGACAAATTTTAATTGACAAAACCAAACTGACACCTGCAAGAATTTTAGTTATTTTCGTTACCCTAGGTGCTATCCTAGGTGGATTAGGTATTTATCAATATCTAGTAGATTTTGCCGGTAGCGGTGCAACCGTTCCGTTAACTGGTTTTGGCTATAATCTAGCTAAAGGCGCTATTGAAGAAGTAAAAAATATTGGGCTTGTAGGTGCCTTTACTGGTGGTGTAAAAGCTGCTGCCGGCGGAATTGCTGCTGCTATTTTCTTTGGCTATTTGGCTTCTTTGATTTCAAAACCCAAAATGAAGAAACAGTAAACCAAAAAAGTATAGTAAAAAAATAAAGCTATTTCTTACAAAATAACTTCATTCTTTTTTAACTATGCTTTTTTTGCAATTTCAGCAATCTCTGTAAAAGCTTTTGGGTCTGTTACAGCGATTTCAGCTAACATTTTTCTATTAATTGTTACATTTGCTTTCTTTAATCCAGCAATTAATCTACTATATGTAGTTCCATTCATTCTTGCTGCTGCATTAATTCTTGCGATCCATAATTTTCTAAAATTACTTTTTTTATCTTTTCTTCCTACATATGCATATGATAATGATTTTAAAACTGCTTGATTTGCATTTCTAAATCTATAATGTTTTGCTCCAAAATATCCTTTGGCTTGTTTTAATATTTTTTTATGTCTTGCTCTTGTTGTTCTTGCTGTTTTTACTCTTGCCATATCTATCACCTTCCTTTTTCTATTTAGCAGGGGATCTTCTCTTTTTTAGTAAGTTTTTCTCGGATAAAAGTCTTTCCCCTTAATTCATCTTCATCTTAATTACCATATGGTAATAATTTTTTGATTGTATTCATACATGTTTTGTCTGCATAAGCATTTTGAACTTTTCCTGATTTTTTTTGTCTTTTTGTTTTATTTGCTAATAAGTGTCTTCTGTTTGATTTTGTTCTTTTTACTTTTCCTGTTGCTGTTAAAGAATATCTTTTCTTTGCAGCCTTATTTGTTTTTAATTTTGGCATAATACATTCTCCTCCCTAAATTTATTTTTCAGTTTTTTTTGCAAGAATTGTAAACATATTTCTACCTTCAAGCTTTGGTGCTTTTTCTACAACTGCGATATCTTTCATATCTTCTATGAATTTATTTAAAACAACTTCGCCTGCTTTAGAATTGTTTACTTCTCTTCCTCTAAATCTAACGGTTATTTTTACCTTGTTTCCATCTTGTATGAATTTTTTTGCATTTTTAGATTTAAAACTAAAATCATGTTCTTCGATATTAGGAGTGACTCTTATTTCTTTAATTTCAAAACTTTTTTGTTTCTTTTTCGCTTCTTTCTCTTTTTTGGCTTGCTCAAATTTATATTTTCCATAGTTCATAATTTTACAAACTGGTGGATTTGCATTTGGAGCTACTAGCACTAAGTCTAAGTTTTTTTCTTCTGCCTTTTCTAAAGCTTCATTTAAAGAAATAATTCCTACTTTTTCTCCATTATCTCCGATTAGTTGAACTTCTTTTGCTCTGATTTGACCATTAATTGGTAATTCTTGTTTTATACAAAACACCTCCAATAATTCGCTTTATGAGAATATTATTTTATTTTTTTATAATCTCTGATTAATAAAAGTTCTCAAGAAACGAAAAAATTTGACTTTTGTTACAAGTCAAATCCAAAATAAAGCTAACATCTTTTTAGATGTTAAAATTATTTAATTTCCAACCTTTTTCCTCGTTTGGATAAGGTGAGAAGTTTGACTTCTTCTTGTAACGTTAAATATAATATCATATTTATTATCAGTTTGTCAAGCATTTTTCAAACTTTTTTTAGGGTAAAAATGTAAGAAATTTATTCTGTTTCCAAATATTATCAGAGATTTTTTTACCCTAAAACTTTTTATATAAATTCTTCCCACACAATATTCGCTAAATCCAAACCTTTATTGGTAAGTTTTATATAATCTCCATCTATACTGATTAATCCATCATTTACTAGCTTTTCCAATTCTTTTCTAAATAAAAATATTGGATTATCGATAAATTTCTCCTTAAATTTAGAGATTTGCACGCCTTCTATTTTTCGTAAGCCTAAAAGCATATATTCTTTTTTCTTATCCTCTATGTTTTGAACCTCTTCTATTTCATAGATTTTCTCTATTTGTTTTATTTTATGAATTTTCTCTTCATTTCTTCGATTATTCTCTATATTTTTTTCTATATACGTCCTTTGGGCATTCATAAGTATTTTTCCTATTAGTTCACTATTTTCCACTTCCATATTATCTACGTATTCCTCAATTGTTTCACAATTAGCATATCGAATACCATTTATATATGAATGTGCACCCAACCCAATTCCAATATATTCTTTTTGTAACCAACAATTTAGATTATGCTTTGATTCTTTTCCTTCTTTTGCGAAGTTAGAAATCTCATAATGTTTATATCCATTTAATTCTAATGTATCTTTCACATACCAATACATATTTCTTTCTAAGTCTTCATCCATTTCTTGCAACTGATGGTTTCCTATTTTTTGTGCAATCACAGTTCCCTCTTCTACAATCAACGAATACACACTAATATGCATTGGTGCTGGTTTTAAATTTATCATTTCATTTAAACTTTCTTTTACATCCTCTATTCTTTGATTTGGTAACCCTATCATTAAATCTACATTTATATTGTCAAATCCCACTTGATTTGCCAAACGATAGGTTTCTAAAAATTGTTCAAATGAATGAATTCTACCAATTTCTTTTAAAATGCTGTTATTCGTACTTTGTAATCCAATGCTTAAACGATTGATTTTTGCCTTTTTATAATCTTCCAATTTTTTTTGATTAACCGTTCCTGGATTTACTTCAATTGTGATTTCCATATCTTCAAATTTTGTTTGATTTCGTGTTAATTTTGTCTCTAATAAATTCATAATTTCTGCAATATATGGGCTATCTATAAAAGAAGGCGTACCTCCACCTATATATATCGTAGTTATATTGTAACTATCTAAAAAATCCTTGTTTTGAAAGTATGTATTAATTTCTTTTTTTACAGCTTCTACATAGCTTTTTACCATGTTTTGCTTGTTAGAAAATGATATAAAATCACAATAATCACATTTGTGCTGACAAAACGGTATATGTATATATATTCCTAATTCTTTATTTTCCATTTGCTATCTCCACAATTTTTTTCAATCTATAATTTACCCCTGATTTTCCGACTGGTTCTTTTAATAATTTTCCCAACTCTACTAGTGACATGTCTGGATTTTCTACTCTTAACATTGCTATTTCTTTTAAATTGTCATCCAATTTATTAAATCTACCATCTTTTTGCAATTTTTTAATGGCCGCAATTTGCTCGATTGCCGCATTAATCGTCTTATTGAGATTTGCCGTTTCACAATTCACAATTCGATTCACTTTCCCTCTCATCTCTTTTTGTATTCGGATATCTTCAAATTGCATAACCGCTTTATTAGCACCAATTAATGCTAACAATTTTGAAATTTCCTCTCCTTCTTTAAGATAGACAGAAAACTTATTAGTCGTAATTAGTGTTTTGGCATGAATATCAAAATTCTCTAATTGCTTTTTCAAAAAATTTAGGTTTTCTTCATTTGATACTGCAATTTCTAAATGATAAGAATTTTCTGGATTATTAATAGACCCTGCCCCCATAAAAGCACCTCTAATAAAAGCTTTCATATTTTCTTCTAGTCGTGTATTTTTTTGTGTGCCTTTTTGCATATCTTTGTTACTTGCTTTTATATCTTCAAATTCTGGTTTTAAGAAAATTTCATTATCTCGAATTTCTAAAAATTCCAATTTACTAATATCCAATGCTTTTGTCACAATATTAAATGTTTTCCCACTAATGTCTATATCATGATGAATATCTAAATTTGATAATAGTTTAGAAAATCGATTAATATTATAGTCACTTTCTGTTGAAAATCGAAAATTTTTCCCTTTTACAACAGTTGTATTTCCAGATATAACATAACCTATCAATTCAAATTTCACATTTTCTTTGTTTGTCAAGCTATTTGTTTTATTTAATTCTTGTTTAATATCTGATGAAAAAGACATTGTTTTACCTCCTTATTGGGCTGGATGATGATTTGGGGACGGAGAAAAAATCATCATCCTATAAAAATTATTTAATTCACTTTTTTATACTTTAAAATGATGATTTTTTCTCCGTCCCCAAATCATCATTAGTTCAATTTTGCTACAATTACTCTATCATTATCAAATAAATCTTTTTTACAATATAAATTCGTATATTGTTTCTTATCTTCTATGATTTGCATGACTTCTTCCTTTTGGTCATATCCGATTTCTAGGCAGATATATCCACCATATTTTAAGTATGCATATCCTTCGGCAATGATTTTCCTATAAAAATCCAAGCCATCTTCTCCACCATCTAATGCTAATCTTGGCTCTTTTCTTACTTCTCTATCTAATTTTTCAATTTCTTCTCTTCTGATATATGGCGGATTTGATACGATGATGTCATATTTTTCTTGTCCTAAATTTTCAAAAAGATTAGATTCTACAAATGTAATTTTGTCTTGTACATGATTATTTTTTGCATTAGAAATCGCAATATCCAATGCCTTCCCACTAATATCTAATGCTGTTATTTCTACATTTTCCAAATATTTCGCTAAAGATACTGCAATTGCTCCACTTCCTGTACATAAATCTAATATCTTTTTGGCTCTTGTTTTTTTAGCAATCTTCATAACTTCTTCTACTAATACTTCTGTGTCTTGTCTTGGTATTAACACATTTTCATCTACATAAAAGTTTAATTTCATAAATTCTTTTTGATGTGTAATATGTTCTATTGGTTCTCCTTGCTTTACCAATTCCACATATTTTAGATATTCTTGTTCTTCTTTTTCTGTTAATTTTTGGTCATCATAGACAATTAGATATTGCCTTGGCTTTTTTAGTACATATTGTAATAATAACCTTGCTTTTAATTTGGGTGTTGATACCTTTTCTAATTTTAATAATGTTACCCCTTTTATTAGAGCTTGCTTAATTGTCATATGACCACCTTCTTTCTCTTTTTCTCATTATATATGTAAAAAGAAGATAAGTCAAACTCATCTTCTTTATGCCATACAATATCTTTTTCCATTTTTCTGTGCAACGTTTTTTATTGCATAGAAAAAGCCCCGCCTTAGCCGTCAGCTTTTTAATTTTTAAGGACCTGCTCCTAAAAACAGGTGGGTGCCTACCTAAATACTTATGGGCTTCTCACTATATACTGTGAGCATGCACGCCATATTTGAGAGATTAGCCCCTCTTAAAATTTGTTGGTTCTAAAAATTATGCTCTTACGTACTACGCAGGGATTTTTGTAATCCTTATTAGATTATCTATATCTTAACATATCTAAATTCTTTTTACAAATAGCTTTTTCTTTTTAAAATTTAGCTTTCCTCTTTTATGATTATTTTATCTCGTTTTTTCATAAGTATACGCTTTTTCTTTCGCTTTTTTTAATTTGATTTTCTTAATCAATTGTGCTAAAATGTATTTATATTTATGAGGTTTTGAAGGCTTTTAGCCTTCTTTTTTTGTCTTTATTTTTTACATTACATATAATAATATACAGAAAAATTGTAAAATACTACCTAGTAAAATAAACATATGAAAAATGGAATGCATCCATTTAAGTTTTTTACCAACGCCATACAAAATCGCACCAATCGAATAAGCAATTCCACCAGCCAATAGCAAACTAAATCCCGCTATTCCTAATAGTTGTGGTAATAAATTGATTTTTACAACAATACACCATCCCATAACCAAATAGCATATCATAGAAAATTTTTTATATTTCTTAATATCAATTGAGTTCAAAACAATTCCCAATATTGCCATAGCCCATATGATGCCAAATATTGTCCAGCCTGTAGCAGTATCATATTCTCTTAAAGTACATAAAGCAAATGGTGTATATGAACCTGCTATTAACAAAAATATAGAACAATGGTCTAACACTTGGAATACTCTTTTAGAGTATCTCTTTGGACTTAATCCATGATATATACTAGACATGGTATATAGAATAATCATGGTTGCACCATAAATAGAACCACTAACCACACCATATCCATTTCCATGTATAGCTGCAAATACAATACATAAAACTGTTGCAACAATTCCTAAAACTGCTCCTACGATATGAGAAGTCATGTTGAAAATTTCTTCTCCTTTTGTATATTTGGGTAATATTCTATCTTTTAATTTTACTCTATCCATCTTTTTTATAAGTTTACTTTTAAAGAAACTTGTTCTCCTCTCTTTTGTTTTAAAAGATTATATTATTTTTTACTTGTGGCTATTATATCATTTTTATTTATCATATGTAAAGTGTTAGGGTAATAAATAATTTATGAATCCTTTCCACCCTTATGCACAGAGAGCTACAACTTTTATTCTAGCCACTTATATTTCTATATCGCGATAAGTCGTTACCATTTTCGCACCTTGCTTAATCAAGTCATTTGTTCCTACAGAATTCATTTCATCAATATTTCCTGGCACGACATAAACATCTCTTCCCTGCTCTAGTGCAAAATCAACCGTTAGCAGAGTTCCACTTTTCTTTTTGGCTTCCACCACAATAATTCCTTTGCTCATACCACTTATAATTCTGTTTCTAGCAGGAAAATTCATTTTTTCTGGCTTTACCCCTAACGGATATTCTGATAGAATGGCTCCATTTTCTTTTATGATTTTCTCATATAAATATTGATTTTCTTTCGGGTATATGATATCCAACCCACTTCCAATAATGCCGATGGTTATGCCTTTTGCTTTTATTGCTCCAATATGTGCATGACTATCAATCCCTTTGGCTAATCCGCTTACAATACTTATTCCTTCTCTTGCAAGATGATAAGAAAAATATTCTGCAACATTTTTTCCATATGTACTTGCTTCTCTACACCCTATAATACCAATTGATGATTTGTTTACTATTTGAGGATTTCCTTTTATATACAGTGTTATGGGATAATCATATATATTCTTTAAAAGGCTCGGATATTCCTCATCTTCTATGGTAATAATTTTCACTTTTTCTTTTTCCATGTTTTCTATTTGCTTATCTATACATTGTTTATTTTCTTTATTAACAATTCTATCTGCTAGTGTTTCATGAAATCCTTTTAGTTTTAAAATATCTGCTTTTTTTAGTTGATAAATCTTTTCTGGTGTTTGATACATTTTTAATAAAATTTGCTTTCTTCTGCTCCCTAATCCTTCTATTAGGGAAAGCCAAATCCAATATCTATTATCTTCTAATGATTTTATATTTATTCCTCCTTTTTATTTTTACTTTTAACTAAGCTAACTTAAAGTTTCATATTATACAAATAAAGGACACTAAAAAGTGCCCCATATTTGTTATTTATTTTGATTAATTGTTGCTTTAATCACATTATTCATTAGCATAGCTACTGTCATTGGTCCCACCCCACCTGGAACCGGCGTAATATAACTTGCTTTTTCTTTTACATCTTCAAAATCTACATCTCCTGTAATTTTTTTATCTGGTCCTCGATTGATACCTACATCAATAATAACCGCTCCATCTTTTACCATATCTGCTGTTACATAATTTGGTTTTCCAATAGCTGCCACTAAAATATCTGCATTTCTTGTCTTTTCCTTTAAATTTTTAGTTCTTGAATGACAAATGGTTACTGTTGCATGTTTATTTAGACAACATGCCATTAGTGGTTTTCCTACAATATTGCTTCTTCCAATAATTACTAAATTTTTTCCTTCTAAATCTATATTGTATTCTTCAAACATTTTCATAATTCCGTATGGTGTGCAGGAAATAAAGGTGTCTTGATTTAGTAATAACTTTCCAACATTGACTGGGTTAAATCCATCCACATCTTTTTCATAAGAAATTTCTCTAAATGCCTCATCAATATCTAGATGTTTTGGTATTGGACTTTGCAATAGTATTCCATTAACAGATTTGTCTGCATTTAATGTATGAATTAAATCAATTAATTCTTTTTGTGTGATATCTGCATTTAATATATGTTCTTCATATTGTACCCCAATTTCATTACAAGCTTTACTTTTTGTTTTTACATATACCTTAGAAGCTGGGTCATCTCCCACCATGATAACTGCAAATTTAGGTATAATTCCTTTTTTCTTTAAATTTTCACATTCTATTTTTAAATTTCCTCTTACTTTTTTTGCTAATTCTTTTCCATCAATTAGTACTGTCATTTTTTCTATTTTATAGAGTTTCCTCTATATCTCCTTGTATATATTTAGGTTTTTTAGGTTGCCTATAAACCTTTTCAAAGATTTTTATTACTTTATCAAAAATTTTATTTTTCATTTTCCAAACAGATTATATACTATCCTATTTATTTTTGCAATAAATTTTATACAAAAAAAGCTACTCTGCTTTTATTTTACAGAATAGCCTTTGAAAAAAAGGGGATGTTTATGGTTTTAATATACTATCCTTTTATGATTGATTTTTGCAAGAAATGTGAATTGTTTGTGAATTGCTATCTCCTCTTTTCATTCTTGCACAATATTTCCATTTATATCTTTTATTGTATATCCTGTCAAATCTGGCATTTTTACATCTTCTTCTGTAAGTGTATTAAATGTATATGAATAACTTAATATATTTGTATATGTGTTTCCTTCCACGTCTATTGAAGTTCCATTTATCTGTCCGATAATTCTATAATCTTCTTTATTTACCCACATTCTATATTCTTCTTGTTCTATAAAATTGAATGAAATCATATAGGCTTCTTTTCCATTCCATTTGCTATTTTGTATATTGGCTATCACTGCCATTTGTAATAAATGCCAATTATCATTGCTTTCAGGCAATCCTGGATTAATTCCTGCACTTGAAATTGCTCCTCTATCTGGATTATATTCTATTTGTACAGCTGTTTTCTGCTCTGGGCTATTCACAATTATCCAGCTTTCCTCATTTTGTGCATTTGTGTATATTGTTCTTTCTACAAATTCACCATTTTCAACAGAAGTATATTTCAACATTTTTGTTCCTTCATAAATCCATAGTTCTGTCATTCCATCATCAATCGAATAGGTTTTTGTGTAATAATTTGTGCTTTTGATATCTTCTCCATATTGTTTTGAAATTTGTTTCAAGATTAAAAACTTTCTAAATGTCGCTATTAAAAATATCAATAATATCACTAAAATGACAATAATTATTTTTACCCATAAATCCATTTTTTTCTTTTTCATACAATCCCCTTCTTTCCATTTATAATATCTTTTGTTTAAAGTTCTTCAATCTATTACATTTTTTTGCAGATTAGTCATCAGAATTCAATACATCTAATGCTTTATATTCAATGTCTTCCATGTGTGGAAACATTTCTTTTACCCTTTTTAATGTTAATACTGTCATTTTGGGTTGTGGATTTTTAGGATTTGTAGATAATAGCTTTTGTGTATAGCAATTTGACGCTGTTTTAAATAATAAATAGCGATTTCTTACATAAGTATAATAAATTTGATAACCATCATCTAAATCTTCCCACATCATTTCAAATGTATAGTTTTTGTCCATGTTTTATCTCATTCCTTTCTTATATAGGCAATTCTGTGGTGGAGAAAAGAATTGTGCTTTTGGCTAGGCAAACAAGCAAGAAAACCGGAAGCGTGCTTTTTGCACGTTGAGGATTTTCGCATGCGAAGTTTAACAACGCCAAAACGCAATTATTTTCCCCACCTTATTTTATCATTTCTTTAAACTCCGCTTCTGTAATAATCGTAACACCCAAATTTTGTGCTTTTGTAAGTTTGCTTCCTGCCTCTTCTCCTGCTAACACATAATTCGTTTTCTTTGATACAGTTCCTGATGTTTTTCCTCCAAATCTTTCTATGATTTCAGAGGCTTCGTTTCTTGTGAATTCTTCTAAGCTTCCGGTTAAGACAAACGTTTTTCCTTCAAATCGATTATCTTCACTTTCCTCTTCTAATGAATTCATATTCACACCTGCTGTTTTTAATTTATTAATCAAATCTATTGTTTGCTCTTCTTGGAAAAATTCTCTAATACTATTTGCAACAATTGGTCCAATATCATCTATCATGCTTAATTCTTCAAAACTTGCATTCATTAGATTATCCATCGTTTTATATTTCTTTGCTAACATTCTAGAAGCCTTTACCCCAACATGACGAATTCCTAATGCTGTTATTAGTTTTGATAAATCATTTTGTTTGCTTCTTTCTATGGCGTCTACCAAATTTTGTGCAAATTTCTTTCCATTTTTCTTTAAAGACGCTATATCTTCAAATTTTAATGTATAAATGTCCGCTATATTTTTTATCAAATGATTGTCCAATAATTGTTGAATAATGTTTTCTCCAAGTCCTGAAATATCCATTGCTTCTCTTGAAACAAAGTGAACTAAGTTTCTAAACAATTTTGCTGGACATTCAATGCCTGTACATCTAACCGCTGCCTCTCCTTCTTCTCTTACGGTTGGAGCACCACAAACTGGACATACTTTTGGCATTTCAAAATCTTTTTCATTGCCTGTTCGTTTATTTTTTACTACTTCAACAATTTCTGGAATGACGTCTCCTGCTTTTTGAATGACAACTGTATCTCCAATTTTTAAGTCTTTTTCCTTGATAAAATCCTCATTATGAAGTGTGGTTTTTGATATTGTAGAACCAGCCACTTTAACAGGCTCTAATATTGCCATTGGTGTAATGACACCTGTTCTTCCTACTTGGCAGACAATATCTTTTAAAAGCGTCTCTTTTTTCTCTGGTGGATATTTATATGCCACTGCCCATCTTGGAACTTTTATGGTTGAGCCTAGAATTTCTCTAAAATGTAAGTCATCTACTTTGATAACGGCTCCATCAATTCCAAATGTTAAATTTTCCCTATCTTCTCCAATTTTTTCAATTGCTTCTTCTGCCTCTTTAATGTTTTTGCAAGGAATTCTAACAGGATTTACATTAAAGCCTAGTTTACTTAAATATTCCAACTCCTCAAAATGAGAATTAAAAGTTTTTCCTTCTATTTTCTGCACATTAAAAATATAGATATCTAGTGGTCTTTTGGCTGTTATTTTACTATCTAACTGTCTTAGAGAACCTGCTGCTGCATTTCTAGCATTTGCAAATAACTCTTCCTCATTTTCTTCTCTTTCTTGGTTCATTTTTTCAAAGTCTTGTTTTGAAATAAAGACTTCTCCTCTAACGGTGATATCAATTTTATCTGTTAATTCCATTGGAATGGTTTTCACTGTTTTTAGATTTTCTGTCACATCTTCTCCAATTAGTCCATTTCCTCTAGTTGCACCTCTTACAAACTTTCCTTGCTTGTATTCTAAAGCAGCAGACAAACCATCTATTTTTGTTTCCACAACATAGTTTACATCTTTTATTCCATTTTCTTCCGCTTGTTTTTGAATTCTTTCGTCAAACTCTTCCACTTCTTCAAAGCTAAAAACATCTTGCAAGCTTTGAAGTGGCACTTCATGTGTTACCTTTTGAAACCCTTCTTTAACATGTCCTCCAACTTTTTGCGTTAAAGAATCCTTAGAAACAAATTCTGGATATTCTTTTTCTAAATTACGTAATTCTACCATTAACATATCATACTCAAAATCTGATATTTCTGGTTTGTCATCATCATAATATTTTTTTGCATAATATTCTGTCTTTTCTCTTAACTCTTCTATTCTTTTTTTTGCTTCTGTTTTATTCATTTCGCACCTCTTATTTTACTTTTTCTATATATATTTCATCATTTACTGCTACTACTGTGTAGCTGTTTAAATTTTCTATCTCCTTTATTTCTTCAAAATTTCTATATTCCTCTATTTGTTTTTTGGCTTCTTCTTGTTTTTCTTTTAGTTTTCCAGCTTCTTCCTTCTTTAAGTATTTAAATTCTATCATTACACTTTTATATCCTTTACTTTGGTCTTTTGGTATTAATAGAATATCTGGATATTTTCTTTGGACTTCCATTTCTGATTTTAATCTAAATATTTTTAAGTTCATGGCTATACAGAAAAAAATTAATTTTACATATTTTTCATCAAATTTTTGGTAGTCTCTATTAGATAAATTTTTCAAGTACTTTCCTAACATTTCTACAATTTTGTCTATCTTTCCTTCTAACGCAATCTCTCTTGCTATTTCTGTATAATTATCATTTATGTCTATATTAATTTCTTCTCTTAGTATTTTTAGAAAATAATCTGAATATATTTCTTTCATTATATTGTTTGGAATGTTTAACTTTGGATAGCCTACTTCTTCTCCTTC
>CASFHP010000023.1 GCA_949294555.1 uncultured Eubacteriales bacterium
AATAAAATAAATTTAACTTAATATTAAATAAAATAATAAATTAATTAATTATGAAATTGAATTAAATAAAATAAATTATATTAAATCAAATTAAATAAAAAATATTAAATAAATAAAAAAATAATTTGATTTAAAAGATAGGAGAAAAAAATGAATTTTAATATTAAAATAAAAGGGAATGATAAAAAAGAAATATTAAAAATAATTATGATAGTTGTATTGGTTAATATTTTGGCAACAATTATTGTAGCAATTTTTGCTGGTGTAGCAATTTTAAAAACCATTATTTTATATCTAATATCAATTGGTTATGTGGGATATGTAATATATATATGGAACAAAGAAAAAGGAAATACGGTAGTAGCTAAAAAAGAAAATTTTGAAAATAAATATGACCCTATATTAACAAGATTTTTCTTAAAAAATGAATTTGAATTAGATGAATCATTATTAAATGCAGAAATTTATTATTTAATTAGAAAAGGATATGTTTATATAGACAAAGAAAAAAATACATTAAAATTAAAAGATAGAAATCAATTTAAGCAAATAGACGCATTGGAAAGAATAAATAATGAAAAAATAAAAGAATATTCCACAGAAGAAATTCCATCTTATGACAGCATGTTTATTGGAAAAATTTTATTTGCCTTCCACGATGAAATAGAATTAAACGAATTAAAAAGAAATATTAATCAAAATTATTATCATCAAAGAGGCGAAATGTGTAAATTGCCAATGGAAAAAATGATATTATTTGAAATTGAAAAACATCACATGATGGGAGAAAGTAGTAATCTTAATTTTATTTCTGTTGCTTGTATATTAAATATTATTACATCTTTTCTTTTATTTATTGTGATGGCTAGATTTAATATTGTATTATTATTAGCAACAATTATAAATATTGCATTAAATGTATTGATTATAAAAAATGAAAATATTTTGGCTTATAAATATTCTGATGAAATTATTAAATATATAAATGATTTGGAAGAATATGTTACAACATTAAAAGGTAAAGGTCCAAACGCAATGGTAGAAGAAGTGCATATAAATAATTCAAGTGTAACAACAAAAAATTTAGAAATAAATCAAGAACAAAATACAGAAGAAAATGATATAGAAGAAGAAAAAAATAAAGATGATAAGCAATTAGCTTTATTATTTGGAATACAGAAAGACTTGGAATTTATTTAAAATAGAAATATAAGAAAAATAAATAAAAAATGACCAGCTCTATTAGGGCTGGTCGTTTACATCACATTCGTTCGTGAATATCTGTAACAGTTATATTTGCAGATTTAAAAAAAGTACGATAATTATTTTCATCATATTCATTATAATGTGTTATGTGAAACCACATATTAGCAGCTATATATGCTGTAATTAAACTTTCATCAGACACATTTTTAGTCGTAGAAACCTTATATTGAATAATATAGCTTCCAAGTGTTGATAAGGATTTTATAATGGGTCTGCATATTATGTCTTTTATAAATCCAAATATTAGAAAAATAAATATGCTAAAAATAACGGGCAAATCCAAAATTATTAGTAAAAAGAATAATACGGATGTTACAAAATAGCTAGCAATATGTGTTAAAGAATCTTGAGAAAGATATTGATATGAGGTACAATATTTTTCAAACCGACTTGCAAGACGCAATTCTGAAAGATTGTTAGGAATCCGATGATTCTTTTTAATAAAATTAATCACCATATGTTCTGCGGAATGATTAGATACAGTCTTAAAGTCAAAATCTTTTTTTATTATTACACGAGGAATAGTGAACGCTAGTGCTAAATAATAAGTGCAAATTAAAAGAATTGATATTAGAAAGCTGATTATAGCCACTAGTTCTAGAGAAATGGGTGCATATATTAATAGCTTGAATACCAATGTTGCAAGAAATAAGGTGAATATAAAATCTAAAAAATAATCTATCACAACTTTTGTAAAGTGTTTTAACCATTGCGCATTGGCATTGCACTTTGTTTTCTCATCCTCATTTTTATTCTCATGAATTTCTTCTTGAAATTCATATTCATATATATTATTGCCTTTTTGAAAAACAGTTATCCGTTGGGTCTTATTAATATATAAGGATATATAGTTACTTGTGCTTCCTGCATTCAATATCTCATATGGATTTTCCCCATATGTATAATGTTTAATGTCATCAAATGTGATTTTCTTTGTAATCATAATTTAACTCCCTTCATTTAAAGTACAGTTTCTAGTTACTATAGTTAAAAAAACTGCAATTATTTTATCACGTATTTACATAAAAATCAACAGAAAGCCACTTGTAAAAGGTGGAAATATATAGTATAATATGAAAAGTGTTTAAAAAGAAGGAGAGGACTTATGTTTGAAAAATTAGAAAATGTAGAAAAAAGATATGATGAATTAACAAAAATGATTAGTGACCCAGAAGTAATAGCTAATCATACAGAATGGCAAAAACTAATGAAAGAACATGCCAGCATAGAAGAAATTGTATTAAAATTTAGAGAATATAAAAAAGAAAAACAAGAAATGGAAGAAGCAGAAGAATTAATGAAAGACCCAGAAATGAAAGAACTTGCAGAAGAAGAATATTATGCTTCAAAAGAAAAACTACCAAAAATAGAAGAAGAATTAAAACTTCTGTTAATCCCAAAAGACCCAGACGATGACAAAAATATTATTTGTGAAATTCGTGCAGGAGCAGGGGGAGAAGAAGCAGCACTATTTGCAGGAACTTTATTTAGAATGTATACGATGTATGCAGAAAGAAAACATTGGAAATTAGAAGTTTTAAATGAGAATGAAACAGGACTAGGTGGCTACAAAGAAATTTCTTTTATGATTACAGGAAAAGGTGTATATAGTAGATTGAAATTTGAAAGTGGCGTTCATAGGGTACAAAGAGTCCCAGACACAGAAAGTAGTGGAAGAATTCATACATCAACAGCAACGGTTGCAGTTTTACCAGTTGTAGAAGATGTGGAAATTGAAATTAACCCAGCAGATGTAAAAATGGAAGTGTTCCGTTCATCAGGAGCAGGGGGACAACATATCAATAAAACCTCATCAGCTGTAAGATTAGTCCATGAACCAACAGGAATTGTTGTAGAATGTCAAACTGAACGTTCTCAATTCCAAAATAGAGATAATGCCATGAAAATGCTTAGAACAAAACTATATGAAATTGAAAAACAAAAACAAGATAGCGAAATATCAAATGCTAGAAAATCTCAAGTAGGTTCAGGAGATAGAAGTGAAAAAATTAGAACGTATAACTATCCACAAGGAAGGATTACAGACCATAGAATTGGAATGAGTATTTATCAAATGGAAAACTTTTTAAATGGGGATTTAGATGAAATGATAGATAACTTAATTGCAGCAGACAGAGCGGAAAAATTAAAAGGCGAAGATGAATAAGCAATGGAATAATGACAAAAGTTAAATTCAGAGTGTGAATAGAAGAAAATTATAATAGAAACATGTAATAAACAAAAACTCTTTAAAATAAACTAAAATAAAGTATATTTTAAGGAGCTTTTTTATGCAAGAAATTATAAAAACAACTATGATAGGATTATTTTTTGGGACTTTTGGAACGACAATTGGTGGTATTATCGGTGTTGTTACCAAAAAACATTCTAAAAAATTTTTGAGTTTTGTGTTAGCATTTGCTTCAGGACTTATGATGGCAATTATTTGTTTTGATTTAATACCAGAAGCTTTGGATATTAGCAATATTTTAAATGCTATTTTAGGAATTATGTTGGGAATTGTCATGATGATTTTTTGTGACAAACTAGTAGAAAAAAAGTTTACGATAAAAGAAACCAATGTAAGTAAAAATAATACATTGTTAAAAACGGGTATTATAGTTTCAATTGGGTTAGCAATTCATAATTTCCCAGAAGGTTTGGCAATTGGCTCTGGTTTTGGAGCTTCTATTAAACTAGGTCTAAGTTTGGCAATTGCTATTTGCTTGCATGATATACCAGAAGGAATATCTATGGCAATACCTATGAAAAATGGGGGAATGAAAAAAAGTAAAGTTATTTTCTTGGTTGTTATGTCTGGAATTACTACTGGAATAGGAGCTCTTGTAGGAGCCATTATTGGAGGGATATCAGAAGAAGTAATTGCGATTTGTTTAAGTTTTGCGGCTGGAGCAATGCTATATATTATTTCTCGGAGAATTATTACCAGAAGCCAATAGTTTATATCATGGTAGAATGACAGCAGTGGGGAATATTGTTGGCTTTTTATTGGGATTATTTGCGATGACTTTGTAATGAAAATAGGATTATGGAAAAATGCTAAAGAAAATAGAAACAGAAATAAAACTAATAAATAATTTTGACAAAACAAAACAATAGATGACAAAATAAAAGTTATTTTGAATAAACAAAATAACTTGACAAAAAAATAATAGTACAGTATAATCAGAGGATTTTATGAAAGTGACTTAATAAAAATACTAGTTGGAATAAGAAGATGTGGAAAATCAGTAATATTAAAGCAGATAATGAATGAAATAAAAGAGAAAGGAGTTCAAGAGGATCATATATTATATATAAACTTTGAACTTGTAGAATTTGAAGAATTAAAGGACTATAAAAAATTAAATTACTATATTAAAGAAAAAATACATGATGATAAAAAATATTATGTCTTTTTGGACGAAATACAGAATGTTAAAAAATTTGAAGTAGTAGTAAATTCTTTAAGAGCGTCTCTAGAAAATATTAGTATATTTATTACGGGTTCTAATAGCAAATTATTATCAAATGAGCTTTCTACTGTATTATCAGGCAGATATGTACTTTTCAATATTTATCCATTAACTTTTAAAGAGTATATTGAGTTAACGGGAAATGACCCGAAAAATGAAGAAAGTTTTTGGGATTATCTAAAATGGGGAGGGCTACCTAATAGAGTTCAATTTACAGATGAAGTAAATATTAAGGATTATTTACATAGTGTGTTCGATTCAATCATATTACGAGACGTTGTAGAAAGATTAGGATTAAAAGATATTACATTATTTAATTTAATACTTCAATATTTAATTGATATAACAGGAAGAGAGTTTTCAGCCAACAATATAATTGGTTATCTAAAAAACGAAGGTAGAATAGTTTCAACCGAAACATTATATACATATCTTGATGCATTATGCAAAGCATTAATAGTTGAAAAAATATATAGATATGACATTCACGGAAAAGCAATATTAAAAACTTTAAATAAATACTATATGACAGATTTAGGAATTGCACAAATAAAAAACAACAATTTCGAAATAAATAAGAGTTTTGCAATAGAAAATGTTGTATTTAATGAATTATTGGCGAGAGGATATGAAGTATATATTGGAAAATTAAATCCAGGGGAAATTGATTTTATGGCTACAAAGAGTGGTGAAAAAAAATATTTTCAAGTAGCATATTTACTAAATGATGCAAGAGTAGTAGAGAGGGAATTTGGAGCATATAAAACAATAAATGATAATTATCCTAAATATGTGCTTTCTATGGATAAAACTGATTTTTCTCAAAATGGAATTATACATAAAAATATAATAGATTGGCTACTAGACGTAAATAAATAAAATTATAATAGCTAGTATACTTAAAAAGGAGCGATAGTAATATATGAAAAAAATGAAAACACTTTTTAAAAGACAATTTGAAAATCATAAAATAGCCAAATGTTTAAATGAAGTAGAACCTGAATGTCAATGGGTATTAGACCGGAGAAGGCTTTGCAACAGAAAAAATAGATGGGACATGTTGTTTAATAAAGAATGGAAAAATTTATAGAAGATATGATTATAAAAAAGGAAGGACTCTGCCACAAGGAGCAATTCCTTGCCAAGAGGTACCTGACCCAATAACAGGGCACTTTCCACATTGGCTTTTATGTACAAAAGATGACCCAAATGCTAAATATTATTTAGAAGCATTTGAAAGACAAAAGAATGATAATTTAGAGGAAGGAACTTATGAATTAATTGGAAAACATATAAATGGAAATCCATATAATATAGATACAGATATTTTAGAAAAACACGGAAAGAGAATATTAGAAAATGTACCAAGAGATTATGAGGGAATAAAACAATATCTTGAAAATCACTATATAGAAGGAATTGTTTTTTATCGTGGTAATGGAGAAATGTGTAAAATAAAAAGAAGTGATTTTGGGTTTGAGTGGAATAGAAAGAAAAAATCAAAATAACTGTCTAAATCAGAATCAACCAGAAGGAATATCCATGGCAGTACCTATGAAAAATGGAGGAATGAAAAAAAGTAAAGTTATTTTCTTTGTTGTTATGTCTGGAATTACTACGGGAATAGGAACTTTTGTAGGAGCCATTATTGGAGGAATATCAGAAGAAGTAATTGCGATTTGTTTAAGTTTTGCGGCTGGAGCAATGCTATATATCATTTCTCGGAGAATTGTTACCAGAAGCAAATAGTTTATATCATGGGAGAATGACAGCTATTGGAAATATCATTGGCTTTTTATTGGGATTATTTGCGATGACTTTGTAAACTTTTAAGAGCGTTCTCAAAGTTCAAACAAATTATAGTCAAAAATTTATGGATTTTTTAATAAAAATATATTATAATATTATATAGAATTTAAAAATAAAGTAATGTTACAATTGAGAAAGTAAAAATGTAATTGGAAAATGGGAGAGTGATGATTAGATGACTCATGAATTTGCTAAATATCCAGATGGTACAGTTGGCGTATTTTCAAATATTGGAAAAAAAGAAAATGGAGAGGAATATATTCGTATTACTTTTGAGAGACCAAAGGAATATGGATTTGATACTTATGTGATTGAACTTCCAAGTTATAACGTTGTTTTGGAGGATGGAAATTATTCAGATGAAGAAAAGAAAACATTTTTAGAAATTGTAAAAAATGGTGCATCTTTCTTTTTTAAATATGCACGCTTAGGAGGGTTGAAAATTGCCTAGTATTTTTGAAATAAAACGGATACAAAATTTACTTTTGGACAAACGAGAATGATGAACCGATTCATGTACATATTTCGAAAGGAAATCCAACAGCCAACGAAACTAAGGTTTGGCTAACTCAATCAGGAGGCTGTGTTCTTTGTCATAATAAAAGCAAAATTCCTGAAAGAGAATTAAATATTATTTGTGAAGATATCTCTTTGCATTATTTTCAAATGTAGAAAAATGGAAATTAATTCACTCAGGTAATATAAAATTCTATTGTTAGAAAAAATTAAAACATACTGGAACTATAAATAACAAACTATAGGTTATATTTTAAAGAGGATATGTAAATAAAAATACATATCTTTTTTGAATTTAATATAAAAAATAGCATATTTATTGGGATTATTTGCAATGACTTTGTAAATTATAATAACTACGAAAAAATGTTTGCGAATATTAAAAATTCTATTGACTTTTCATATTGAAAATTATATAATTGGTCAAGAAAATATAAGAGAGCAGAATGTAAAAAATAATGATTGTCAATGAGAAGAGGAGTAAAAATACATGCAAGAAATATTAAAAGGATTAAATGATAAACAATATGAAGCAGTTGTAAACACAGAGGGACCATGCTTAGTCATCGCAGGTGCAGGAAGTGGAAAAACAAAAGTACTAACACATAAAATAGCCTATTTAATAGGAGAAAAGGGTGCAAAACCATGGGATATATTAGCAATTACCTTTACCAATAAAGCAGCAAATGAAATGAAAGAAAGAATTGCCAATTTAGTAGGGGATATTGCAAAAGATATTTGGATGGGAACATATCATTCTATATGTGTCAGAATCTTAAGGAGATTTATCGATAGAATCGGATTTGATTCTTCATTTATCATATTTGATACGTCAGACCAAAGAACATTGGTAAAAGCTTGTATGAGAGATTTAGCAATTGATGATAAATTGTTTAATGATAGAAGTGTATTATCAGAAATTAGTAATGCTAAAAATGAAATGTTAGAACCTGAACAATATAAGGCAAGAAGTAATGGAGATTTTCGAAAAGAAAAAATAGCAACAGTTTATGAATTATATCAAAAACGATTAAAAGAAAATAATGCTGTTGATTTTGATGATATTATCAATTACACAATTAAAATTTTGATGGAAAATCCAGATATTTTAGAATATTATGCAAATAAATTCAAATATGTATTAGTAGATGAATATCAAGATACGAATAAGGCTCAATTTACATTGGTTACTTTATTTGCTTCTAAATATGGAAATATTACGGTTGTAGGAGATAATGACCAAGGAATTTATAGCTTTAGAGGAGCAGATATTTCAAATATTTTGAACTTTGAAAGAGATTTTCCAGGAACAAAAATTATTAAATTAGAGCAAAATTATAGATGTACAGGAAATATCCTAAAAGCTGCCAATAGTGTTATTAAAAATAATGAAGTCAAATATAAAAAAGAATTGTGGACAGAAAACGAAGAAGGAAATCTTCCAAAAGTATATCAAGCAGATAATGAATATGATGAGGCAACCTATATTGTAACTGAAATTGAACATCTAGAAAGAGAAGAATATTATAAATATTCAGACTTTGCCATTTTATATAGAATGAATACCCAATCAAGAGCAATAGAGGATATTTTAAGAAGAGAAAATGTACCATATAAAATTGTTGGGGGATTAAAATTCTATGAAAGAAAAGAGATCAAAGACATTATTGCTTATTTACGATTAATCCAAAATAGTGCAGACAACTTAAGTTTAAAAAGAATTATTAATGAACCAAAACGAGGAATTGGAAAAACCAGTTTAGATAAAGTAGAAGCAATAGCAGAACAAAATGAAACTTCTATGTATGAAGTCATTAAACATGCAGACCAATATGGCTTAAATAGAGTATTTTTGAATTCTAGAGAATTTGTGAATGTAATAGAAGAATTAAAAGATAAAAAAGATCAATTAGTGATATCAGAATTAATCAAAACAACTTTAAAGAAAACAGGATATACCAAAGCTTTAGAAGATGAAAATACCATAGAGGCAGAAAATAGAATTGAAAACTTGGAAGAATTTTTAACCGTTGCCATTGAATTTGAAGAAGAATATGCAGAAAATTCATTAAGTGAATTCTTAGAAGGAATCACCTTATCATCTGACATAGACAATGTTGAAGAAACAGAGGACTCTGTAACTTTAATGACATTACATAGTGCAAAAGGATTAGAGTTCCCAGTTGTATTTTTGGTAGGAATGGAAGAAGGAATTTTCCCTGGATATAAATCGATTTCAGAACCAAAAGAGTTAGAAGAAGAAAGACGTTTATGTTATGTAGGAATTACCAGAGCAAAAGAACATTTATATTTAACTTGTAGTAAGCAAAGAACCATTTTTGGATCAACAAGTTATAATCCAGTATCTAGATTTTTAAAAGAAATACCAGAAGACTTGTTAGAAGGTTACCAAGAAGCATTTGGAGAAGAAGATAATAATAAAAATCAAATGTTCAAAGACTCAAATTATACATGGACTTATGGAAGTAAAGATAATGGAAATATAAAAACATATAAAATTGGAGAAAAGGAATCTGTTGGAATTGGAGCATTTGCTAAATCTAATACAACAAACAATTCAATGAACACAGGATTTGCCTTTAGAACAGCGGAAAGCTTTTTAAGCAATTTAGGAAAAAAATCAACATCTAATAATCAAGTAGATTTATCAAAATATGAAGCAGGCGTAAGAGTATATCACAAAAAATTCGGAGAAGGTACGATTAATAAAGTAGAACCAGAAGGAGAAGATTTAAAAGTAGATATCAATTTTGATAAAGTAGGGCATAAACGATTAATGGCAAAATATGCAAATCTAGAAATTATATAAAATTAAAGTGAACCCAAAATGTTAGAGAAAAAGTTGACAAGGAGGGTTCATTTTTTTGAATAAAATTGATAAAAATGGAAATAATGAAAAAAGAAATCAAAAAGAAAGGAATGATTAAAAATGGCAGACTTAAATCAATCAGAGTTACAAAATTTAAGACATCTTATTGGAGCACATGAAACAGCATATCAAAAACTAAACACATATGCCTCACAAGCAGTAGATCCACAAATCAAACAACTATTTACAAAATCTGCTCAAGATGCTTTAAATACAAAACAAAAATTAATGACATTTTTAAATAATTAAGGAGGAAATTATGGACGAGAAAACAATGGTAAATGATATTTTAGCTGGTGTAAAATCAGACTTAACAGCTTATCAAACAGCAATTTCAGAAGCAGAAAATATGCAATTAAGACAAACTTTCCAACAAATCAGAAATAATGATGAAAGTTTTCAATATGAACTTTTTAAAATTGCACAATCTAAAGGATATTATGTTCCAGCACAAAAAGCTACTGTAACAGAAATTAATACAGTAAAAACAGAATTGCAATAGGGACGTGGCAAAACGGTGATTTTGGGGACGGAGCAAAAATCATCGTTTTATTAAGAATATTTAATTTAAAACTTTTTAAAGAATAAAATGATGATTTTTGCTCTGTCCCCAAATCATCTCCTCTCCGTCCCCAAAGTCACCGTTTTGGCACGTCCCCAATGAAAAAGAGAGAAAAAACGAATAAAATAAAGTATTCATAAAAAAATGCAAAAAAACTTACGGAAATTAGACTTTTTGTATTATTGCAAAAAAAAAAATATTACAATATGATTACATTATCATATACAAAGGAGATAATGTAATGTTTAAAAAGGTATTGGTTCATGCAAGAAGAGGATTGAAACTCATAATTCTTTTTATGATTGCAATATTTTTAATTATAGGAGCTGTC
Source organism: uncultured Eubacteriales bacterium (assembly GCA_949294555.1). Taxonomy (GTDB): domain Bacteria; phylum Bacillota; class Clostridia; order TANB77; family CAG-508; genus CAG-269. Next base: position 10,851 of record CASFHP010000023.1, read on the forward strand.
GCATTTTTATATAAACCAACATATAGTGTATTTATTAGTGGAGAGCAAGTTGGATATACATCTAATAAATCTGAGTTGCAACAACGTATCAACGATTATGTGGATCATGGTGATGGAACAAATGAAAATGTAGCTTTTGTACAAGTAAGTGAATTACCAGAATATAAATTATGCTTATTAAAAAGAAATATTGTAACAAATGATGAAGAAATATATAGTAAAGTAACAGAGCAAGGAATTCCCTATTATCGATATTATGCGATATTAGAAGATCAAGAAGAGAAGTACTATGTGTCTTCTTTTGAAGAAGCAGAAAATGTAATTAGCACATTAAAGGACAAAAATAGTGAAAATATAGACAATATTTCAATTTTAGAGAAATATGAAACAGGAATAAAGGATTTGGTTTCTGTAGATGAAGTTGTTTCTAATTTATATGTAGAAAAGAAAACAGAAGTGAAGGTTGCACAAACTGGTTCTTCAAAAACATCATCAGGTTATGTGAATACAAATACAACAATATCAAGCGGGACAAGTTCTTTAGGTATTTCTTTGATTAGACCAATTTCAGGGACCATTACTTCTAGATTTGGAGCAAGAAGTAGTATTAGAAGTTCAGCACATACAGGTTTAGATATTTCAGCACCATCTGGAACAGCAATTAAAGCAGCTGCAAGCGGAACAGTTACGTTTTCTGGATGGAAAGGTTCTTATGGATATATGATTGTTATTTCTCATGGAAATGGAATACAAACCTACTATGGACATTGTAGTAAATTGTATGCGTCAGTAGGACAGACTGTCTCACAAGGAGAAACAATTGCAGCCGTAGGATCAACAGGAAATTCAACAGGACCACATTTACATTTAGAAGTTAGAATTAATGGTGTGGCATATAATCCACAAAATTATGTATATTAATAAGGTACATAGATAAAATTTTAGCATGAAATATAGCCTAAAAATCCACAGTTTATTGATAAACTGTGGATTTTACAAAAGAATATAAATTTTATGTTATGGTGAAACAAAATATTGTATACCTGTTTCAATTGCATTTTTTTTCATAACAGCCTTACCATGTTCAAATAATTTAAGCTTAAAAGTTTCAGAATGAGAAGTTAGGCTTGCAAATTCTGAAATTGTAGAATAAAAAGCGGAAATATATTCATAGTTTGTGTTAATATTCGCAAGTACTAAATAATATGTATCATTAAATAGATATAGTGAAATATTTTTTGCTAATTGTTTTGAATACATTCTACCAGCATTTTTTATAGCTGTACAAAAATCACAGAATTCTTCAAAACTAGGAAATCTATAGATAGCAGTTGTGCTTTTTGGATTTACACTTTTTATTTTCTTTTTTGGTTTTACTTTTGGTTTGCTAGGTGGATTTACAGGTTTTTCAACATATTTTGTAATAGTAAACACAAAACTTTCATCAGAAGAAGAAAATGCTTCTACAAGAAGTTTACAGCCTTCTGTATAAAATCCAACCTCTTTTTCTGCTTTCAAAAGCATTTCTAAAAATAGTTTTTGTGACTCAATAGGTTTTTCCATAATTGTTTGATAATCCAAATTATTATTTTTCAAGTCTTCTGAATTTACAATTACACGAATTTTATTTTCTGTCAATTTCTCAATTTTCATATAAATAAAAACCTCCATAAAAATTAAAATCTATTACTTATATTATACTACTAATATTATTATATTGAAATATATAATTTTTGGTAATAAAAATTTGATTATTTAACAATATACCATATAAATATAAAAAAAGTAAAGGTTTTACTTGAAAAAAATGTTAAATCAATATATAATACCATTATGTGAAAAAATAAATATCCGTAAGAAGGAAAAGGATAATATGGAGGTATAAAAATGGCAACAAAAGAAAAAAATATATGGGTATTATTAGTATTTATATTATCAGGCTTAGTAGTAGGGGGACTATTGGGACAATTAGCTTCTAATGTTGATTGGCTTTGGTGGCTTTCATATAGTCAAACATTTGGATTACAAGATCCAATCACTTTAGATTTAAGTGTTGTAACAATTACATTTGCATTAATGTTTAGAATCAGTATAGCAAGTATTATCGGAATGTTGTTGGCCATATTGATTTATAAAAAAATATAGGGGCAAAATATGAATAAAAGAAAGGATTGATATTTTGTCTATTACAATTAAACAATTACCAGAAACAGAACGTCCATATGAAAAGCTAGAATTATATGGAGAAAAAGCATTATCAAATGCAGAACTATTAGCAATTATTATCAAAACAGGAACAAAAGAAGAATCTGCAGTAACAATTGCTCAAAAAATATTGAGCTTAAATCCAAAACAAAATAATAATTTAGATTTTTTAAAGGAAATTACATTGACAGAACTTATGAAGATAAAAGGAATTGGAAAAGTAAAGGCAATACAATTAAAAGCATTATGCGAATTAGCAAAAAGAATGACAACACCTTTAAATTATCGAAAAATAAAAGTAAAGAGACCAGCAGATATTGGGAACTTACTCATGGAAGAAATGCGATTAGAAAAACAGGAACTTGTAAAATTAATTCTATTAAATAATAAAAATGAAATTATAAATATAAAAACAATTGCACAAGGTGGTATCAATTCTGTTAATATGACATATAAAGAGATTTTATCAGAGCCAATAAAAATACAAGCTTCGAAAATCATTTTAGTGCATAACCATCCAAGTGGGGATTCGACACCTAGTAAGGCAGATATTGAGATAACGAAAAAGCTTTTAAGTTTGGCACAAGCATTTGACATAGAATTGTTAGATCATATTGTAATTGGCAATCAGAATTTTACAAGTATTATTTCAGAGCTAGTAACGAAAGATGGAGAAATATGAGTTTATGAAAGGAACGTAAGGATTATGAAATTGTTTACATTTGGATCAAAAGATATTGGCATTGATTTAGGAACAGCAAATATCTTAGTAACTTTAAAAGGAAAAGGTATTGTTTTAAAAGAGCCATCAGTAGTGGCAATTGATAGAAAAACAGGCAACATTATGGCAACAGGAACAGAAGCCAAAGACATGCTTCGGAAGAACACCTGACCAAATTAAAGCTGTAAGACCATTAAAAGATGGTGTTATTGCAGATTTTACAGCAACACAGCTAATGCTTAAAAATTTAATTGGAAAAGTTGGAAAGCGATATAATATTGGAAAACCAAGAGTGGTTGTGGGTGTGCCATCTGGAATTACAGAAGTTGAAGAAAGGGCTGTTGAAGAATCAGTTATTCAAGCTGGAGCAAAAGAAGTATATCTAATAGAAGAACCTATGGCAGCGGCAATTGGGGCGTCATTAGATGTTGGAGAACCAAGTGGAAGCATTATTGTTGATATTGGTGGAGGAACAACAGAAGTAGCAGTCATTTCACTAGGAGGAATTGTTGTTAGCCATTCTTTACGTATAGCAGGAGACGAATTAGATGAAGACATTGTCAACTTCGTAAAAAGAGAAATGAATTTGGCAATAGGAGAGACAACAGGAGAACAAATTAAAATGCAAATAGGATGTGCGATGCCACTTATGACTGAAACGTCTATGGAAGTAAGAGGAAGAGACCTAACAGATGGATTACCAAGAAATGTAACAGTAACTTCTACACAAATAGAAGAAGCAATGAAAGAATCTATTTCAAAAATTGTGGAAATAGTAAAAATCACATTAGAGAAAACACCACCAGAATTAGCGTCAGACATTATGGAAAAAGGAATTGTACTAGCAGGTGGAGGCGCTTTAATAAAGAATTTGGACAAGTTATTAAGTATAGAAACTGGTATGCCAGTGTATATTGCAGAAGAACCACTAGACTGTGTGGTTAGAGGAACTGGTAAAACATTGGAAGATTTAGAAAGATTAAAAACAGTTTTGATAAATGCAAGAAGAAGAAAATAAAAAGTTAGGAGTAGAAAATGTATAAAAATAAGAAAGCAGAAATAGCGGGGATTGTAATAACCATTATTATTTTAATTTTAATTGTGGTATTTTCAAATGCAGATAGTGAAACCTCATTTCTTGAAAATGCAGCAAGTAAATTAGTCATGCCAGTACAAAACGGATTGACATATTTAAAAAATAGAATTAGTGGCAATAGTACATTTTTTACAGATATTAATAATTTAACACAAGAAAATGAAGAATTAAAACAGAGAAATAGTGAATTAGAACAATCACTAAGAGAGTTAGAAAATGTCAAGTCTGAAAATGAAACATTAAAAGAATATTTGGACTTAACGGAGAAATATGGAGAATATAGCACAGTACCAGCTTATATTATTAATAAAGATATTAGCAATTATTCAAAAACCATTGTTATTAATGTGGGAAGTGATGATGGCATAGAAGAAAATATGACGGTTATTGCTGACCAAGGACTTGTAGGACATGTTATTTCTGTAACAAATGATACTGCAAAAGTTAGAACAATTGTAGATACTTCAAGCTCTGTTAGCTGTTTATTAAGTACGACTGATGAAAGCATTGTGTGCAAAGGTACTTTAGAAGAGGAATCTGCTTTAAAAGCTATGTATATACCAGATGATGATGGCATTATACAAGGAGACAGTGTAGAGACTTCAGGATTAGGAGGTATTTATCCAAAAGGAATCCATGTAGGAAGTATCAAAAGAGTCGTGAATACCCAAAATGCAACAGATAGATATGCAATTGTAGAAACAGCTATAGATTTTGATAAACTAGATACAGTATTAGTAATAACCAATAATTAAAGGGGTGAATCTATTGAAAAAAGTAACAATCAATATATGCCTGATTATAACAGCATTTATTCTGTATTTTTTGCAAGCAAATTTTTTTAATTGGTTTACCATTTCTAGTGTTATGCCGAGTTTATTTGTCATATTTGTGTTATTTATTGGATTATTTTCAAATCGTATTATGGGTGTTGTGTATGGGGTAGCAATTGGTGCTATTCTGGATTTAGTGATAGGAACACAAATTGGGATTAATGCTGCTGGATTAGGCATTATAGGATTCTTAGCGGCAACTTTTGACAAAAATTTTTCAAAAGATAGTAGAGCAACCATTATGTTTATGGTATTAGGTGCAACATTGATTTTTGAAGTAATTGTTTATATATTAAATTACATGGTGTTTTCTACAAACATAGAATTGATAAATTTTATTAGAATTTTAGCGATTGAAATTATCTATAATTTGATTATTGTGATTATTATTTATCCGTTAATGCAAAAATTTGGATATGCTATTGAAAATGAATATAAAGGAAATAAAATTCTAACAAGATATTTTTAATAGAGGAAGGTGAAGCCTTGAAAGGATTAAGTTTTAAAAGAAAAAAGAAAAAGGCAAGAAGCAATTTAAATTTAAGATTTAATGTTTTAACTGTGCTTACATATATTATTGGAATTATATTAATTATCCAATTGTTTAATTTGCAAATTGTACATGGAGCTGAATATAGAGAGGAATCCAACACAAGACTTACCAGAGAAACGACATTAGAGGCCGCAAGAGGAGAAATACTGGACAGAACAGGAACGGCTTTAGTTACAAATTCTACGAAATTTAGTGTAGAATTATACAAAACCAAAATTGATGACAATGAATTAAACAATTCGATTTTAAATATTGTGAATTTATTAGAAAAATATCAAGTAGAATATGTAGATTCTTTTCCAATATCAATAGATCCTTTCCAATTTACTATTAGTGATGAGACTTTAGCAGATTGGAAGGAAAGCTATGATTTGGATGAAAATATATCTGCTGAAGAGGCATTTTACGATTTTAAAGATAGATACGACATTGAAAATACAGATATATCAGAGATTAGAAAAATCATTGCCATTCGATATGAAATAACAACAACAGGATATAGCAGCACAAGAGCTTTAACCATTGCAGAGGATATTCCAAGAGAAGCAGTGGCCGAATTTTCAGAAAGCAGTGATAAATTTCCAGGAATTAATATTGTAACAGAACCTGTAAGAGAATATACATCAGGAACATTGGCGTCACATATTTTGGGATATGCTTCAACCATTAGTGCAGAAGAATATGCTACAAGAAAAGATACATATGATCAAAACGACATTATTGGAAAAACGGGAATTGAATATGTATTTGAAGAATATCTAAAAGGACAAGATGGTACAAAACAAATTGATATGGCTGTTGATGGAACCATAACAGCAGAATATACATCAGAAGAAGCCATTGCTGGAAGTGATGTTGTATTAACAATAGATTCTAATTTACAAACCATAACAGAACAAGCCTTAGAGGCAAATATTAAAAAAATTGCTTCTGGAGGATTTTCACAAACATACGATACAAATGCAGGTAGTTGTGTAGTTATGAATGTAAAAACAGGTGAAATCTTAGCAATGGCAAGTTATCCAAATTATGATCCAGCAGATTTTGTAAATGGAATTAGTACAGATAAATGGAATCAATATAATACAGATCCTGCAAAACCATTAATGAACAAAGCTGTACAAAATTCTTATGCACCAGGTTCTATATTTAAGATGGTTACAGCCATTGCTGGACTAGAATCAGGTGTTATTACAAGAACAGAAATTATTAATGATACAGGATTATATTCAAAATATGGTGAAACATGGCCATGTTGGTATTATACAGATTATCATAGAGGACATGGACGTATTAATGTGTCACAAGCAATTGAGAGATCATGTAACTATTTCTTCTACGAAACAGGAGATAGAATGGGAATTGAAACCCTTGCAAAATATGCAAGATATTTTGGACTAGGTGTAAAAACAGGTGTAGAATTGCCAAGTGAAGCATCAGGTGCAATGGCATCACCAGAATATGCAGAAACGGTTGGAGTTACATGGACAAAAGGACAAACAATCAATGCCTCAATTGGACAAGGATTAGATAATTTTAGCCCACTACAAATGGCAAAATATATTAGTATGTTAGCAAATGGCGGAAATGATATTGATGTATCAATTATAAAAAGTATTATAAAACCTGATGGAACAGAGGCGTCTACGGAAGAAATGAATAATTTTGTTAATCAGAAATTGGGATTGCAAGAGGATACAAGTGAAGATTTAACCATAAGCCAAGATAATTTAGATGCAGTTTTAAAAGGAATGCAGTCAGTTACAAGTGATACAACTGGAACAGCTTATGTAAGATTCCAAGATTTTGGAATATCTGTTGGAGGAAAAACAGGTTCAGCAGAAGCTTTTGATGATAATGGAAATGAAGTGGTTCATGCATGGTTTGCTGGATTTGCACCATTTGAAGATCCAGAAATTGCCGTTGTGGTTATGGTAGAAAATGGTGGACATGGAAATTATACCGCAGAAGTTGTAAGAGATATTATGGAAGAATATTTTGGAATGAATACACAGGATGTGCAGGAGGATATGAGTGCGGTGAATTATAGCCAATCTTTAAGATAGATTGAAAAATAATTGCGTTTTGGCGTTGTTAGACTTCGTCGAAAATCAAATCAACGTGCAAATAGCACGCCTCATTGATTTTCGACTTGTCTGCCTAGCCAAAAGCACAATTATTTTCCAATCATATAAAAGTAATTAAAGGAAGGATGTAAGAATGAGAAATTGTGTTAGTATTAATTTAAGAAAAAATGAAATTTTAATAAAAATTAGTGATGATGCAGAACAAAAAGAAATCATGGATAGTTTGAGAAAAAAAATTTCAGAATTAAAAAAGATGTATAAGAATGAAAAAACACCAATTACAGTTACTGGCAAAATATTGAAAAATAAAGAGATTGATGAAATACAAGATTTGATAAAAAGAAATATTGATGTGGAAATTGATTTTGATATGCCAAAATCGTTAGGGCTTTCAAGCATTACTAGAACGTTTAATAAAGAAATTGCTGTTTCTGAAACGAAATTTCATAGAGGTTCTTTACGCTCTGGACAGAAAATGGAATCAGAAGGTAGTTTAGTTATATTAGGAGATGTCAATTCTGGGGCAGAGGTGATGGCGTCTGATAATATTGTTGTATTAGGTGCCTTGCGAGGATTAGCGCATGCTGGTGCAAAAGGGAATAAACAAGCAATTATTTCAGCAGGTTTATTAGATACGGTTCAGATTCGAATTGCCAATGTCATAAAAGAGATTGATAGAGAAGAGGAACCTTTACATAAACAAGCATATGTTAGCATTATTGATAATGAAATTGTCATAGAATAGAAATGTGAGTATTTATATAGTATAAAAAATCAAAATTCAATTATCAAAATCCTAATTAGCCAATTAGCAATAAAATCAACAATATAAATAACATATCATCCTTTACATCTTCCTTATACAAAATAAAAAGTAAAGACAAGATTATCAAATCATCTAAATACAGTTTTAGTCCTGAAAATTCTAAGATAGGTTCTTCATTGTTAGAAAAACCATCTGTATTAATGAAAATAGGACCGAAAGAACTATATTTAGATGATTTTTTTTGTTGAATATTTTGAGGATTAGATGTCATGGTGTTTCCATCATATCTATCCTTTTTTGTTTTAGCTTGCTCAGAGAAATTGGATTCAGAAGTTTGATCAACATCTTTTATTGTGGAATTTTGCTGATGATAAAAATTTCTCTGGTAATGACGAGGATAAGTATAAAAAGGAAACCTAAAAAAAGGAAAGCTATTGTTCACTTGAATTCTCCTTACCATTATTTTGATTAAATAATTCTATTAAGGTTGTCATGTTTAGTAAATTGGAATATTGATCTAATTTACTTTTTTTCTCTTCTCGTAGATAGGGTTTCAAAGATTGCAACAAATTAGACCTTGGATCAGATGCATGATTCATTTTTTCCATAGCAGACTTCATTTTCATAACCATATTCATATCAATATTACTAAAATCAAAATTGTTAAAATTAGTAGAATTATTTGTAGAAGCTTGGGCACTAGAAGTATTGGTGTTTACATTTTCTTGTTTTACAGTATTATTGTTTGATTGAGAAGCACTATTACTATTATTATTAATCATATTAGAGAAGTTTTTAAGAGTGTCTGGTGGGATTTGAGAAAGCATATCCTTTATATTTCCATTGTTTAGCATAGAATTTAATTTGTTCATTGTATTTTCATCAATATTAAAATTATCCAAAATGATCACCTCATAAAATATATATTCAGAATTTCTTTTTCTATGTAGTATTATATGTTTAAAAGCGCTAAAAGTTACCAAAGAGATATTTTGAGACAAATTGGGACAGGTAGGGTTTTGTAGCATTTTTGTCGAAAAATGGCGAATAACTATATTCTACATTTTTCGACAAAAATGCTACAAAACCCCACCTGTCCCAATTTGTCTCACTACGGAAGAAGGAATTACAACCATTTTTGTGGGGAAAAAAAGAAAAAAATTAAGAAACAGAAAAAAAGTTACATAAAAAGTTAAAAAATACTGGAAAATTGTTGAAAAAACGGCAAAAACAGGTTATAATAAATAATAGGTGTAATAACAAATTTAAAATGCTGAAAGTGTGATTATACAAGGAAAATTTTAGTTTCAGGGGAGGTACCAATATGAAAAACAAAATTTTTAAAATTAGTGTTGTTTTACTATTGATTATGACACTAACAATGACGAATTTTATATTTTTGGGTTCAAGTATCATTAGTTATGCGACAGATAATATTAGCACGAATCATGAAAATGTAGAATTTGATGCTTATTTTAAAGACGCAAACGGACAAAAGATAAGAACATTAGAAAGAACCGCAAATATGCAAGATATATCTTTGTATTTATCTGTTAATGTAAATACAGAGGGATTTTTTAATGGAGAAATTACGTTATCAAATGCAAACTTTGATATTGTCAGTTCAGAAAGTGGATTTGTAAGTAATGTCTCTGATAATACCATCTATTTAAATCAAATAGATGTGGGAACCTCTGCGGAAATCGAGGTTAAAGTAAAACCAATCGAAAATGACGTAATGGATGTAGATATGTTAGATTGCAAAAGTGAACTAACATTAACAGGTATTTATAGAGATAATACAGAAAAAGATATTAACATAAAAGCCACAAGAACGGTCATTATGAGATTGTTAGAAGCAAATACAAATGATGATGTAAAAAATGATGTAAAAATCATAACCAACAAAATCATGAAGATATCTGGAGAGGATAAAAGAGTTATTCAATTATCTTTAGATTTAGGATTAAATGAAAATAATTACCCAATCAAAGAAATTTATACAAGAATCAATGTCCCAGAAATCGATGGTAATGTACCAGAAGTTATGAGAGATGTTGATCTAAACACGATGTCAGCATTTGATTATAAATATGACGATGGTTATGTTGAAATTACATTTACAAATGAGGAAACAAATAACAATAGTGTCCTATGGAGAAAACAAGGACAAGAAAATGTTATATTAACATATATTTATGATGCAGATGTAGAATTAAATAATATAAAAATTACTTCAGAAGAAACTATCACCTTATTAAATGATAAAGAATTAACATCTAATGCAGGAACAGTAACATTATCAAATCAAGAAATCGATTCTACAATTGAAGTAACAGCTAAAAATTCAGAAGAAAGTATTTATAAAGGAAAATTATATTCTGGTATAGACAAACAATATCGTAGTCAAACAGTATTACAGGTTAATCTAGCAAATATTGCAGAATATATTGATATTAAAGAAGAAGCAAGTAGATATATGTTTGAAGATGGAGAAACAGAGGGCAATGTATATTATGAGCAAACAACAATAAGCAAAGAAGATTTTGATACCATCTTTGGACAAAATGGAAGAATTGAAATATATAACGAAAATAATGAATTATTAGCTAGAATAACAAGTAGTTCACAAGCAAATACAGATGGAAACATTGTAATAGATTATACAGGAAGAGAACCAAAAGCAATAGAAATTAGAACTTCTAGCCCAATTGCAGAAGGAACATTAGAATTTGAACATGTAAAAACAATAAGAGAAACTGATACAAGTATTGTAAAATCAGCAAAAAGCATAGAAACCAAAATTACCTATGGATATAATGATTATACAGAAGAAAATGTAGGAGCAAAGAAAACGACATATTCAACAGGTATAGAAGCAGAAATAGAAATTCAAATGGGATTAAAAGAAACTGTGACAGAGGCAAAATTAGAAATCAATAGAGATACATTATCAACAGTTGTTGCAAATAATATAGAAATGAAATTAATCTTAAAAACAGATGAAGAATCAAGAGATTTATATAGAAATCCAACCTTTACAATTGAATTACCAGAACAAGTTGAAAGTATACAAATCAATCGTATAGATGTGTTATATGAAGATGAATTACATATTGCTAATTATTCTGTTAATGGAAGATATATTACTATCCAAATGGAAGGAAATCAAACAGCATATAAATCACAATCTGTGGAAGGTACCAACATTATTATCAATGCAACAGTCAATATCAATAAAACATCTATTGCGAAACCAGAAAGTATCAATGTAACATATACAAACGAAAAAGCAAATGCTTATGCAAACAATGAAGATGTTGGTAGAATTTCTAAAGACATCGAAGTTGTAGCACCAAAAGACGTAACGGTTATCAATCGTATAGATGCTTTAAATGTAGAAACAATTGGAGAAGAAGATAAGACAAGTGTTGGTTTACAAAGAGGAACAGAAGCTAGACAAGTAGAAGTTGATTTTGAGATTATTAATAATAATGAAGAAAATGTAGATAATGTCTCTATGTTAGGAACATTCCCAACAAAGACAGAAGAAAATAATATGGACATCGCTGTTGTAAATGGAATTCAACTAGAAAATGCAACTGTATATTATACAGAAAATGAAAATGCAACAACAGACATTCAAAATACAGAAAATGGATGGACAGATAGTATAACAAATCCAGAGAATGTAAAAAAATATTTAATTACGATGGATAATATCCCTTCTAGAACTTCTGTTAGTGGTTCATATACAATCGAAATACCAGAAAATCTAGAATATAACCAAACAGCTACAGAAGGATATGAAGTAAATTATACAAAAGGACAAGCAAGAAGCGAAAACACAGTAAAAGCAACAGACATTTCTATGGAAACAGGTGTAGGACCAAAAGTAGAAACTAATTTAACAGCTAGTGTAGCAGGAAAAACATTAACAGATACAAGCACAGTAAAAAGTGGAGAAGTTATTACATATAGAATTCAAGTATCAAATGTTGGTTCAGAAGATGTAAATAATGTAACCGTAAGAGGAATGGTACCAGAAGGAACCATGCTTGTAGAACCAGTAGATAATTATGAATATACAGGAGCTTCTTACTATAAACGAGTAAATGCAGATACCTATGAAACTACAATCGAAAATTTACCTGTGGGAGATGTGCAATATATAGAATATCAAGTTATGGTAAATACAGATACACAAACAACAATTGCAAATACAGTAGAAATCAGTTATTTAGATGTTGTACAAGAAACCAATGAAGTTCGAATTTCAGCAGAGAGCGGAAATTTAAGAACAATGGTAAAAAGAGTAACCGATAGAAGAGTAGATTTATATGAAGCAGGAATGGTAGAATATTTTGCAATCGTAAAAAACACATCATCTGAAACCGTAAACAATGTTATGGTAAGAACCAATAAATCAGAAAATCTAGAAGTTACAAGATTAACCTTAATAACAGGTATGAGTGAAAATGAAGTTAGTGACAATGAATTATATGAAATATCAGCAGACAATTCAGTAGATGTACTTGATGAAGAAGCAAATTCAGAGATTAATGAAGATACACAAACAGACATAATAGACTATAATGATGAAATCAATATTGGAACATTGGCACCTGGAGAAGTTAAAGTATTAAGTTATAATATGATTATTAATGAAATGCCAGACAACACGATAGATACAATAGACTTTGCTGTAACAGCTTCAGATGGACAAAGCGAATACAGATCAAATGCTTGGGAAGATACAGTTAATAGTTTTGATATAGACATGACAATGGAAGCAAATACACAAAATCAATATGTTAAATCTGGAGATACAATTACATATACAATTCATGTAAGAAACAATAGTACATCTCCAACATCAGGTTTAACAATTAGAGATGAAGTTCCATCACAATTAACCATTAATCATGTAACTGTAAATGGAGAAGAAACAGCTTTTACAACAAATAATATAGAAATACAAAATGAAGTACCAGCAAATGGAGAAATGACAATTGAGATTGAAACAGTTGTTAATTATTCAGAAGCAAGGGTTGAAGCAGAAACCATTACCAATAGAGCAACCGCAAGCATTTACGGAGAACAAATTGCAACAACTTCTGATTTAAACCATATTATAGAAGCAGATGTTACAGATAATAATGGATCTGGAAGTGGAAATAACAATTCAAATAATGGTAATAACAATGGTACAAGTAATGGACAAAATGGAAGTATTGCAAATGGAAAACAAATGCTTAGTGGTTTAGCATGGTATGATGAAAACCACAATGGTAGAAAAGATGATGGAGAAAAAACATTATCAAATATCACTGTAAGATTATTAAATGTTGAAACACAAAGTTATGTAAGAGATAATTCAGGAGACATTCTAGAAAGCACAACGAATGAAAATGGAATGTATGTATTGGATAATATTGCTAGTGGACAATATATTGTTGTATTTAATTACAATACATCTCAATATTCATTAACAACATATAAAGCAGATGGTGTAAGCGAGGAAGAAAACTCTGATGTAAGATTAAACACATTACAAATCGACAATACAAGACAGGATGTAGCTTCAACAGATATTATTAATGTAGATTCAGAAAATGTATCAGGCATTAATATTGGACTAACAGAATTACAAAATTTTGATTTAGAATTAAATAAATATGTAAGTAGAATATTGGTTCAAAATGCTTCAGGTACAACAACAAGAGAATACAACAATTCTACAACAGCAAAGATTGAATTAGACGCTAAACAAATGAGTGGATCAACAGTTATTATTGAATATAACATTGTTGTAACAAATGTAGGAGAAGTAGCAGGATATGCTAGAAATATTGTAGATTATGTACCAAGTGAATTGGAATTCAGCTCTGAATTGAACAAAGATTGGTATGCAAGAGATGATGTATTATATACATCTGCATTATCAAATGACATAATTAACCCAGGAGAATCTAGAACAATAACTTTAACATTAACCAAAACCATGGGAGAAGACAATTTGGTAACGAGAAACTATGCAGAAATTTATGAAGCATACAATGATTTAGGATTAGCAGACGGAAATTCAACACCAGGTAACCGTGTAAACGGTGAAAATGACATGGGTTCAGCAGACGTAATTATCAGTATTAGAACAGGTGGCGTTGTATATATGTCAATAGGAATTGTACTAGCCGTTATGGTAATAGCAGGAATTACAGCTGGAATCATTGTAAAGAGAAAAAATGCAAAAGAGAAAGAATAGAAGGAAAGGAGGGAAAATAGATGAATAAAATAGAAAAATTACTAGTTAGTTTTATCGTGATAATTATGGCAATAATAGGATATGCAACCATATCAAAAGCCGCAGACTATACAGTAGGACAAAGTGTTACAATGACATATGGTCAATATAGAGATGATCCAGACTTATTCTGTGTTGAACATCATCAAAACTTAAGAGGAACTTTAACATATAAAGTTATATCTCAAGTAGATATTGCAGGAAATGTATCAACAGATTATACAGGAAAATCCATAGAAAGTTGGCATAATGCAAAACTAGCCTATATACTTTCAGCTGATAATGGAGCAGATAAACAAGGTGGACCAGTTCAAAATGCTATATGGAATTATATGTATACATGGATGAAAAACGTAGGACAATATCATGCAGGATTATATGATGGATTTGCAAGTACAGTTACTGGAAATTCTTCATACTTAGATTCAGAATCTTCTGCCTATGCAGATGAAGTACAAAACATAGTAGGCATTACAGATGAAACAAATAAAGAAAACATTACAGTAAAAACAGATGAAACAAGTATAAAAGTAGGACCTTTTAAATGGTATTTTTCAGGAACATTAAGTGAAGTACAAGTATTTGACCAAGATGGAAACCCAATAGAAGGTGTAACCTTTAGTACATATACAGGAACAACAGAAAATCAAATAAGTGTTAGTGAAATCCCTTCTGATAAAGAATTCTATATTTCTATCCCAATTGATAGTGGAATTAGTGGAATATCAAGTATTACAGCAAAAGGAAGTGTAGATGTAAAAGGTGTAACCATTTGGTTCTTAGAATCACAAAGTGGATACAATTACCAAAACTTAATTGCAAGAAAACATTATACAACCCCATTTGAGTTTGAAGAAAATTTTGAATATGATATTGATATGTTTGGAAACTTAAAAGTTATTAAAGTTAACAAAGATAATCATGAAATCACATTACAAGGTGTAGGATTTATTATTCAAAATAAAGAAACTGGAAAATATGTACATCAAGACGCAAATGGAAACATCACATATGTAGACGAAAGTGAAGCAACAGAATTTGTAACAGATGAAAATGGAGAAATTTTAATCGAAAATCTTGTTGTAGGAACATATATAGCTTATGAAACACAAAATCCAAACTATGGATATGAGATCGCTTCAGAAGGTGTTGAATATACAGTTGTTGTAGACAAAACAGAGGATTTTGTCATTGAAAATGAACAAGTATATGTAAAACTTTCAGGATATGTATGGTTAGATAGACAATCAGGAAAACAATCTTACAGAAATGACTTATATCATGATGACGACAATGATGATGAAGATGAACTACTAGAAGGGGTTATTGTCAGATTAATTGATAGAAGAACAGGAGAAGTTGTTAGAAATGACAACGGAGAAGAATTTACAGCAACAACACATGAAATTCAAACAGATGATGGAATCTTAAGATATTATCTATTTGAAGATGTTAGAATTAATGACTTAGAAAATTACTACATTGAATTTGAATATGATGGATTAACATATACGAATGTTACACCACATATTGATGTAGATAATGGCTCAAAAGCAACAGAAAATGCTGAAGAAAGAAGTGCATTTAATAGAAGCTTTAGTACA
This sequence comes from uncultured Eubacteriales bacterium, assembly GCA_949294555.1. Lineage (GTDB taxonomy): Bacteria > Bacillota > Clostridia > TANB77 > CAG-508 > CAG-269. Next base: position 27,020 of record CASFHP010000023.1, read on the forward strand.
ATAGAAGGAACTTCAGAAACAGCAGGTGTTGCCTTAGATGAAAATGGAAATGTAGCACATGAACTACAATACACGAAAGACACAGAACAACATAGATCAACATTAATTAATGAAGGCTTACCAGTAGGACAATATCCAATAACCGCAAATACAGATGAAACAGGATATCGTATCATAGACCATTTTGAAACAGGAACAGAAGAAATTCCATATATCAACTTAGGCCTATATGAAAGAGAACAACCAGATTTAGCTTTAATTAAAGATATGAAAAATGTTCGACTTGCTATTAATGGATATCAACACATCTATGAATATGAACAAAGATTCCAAAACCAAGGAGAATATGGAGATGGATTTAATGTAGGTGTTAAATTTGGTAGTGAATATGATAGTCAATCATATACAAGAGCAATTTATAAAGCAGATTATGAATATGTAAATGAAGAAGACGCAAGTAGAGAATTAAAAGTATATGTAACATATCGAATTGCTGTCAGAAACGAAGCAACAACATTAACATCTCAAATCAATAGTATCGTAGATTACTTTGACAGTCGATACACCATGGTAGCTGTTGGTACAGGAATTGACCAAGAAGGTATCATTACAGGAAGTATAGACTATACACAAGAAGCATACAATGATGAATATGCAAGAGCCGTTATTTATACAAATACAAGACTTGAAGCACAAACACAAAGCGATATTTATGTACAATTTGAATTAAATAGAGAAGCTGTATTAAATATACTAAATGATGGAGAAAACTTAGAGAATGTTGTAGAAATCAATTCATATTCAACCTTTGATGAAAATGGAGGAGCATATGCAGGTGTAGACGTAGACTCTAATCCAGGAAATGCAATACCAGGAGATAGAGCAACTTATGAAGATGATACAGATTCAAGTCCATCATTAAAACTAGAAGTAGCAGACGCAAGAGAAATAGCAGGTAAAGTATTCTTAGATTCTACCTCAGGAGAATTAATGACAGGACAAATTAGACAAGGTAGCGGTGCTTACGAAGAAGGAGAAACTGGCATATTAGGTGTAATCGTAACACTTACGGAAAACACAGGAACAGGATTAACCTATACTGCTACAACAGACGATAATGGAGATTTTGTTATCTCAGACTTTATACCAGGAGACTATACATTAACATATACATGGGGAGATACAACGTATACTGTACAAAACTATAAAGGAACTGTGTATGACAAAGACAGATATAATGCGAATGTTGCAAATAAAGAATGGTATAAAAATGATGTAGAAACAAGATGGACAGACGCAGTTGACGATTATGACACAAGATTACAAATTGATAGGGAATTAGCAGAAATTACAAGTTCAACAGAAGTTACAATTACACAAATGGATTCTACAACACCAACAATGGGAATTGGTGTAGAATATGAAACAACATATACAGCATCAGCAGGAGATAGATATGTTTATAGAATCGAGAATGTAGACTTTGGTATTGTAGAAAGAGCAAGACAAGATATCTCACTAATTAAAAAAGTAGATTCTATGCGTGTTATGTTAGCAAATGGATCAACATTAGTAGACTTCACAATAAATGAAGATGGTACTTTAGAAGGTGAAACATCAAGTATAACCTATCTTCCACCATCAGATAGTGCATCTCCACAAAATGGATTAGTTAGACTAGAAATGGATAGTGAGTTAATTGAAGGTTCACAGATAGAAATAACGTATGCAATTACAGCACAAAATAATAGTGAATTAGACTACTTATCTGAGAACTATTATAAATATGGAATTGCCGAAGGAGAGGCTATAACCCTTACACCAGCAGCAATTGTAGATTACTTAGATAATGATTGGAGCTTTAATGCAAATAATAATCCAGATTGGGAAGTTGTGGAAATGGATGATAGCAGATTAGATCTAGCAGAAGTGGTATATAATGATCCAAATTCAACAATAAATGAAAAAACAATATTATATACAGAAGCATTAGCAGGTTATGATTTACAACCAACAGAAAGTGCAACTGTTACATTAGATGTTTCTAAAATGTTATCAGCATCAGAAGATATTGAACTAAATAATGAAACAGAAATTGTAAAAGTGGATAAACCAGGTGGTTCAAATATCACATCAACTCCAGGAAATTATATTCCAGGAACAGGACCTTCAGTAGAACCAGATGATGGTATGGCAGAAACAATCATTGTTACACCAAATACAGGTGAGAACTTAAATTACGTAATACCAATAACAATTGGTGTAGTTGTATGTATCATATTAGGTGTAGGTATTTTCTTCATTAAGAAAAAAGTACTAAATAAATAGAACATAGAGACAATTAGGGACAGGTGGGGTTTTGTAGCATTTTTGTGGAAAAATGGCGAATAAATATATTATACATTTTTGGACAAAAATGCTTCAAAACCCCACCAGTGCCGAAGGGGG
>CASFHP010000024.1 GCA_949294555.1 uncultured Eubacteriales bacterium
TTCGCGGAGGGTTACCATCGGTCCAAAAAAAACCGCCCACCCACCAAGGTCACCCCATATCTTCTTCCCCAAAAAAATTGATACAAAACCCTACCTGTCCCAAATTGTCTCAAACTGTCTCTTGAATTTTAAAATTTTTATGATATAATGTGAACAGAAATTCGAAAGAAAAAGCTTAAAGAAAGGAAAGAGAGAAAAATGAGAATTTTAGGAGTTGACCCAGGATTTGCTATCACAGGGTATAGTATTATAGATTATATAGGAAACAAATTTCATTTGGAAACATCTGGAGCAATATTAACAGAAGCACATACTTCTTTTCCATTGCGATTGGAAAAAATTAATAAAGATTTAGACAATATTATTAAAACATATAAACCAGATGCAATGGCAATAGAGGAATTGTTTTTTAACAATAATGCCAAAACGGCAATTAATGTTGCACAAGCCAGAGGGGTTATTTTGGTAACAGCAAGGCAAAATGATTTGAATATTTATGAATATACACCCCTACAAGTAAAACAAGCGGTTACTGGATATGGAAGAGCAGACAAAATTCAGGTACAAAGAATGGTAAAGATGATTTTAAATGAGGAGAAATTGCCAAAATTAGATGATGTAACAGACAGTATGGCCATGGCGATTTGTCATGCCCATTCTTCTAAATTTGCACAGAGATTATGAGATGGAGGATTTTATGATAAAAATTGAAGACTTAGAAAAAGAATTAAACCAAGGAATATTAAAAAGTATCTATGTATTTTATGGCGAAGAATTATTTTTATTAGAAAATTCCTTGAAAAAAATAAGAAATCTATTTGGCGAATGTATCAAAGGAATTAATTATATTCCAATTGATGAAACCAATATTGGAGAAATTATATCAGACATCGAAACACCAGCATTTGGTTATGAAAAAAAATTGATAATTGCTAGAAATTCAGGAATACTAAAAAAAGAAGGAAAACGAAAAAGTGCAGAACTTGGAAAAATACGAGATAGATTAACAGAATACATAGAAAAGAATAGGAAATTAATAGACGAAAGTGTCATTTTGGTATTTGTAGAAGAAGATGTGGACAGTAAAACAAACTTATATAAAATGCTAGATAAAGTTGGCACGATTTGTCACTTTGAATATCAAAAACCAATGCAAATAGAAAAAAGAATGAAAGCAATTTGTCATGCATATAAAGTTAACATATCAGACGCCAACTTAAGATATTTTATTGAATGTTGTGGAACTAATATGCAAGAATTAATCAATGAAATTAGAAAATTGATTGAATATGCAGGAGAAAATGGTAACATTCAAAAAGAGGATATTGATAGTTTATGTATAAAAAAATTAGAGAGTGTCATTTTTGATTTGACAGATAATTTAGGAAGAAAAGAAACTGCAAAAGCCCTACAAGTTCTAAAAAATTTACTATATGCCAAAGAGCCAATACAAAAAATATTAATTACGCTTTATAATCATTTTAGAAAATTGTATCTAACAAAAATAGCAGTGAAAACAAATAAAGATATTATAACAACTTTAAATTTGAAGCCAAATCAAACATTTTTAGTGAACAAATATAAAATGCAAGCAAAATATTTTGAGGAAAAAGAATTAAAAGCTGTATTACAAAATTTGAGAGATTTAGATTATCACTATAAAATTGGTTTAATAGATTTACAAGTTGGATTAGAATCAATTCTTTGTCGCTATTGCTCTTGAAATAGAAAAAATGCTTTTCCTATTCAAGAACATTGCTTTTCTCTGACGATTGCAAATTAGAAAATGAATTTGCAAATTCAAGTATAATAAATCCCAATATTGCTAAAAATAAGAATAAGAAATTTTTAGCAAAGGTGATTTATATGAAAAAAATAAAAGAAAATAAAGGAAAAATAGGCATAGCATGTATAATGATTGTATTCATGTTAGCTATGATTGCTTATATATTCTTAAGAAATAACGAAGTAGAGGCTTTATCCAAATATGGGTCAAGAGGAGATGAAGTCATACAAATACAAACCAAGTTAAAACGATGGGGATATTATAATGGAAACATAGACGGTATCTATGGTAGCCAGACACAAGAAGCAGTAAGATACTTTCAAAGAAAAAATGGCTTAACAGTAGATGGAATTGCAGGACCAGCCACATTAGCAGCAATGGGAATAACAAGTTCCTCATCAAGCTCTTCATCGTCTTCTAGTAATACAAGTAATGTTAATTTATTAGCAAGGCTAATCTATGGAGAAGCAAGAGGGGAGCCATATACAGGACAAGTTGCAGTAGGAGCAGTCGTTATGAATCGAGTAAAAAATAGTTCATTTCCCAATAGCATATCAGGCGTCATTTATCAATCAGGGGCTTTTGATGCAGTTAAAGATGGACAAATCAATTTAACACCAGATTCAACCGCCAAAAAAGCAGCACAAGATGCTATTAATGGCTGGGACCCTAGTTATGGTGCTATCTATTATTTTAATCCATCTACAGCAACCAATAAATGGATATGGTCAAGACCAATGACTGTAACAATTGGAAGACATAGATTTTGTAAATAAAGTAATCTTCAAATAATATGCTGCAAAGAAAGAAATAAAATTCCAACCTTAAACAGGAAAAGAGGAAAAAGAATGATAGATTTAGAAAAAGATGTAAAATATATAAAAGGTGTTGGACCCAATAGAGTAAAATTATTAAACAAATTAGGTATATTTACGCTAAAAGATTTAATTACCTATTATCCAAGGACGTATGAAGATAGAAGCAAACCAAAAAATATTGCAGAATGTATCGATGGAGAAGAAGTATTAATTGAAGCTTATGCTACAGGGAGAGTAAGTGATGTAAGGCTTAGAGGGAAAACTATGCAAAAACTGGTAATTCGTGATGAAACAGGTGTAGCAACAGCTGTCTGGTTTAATCAAAGTTATTTAAAAAATAAATTTGAGCAAGGAAAAAAATACACATTTTATGGAAAAATTAATAATACTTTTGGAAGAATTACCATAAATTCACCCGTCTTTGACGAAGAAGGAAAAACATCAAATACAGGAAAAATTGTTCCTATATATCCATTAACATATAGTCTATCACAAAATACAATTAGAAGAATTATGGAAAATGGAATTAAGGAAGTGGAAAATAAACTAGAAGAAACATTACCAGAATATATTTTAAAAGAATATCATTTAGAAGGAATTAATCAAGCAACGAAAAATATCCATTTTCCAAAAGAATTTAAAGACTTTAATACTGCCAGAAATCGATTGGTTTTTGAAGAATTATTAACCATGCAATTGGCACTATTAGAATTAAAAAATAGTTATATAAATGAGGAAAAGGGAATTCAATTTAGCAAAGATGTGCATATGTCAGATATTATTAATAAATTGCCATTTCGATTAACAAATGCACAAAGAAGAGTATTAGAAGAAATAGATAATGATATGGAATCAGAAAAACCAATGAACCGCTTATTACAAGGAGATGTTGGTTCAGGAAAAACCGTTATTGCAATGTGTTCTGCCTATAAAGCAGTAAAATGTGGTTATCAAGCAGCCATCATGGCACCAACAGCAATTCTTGCTACACAACATTTAGAAAACTTTAAAAAAATATTTGATGAATTTGATATCAAATGTGAGTTACTCATTTCAGCAATGACCAAAAAGAAAAAAACAGAATTGTTAGAAAGGCTAGCAAATGGAGAAATTGACATTGTAATTGGTACACATGCTCTATTACAAGAAAATGTAGAATTCAAAAATTTAGGATTAGTTGTAACAGATGAACAACATCGTTTTGGTGTAAAACAAAGAACAACAATTGTAGAAAAAGGACAAAATCCAGATGTATTGGTTATGACAGCAACACCAATTCCTAGAACACTAGCTTTAATATTATATGGCGATTTGGATATTTCTATCATAGATGAATTACCACCAAACAGGAAGAAAATTGACACATTTGCGGTGACCAAAGGAATGGAAGATAGGATTAATAATTTTATAAAAGTACAGTTAAAAGAAGGAAGACAAGCATATATAGTATGCCCATTGGTAGAAGAAAATGAAGAGTTAGACCTAAAATCTGTAGAAAAGTTATATGAAAAATGTAAAACAGAAACTTTTCCAGAATATCGAGTAGAATACATACATGGAAAAATGAAAGCAAAAGATAAAGATGATATTATGATGAGATTTAAAAATAAGGAAATTGATATATTGATTTCAACAACGGTTATCGAAGTAGGGGTCGATGTACCAAATGCAAATATCATGGTTATAGAGGACGCACAGAGATTTGGATTAGCACAATTACATCAATTAAGAGGAAGAGTAGGAAGAGGAGAATATAAATCTTATTGTATTCTAAAATATGAAGGCAAAGGCGAAACAGTTAGAAAAAGAATGAAAGTAATGTGTGATACCAATGACGGATTTATCATTTCAGAAAAAGACTTGGAATTAAGAGGCTCAGGAGACTTTTTTGGAACAATGCAACATGGGCTACCAGAATTTAAAATTGCTAACCTATTTGAAGATATGAATATATTAAAATTGGCACAAGAAGCAGCTATTAGAATTATTGAAAATGACCCTAAATTAGAGAAAACAGAAAATGCAAGGTTAAAAGCATTAATAAAAGACAAATTTACAAAGAGGATAGAAATTTAGGCGTTAAGGACATCCTTAACGCCTATTGACTTTTTTAAAAAAAGATATTAATATATATCTATAAAATAAAAAAGGATGTCGATATATATGTTTCAACTAATCGTAAAACTATTAGGATTAATCATGATTTTAGCTGGTGTCATTTTGATATATGATGCTAGAATAATTACAAAAAGATTTTTCGGATTTGGAGACCAAAACGAAGGAGCTAGTGGACTAAAAATTTTAGGGTTTATATTGGCAATAGTAGGTGGGCTGATCATCTATTTTTCAATGTAAATGACAAAATATGTGTAAACAATATATGAATATAAAATTTTTTTATAATATATATGTAATAGAATTAAATTTTACTGGAAAATCTCAAAAAACTATTGACAACAAAAACAAATTTGTGCTAATATAGTTATTGTTAGTTTATATATGCGGATGTGGCGGAACTGGTAGACGCGCTGGTCTTAGGAACCAGTGCCAACGGCGTGGGGGTTCGAGTCCCTTCATCCGCACCACAGTAATATCAAGGAATTGGGTGATTCTCTTGATATTATTTTTTGTCTATTTTTAAAATGTAGAAATCAAGCAAATGGATATAAAAGTAGAAATAAAAAACAATTGTTGGAATTGTGGGGAAAAACATTGTCTTTATAATAAAATTAAAGTATAATAAATCCATCCTTTTCCAAAGGAAAACTTTGAGAAAGGAGGTGAACATCTTGAGTTCTTTCGATTTGATTTGGCGATTAATCGTTTTATTATTACTTAGTAATAGTAAAAACGATGAAAACCAAAATTCTCAAGATTAGTACAAACTAATCAAAGGCAGTCTGGTCAACTGCCTTTATTTTTTTGCAAAAAAAGAGATATGTGGTCAACATATCTCGTGAACATTTGAGTTCTTCGATTATTCTCTTGCTTAAGCTAAATATAGTATACTACATTTTTTATTATATGTCAAATGCTTTTCAAAAATTCATTTTTTAAGAATTTTACGTAAAATATGCAATATTAGAAAGAAGTTCATCAATAAATGGTTTTGATATTACAGGATTTGTTAGTGTTTTTAACAATACTGATATTTTTTTCAAAAACATTAGATATTTTAAAGCTTTTTATATTTGAATAATATTTAATTAACAGTCAAATTTCCGTAATATGATATGCAATAAAAAAATAATAAGATTATAAAGAAACTTAAAGCAAATAATTAAATTTCAAGTCGTTTATTTTTGCAATTTTATGGAAAGTATAGTATAATAATAAGTAGCAAAGCCCAAAAGGGTTTGCATGTAACTATTAACAGCCTCCCAAATTTGGGAGAAAGGAGAGAGCATTATGAGTAGAGAGTGGGAAGCAGAAAAAGAAAGAACTTATAAGTTCTATAATTCACTGAAAACAGCTAGTCCAGAGTGCGATTATGGAAGCAAGAATTGTGAAACTTGCAAGAAGAATAATTGCACATGGCGACAGTTTTTATTAAACCCACCACGTTAAAAAGAGGTGGCATTTTTCAGAAAGTGATTTCTGGAAAATGCCTTCTCTTTTTTTTAGCTTATATACTTGTAACTACATATAAAATATTGTAAAATAGTAAATACAAAGAGGAATAAATGTAATAATAAGGGGGACAATATGGAAATTGGATTTTATGCAGGAAGTTTTGACCCATTTACCAATGGGCACTTACATGTAGTAACAAAGTCAGCACAATTATTTGATAAAGTAGTAATAGGAATTGGTGTTCATCCAGACAAAAAGAGAAGATACGACAAAGAAATTATGAAAACAGTGATTGAAAAAATTCTTGTTAATCGAAATTTAACAAATGTTTCTGTTATCTGCTATGATAATCTTTCCGTTGATGCGGCACTAGCCCATAATGCAACCCTTCTAGTAAGAGGGGTTAGAAATGGTATGGATTACCAATATGAAGAAAATATGGCATCCATTAACGAAGAAGTTTCAGGATTAGATACAATTTATATCCGAGCTGGAAATTTAGGAAATATTAGTTCTAGTATGGTTATGGAATTATTGGAAAATGGGAAAGATGTATCTAAATATTTACCAGAAGAGGTTATGGAGATTATTATGGATAAGAAAGGTGGATTGAAAAATGAAGAAACAAGATGAAAATGATGTAGAACTGTTTTCAAGCATACTAGAAAATGAAATAAAACAAGTGTGTTCTTTGTTAGAAGATAATAAAATTCCATTCGTTAGAAAAGACTATGGAAGTGGGTCTTATATGAATTTATATTATGGGGAATCATTACAAGAAAAGAAAATTTTTGTAAATAAAAAAGATTATGACAAAGCATTAGAAATTGTATCAAGTGTGTTTAGTAGCAGTATATCTGAAGATAGCAATGATGAAATAGAAGAAGATGATGGCAAAAAGTATTATAAAATTAAAGATTATTTTAGAAATTATATTTTGATAATGTTTTTTATATCAATTGTTGTCGTTATAATTGTATGTCTGATGAATATTTGATATAAATATATTGCACTTTGAATTTTAGAATAGAATACAGATATAAGATTTTTCTTATACCTGTATTTTTTATTTTATTACATCGTTATATATCATTTCAACAAAAGCATCTGTTGTCTCCTTAGTATAGTCATTATTAAAAATATAGTCAAATGATAATGTAGAATAATCCAAAGCAGCAGATTCTCTTTTTTCGAGATATTCTTCAGAAATATGGTCTCTTTCTAATATTCTTTTTTTTCTAATGTTATCATCAGAAGTAACTAATATTTTCATGTCACACATATCCCAATATTTTACCTTAGGAAGTAAAGCCCAGTCAAAAATAAAATATGGTTGCTTTTGCAACAAAATTTTATCTAATTCTTGTTCCATATATTCCCATGTGATATCTGTTAATATCTGCATTTTATCTGTATCGCTAAATACAATATTGCCCAACCTTTTTCTATCTATAATTCCAGTTTTATCTAATATGTTATCACCGAATATATTGCAAAGTTTTTTTGAAATAACAGGGTCCGAAGTTGCTTGATGCCCAATTTTATCAATATCAACATATAGACCATTTAATTTTTGAGCAAGCAATGTTCCAAGGCTTGATTTTCCAGATCCTGTTTTTCCAGTAATGCAAATTAATTTCATAAGATATCCTCCTTAAATGTTTGAAAAAATTATATCATTTAAAATAGGATAATGCAATGACTTATTATATATGAAAAAATCATAGATAATCATAAGATAACAGTAGATTTTTTTCAGTATAACGAGAAATGAAAAGAAAAGGAGAAAGAATTACCAAATTTTCGCTAAAAACCTTGTAAAAAGTCAAAAAATATAGTATCATATTAGAGTAGAATATGAAAGGAGAAAACAGATGGAAAAAAGTTTTAGTGAAAGCTATAAAGAAGCTGGTGTAGATGTAACAGCAGGATATAAAGCAGTAGAACTAATGAAGAAAAGTGTGCAAGAAACATATACAAAAGGAGTTATGTCAGACCTTGGAGGATTTGGGGGTCTTTTTAAGTTAGGTCTTTTTAAGTTAGATATAAGTGAAATGAAGGAGCCTATTTTAGTTTCAGGAACAGATGGAGTGGGAACGAAACTAAAATTGGCTTTTTTGCTTGATAAACATGATACCATTGGACAAGATTGTGTTGCAATGTGTGTGAATGATATTGTTTGCTGTGGTGCAAAACCATTATTTTTCTTAGACTATATATCATTATGGAAAAACATTCCAGAAATGGTAGCAAGTATTGTAAAGGGTGTAGCAGATGGGTGTAAAAAAGCAGGTTGTGCATTAGTTGGTGGAGAAACAGCAGAAATGCCAGGACTATATTCTGACAATGAATATGACTTAGCAGGATTTAGTGTAGGTGTTGTAGATAAAGCTAAAATTATCAATCCTGACAATATCGAAGAAGGAGATGTAGTGATTGGTCTAACATCTTCAGGAGTTCATTCAAATGGATTTTCTTTAGTTAGAAAAATATTTAATGTCAATGAAGAAAATTTAAGAGAATATAGAGAAGAATTAGGAATGACATTAGGAGAAGCATTATTGACCCCAACCAAAATCTATGTAAAACCAGTTTTAAAATTAATAGATGAAGTAACCGTAAAAGGAATTTCTCATATAACTGGTGGTGGTTTCTATGAGAATATGCCAAGAATGTTAAATGACAATGTTTCATTAGAAATCCAAAAAGATGCATACCCAGTACCAGAAATCTTTAAATTAATCCAAAAAAAAGGAAACATCCCAGAAAGAGATATGTATAATACCTTTAACATGGGAATTGGTATGGCAATCATTGTTCCAGAAAGTGATAAAGAAAAAGCATTAAAAGTATTAGAGCAAGAAGGCGAAAAAGCTTATGTGATTGGGAAGGTGGTTAAAGGAAACAAGGAAATAAAAGTGATGTAATCAATTATTACCAAAATAAAGGAGGAATTATTAAATGGTAAGAAGAATTTATGTTCAAAAAAAACCAGGATTTGATGTAGAAGCAAAAGGAATCCTAGAGGATTTAAAAGAAAACTTACAGATAAAAGGACTAGAGCAAGTGGTTATCTTAAACAGATATGATGTATCTGGAGTGGATGAAGAAAGTTACAACAAAGCAAAAACAACTGTATTTTCAGAGCCACAAGTAGATGACTATTTTGATGAAAATTATACATTTGATCAAAATGATAAAGTATTTGCAGTAGAATATTTACCAGGACAATTTGACCAAAGAGCAAATTCATTAGAAGAATGTTTACAAATCATCAGTGGAGGAGAAAGACCAACTTGTAAATCTGCAAAAGTATATATATTAAAAGGAAATATTTCTGATGAAGAATTAAAAACCATAAAGAACTATTTAATCAACTCAGTAGATGCCAGAGAAGCAAGTTTAGAAAAACCAGAAACATTAGAAGATAAATTGGTAGAGCCAGAAGATGTACAAGTCGTAGATGGATTTATTCACATGACAGATGATGATACAGAAAAATTCTATGAAAAATATGGCTTTGCTATGGATATTGCAGATTTAAAATTCTGTCAAGAATATTTTAGAGATACAGAAAAAAGAGACCCTACAATGACAGAAATGAAGATGATTGATACATACTGGTCAGACCATTGTAGACATACAACTTTTCTTACCAGATTAGAAGAAATTGATATTGAATGGGATTTATTAAAAGACATATATGGAAAATATATAGAATCTAGAAAATTTGTATATCAAGATAGAAAAAAAGATATTTCTTTAATGGATGTTGCAACTATTGTTGCGAAAGAATTAAAGAAAAGAGGAGTCTTAAAAAATCTTGATGAATCAGAAGAAATTAATGCTTGTAGCATTAAAGCCAATATCATGGTAGATGGAAAAGAAGAAGAATATTTAATCATGTTCAAAAATGAGACACATAACCACCCAACAGAAATCGAACCATTTGGTGGAGCAGCTACTTGTTTAGGAGGAGCGATTCGTGACCCGTTATCAGGACGTGTGTATGTATATCAAGCAATGCGTGTAACAGGTTGTGGAGATCCAAGACAAACCATTGAAGAAACATTACCACATAAATTACCACAAAGAAAATTGACAAATGAAGCTGCAAGAGGTTACAGCTCTTATGGAAATCAAATTGGTTTAGCAACTGGACAAGTTGCCGAAATCTATCATCCAGGATATGTAGCAAAACGTATGGAAATTGGAGCATTAGTGGGAGCAGCACCATCTAAAAATGTTATCAGATTAAGACCAGAGCCAGGAGACAAAGTCATCCTACTTGGTGGAAGAACTGGTAGAGATGGTTGTGGAGGAGCAACAGGTTCATCTAAAGCACATAATAGTGAATCTTTAACAAGCTGTGGTGCAGAGGTACAAAAAGGAAATGCACCAGAAGAAAGAAAAATCCAAAGATTATTTAGAGACCCAGAAGTAACCAAATTAATCAAACGTTGTAATGACTTTGGTGCTGGTGGTGTATCAGTAGCTATTGGAGAATTAGCAGATGGATTAGAAATAAACTTGGATAAAGTGCCTAAAAAATATGAAGGATTAGATGGTACAGAACTTGCCATTTCAGAATCACAAGAAAGAATGGCAGTGGTTGTTGCTGATAAAGATGTAGAAAATTTCATTAAATTAGCTGAAAAAGAAAATATTGAAGCAACAGTTGTTGCAAAAGTTGTAGAAGAACCAAGAGTAAAAATGTATTGGAGAAATAAAGTCATTGTTGACCTTTCAAGAGAATTCTTAAATACAAATGGTGATGTAAAAAATGCCAATGCAAAAATTACAAAACCAAAAGAAACAGAAAACTATTTTGCAACTAAATCAGTAGATGACATAGAAAAAACATGGAAAGAAACCATTACAGATTTAAATTGTTGTTCACAAAGAGGATTGGTAGAAAGATTTGATAGTACAATCGGAGCAAATACCGTTATTATGCCATTTGGTGGAAAATATCAATTAACACCAGCAGAAGGAATGGTAGCAAGAATCCCAACATTAAAAGGATATACAGATGCAGGAACAATCATGACATATGGATATAACCCATATATTGCAAGTTGGAGTCCATTCCATGGAGCTGTATATGCAATCGTAGAATCAGTTGCAAAATATGTAGCACTTGGTGGAGATTACAAAAAAGCATATTTGACATTACAAGAGTACTTTGAAAAATTAAGAAATGAGCCAGAAAGATGGGGAAAACCATTATCAGCATTACTTGGAGCATACTATGTACAAGAACAATTACAAATAGCAGCAATTGGAGGAAAAGATAGTATGTCAGGTTCATATAATGAGCTAGATGTACCACCAACATTAGTATCTTTCTGTATTGGTGATGTAGACACAACAAAAGTAGTTTCAAATGAATTCAAAAAAGCAAATTCAAAAGTATATCTACTAAAAACAAAAATGGGAAAAGAAAATATCATTGACTTTGACGATTTAAAAGAAAACTTTGAATTGGTACATAAATTAATCAATGACGGAAAAGTATTATCATCAAGCACAATCAAAAATGGTGGTATTGCAGATGTCATAACAAAGAGTTGTATAGGAAATAAGATTGGATTTAAGTTTGAAAATACAGAAGACTTATTTACACCACTATATGGTTCATTTGTTTTAGAAACAGCAGAAGATATCGATAATGCAAAATTAGAATTATTAGGAACCACAATAAGTGAGAAAACAATTGTGGTAAATGAAAATGTTGTATTAGACTTAGAGGAATTAATCAAACTTTGGGAAGAACCATTAGAAAAAGTATTCCCAACAAGAGTAGAGCAAAAAGGTGAAGCAAGAAACATCTTAAGTCAAAAAACACCTACAATTACAAGAAAATTACCAATTACAAGACCTCATGTCTTTATACCAGTATTCCCAGGAACAAACTGTGAATATGATTCAGCAAAAGCATTTGAAGATGCAGGTGCAAGAGTTAGTACAGTAGTATTTAAGAACTTAAAACCACAAGACATACAAGATTCTATTGAGCTATTTGCAAAAGAAATAGAAAAAGCGCAAATCATTATGTTCCCAGGAGGATTTAGTGCCGGAGATGAACCAGATGGTTCAGGAAAATTCATTAGTAGTATCTTTAGAAATCCAAAACTAAAAGATTTAATCCATAAACATCTATATGAAAAAGATGGATTAATGTTAGGAATTTGTAATGGATTCCAAGCATTGGTAAAATTAGGATTATTACCATATGGAGAAATTAGAGAAATGGATGACACAATGCCAACTTTAACATTTAATACCATTTCAAGACACCAATCAAAAATGGTAAATACAAAAGTGGTATCAAAAATGTCACCATGGTTTAGTGAAGTAGAATTAGGAGAAGTCTTCACTGTTCCAATTTCACACGGAGAAGGTAGATTTATCGTTTCAAAAGAATTAGAAGAAGAATTAATTGCCAATGGACAAATTGCGACACAATATGTTGATTTTGATGGAAATGCAACATATGACATTGACTTTAATCCAAATGGTTCAATAGATGCCATTGAAGGTATTACTAGCCCAGACGGTAGAATCTTAGGAAAAATGGGACATTCAGAAAGATGTTATAGAGATATCTTGAAAAATATGCCAGGCAAGAAAGATCAAAAGATTTTTGAAGCAGGGGTTAACTATTATAGATAATAATTTGAGAACGATGATGATTTTGGGGACGGAGCAAAAAATCATCATTGTTACAAATTAATATATATAACTATAGCATGAAAGAATTATTAATGATGATTTTTTGCTCCGTCCCCAAAATCATCATCGTTCTCAATTAGAAAAAGAAAGGATTGAAAAAATGGAAAACAATAATATATATAAAACACCACTTTCTGGTAGATATGCCAGTCCAGAAATGAATAGAATATGGTCAAATAATGAAAAATATTCAACATGGAGAAAATTATGGGTTGCATTAGCAGAAACAGAAAAAGAATTAGGAATTGATATAACAGACGAACAAATTGAAGAAATGAAGAAAAATGTAGACAATATTGATTACGACATTGTTGCCAAAAGAGAAAAAGAATGTAGACATGATGTGATGGCACATGTATATGAATTTGGATTAAAATGTCCAAAGGCAAAACCAATTATCCATTTAGGAGCAACTTCATGTTATGTAACAGATAATACAGATGTTATTTTAATGTCTAAAGCATTAAATTTAATCAAAGAAAAATTAATTATTGTTATCAAAAACTTAAAAGCATTTGCAGAAAAAAATAAAGATGTAACTTGTTTAGGATATACCCATTTCCAACCAGCACAATTAACAACTGTTGGAAAAAGAGCAACTCTATGGATGCAAGATTTATTAGAAGATTTAGAAGAACTAGAATTTGTTGAAAGCCATATGAAATTATTAGGTTGCAAAGGAACAACAGGAACACAAGAAAGCTTTATGAAATTATTCAAAGATGAGACAAAAGTAAGACAAATCGATGGAAAAATTGCTGAAAAAATGGGATTTGAAAAAGTATATAATGTATCAGGACAAACCTATACAAGAAAACTAGATTCAAGAGTTTTAAACTTATTATCACAAATTGCACAAAGTTGTTCTAAATTTGCAAATGATATGCGTCTATTACAACATGAAAAAGAATTAGAAGAACCATTTGAAAAAGGACAAATTGGTTCATCAGCTATGGCATATAAAAGAAATCCTATGAGATGTGAAAGAATCAATTCTTTATCAAGACATGTTATGACATTGGCAATGGACCCAAGTATTACGGCTGCAACACAATGGTTAGAAAGAACATTAGATGACTCAGCAAATAAAAGAATTTGTGTACCAGAAAGCTTTTTAGCAGTAGATGCGATTTTAATTCTTTATGCTAATATTTCAAGCGATATTGTAGTATATAAGAATGTGATAAAAACAAATATGATGCAAGAATTACCATTTATGGGAACAGAGGAAATTTTAATGAATGCTGTTCTAAAAGGTGGAGATAGACAAGAATTACATGAAAAAATTAGAGTATATTCTATGGAAGCTGGAAAACAAGTAAAAGAATTTGGAAAACCAAATGATTTAGTGCAAAGAATTGCAGCGGATGAAACATTTGGATTAACAGAAGAAGAAATTCTACATATCTTAAATCCAGACCATTTATGCGGAAGAGCAGTTAGCCAAGTAGAAGACTTTATAAATGAAAGAGTGAATCCAGTTTTAGAGAAATATAAAGATTTAGGACAAGATGCTACAATAGAAGTAAATGTTTAGAAAGGATATAAGCAATGATTAAAAATATAATATTTGACATGTCAGAAGTCATTATATCAGGATATCATGGAGTTGAAAAATTATTAGAACAACAATATGCAATTCCAGAAGAAGAATTTGAAAGACAAAGATTATCTAAAAATGAAGTCTTTTTAGACCTGATGAGAGGAAATTTAAGTGAAGAAGAATATATGAAAGAATTATTGCAGGGAACAAACTGGAATATTTCTATAGACCAACTAAAGACAGCTATTCGTTCAAATTTAAATAGACCAGTTCCAGGAACAATGAAGATTGTTGGAGAATTAAAAAGAAACTATCAATTAATATTATTATCCGACTATGTAAGAGAATGGATGAAATATATTGAAGAAAGAAATGAGGACTTAAGAATTTTTGACAGAAAGATATTTTCTTATGATATAGGAACAACAAAATCAGAAGTGCAAACTTTTGAAACTGTATTAGAACAAACTAAAATTGTAGCGGACGAAACATTATTTATAGATGACTATGAAAAAAATGTAAAAAATGCAGAAAAAGTAGGAATTCATGGAATTGTATTTGAAAATGCAGAACAATTAAGAAAAACGTTATCTTCTGAGTATAATCTACTACAAGTGGAAAATGAGTATAGTGGAGAAGATAGATAATGAAAAATATCTATACTATGATGCCTTTAGAAATAGCTTTAAAAGTTGGCAGGTTTTAATAGTCCAACTGTAAAAGGGGATAATCATGAAAAATGAAAATAAAAAATATATAAAACATATATTATTTGGTATATCCTTATTATCTTATGTTATTTTAATATATATGTGTATATGTTATGCTATTGGGGGATATAGAGCTCCTGGTGAGGAAGAAATTATATATGGATTTCAAGCAATTGGCAGTTTGCTTAACAACGTCTTTTTTATGTGGTTTATAACATTTGCATCGTTGCCCTATAGTTTGCCAATCGTTTTGATAATTTGTCTATGGATTGGCTACCAACTATGTTATCTTATTACCTTTAAAAAGAGTAAAAGTAAAATTGAAATTGAAAATGAATCTGAAAATAAAAATATTGTTAAAAATGAAAATACTGTTAAAAATACAAATTTTAGAAATTTATTATTCTATATGGCTATCATTGGTTGGTGTTTATATTTTGCACAAGGTATACCTATATTTTTCACATCTGTCGTGACTGGAAAACGGAATATTAGGGTCATTAGAATTTACATTAAACTGGTATGTATCTGCATTTATGATTGTCCCAATATTGCCAATTTCATTATTATATATTGTTATTTATGTAATAGTAAATAAAAAAGGGGAATAATCATGGGAAATAAAACCAAAAAACATATAAAAAATATACTATTAGGTATTGCATTACTACCATATATTATTATAATGATTATGTGTATATATTATGCCATAACTGGTTATAGTATAGAATTTTATGGGATTAAAACGTATTATGGATTGTATGCGATTGGAGAATTTCTAAGTGATGTTTGGGGGGAGATAATTGATTCAGTGTCGGATTTTCCTACTAATCTTATTATAATACCTATAATCATTTTATGGATTGGATACCAAATATATTATTTTATTACATTTAAGAGAATTAGAAAAGAAAATAAAACAGAAATAAAAGGAAATCATAGAAATATTTCAAAAAAGATAAATGTTAGAAAGATCATATTTTATATTTGTATTGCTTGTTGGGGCTTATATTTTGCATCAGGCATATATGCATTTTTCTTTGGTTCTTCGACTGGAGGACGGGCTATTTAACCCAGTGATGGAATATGGTATGGATGCATTGGTACATACATTAGTTTTGAATTTAATTGGATTTTCAATTATACCAATATTACCAATCTCATTATTATATATTATAATTTATGTAATAGTAAATAAGAAAAAATAAATATAAAGGAGAGGATAGATAAATGAAAAAATGTCTATTACTAGGAAATGGTGGAAGAGAAGCCGTACTTGCTGAACAAATTGCAAAAGGATATGCGCTATATGCGATATTACCATATGCGAATCCATCAATTGTAGAGCAAGTAGAAAAATCAAATGGAAAATATATCATAGGAGACCCATTTGATAAAGAACTTGTAGAAAAATTTGTAAAAGAAGAAGGAATTCAAGCAGCAGTTGTTAGCCAAGATAATTTGCTACAAGAAGGATTAATTGATTTAGCAAGAAAGCTTGGATTACAAACCTTTGGACCAACATCAAAAGGTGCAAAAGTAGAATGGAGTAAAACCTATGCTTTAGATATTGTAAAACAATTAGCACCTGAAATGATTATCAAAAATGAAAGTGTTAAAACTATTGAAGAATTAGATGAAGTTATGAAAAACTACAATGATGATAGTTTTGTTGTAAAACCAGAAGGATTAACAGGAGGAAAAGGTGTTAAAGTAGGCGGTATCCATTTTAAAGGAAAACAAGAAGGATATGATTATGCCAAATCTTGTTTAGAATCTGATGGAAGTGTTATTGTACAAGATAAAGTAGAAGGTAGAGAATTTACTGTTATGGCATTAACAGATGGCGAAAATATCGTCGTAACACCAATTACTTTTGATTATCCATATCGTTTTGATAAAGATAAAGGACCAGGAACTGGTGGAATGGGTTGTCTTAGTTTTGAAAATGGATTATTACCATTCTTAGAGCAAAAAGATGTAGATGTATGTAGTAAATTAATAAAAGATACCATTCAATATGTCAATAAAGATAGCTTAGAATTTACAGGTGTTATCTATGGTGGATTTTTCAAATGTAAAGATGGTATTAAATTTATCGAATTTAATGCAAGATTTGGAGATCCAGAGGCGTTAAATGTTTTAAACTCTTTAGAAACACCATTTACAGAAGTATTAGAAAATATATTTAATAAAAAATTAAGTACAGAAAATTGCAAATTTAAAAAGAATTATACATTTACGATTTATGTCGTAAGTCCAGATTATGCAATTAGAAAAAGTAAAGAACCATGTAGATTTACAGTCAATAAAAAAGCAATTGAAGAAAGTGGTGCTAAAATATATTTTGCAAGCACAAAACCAGTAGAAGGGAATACTTATGAAGCTGTGGGGACTTCAAGATTATTTGGTATAACAACAATGGGAAATACATTAGAAGAAGCAAAAGAAAAGGCATATAAAGCACTAGAAGGAAATATTAGTGATAATTTAGATTATAGAAAAGATATTGGAGAAATTTACGAACATTAGGCTAATTGGGGACGGAGATGATGATTTTGGGGACGGAGCAAAAAATCATCATTATTGAAAAATAATTTATAATATAATTTTAAGAATATATAATGATGATTTTTTGCTCCGTCCCCAAAATCATCATCTCTGTCCCCAATTGGATACTAAAGTTCACCTGTTTCAAATTTCTTAATCACATTAACTAATTGAATTTTTTCAGCAGCTTGTACTTTACTTGCTAAAGTTTCAGGGGTATCTGTTTCTAAAACATCAACAACAGTTTGACTAATGATATTACCTTTGTCATATTCGTTATTGATATAATGAACAGTTACGCCACTTTGTTTTTCTTTAGCGTCGATAACTGCTTTGTGGACATGCATACCATGCATTCCTTTACCACCATATTTAGGAAGTAAAGAAGGATGTGTATTAATGATTGTATAATTAGAAAGTAGTTTATCACCAATTAATTTTAAATAACCTGCTAGAACAATTAAGTTAATGTCATAATGAGATAATACTTCATATAATTCATTATCAATATCTTGATAATTCTTATTTTTAATTACATAAGTAGGAATATTTGCTTTTTTGGCTCTTTCTAATGCAAAAGCATCAGGATTGTTAGAAACAACTAATACAATTTGAGAATGTAATTCTTTTTTATCAATAGCGTCAATAATAGATTGTAGTGTAGAGCCATTGCCAGAAGCAAAAACAACTAAATTATACATAAAAACAACTCCTTATATAAATTTGTATAGTTGATTGCATTGTAGCAAAAACACAATCAAATGTCAAATTGAAGGAAAAAAATGACAAAGACAAAAAACAAAATTTGTTATATAATAAATTTATCATATAAACAAAATAGAAAGAGAGTAGTGGAAAAATGTTTGGAAAAAAAATAAAAGAAGAATGTGGAATTTATGGAATTTATGGAATCAAAAATAATGAGGATGTAGTAACACCTGTATGTGTTGGACTATCAGGGCTTCAACATAGAGGGGAAGAAAGCTGTGGAATTGCAGTGAATGAAGATGGTGTTATTCATTTTCATAAAGATTTAGGTTTAGTATCCGAGGTATTTACAAAACATGTTCAAAATTCATTACCAACAGGTAAAATGGCAATTGGACATGTTAGATATTCAACAACAGGAGAAAGTAGAAAAGAAAATGCACAACCTATGGTTGTAAGGCATAAAAAAGGAAATTTAGCAATTGTGCATAATGGAAACATTACCAATGCTTTAGAACTAAAAAGAGAACTAGAAGACGAAGGTGCTATTTTTACAACAACTAGTGATACAGAAGTTATCTGTCATATTATTGTAAGAGAAAGAATAAAAACAAATTCAATAGAAGAAGCTATAAAAAATACAATGAAAATTTTAAAAGGTGCCTATTCTTTATTAATCATATCATCTCAAAAATTGATTGCTGTAAGAGATCCACAAGGATTTAGACCATTATGTATGGGACATTTAGGAGAAGATATTGTGTTTGCTTCAGAAAGCTGTGCTTTAGACATTACAGGTGCAACATTTGAAAGAGATATTGAACCAGGAGAGATTGTAGTTGTTACAGATAATCAAGTGAAAAGTGAAAAATATATGCCAAATGAAAGAAAAGGAATGTGTATCTTTGAATATATCTATTTTGCAAGACCAGATTCTATTATAGATGGAATCAATGTACATATATTCAGAGAGAATGCAGGAAGATACTTAGCAAGACAA
The DNA here is from genome assembly GCA_949294555.1 of uncultured Eubacteriales bacterium. Classification (GTDB taxonomy): domain Bacteria; phylum Bacillota; class Clostridia; order TANB77; family CAG-508; genus CAG-269. The sequence continues at coordinate 19,424 of CASFHP010000024.1, forward strand.
GCCCCAGTAGATGCGGATATTGTAGCAGGTGTTCCAGATTCTGGATTAGACGCAGCTTTAGGATATTCAAAAGAATCAAAAATACCTTATGACATGGTATTTACAAAAAGCAAATATATCGGAAGAACTTTCATACAAAACGCACAGAGTAAAAGAAAAGATTTGGTAGCATTGAAACTAAATCCTTTAAAAGAAACCGTAAAAGGAAAGAAAATTGTTTTAGTAGAGGATTCAATTGTAAGAGGAACAACCATAACAAGAATCATAAAAACGCTAAAAGAAGCAGGAGCAAAAGAAGTACATATAAGAGTCGCATCACCAGCTTTTGTAGGGGTTTGCTATTTTGGAACAGACGTTGATAAAAAAGAAGCATTAATTGCAAATCAAATGACAAAAGAAGAGATTCAAGAAAAAATTGGAGCAGACTCTTTGGAATATCTAAGCATGGATAGCTTAAAAGAAATCGCCAAAGGATGTAAAATAAATGATTTCTGCTATGGATGTTTTACAGGAACATATCCAATTGAAGTACCAGAAACACTTGAAAAAGATAGATTTGAAAAAATTAAATTTTAATTAAAGAAGGGATTTTGGGGACAAACTCAATTTTCCTTTTTTTAAGAAGTTAAGCACAAAAAAATATAGAATATAAAAGAATGAAACGATTTTGCGTATCTAAATTTGAATTTAGAAATTATTAAAGAAAAAAGTGAGGGATGTTCACGCTTGAAAAATTCGTTCGAATTTTGAGGGCTGAGTGAAAGAGGCTCACTTTTTTATTTTAGAATTTCTATGAAAATTTAGCTTATACAAAATTGCTTCATTCTTTTATATTCTATGTTTTTTAAGATTATAATCAAAAAAGGAAAATTGAGTTTGTCCCCAAAATCCCTTTTTAGAATTATTCATATTTTTTTCCTGTTAACATTTCATAAGCTTCAATATATCTTTGTCTTGTTGTCATGATTACGTTTTCAGGAATTGGTGTATCTCCTTCAGGATTATATCCAGTAGATTTTATCCAATCACGAAGATATTGTTTATCAAAGCTTTTTGGGCTTGTTCCAACTTGATAGTCTTTTGCAACCCAGAATCTACTAGAATCAGGAGTTAATACCTCGTCTCCTAAAACTAATTCTCCATTTTCATCAAGTCCGAATTCAAATTTTGTATCTGCAATAATAACACCTTTTGTTGCAGCATATTCAGAACATTTTGTATATACTTCAATTGTTTTAGCTCTTAATTTTTCAGCTAAATCTTTTCCAATTAAATCACAAACTTCTTCAAAAGAAATATTTTCATCATGCCCTTCTTTAGCCTTTGTTGTAGGCGTAAAGATTGGTTCAGGCAATTTTTGAGCTTCTTGTAAACCTTCTGGTAAATTGATACCACAAACAATTCTGTCATTTAGATAGCTTTTCCAACCAGAACCTGTAATATATCCTCTTACAATACATTCTACTGGAATCATTTTTAATTTTTTAACTAACATACTTCTTCCTTCAAATTCAGGTGTTTGGAACTCTTCAGGAAAATCTTTCAAATCTGTTGAAATAACATGATTTGGTATTATATTTTTTGTATAATCAAACCAAAATTCAGAAATTTGATTTAATATTTTTCCTTTATCAGGGATTAAATTAGGTAAAATATAGTCAAATGCAGAAATTCTATCAGAAACAACAAGTAATAATTTGTCATTATCTACCTCATAAATTTCACGAACTTTACCACTACTAATTTTTTTCATTTTTTCACATTCCTTTCAAACTTTATTTTTTTGACGGATGATGATTTTGGGGACGGAGCAAAAAATCATCATTCTATTCTATAAAACTTACAAAATAGTATAATTTTTATTAAAATGATGATTTTTTGCTCCGTCCCCAAAATCATCACCCGTCAAATATAAATGATTATTTATTCATATTTTCTAAATAATTTGCATATCCCATTTCTTGAAGTTTTTCATCTTTTTTAGAAACCGCATCTTTTAAAGAATTTTTATAAGCTGCTAATTTTTCTTTTACATTTTCATCTCCAACAGCCAAGATAGAAGTTGCAAGGATACCAGCATTTTTAGCTCCATTGATAGCAACTGTTGCAACTGGAATTCCTGAAGGCATTTGAACGATTGAATATAAAGAGTCAACGCCTCCTAATGTTTTTGTATGAATTGGAATACCGATTACTGGAACAGTAGGTAACATTGCTGCAAATACACCAGGTAAGTGTGCAGCACCTCCAGCACCAGCAATTACAACTTTTACACCATTTTCTTTTAAGCTATTTGCATATTCCATAGCTTTTTCAGGTGTTCTGTGAACAGAAAGAATTTTCATTTCGTAAGAGATACCCATATCCTCTAAAAATTTAGCGGCATCTTTCATAATAGATAAATCAGAATCACTTCCCATAATAATGGCAACATCAAAATTTTTCATTTTTTCCTCCTTAAATATTTTTTTATTTATTTTATTGTATAGGAAATTGGCTTTTATCTTAAATAGATATAAGATTTTTCCTATATTAAGATTTTCTCCTACTACCAAGTTGGCTAATGACAGTTCTAGAAGCCTTATTAGCAGTTGAAAATATCTTATTAACAAAATCGGAATTTATGGTATCTGTATAGGCATACCCTTGAATAACAGAAGCAAAGAAAGCATCACCTGCACCTGAAGAATCAACAACCTTTGCAATAACCTCAGGTTCCTTATCAATGGCTTTTAATTCATTGCCTTCTTTAAAGATAAAGGTAGCACCTTTTTTTCCTTTTGTAACAACCAACAAATCTAAGTCAAGTAAATTAAAGAAATCAAATTCGTTTTGTATTTGTAAACGCTCAAATAGTAAAGGTTTTACAGTTTCATTCAATTGAATTAAATTTGCTGTTTTGAAAAACATAGTTAAATATTGTTTTGTAAAATGTTCAATAAAACGAATATGTCCAATGTCTAGACAAACTTTTTTGTTCTTAAGATTTGAGATAAAATCAAAATTAATGGTTTCAAATTTATCTAAAAGAACATAAATATCATTTTTTAAGATATCTTCTGGCAATTCTATTGGAAGATTATCTCTAAAAAATAAAGTGCGTTTATTGGTTATAGGTGAATACCAACTATGAATAATGCTATTATCACCTAATTCACTTTGATTTGGAATAATAATATTCATAATAGAAGTTGAAATATCATCACGACGAACAAGACTTGTATTAACATTGCCAGCTTCTAAAGAAGAAAGGGCAATATCACCTTCTTTATCTTTACCACAAGTACCAACGGCATAACAGGTTTCGCTTAAATAAGACAAGTTGTATAATGTGTTCCAGTTACTACCACCGCCATCTTGTTTGATTAATTCTAAATCTCCATTATAGATATTATCTAAGATGATATCTCCATGAGATATAAATAGTTTAGGCATAATCGATTCCTCCCAAGGCAAATTATATTATAAAAACGCAAAATATACAAGTATTTCTGGAATAAAACAATAAATTGCAACCAAATTCAACATAATTTTACAGTTCAGTGTACAATTCCTCAAGGATATATATATTATATTTTTCGCTATCCCAACACTTTACATACTCTAACTAAATCAGCTCCCATGGGACTATCGCTGATTTAATAAGAGTATATATCGTGTCGGTCCCCCCGAAACTCGCTTAAAATATAATATATATATATCCTTGAGGAATTGTACACTGAACTATAACACATATAATTTTGTCAAAAAATGCATAAAACTTGTAATTATGTACAAATTTCAATAATTATGGTATAATTCTGATAGTGTTAATTTATATAATGTAAGAAAGGATTGAAATAATCAATGAAAATAAAAAATACAATTAGAAAAACGACAGGACGTTTATTCGACAAAACGCGAGCATTTAAAAGAACAATTGATTTAAAGAGATTGGAAAAATATGCTAATGAAATTGATATGGTTTTAACATTATATAACAAGAAGAGCTGTAACGAAACAATGATGGTAAAAGGGCTTAGAAAATTTTCTGGCGAAACAACTGTTAGAAAAACACATCAAGAAGATGTAGAAAAAATTACTAAGGAAATTGCCAAAAAATTAGGATTAAATGAACAAATTGTAGGGATTATGGCAAAACACTATGATATAGGTCATACTTTTTTAGGACATAGTGGAGAATGGTGGATATCTAATATTCAAGAAGATGATGGATTAGGAAATGTATGCCATAATACTGTTGGAGCAAGAGAATTGGTATTTACAGACCATGTGTATGAGCAAATTATAGAGAAAATAAAAGTACATAATCCACAAGTCAGCCAAAAAGAATTAGACAAAATAAAAAGTTCTTTGTGGTTAATTATAGATGGAATTAATACACATAATGGTGAGAAACCAGAAAAAGAATATGTGGCTGATACAAGAAAAACAGAAAGAGATTTTGAACTAGAAATGTTAAAATGTTATGGCATTAAAGGGTTTGACAGAAAAATTGAACCAGCAACATCAGAAGCTTGTTTAATGCGACTAGCAGACCAGATTTCTTATATTCCATTAGACATGGTAGATGGATTGCGAGAAGGGCTAATCAGAGATGAAGAAGGAAAGATTGTAGATACACTAGATGAAGATTATATTCAAGTATTGACAGCTTTAGGAATTGACAGAGCTGAAATTGATTTGGCAAATAAAGAAAAATCATATTCTAAAATAGCAGAAAAATTAAAAGAAATCTTTATCAATGATGTAATTGCAAATAGTACAAAAGGAAAAATCACTATGTCTCCAGAGACAATGACATTAATGAATCAATTAAGAAATTTGAACAATCAAAAAGCAGTAAACAATGTTGTGTTAGCAGAAGACCAAGCAACATATCCAATAGCCATTCGTAAATTAAGAGATAAATATGCAAAGATATTCATGGATGAAAACTTAGATGAAATTATCAGAGGCGAAAATCCAACAACTGCGGAAAATCCAGCAACAGTACAATATAGTGAAAATGATGAAAGATTTATAAGATATATTTTAAAATCAGATGAAAAAGATTTGGACTTTACAGAAGCAGGTATCAAAATGGCATTAAAAGAATCTATTGCAGAAGAAATGGACATTGCAAGAGAACATGCAAAAAATCAAAAAAGATATCAAGACAAAGAAGAGTTAGGATTAGATTATACAAGTAAAAATGCAAGAATAAAATTATATATATCTGATTATGAACATAGATGGAAAGAAGGAAGAATGATAGGATATAATGAAGAAAAAAGAGAAAAAGATATTGAAAAAGTGTATCATTCAGTGATTTCTGGAAATATATCAAAGTCCTTTCAGAAATATTATAAAGATATGAGAACAAGAATAGCAGATGTCATGGCAGGTAAATATATTGCATCTTTAAACGATTCAGAATTTTTACAACTATTGCAAGATGAAAAATTGGTATCTCCAGAACAAGTTCAATCTTTAACAAGAAAATATAGAGATATTGAAGATTTATTAGATGAAGCATATATCCAAAGCAATTGGAAAACCATTGCAAGCATACAAGAAAAGACCACAGAAGAGGAAAAAGAAGGAATAGAGGGAGAGGTAAAATAATAAATATTTATGAATATTTTAGTAACCATTAATAAAAAATATATAAAACAAATAAATATATTATTAAATTCTATTCAGTATTCTAATGCAAAAGAGCATTTTGACATATATGTATTACATAGAGATTTAGAACAATCTGATTTAAAAGCCATCAATACGAATCTGAATTTAGAACAATTTCATATACATTTTATCAAGATAGCAGAAAACGAAATCAATCAATTTCCTGTATATGAAAAACGATATCCAGCCGAAATCTATTTTAGAATGTTTGCTAGTAAATACTTGCCACAAGATTTAGAAAGAATATTGTATTTAGATGCGGACACCGTTGTAATAAATCCATTAAAAGAATTATATGAAACAAAATTTGATGGCAAATATTATGTTGCTGCTACACATGTAAAAAAAGCGTTACATAAGTTAAACGAAATTCGATTAAACATAAAAGAGGATGAACCATATATTAATACAGGTGTTCTTTTGATGAATTTAAACGATTTAAGAACAATCGATATAGAAAAAGAAGTAGCAGAGTTTATGGAAAACAATGATAAAAAACTATTGTTACCAGACCAAGATATTATAGTATCAATGTATGGGGACAAAATAAAGTTAGTGGATAGTTTAAAATATAATTTGGGAGAAAGAACACTAAATGCATATAATATCAATCATCCACAAAATTCAATTGGGTTAAAATGGATTTGTAGAAATACAGTTATTATACACTATTTTGGTAGAAATAAGCCTTGGAATAAGCAATATAGGGGGAAATTAGACTGTTTCTATCATAAAATAGAAAAAATGATACGAAAAAATGCAAAAGAAAAGGTACTGATATTATCTTGTGGAACAGGAGGAGGTCATAACTCGGCAGCAAAAGCAATACAAGAAAATTTGCTAGATAAGGGAATAGAAACCGATTTTATTGAATACTTAGATATTGTAAATCAACGCGTGAGAAATCGAGTAAATAAGTTATATATCCATTCAACAAAGGAAAATGGGAAAGTATTTAAAGTGGTATATAAATTAATATTATCACAACACATTTATTTGCTGCACAATCCTTAACAGCTATCAAAAAAGAACATAATATAAAATTTATGGCGGTAGCAACAGATTATGTATGTATTCCATTTTGGGAAGAAACAAACCCAGATGCTTTTGTGATACCAAGTGCAGAGTTAAAAGCAAATTTTAAAAATAAAGGAATACAAGAAGAAAAGTTATTACCTTTTGGAATTCCAACAGCAAAAGCATATCGAAAAAATTATGATAAAGAAAGCTATAAACAAAAATTACAATTCCATGTTAATGAAAAATATGTTTTAATTTTAACAGGTAGTATGGGATTTGGCAACATAACAGAAATGCTAAAAAGATTACAAAAAGAAATAAAAGATGTCAATTTTATTGTCTCTTGTGGACATAATGAAGAATTATTGCAAACGTTAAAAAAGGAATATAAACATGCAAGAAATATGATGATACTACCTTTTACAGATAAAATCAGTGATTATATGAAAGCTAGTGACATAATTCTTAGCAAGCCTGGGGGATTAACAACCACAGAAATAGCAACTTTGCGAAAACCATTTATTCATACAATGCCAATACCAGGATGTGAAAATTATAATGCAGATTTCTTTAGTAAAAGAAAGATGGCAATAAAATGTGATACAATAGAAGAGGTAGTAGAGAATACAAAAAAATTAATACAAGACGAAACATTACAAAATCAAATGGTAGAAAATCAAGAAAAATATATTAAAAAAGATACTTGTGATAAAATAGCAGATATTGTCATAAAAGAAATGCAGAAAAAATAGAGAATTTTTTGAAAAATCTAAGGCTAAAATTTTTTACGAGAAAATGATAGAGCCATTTTTCTGCATAATATTATCTTATGATAAAGGAATGGGATGAAAATGAAGGATGTTATAGAAGAAGCAAAAACGTTGGAACAAAATGAAAACATAGATATTATCAATCTATGGAAACAAGAAACGAACATAGATAATGTATGGAATGAGGACGAAAATGCTAATATTATTGACTTATGGACCCCATGTGAATTTCATATTGATGAAAACTATGAATATATACCAAAAGAAGAAACCTTCTTTTCTATATGTTCAGACCTTCTTTATTATGGTATAGCTTATCCAATATTAAAAATTTTAACTAAAATGATTTATGACTTAAAAATAGAAGGACAAGAAAATATAGAAAATATAGCAGGTGGTGCAATTAGTGTATCAAATCATGTCCTATTCTTAGATTGTGCCATGATAGGTTTAGCATTTAAAGATAAAAACATATATTATACAACACAAGAGGAAAGTTTTAAAATTCCATTTGTTCGTAAATTAATAAAATTATTAAGAGCTATTCCAATACCAAAAAGTATAGAAAACAAAAAGCATTTTTTAAAAGCAATTGATGATGCATTAAAAGAAAACAAAATAATACATGTTTATCCAGAAGCTGCTTTATGGCCATATTGCAAAAAAATACGAAACTTCAAGAACGGAGCATTTGACATGGCAGTTAGAAATCAAGTTCCAATTATCCCTTGTGTGTTTACATTTAGAGAGCCAACTGGAATGCGAAAATTATTTAAAAGAAAACCAGATGTAACGTTAAAAATATTAGAACCAATTAGACCAGATAGTGATAAATCGATTAGACAACAGGTAGAAGAATTGAAAGAAAAAACATTTGCCAATATGAAAAAAGCAATAGATTAAGTTTATGAGAGGTGAAAATGGAAATACCAGTAAAAAAGAATGAAGAATATATTGTAGATATCATTGATAATGGATTTGAAGGAGAAGGTATCGCCAAAATTAATAATTTTACCATATTTATTCCTAACAGTATCAAGGGAGAAAAGGTCAAAATATTAATTGTAAAGGTGTTATCTTCTCATGCCTTTGGAAAAGTAATCGAAATCATACAAAAATCAGAAAATCGAATAGAAAGTGATTGCAAAACATATAAAAGATGTGGTGGATGTAGCTTAAGACACATTCAATATGCTGAAACATTAAATATGAAAAGAAATGCAGTTCAAAGTTTAGTAAACAAAACATTACAAACAAAAATCAAAGTAGAAGAAACCCTAGGAATGGAAAATCCATATCATTATAGAAATAAAGCACAATATCCAGTAGGCATAGATAAAGAAGGAAAACCAGTGATTGGCGTTTTTGCCAATAGAACACATGAAATTATCCCAATAGAAAAATGTTTAATTCAAGACGAGCAAACAGAAGAAATTGCAAAATATATTGTAAACTATATTGCAGAAAACCATATATCTATCTATAACGAAAATACAAGAAAAGGATTAGTAAGACATATCGTAACCAAAATTGGCAAAAAAACAAATGAAATTATGGTAGTTATTGTTATCAATGGAAACGAAATTCCAAATGAGAAAAAATTTGTAGAAACACTAGCTAGTAAGTTTCCCAAGATTAAAACAATCATTAAAAATATAAATGAGAAAAATACAAATGTCATATTAGGCGAAAAAAACATCACGATGTATGGTAAAGGATATATAGAAGACAAACTAGGAGAATTAACATTTAAAATTTCACCATTATCTTTTTATCAAGTAAATCCAGTGCAAGCAGAAAAATTATATACTATCGGCGTAGAATCTGCTAATATTACTAAAAAAGATGTTGTTTTTGATTTATATTGCGGAATAGGAACCATTTCTTTATTTATGGCAAAATATGCGAAAAAAGTATATGGAATTGAAATTGTAAAACAAGCAGTAGAAGACGCTGCCCAAAATGCCAAAATGAATAGTATAGAAAATGCAGAATTTATTGCAGGAGACGTAGAAGAGGTTTTAGATGATTTAATTAATAACAAAAAGATAATCCCAGATATTGTGATGGTAGACCCTCCAAGAAGAGGTCTTGATAAGACGAGTATTCAAAATATATTGAAAATAAAACCTAAAAAGCTTGTTTATATTAGCTGTAATCCAGCAACTCTAGTGAGAGATTTAAAAGAGTTAGAGGAAAGCTATGAGATTAATAGTATAAAGCCAGTCGATATGTTTCCGTTTACAAGTTCTGTGGAATGTGTGGCAGTGCTAGAGTTAAAGAATTGTCAGTAATACTTGAATTTACTAGTTTTCAAGATACAATAATGTTTCATAAAAGAGGAAGATTTGGACTAGAAAAAGTATAAAATAATGAAATTCATGTTAAGGTTGTTTTAGATATGGATTGTGGAAACATATAAAATGAATTTTTAGCTAAGAGATAGAAGAATTCTTGAATATTATTTAAGTATTTCAAAAGAAATATAGTTGGAGGAGAGATTATGAAAGTAATAGTAGGTGGAATTATAGAGAAAAACGGAAAATATTTATTAGTACAAGAAGCCCAAAAAAAATGCTATAAAAAATGGAATTTTCCGGCAGGACATTTAGATTTTAATGAAAGTTTAGAACAAGGTGCAATTAGAGAAATTAAAGAAGAAACCGGATGCGATGTAGAGTTAAATGGTGTTTGCTACATTGCTAACAGAATTCTAGAAGATGATTTATTTGTAATGATAGTTTTTAATGCTAAATTAATTAAAGAAAATATTGAATATGATAAAGAAGAAATCTTGGATGTAAAATGGTTTGATTATAGTGAAATAATGAATAAAATGGATGATAAACTAAGGGGAAGTTATGTTAAAAAAGCAGTTTATAATCAAAACAACAAGTTAATTGCACCAATTGAAATTGTAAACATTTTAAAGGATTAAAAGGTAGGAAGAATATGGAAAAAATTATAGTTCTAGGAACTGGTAGTGGAATAACAATAAATTGTTATAGTTTAAGTGCATTGCTTGAAAATGGCGAAGGAAATTATTTATTAATTGATACTGGAAGTGGTAATCAAATATTAAATCATCTAAAAATGAAAAATATTGATATAAATAGAATACACGATATTTTTATATCTCATAAACATATAGATCATTTATGGGGAATTATTCCACTTTTAAGATATATTATGCAACGATATAGCAAACACAATTACAGTGGCATTTTGAATATATATTGTGCAGAAGAAATAAAAGAAATAGTTGATATGTTTATTAGAGAGACATTCCATAAAGCCCATGAAGATTTATATAAAGAAATAGTGAAATATTATTTTTGCGAAGACGGTAAGAAATTTAATATTATAGGTTATGAAGTAGAAGCAATTGATACAGAATCTATTGAAAGTATACAATATGGATTTAAAACAACTCTAAATTCTGGAAAAACATTAGCATTTCTAGGAGATGTTCCTTGTAGTAAAAATGTATATTCAAGAATTAAAAATTTTGATTGGATATTACATGAGGCAATGTGTCTAGAAGAAGATAAGGAAAAAATAAAACCACATGAAAAAAATCATTCTACAGTAAAAGATGTAGCTATTGCAATGAACAAATTGAATATAAAGAATTTATTATTATGGCATTGTATCGATAGTGATATAGAAAACAGAAAAGAATTATTTACTAAAGAAGCAAAAGAATATTTTCAAGGAAATGTATATGTACCAGATGATTTAGATGAAATAGAATTATAAAAAGGGCTTGAAAAAGGAGATGAAAGATAAAGTATGATACTTTCAACGTTATGTTATATTGAAAAAGATAATAAATATTTAATGTTACATAGAACAAAAAAGAAAAATGATATCAATAAAGACAAATGGTTAGGAATAGGTGGAAAATTTGAGGAAGGTGAAAGCCCTGAAGAATGCATCGTAAGAGAAGTAACGGAAGAAACAGGTTTAAAACTAAACTCATACAAATTAAGAACTATTGTAACTTATGTATCAACAAATTGGGAAACAGAATATATGTATGTGTTTACTTCAAATGATTTTACAGGAGATTTGATAGAATGTAATGAAGGAGATTTACAATGGATTGATAAAAAAGAGGTTACAAAATTAAACACTTGGGAAGGTGACAAAATTTTTGTGGAGAAATTACAAAATGATAGTGGATTTTTTACAGTAAAATTTGAATACGATGGAGACAGGTTAGTTAAATATAACTTAAAAGAGTATTAGTAAATAATTTTGTAAGAATAATTGAAATCAAATATAAAAGGAAATTTATTTATGAATAAAAAATATATTATAATTACAGTAATTTGTACTGCATTATCAATAATATCAGGAATATTAACAAAAGATTTAATTATAGGTGGAACAATATTATTAACAGGACCACTATGTGCATATTTTGCAAGTGAAGACGCAAGTTTTGTAAATTCTACTGTAATAAAAGTAGATGGAGGTTGGTATTAATGAAACAAGAATTAGTTAGAATGAATTCGATAGATGGTATAGAAATGGTAGGAATATTATATGAGCCAGAAGAAAAAAGCAATACAATAGTAATTCATGTTCATGGATTATGTGGCAATTTTTATGAAAACAGGTTTCTTGATACATTAGCAAAAACTTATACCAATAAAGGAATTAGTTTTTTAACGTTTAATAATAGAGGAACTAATTTTATTTCGGAGTTATTAAAAGGTAATGAATTTGAAATAATTGGTGGATGCTATGAAAAATTTATAGATTGTTTATTAGATATTGAAGGTGCAATTAATTATGCCAAAGAAAAAGGATACAAAGATATTATTCTAGAAGGACATAGTTATGGTTGCAATAAAGTAATTTATTATTATGATAAAAAGAAAGATGAAAATATAAAGAAAATTGTATTATTAGCACCTTGCGATATACCACAAGAATGCATAAAATATTTAAGCGAAGAAGAATATGAGATAGCAAAAAGAGAATCAACAAGATTAGTAAGCGAAGGAAAGAAAAATGAATTAATTGATTTTTCTGTAAATGCTAATGGCAAAATTTCAGCTGGAACATATTTTCAGGATTTCCTACCACATGGAGAAAATGATTTTATAAGATATGTTGATGGTGTGAATGGGAAAAGTGAAATATTAAATAGTATTGATATACCAGTATTAGTTATATTTGGAGATATAGATGAATGTGTATTAACACAAGACATTGAAACGGTAAAAGGATATTTGAATAAAAATATCAAAAATTGTGACATTCAAATTATAGAAGATGCAGATCATTTATATACAGATAAGTATGAAGAATTAGGAGAAATAATTAAAGAAAAAATTAAAAAATAACTATTGAGTGAAAGGAATTAATTATATGGATATAGAATTTGTTAATGATTGGTTAAATAAATTAAAAGAATATTGGTTAAATAAAGATATAGATAAAGCAGTTGCTTTATTCAATAAAACTACTTTTTATCAAGAAACACCATTTATGAAACCTTATACAACTATTGAAGAAATTAATCAAGAATGGCAACATGTAAAGAACGAAAATATAGAAAAGATAGAAATTAAATTATTAGCAATAGATGGTTATACAGTTATTGCAGAGTGGATATTAAAGCAA
>CASFHP010000025.1 GCA_949294555.1 uncultured Eubacteriales bacterium
AACCAAAAATATTATATCAAAGGAGGAGATTTATTTCACTCATAGCTAGAAGCTTTTAGAACCCCACGTAAAACGCGGGGTTTTCTTTATCCAATAAAAGAGAGTTTTCACTCTCTTCTAACTTTATTCTGCTCCAAAAATTGCTTCAAATTCATCAGAATTGATTTTTTCTTTTTCAAGCAAGATACCTGCTACTTGATGTAATTTATCTACATTATCTGATAAAATTTTCTTTGCTCTGTTATATCCAGTATCAACAATTCTTTTGGTTTCTTCATCAATAATCGCAGCTGTTTCTTCTGAATATTCCTTTGTATGTCCAAAGTCTCTTCCTAAGAACACTTCATCTTGGCTTGAACCTAACATCAATGCTCCTATTTTTTCACTCATACCATATTTGGTTACCATACTTCTTGCAATTTGCGTAGCTCTTTCAATATCATTGCTTGCACCTGTTGATATATCATTTAAGATAAGTGCTTCTGCTACTCTACCACCTAATAATGAAACAATATTTTCTTCCATTTCTGTTTTAGACATGAAATTCTTATCTTCTGTTGGTCTATACATCGTATATCCTCCAGCCATACCTCTAGGTACAATTGATATTTCATGTACAGGGTCTTGTGTTTCTAAGTAATGACTTACAACTGCATGACCTGCTTCATGATATGCTACTAATTTATTTTCTTTTTCGCTTCTTACTCTTGTTTTCTTTTCAGGTCCCATCGTTACTTTAATCATAGCATCTTCAATTTCTCGCATGCCAATTTCATTCATGTTTCTTCTTGCTGCCAAAAGTGCTGCTTCATTTAAAATATTTTCTAGGTCTGCTCCTGCAAATCCTGATGTATTTTTTGCAATAATTTTTAAGTCAACATCATCTGCTAGTCTTTTCTTTCTACTATGAACTTCTAATATTTGTTCTCTTGCTTTTACATCTGGCAATCCTACAACAATTTGTCTATCAAATCTTCCAGCTCTTAATAATGCTTTATCTAATACATCTGGTCTATTGGTTGCAGCTAAGACAATTACACCTTCATTTTCTGCAAATCCATCCATTTCAACCAATAATTGATTTAAGGTTTGTTCTCTTTCATCATGTCCTCCACCAAGTCCTGCACCTCTTTGACGTCCAACAGCGTCAATTTCGTCTATGAAGATAATACATGGTGCATTTTTCTTTGCTTGATCAAATAAATCTCTTACCCTTGATGCACCTACACCAACAAACATTTCTACAAAGTCTGAACCACTAATGATAAAGAATGGTACCCCTGCTTCTCCTGCAACGGCTTTAGCAAGTAATGTTTTACCTGTTCCTGGTTGACCAACTAATAAAACACCCTTTGGAATTCTTGCTCCCATATCTGTAAATTTCTTTGGATTTTTCAAGAATTGTACAATTTCTTCTAATTCTTCTTTTTCTTCATCAACACCTGCTACATCATCAAATGTAATTCTGTTTTTCTCTGCTGGTGTCATCATTCTGGCTTTACTTTTTCCGAATGACATGGTTTTGCTTCCTGGATTTCCACTATTCGCACCACCAATTGTTAAGAACCAGAAAAGCATGAATATAATTAGGATAGCAAATGGTGTTACTAATGGAAGTAAAGCTACAAATATAGATTCTGCTTCTTCTTCTAATGTAAAGTTTCCATTATTTAAGAATTCTTCGATATATGTCATGAAACTTCCCATATCTGGTATAGTGGTTTCTTTTCTAGTATTATCATCTTTTAATTCTACCTGTGCTGTCTGTCCATCAGAGCTAATGACAATTGAACTTACATTGTTGCTGTTTATGTTTGTAATTAATTCTGAATATTTCAGTTTAGAATTGCTATTTTCTACAATTGATGATAATACGACTAAAAATATAACAATAATTATTAGCCACATTGCTAAAGTTTTAATTCCGTTTTTCAAAATAATTCCTCCTCTTAATACTTGATGTTTATATCTTTTAGCACTCTATCATATTGTTTTTTCTTTTTCAATAGTTTTTTGTATTTCTTTTTTATTACAATATTTCCACACGTTCTATAAAGTTACGGATACTTATATTTCCTTGGAAATTTTTATTTGACTATTTTTTACAAAAACTTTTGTATGTTTGTTTGGTTTTAAATATTTGTTTCCAATATTATTGGCACATAATGTAAGAATGTCCTCTATATGTATTTTTTCAATTCCCTTTGCGGTGCCAAAAAGTCTTGTTATAGTATATATTAAAATGTTTGATTTTATTACTTTTTCTTGGGTGTTAAACTTTTTTAAATCTAATAGAATAAATTCCTTATTGTTATCCTCTGATGTTTGCTTATCTGTATGTAATTTTGGGTTATCTATTTTTACTTGATTTGTTTTTACATTTTCTTTTATTAAAATTTCTTTATATATTGTTTTTACTTGTTTTTGAATGTATGCTTCTTGCTCAGTTACAAGCTTTGATAGTCTATCCATTGCTTCTATAAAGTTCGGATTAAATTCTTTTTGAATATATGGTATAACAACATTTCTAATTTTGTTTCGCGTATACGTATTTTCGAAATTTGTTTTATCAATTCTTGGTTGTAATTGATTTTCTTCGCAATAGGCTTCTATTTCTTTTCTCTCACACGCAATTAATGGTCTGATATATTTTCCTCTAATTGGTTCTATCCCTATTAATCCTTGTATTCCGCACCCGCGTAGCTCATTCATTATCATGGTTTCTACTTTATCATTTTTATTATGTGCAATCGCAATTTTATTACCACCAATTTTTTGTAAAACCTCATCAAAAAAAGCATATCTTGCATTTCTTCCTGCTTCTTCTGTACTCATTTTATTAGTATTGGCTAATTTTTGCACATCTATACTTGTTGTATAAAATTGTATCTGATTTTTTTCACAATATTTTTTGACAAATTCTTCGTCTTCCTTTGCTTCTTCTCTAATCATGTGATTAACATGTGCAACAACAAAATCGAAATGAATTGCCAAAGGGGACGTGTTATTTTGGCAATTTTTTTCTGTTGCCAAAAAGGCACGTCTCCTTTGGCAATTTTGTTGTTTTATTTTTGTAAGAATTTCTAGTAAACACATAGAATCTGATCCTCCAGATACACCGACTACTAATTTATCTCCTTCGTTTATTAGTTTGTATTTTTGTATGGTTTTTACCACTTTTACATAGCAATCTTCTTTAATTCTTTTCCCCATAAATGCTCCTTTATTCCTAGTCATCAAATCGTTTTTCTAGGTTGACAAATTTTGTGTAGTTTCCTAACCACAATAATTCAACTGTTCCTGTTGAACCACCTCTGTGTTTTGCAATGATAACTTCTGCAATATCTTTCTTTTCACTATCTTTATTATAATAGTCATCTCTGTATAAAAACATAACAATGTCCGCGTCTTGCTCTATTGCTCCAGATTCTCTTAAGTCTGATAACATTGGTCTATGGTCTGGTCTTTGTTCTGCCGCTCTTGATAATTGTGATAATGCAATGACAGGTACGCCAATTTCCTTTGCTAGGATTTTTAATGACCTACTAATTTCAGATATTTCTTGTTCACGACTTCCATTTCGTTTGTTACTGCCTTGTACTAATTGTAAATAGTCTATTACAACCATTCCTATGTTTTTTTCTAATTTTAATTTTCTACATTTTGCCCTTATCTCTGCAATAGATATTCCAGGGGTATCATCTATATAGATTTCTGCTTCTGATAATGGTCCTATACTTCCTGCTAATTTGGTCCAATCGTCTTCTTCTAGTTTTCCTGTTCTAACTTTATTGCTGTCTACCATGGCTTCACTACATAAAATTCTATTTACCAATTGCTCTTTTGACATTTCTAAGCTAAATATAGCTACTGGTACGTTTGCACGTACTGCTGCATTTGTTGCAATATTTAATGCAAATGCTGTTTTTCCCATGGCAGGTCTAGCAGCAATTAGTACTAAATCTGAACTATGAAATCCTGCTGTCTTGTAATCTAATTCTGTAAATCCTGAAGGTACACCAGTTATATGTTGTTTTCGGTTATACAATTCTTCTAATTGTGTGAAACTATCTACAAGGACATCTTTTATTGCTACATAACTCTTCTTATCATTGTTTTGCATAATATTAAAGATTTTCTTTTCTGCCCCTTCCATAATGTCTGAAACATCTTCTGTTGGGTCATATCCCAATTCAATAATTTCATTGGCTGTTTTGATAAGATTTCGTAATGTAGATTTTTCCTCTACAATTTTTATATACTTTGTTGCATTTGCAGTTGTTGGAACTTTATCTGGCAGACTTGCTAAATATTCCAGTCCACCAACCTGCTCAAACTTTCCTAAAGATTCTAATTCTGCTTTTACTGTGATAATATCTACTGGTTCTGCTCGATTATATAGATTAAGAATCGCTTCATAAATTGCACGGTTATCTGTTCTGTAAAAATCCTCTTCTTTTAAAACCTCTATTGCTGAGATAACAGCATCTTTATCTGTTAGCATACTTCCCAAAACTGCTTGTTCTGCTTCTACATCATGTGGTGGTACTTTTCCTAATTCCATGCTACATCCTCCAATTTGTTATTCGATTTAATTTTACAAATTTTCTATTATTTTTGTATAGATTATGTAATTAATTGTCAGAAATAACATCAATTCTTAGTTTTCCCACAACACCTTCAAATAATTTTATTTCAATATTGTGAACACCAAGTGTCTTGATTGTTTCTTTTAAGTCAATTTTCTTTTTATCAATTTGTATCATATACTGTTTTGACAATTCTTGGGCAATTTCTTTACTAGATACACCACCAAATATTTTTCCATTTTCTCCTGCTTTTACTTTTATCTTTAATAATATTTTTGATAATTTATCTGCTGTTTTCATTGCTTCTTCTTTATCTTGTTCTTTTTGATATTTAGCAGAATCTTGTTTTGCTTTTAATTTACTCATATTTTCTTTATTTGCTTCTACTGCTAAATTTTTTGGGAATAAAAAGTTTCTTGCATAACCATCTGATGCATTAATAACTTCATCTTTTTTTCCTACCCCTTTTATATCTGCTTTTAATATTACCTTCATGTTCATTCCTCCTTTTAACATACGTTTTCTCTGTATGGTATATTTTACATCATTTTATTCGTTTTTTCAACTAAATTTAAAAATAATTGAGACAATTGGGGCCAGGTGGGGTTTTGTATCATTTTTGTCGAATATTGTCATTTTAAATAGGTTATTATTAAATGACAATATTCGACAAAAATGATACAAAACCCCACCTGGCCCCAATTGTCTCAATTTTCTATTTCTGAGAAATATTCATTAATTCTATTGATAAGTTCTTGCTTTGTTTCTTCCATAGTCATACCTTCTACTTGTGCACCAGCTAAGGTGATATGACCACCACCGCCTAATTTTTCTAGAATAATTTGTACGTTAATGTCTCCAATAGATCTTCCACTAATACAAATTTTGTTTCCGACCTTTCCCATTACGAATGATGCTGTGATATCACTTATGGTTAATAATTCATCTGCTGCTTTTGCACAAATAAGACTTGCTTCTTTATCCTTTTTTTCATAAGTTGCAATGGCTATGGTTTCATTGAAAATTTCTGCTTTTTTCACAATTCCTGCAATTTTATTAAATGTATCCAAATTACTTTGAAACCATTTTTTGACTCTGATAATGTTAACACCACATCTACGTAAATAGGCTGCTGCTTCAAATGTTCTAACACCTGTTTTAAATGTAAAGTTTTTCGTATCCATCATAATTCCTGCATATAAACTTTCTGCTTCTATCGTTTTTAGGTCTACACGCACTTCTGCATATTGTAACAATTCTGTTACCAATTCTGCTGCTGATGAGGCATACACTTCTTGGAATGTTAGTGTTGCATTTTCAATATAATCTGCACTTCTTCTATGATGATCTATAATAACAATTTTTTCTGTTCTTTTTAACAATTCTGGTGCTTCCACATATGTGGTCTTATGGGTATCTACAATAACTACCAAAGTTTCTTTATCTATATTTTCTTCTGCTACTTCTTTTGTGATTAATATATCTTCATATTCTGTCTCTTTTGCTAGGTCTGCCTTAAAGCTTTGTAATGTATTGGTTTCGTTACTATCAATAATATATGCTTTTTTTCCTAAGCTTTTGGCTAATCGATAAATTCCCATACTAGATCCCATAGAGTCAATATCTGGATTGGTATGTCCCATTATCATTACTTTACTTGCATCTTTAATTAGGTTTTCTAATGCATGGGCAACAACTCTGGCTTTTACCTTTGTTCTTTTTTCGACTTCTTGAGCTCTTCCACCATAAAATTTATAAATCTCATTTTCACGAATAACCGCTTGGTCTCCTCCACGGCCTAGTACAACATCCATTGCTGCTTGTGCAGATTTATATTTTTCTTTATCTGTTGAACCATCATTGGAAATGGCTATACTTAGTGTAATTTGCACGTTTTCAATTGTTTTTATTTCTTTTACTTTGTCTAATATGCTAAATTTGTCTTCTTTGACACTTTCAAAATATCTTTGTTCAAATAAATACACATATCTATCTCTATCAGATTTGATCAAAACACCATTTGTCTTGTCTGTCCATTCATAAATACATTTATCTATTTCTGCTATAACTTGTGGCTTTTCTTCACTTTCTAGTTGTTGCATAGTTTCTTCATAATTGTCTATCATGATGATTGTTACACATGATTTTGAATCTTTGTATTCTTCTTTTAATTTCACAATTTCTGTTTCGTCAATAAAATATAACATCATCATATATTTGTCTGCATGCTTTTTGTCATATTTCCTAGAATGTACAAATTTTCCCAATACTTCATAATATTTATGATTTAACTCGATATGTTTTTCAATTTGCTTTTCTTTTGAAGTATCTTTCTCAGTTTCTTTAATATCTAATGTAATGTCTTCTATTAAATTATTTAAATAGTTATTAATATCAAATCCTTCAAATTCAGAATTAAATTTTGAGCTTCTCCAGATAATATTTCCATTTGATTCCATAATGATTAACGGAAATGGCGAATTGATTAAGCTACTCTTAGCCGCCGTATCTGCTGTTAATGTTAAATCTTGCAAAGTTTCTGAAATTTCACTTTTTCTTCTATTATTTGCATAATAAGAATATGCAACAACTGCCATAAATATTAATATAGCTAATGGTATCATACTAATATTTTCTATACAGACAATCACTAACAATATAAAAATAATTGCCAAATATATTTTTGTTTTTGATAATAATTTATCAAAAACTTTTCTATTGGTATTTTGCATAAAATTTTCTCCTTCTATTTATTCTATTATATTTTACTTGGAAATGGCTATTTTGTCAAGTTTTACAGATATTCCATCAGAAGACCTCTAAATAGTTACATAAATCCAAGAAATATTTTATATGTGTATAGATTTTTATTTTTCACTATGATATAATTTAACAAATAAAATTAAGATTTTAAGAATATAAAAAACAAAAGAGGAGGCTTTTTATTTATGATAAAAAATTTCTTTCGTAAAGAAAATGGTTCAATTACTTTATTTGTTCTAATTGCCATGTTATTTTTCTTATTTGTTGTATTTGCCATGTTTATGCGTAGTAGTAATAGTAATATGGCACAAACTTCTGAAATTGATCAAATAAAAGAAGAATATGAAGAAAGTGTAAATAACATAGATCAAATATACAATGAAACTTTAATAGCAAATTTATCTTCTTTACTAAAGCCTGGCGATTATGTAAATTATACGTATGACGCTGTAGAAGATGGATATTCTTTATCTTCAACATATAGTGGTTATTCAAGTAATCAGACAATAAATCAATCTGAAGAACTTTTACAGTGGCAAATCTTAAGTGTAAATTCCGATGGGACTGTAGATTTAATTAGTACTTCTCCAACAAATGAATCCGTTTACTTTCAAGGAGCTTTAGGTTATAACAATGGTGTTTTATTACTAAATGATATCTGTGAAAAATTATATAGTAATTCTAACTTAGGAATTGAAGCTAGAAGTATTAATATAGAGGATATCGAAAAGCAATTAAATAATGAAGCGAATGAAGCAATAAATAATTTTACTAGTACAGTAAAATATGCAGAAGCCAACACTTACAGCGGAAGTAATAGTAATTATCCAAGTCTATATACACAAGAAAATGGAAGTGGCATTGATACAACTGAGATTAAAACAGATGGAATAAATGTGAATGATAACGGATATACAGGTCCAACAACTCAAACTTCAAATGTAGCAACTGATTTAACAGTAACTCAAACTTATTATTATTTTCAAAATATGCAAGCAAGTTATTTTAAGGATAATGATGGAACAACTAGCAAAATAAGAGATTTATTATTTAATACAAACACCTCATACTGGTTGGCTTCTCGATCTGTTAACTCTACTCCAACTAGTGCTTCTTTTAATTTAAATTATATAGATACCTCTTCTCTTACTGCTAATATTATGTTCAATTCAAATCTTGATAATAGCAACAATACTGCCGGTTATTATCACCTTCGTCCTATAATATCTTTAAATATTGAGCAAATCCAACCATGTACAGGAACAGCAGATGGAACAAATGAGACAATTGAACACATGCATCAAATTAAAGAATAATTTTTAAAATGCCAAAGGGAATGTACCCTTTGGCAATTTTTTCTGTTTTCAATATCTACTAATAGTCTAAGCTATTAGCATCTAAAAGAAAATCATATATACTCATAATAATAATTCCATTATCATAACGTGATCTTTTTATATTTTCTCCTACGATAATTATTTTTTTGAAAAAGTCATTTACATTTAATAAAGATTTCTGCTCTTGCTTTACTTTTTCTTCTGTTTTCATTTCAAGTGCTGATTGAATATAAATTTTATTGTTTCCTTTGTTAGCCACAAAATCAATTTCCAACTGTTTTTTGGCATCTCCTTCACGAATTTCAACAGAACCAACATCTACATTATATCCACGTTTTTTTAATTCTATATAAATAACATTCTCCATTATATGTGATACTTCTTCACTTTGTCTAAAGTCTAAAAACGAATTTCTAATACCCATATCTGTAAAGTAATATTTTTGGGGTGTTTCTATAAACCTTTTTCCTCTTACATCAAATCTTCTTGCTTTTTCTATCATAAAAGCATCTTGTAAATACCCTAAATAATTATAGATTGTTTTGTCTGTCATAGTAGATAATTTATCTCTTTCCTTAAAATTATTTGATAATTTTAAAGGATTTGTAAGACAACCTATATCAGATGCGATTATTTGTACCAACATCTCTAATTCTTCTTTATTTTGGATATGATTTCTGTCAATAATATCATTTATATATACATTATCTTTCTGTGTTCTTAGATAATTTATTTTTCCATTATCAGTCTTTGCTATTACTGTTAAAGGTAATCCTCCATAGGTATAATATTCATTTAATGCTTTTTCTTCTGTTCCATCATATACAGAATAGAATTCTGCAAATGATAGCGGATATACTCTGATTTCATCGCCCCTACCTCTAAATTCTGTTACAATATCTGATGACAAAAATTTTGAATTACTTCCAGTTACATATATCTCTACATTAGTCATATGCATAAAGCCAATTAAAACTGATTCAAAATCTTTAACTTCTTGTATTTCATCTAATAATATATAATATTTGTTTTTATCTTTAATTAAACTTCTTATATGCTCATCCAATATATCGGGATTTAAATATTTTTTATTCTTATTTTCATCTAAACTTAATTGTATTATATGGTCTTCATCTGTTCCGTTCTCTAGAAGATACTTTTTAAATATTATATTTAATAAATAAGATTTTCCACATCTTCTAATTCCTGTTATGATTTTTATAAGCTGATTGTCCATTCTGTCTATAAGTTCTTTTAAATAATAATCTCTTTTTATTTCCATAGCAATACCTCCATTACGAATTTTTTCCGCTTACGGAACTTTTTCGTAATGATTATAACATAAAATCATTTATTTAGTCAATTTATCATTACGAATTTTTTCCGTTTGCGGAACTTTTTCGTAATGAGAATTAATTTGATTATCTATATTATATGCAAATTTATTGTTATCATACATATTACATTGCAAAAAAATTGCCAAAGGGCTTTTGGCAATTTTTTTGTTTTATTCCATATTTTCTGTATCCGCTACTTCTTCTAGTTGCTTTTCTGTGCTAATATGAATATTTTGATATTTTTTCATTCCTGTTCCTGCTGGAATTAATTTACCAATAATAACATTTTCTTTTAGTCCTACTAAATCATCTGTTTTACCTTTAACAGCTGCGTCTGTAAGAACTCTTGTGGTTTCTTGGAATGACGCTGCTGATAAGAAACTATCTGTTGCAAGAGCAGCTTTTGTAATACCAAGTAATACTCGTTTTCCTGTTGCAGGTCTCTTTCCTTCTGCAATTGCTTCATTATTTTTGTCTTCAAATTCATACATATCGATTAATGAACCTGGGAACATATCTGTATCTGCATTATCTTCGACTCTTACTTTCTTAAGCATTTGTCTACCAATAACTTCGATATGTTTGTCATTGATATCAACACCTTGATTTCTATATACTTTTTGTACTTCTGAAATTAGGTATTCATATACACCTTCTGGTCCTTTCAATGTTAAGATTTCTGATGGATTGATTGATCCTTCTATTAGAGGCTGTCCTATTTCTACTATGTCTCCATCTTTTACTTTCATTTTTGAACCAAATGGAATCGTGTATGATTTTGCATTGTCTTTACCTGTAACAACAACTTCTTTTTTCTTCTTTGTTTCTTTGATTTTTACTTTACCTTCAATTTCTGAAATAATCGCAAGTCCCTTTGGTTTTCTAGCTTCAAATAGTTCTTCAACCCTTGGAAGACCTTGTGTAATATCTGCTACACCAGCAACACCACCAGAGTGAATGGTTCTCATTGTAAGCTGTGTACCAGGCTCACCAATTGATTGTGCTGCAATGATACCAATTGCTTCACCAATTGATACTAAGTCTCTTCTTGCTAATCCCATACCATAACATTTTTGACATACACCATGTTTTGAACGACATCCAAGAACTGAACGTACTTTTAATTTTTCAATTCCAGCTGCTACAATTTCATCTGCAATTTTTTCTGTAATCATGGTATTTGTATCAACGATTAGTTCTTTTGTTTCAGGATTGTATACATCTTCTACAACAAATCTTCCTAATAATCTTTCTTGCATTTTTTCGATAACTTGTTGTCCATCTTTAATGTCGTAAACAATAATTCCATCATCTGTACCACAATCATGCTCTCTTACAATAATATCTTGTGATACGTCAACTAATCTTCTTGTTAAGTATCCAGAGTCGGCTGTTCTTAACGCTGTATCTGAAAGTCCTTTTCTTGCACCATGGGCAGAAATGAAGTACTCTAAGGCATCTAGTCCTTCTGCAAATGATGATTTAATTGGGATTTCTACTGCTTTACCTGTTGTACTAGCCATCAATCCACGCATACCAGCAATTTGTCTTAACTGGCTCATGTTACCTCTGGCTCCTGATTTAACCATCATGTAGATTGGGTTTAATTCATCAAAGTTTTCTTCCATCGCGTCACTAACTTTGTTTGTTGTGTCTTCCCATACTTTGATAACTTCTGAATAACGTTCATCGTTTGTAATTAAACCTCTTGCATATTGTTTTCTAATATTTTCAATTTTTGTATCTGCTTCTTGTAATAATCCTTTTTTCGCTTCTGGTACTTGTACATCACTCATTGAGAATGTGATACCTGCTAATGTTGAATATTTAAATCCTAATGCTTTAATATAGTCTATTACTTCAGCTGATTCTGTTAATCCATGTGTTCTAATAACTCTTTCGATAATATTTCCCATTGATTTTTTCATAACCGGGAAACTGATTTCATATTGGAATGGGTCTTCTTTTCTATCAATAAATCCTAAGTCTTGTGGAATTCCTTGATTGAAGATAATTCTTCCAACACTGGTTTCTATTTTCTTTGTTTTGATTTCTCCATCAATTTCTTTTGAAACTCTAACAAAGATTTTTGCATGAATTCCGACATCATGGTTTTCAAATGCCATTAAAGCTTCATCTGGGTCTTTATAATAAGTACCTTCTCCCTTTTCTCCATCCAATACCATTGTTAGATAATAACTTCCTAAAATCATGTCTAGTCTTGGTACTGCTACTGGTTTACCATCTTGTGGTTTTAACAAGTTGTTTGTTGAAAGCATTAAATATCTAGATTCTGCTTGTGCTTCTGGTGATAATGGTAAATGTACAGCCATTTGGTCACCGTCGAAGTCAGCATTAAATGCTTCACAAACTAATGGGTGAAGTTTGATTGCTCTACCTTCTACCAATACTGGTTCAAAACTTTGAATACCTAGTCTATGTAGTGTAGGCGCACGGTTTAGCATAACTGGATGGTCTTTGATAACCTCTTCTAATATGCCCCATACTTCTGGTCTTAATCTTTCTACCATTCTTTTTGCATTTTTAATATTTTGTGCAATTCCTCTTCCAACCAATTCTCTCATAACAAATGGTTTGAATAATTCTACTGCCATTTCTTTTGGAAGTCCACATTGATAGATTTTAAGTTCTGGACCTACAACGATAACAGAACGTCCTGAGTAGTCAACACGTTTTCCAAGTAAGTTTTGACGGAAACGACCTTGTTTACCTTTTAATAAGTCTGACAAAGATTTTAGTGGTCTATTTCCAGCTCCTGTTACTGGTCTACCTCTTCTACCATTATCAATTAAGGCATCTACAGATTCTTGTAACATTCTTTTTTCATTTCTAACAATAATTTCTGGTGCACCTAATTCTAATAATCTTTTTAATCTGTTATTTCTGTTGATAACTCTTCTATATAAGTCATTTAAGTCTGATGTAGCAAATCTACCACCATCTAATTGAACCATTGGCCTTAAATCTGGTGGAATAACTGGAATAACATTCATAACCATCCATTCAGGTCTATTTCCTGAAAGTCTGAATGCTTCAACAGTATCTAATCTTTTTACAAGTTTGCTTTTCTTTTGCTCACTTGCATTTTCCAACTCTTTTCGAATTTGTAATGCTAATTTTTCTACATCAATTTGTTCCAATAATTCTCTTAAAGCCTCTGCTCCCATTTTTGCTTTAAAAGAACCTTTACCATATTTTTCTTCTGCTTCATGATACTCTTTTTCATTTAATACTTGGCATTTTTCTAAACCTGATGTTCCTTTATCAATAACAATATATGAAGCAAAATAAATAATCTTTTCTAGGTTTCTTGGTGAAATATCTAACATTAAAGCAATTCTGCTTGGAATTCCTTTAAAATACCAAATATGTGCTACTGGTGCTGCTAATTCAATATGCCCCATTCTTTCACGTCTTACTTTTGACTTTGTAACTTCAACACCACATCTGTCACACACAATACCTTTATATCTAACCCTTTTATATTTACCACAATGACATTCCCAGTCTTTTGTTGGACCAAATATTCTTTCACAGAAAAGTCCATCTTTTTCTGGTTTTAATGTTCTGTAGTTAATGGTCTCTGGTTTTTTAACTTCTCCTTTTGACCATTCTCTAATCTTTTCATCTGATGCAATCCCTATTTTTAATTTATTAAAAATATCTAATTCGTCCACTTTATTTCCCCCTAAATAATTTTTTTGGGTAATTCTAAAACAGTTAAGAGGTCTAGCCACCGCTGGTGCAATTCCCTCCTGTCGCCCCTTTCCTTTTTAGAATTTATTCAGTTAATTTTATTATCCATTTAAATCACATAGCTTTTATAATGCCATGCCCATTTGTTGTTTATTTGCCTGCATTGATTTTCTATGCAATTGCTCTTCTCTTGATTGCTTCTTTAATCTTAATACATATTGTCCATTTCCTAACATTGTTACTTTTGAATACATTGCTAAATTTGTGATTACTCTATCAAATTCTGTTTTTATCACTCGGTTTGCTTCCCCTATATCATGTATTTCATGATACTTCGTAAATCTTTCAGCAACGATTTGTCTATTGAAAATTTCTCCATCTTCAAAACATTCTTTCAATACCGTTACTATTCTTATATAGTCTGATTTACTATCCATTCTTTCTACAAATGTTGCCATACTTCCTCCATTTTCTTTTTCGAATTAATGACGTCCTTTTCTTGCTAATTTTATTTACTCACTTTGTAAACGAAGCAAAATTAGTTCATCTTTACCTTGATTTGTAAAACGAAATAAATTAGGTATATTACTAGGCAATTCGGAAAAGAAAACCAGAGGCGTACTCTTTGTACGTCGAGGATTTTCTTTTTCGAATTAACGACGTAAGATGCCTGATTTAGTTCGTTTTAAATGATGTCATTATCATTATCTAAGTTATCCCCTGCCAAATCACTATCAAAGAACATCTCATCATCTTCATCATCTAGACTTTCAAACAACTCATCATTTCCGTCATCCAAAGGTTCTTCATCTTCTAATAGCATATCATCCTCTGTTTCTTCTGTATAGCCATCATCTAAATCTCCGTCTGCAACAACTTCATCTTCAGCTAGATATTTCTTTTCTTTCTCTGGATCATATTCAATTCCGTCTTCTATATTTTCTTTAAGCTCTAATTCTTGGTTGTCTTCTGAATATAGTCTAACATCTAATCCTAAAGATTGAAGTTCTTTTACTAATACTTTAAAGCTTTCTGGAACTCCAGGTTCTGGAACATTTTCACCTTTAACAATCGCTTCATAAGTTTTTACTCTTCCGACAACATCATCAGATTTAACTGTTAACATTTCTTGTAATGTATATGATGCACCATAAGCCTCTAATGCCCAAACTTCCATTTCTCCAAAACGTTGTCCACCAAATTGTGCCTTTCCTCCTAAAGGTTGTTGTGTAACTAATGAGTATGGTCCTGTTGAACGAGCATGGATTTTATCATCTACTAAGTGGTGTAGTTTTAACATATACATAACACCAACCGTGATTGGGCTTGCAAATGGTTCTCCTGTTCTACCATCATATAGTGTTGTTTTACCATCTTTGTTCATTCCAGCTTCTGCTAATAATTTTTCAACATCTTCTTGTGTTGCACCATCAAATACGGGTGTAGATACATGCCATCCTAATGCTTTTGCAGCACCTCCTAAATGAACTTCTAGAACTTGACCTAAGTTCATACGAGATGGTACTCCCAGAGGGTTTAATAAAATATCGATTGGTGTACCGTCTGGCATAAATGGCATATCTTCTTCTGGTAATACTCTTGAAATAACACCTTTGTTACCGTGTCTACCTGCCATTTTATCTCCGACAGATATTTTTCTCTTTGTGGCAATATAACATCTGATAATTTGGTTAACCCCAGGTCCTAATTCGTCTGAATTTTCTCTTGTAAAGATTTTAACATCTACAATGGTTCCTGCTTCTCCATGAGGTACTCTTAATGATGTATCTCTTACTTCTCTTGCTTTTTCACCAAAGATAGCTCTTAATAATCTTTCTTCAGCTGTTAATTCTGTTTCTCCTTTTGGTGTTACCTTTCCAACTAAGATATCTCCTGGTCTTACTTCTGCACCAATACGGATAATTCCATTTTCATCTAGGTCTTTTAACGAGTCATCACCAATGTTTGGAATATCTCTTGTGATTTCTTCTGCCCCTAGTTTTGTGTCTCTACATTCACAATCATATTCTTCTATATGAATTGATGTAAATACATCCTCTTTTACTAATCTTTCATTTAATAAAATTGCATCCTCATAGTTGTATCCTTCCCATGTTGAGAAAGCAACTAAAACGTTTTTACCTAATGCCATTTCTCCATTTTTTGTTGATGGTCCATCTGCGATAGCATCACCTTTTTTAACAATTTCACCTGTTTTTACAATTGGTTTTTGGTTAATACAAGTACCACCATTTGTTCTTTTGAACTTACGTAATTTATGTACAACAGTTTTTCCATTGTTATATTTAACAGTGATAGCGTCTCCTGTTACTTTTTCAATCACACCATCATCTTCTGCTAATACTAAGATTCCAGAATCTTTTGCTGCTCTATATTCAATACCTGTTCCAACAATTGGACTTTCTGTAATCATAAGTGGTACTGCTTGACGTTGCATGTTTGCACCCATCAATGCTCTTTTTGCGTCATCATGCTCTAAGAATGGAATCATGGCTGCCGCAATAGAAACTAATTGTTTTGGAGAAACATCTACATATTGTACTTTTTCTCTATCTACTTCAATTACTTCATTTCTAAATCTTACTCTGATTCTTGGATGTACAAAACTTCCGTCTTTGTTAATTGGTTCTGATGCTTGTGCAATGATGTAATTATCTTCTACATCTGCACTCATGTATTCTACTGTATCTGTTAATTTATGTGTCTCTGGGTCTACTTTTCTGTATGGTGTTTCAATAAATCCATATTCATTAATTTGTGCAAATGATGATAATGCTGAGATTAATCCAATGTTTGGTCCTTCTGGAGATTCAATTGGACATAATCTACCATAATGTGTATAGTGAATATCACGAACCTCGAATCCTGCTCTATCTCTTGTTAATCCTCCAGGTCCTAATGCAGAAATTTTTCTTTTATGTGTTAATTCTGAAAGTGGGTTTGTTTGGTCCATGAATTGTGATAATTGTGAACTTCCAAAGAATTCTCTAATTGCTGATGTAATTGGTTTTGTATTGATTAATGTTTGTGGTGTTACCACATCTAAGTCTTGAATGGTCATTCTTTCACGAACAACTCTTTCTAATCTTGTTAAACCAATTCTAAATTGATTTTGTAATAACTCACCAACACAACGAATTCTACGGTTTGCTAAATGGTCAATATCATCTGGTTCTCCTAATCCATGTGATAAGTTTAGTAAATAGTTAATAGAAGCAATCATATCTTCTGTTGTGATATGTTTTGGTACTAATTCATTTTGTCTTTCTCCTATAACTTTTACTAGTTCTTTTTCGTCTGTATTATCAATAATATTTTTTAATACATTATAATTTACCAATTCTTTAAAATGTAATTTGCTTAAATCAACATTTGGTAATGCTTTATGGATATTACATGTAGCATTTCCAATAATTCTAACGGTTCTTTCTCCTACTGTAATATCGACTATGTTGATTCCTGCATTTTGAATATCTTCTGCAACTTCTTCGTTAATCACTTCTCCAGCTTGTACAAATACTTCTCCTGTTTCATTGTCTACGATATCTGTTGCAGATACTTTTCCTGCAATTCTGCCAGCCAATGCTAATTTTTGGTTAAATTTATATCTTCCAACTTTTGCTAAGTCATATCTTCTATTATCAAAAAATAATCCATTAAATAAATTTCTTGCAGCATCTGCTGTTGGAAGTTCTCCTGGTCTTAATTTTTTATAAATTTCAATTAAAGCTTCATCTTGGTCTTTTATCGTATCTTTATTAATTGTCGCAGTGATTAATTCTTCATCGCCAAATAATTCTCTTATTTGGTCATCTGTTGCCACACCAATAGCTCTCAAAAGCGTAGTTACTGGAACTTTTCTTGTTCTATCGACACGTACCCAGAAAATGTCATTTCCATCTGTTTCATATTCTAGCCATGCTCCACGAAGTGGCATGACAGTTGATGTATATGTTCTTTTTCCTGTTTTGGTGTCAAATACTTCATCATAGTAGCATCCAGGTGAACGAACTAATTGGCTGACAACAACTCTTTCTGCTCCATTGATAACAAATGTACCACTGTCTGTCATTAATGGAAAATCTCCTAGATAAATTTCCTGCTCTTTGATTTCTCCTGTTTCACGATTGATTAATCTTACTTTTACATGTAATCTTGAAGAGTATGTTGCATCTCTTTCTTTTGCTTCTTCTACTGTGTATTTTGTCTTGTCCTCCATATAGTAATCAAAAAATTCAAGTACAAGATTTCCTGAATAGTCTTCGATTGGAGAAATATCTTTTAATACTTCGCCTAGTCCTTCTTCTACAAACCAATCATAAGAATCTCTTTGAACTTTAATCAAGTTTGGCATTTCGATATAGTCGCCAACTTTTGCGAAATCTTTACGAGAAGCTTTCTCGTATTTCACTTCTTTTAATTTCAAGAAAATCACCTCATATAAAATATTAAGCAGAAATAAGTATCAACATTTTTGTTGATTTGATTTATTTGTTAAAAGAAGTCCCTCTTAAATGATAAATTTCTTACTAAGGTTTAAAATCGTCTGCTCTTACAATTTTAAATTTGCTTAGGGAAACTTATATTTAATTCCTCTCCTTTTAATTTTTAACTTTTAAATAGAACAATAGCGGGCTTTTTTTTATATTTTATCTGTTTATGACATTTTAAAGCCCGCGTTATTGTTCGGCGCCAAATTTTACGTTAGTAAAATTTGTGTGCAATCGTTAGAGCGAAGCGTGGTATAGAAAAATGTAATTTTTCCTATACCATAAATTTTAAATTTATAATTTGATTTTGAAAAACATCCTATTTAACTATTAGATAAAATAAACGGCAATAAAAGAGCTGTCAAAAAACTTTCATTTTTCAACTGGCTCTAATAAAATATTCAATTTTGTTACAAATTATTTTCCTTTATTTTAATCACCTTTTTTATTTCTCTTTTTAGGCTCATTAAATTCTCTTTTTCAAATCTGTATTATTATATATCAAAATGCTTACGGAAGTCAATAGTTTTGGACAATTTTTCCAAATACTTTGATTATCCAGAGGTCAAGTCGATTTTGCGTGTTAAGCAATATATAATATAAAAAATGAAATGATTTTGCGTATGTAAATTTGAAGTTAGAAATAACCAATAAAACCATGAGGAATGTTCACGGTACTCACGTTAGTGAGGGTTTGAGTGAAAGAGGCTCATGGTTTTATTGTGTTGACTTCTGAATAGTTACAATAATTTAATCATTTGTGTATACTTTATTTTTTTATTACAAATATAGACATTTTTTTTAATCTATAGTACAATGGTTAAGAAAATTGTTTAAAAATATACGTGAGGAGGAACTATGGCAGGATTACCATTAATCGTAAAATATTTATTAACCGCTTTTGTTGGCATGATACCAATTATCGAATTAAGAGGTGCTATACCAGTAGGTGTATTTACATTTCACTTAAATTATATAGAATCTTTTTTATGTAGTTTTATAGGAAATATTATACCAGTTTATTTTATTGTTAAATTTATTAGACCTTTATTCGATTTCTTTGGTAGATGGAAACCTTTTAAAATTGTAATTGATTGGGCATCTGAAAGAGCAACAAGAAAAATCGAAGAAAGTGAAAGATTACAAAATTTTGCTGCTTTAGGTTTATTCATATTTGTTGCCATTCCATTACCAGGAACAGGTGCATGGGTAGGTTCATTAATCGCAAACTTTTTAGATTTACCACCTAAAAAAGCCATTCCACCAATTGTCGCTGGTGTGTTTGCAGCAGGCTTAATTGTTCTTACATTAACAGCCATTGCTAACGGTGGTATACAATATTTATTACAAAGAGGATAAAAGAGACAGTTGGGGACAAAAAGCTACCTGTCCCCAACTGTCTTCTTTTTCGTTTCTCTGTATTTTATAAAATCATCTAATAGTATTTTTATAACTGCAATAACTGGCACTGCTAGGAACATTCCTAGTATTCCAAAATATGCTCCACCAAATGTTACTGCAAATAATACAAGTAATGGACTAATTTTTAATGATTTTCCTACAATTCTTGGGTTGATAATATTGGCGTCAATTTGTTGTAATATAATGACAACGATTAACATCCATATTGTTTGAGATAGTCCGCCTGTGATTAGTGTAATAATGGCTGCAATGACTGTTGCAATGATGGCTCCTACATATGGTATCATGTTAAATATTCCTATAAAGAATCCTAGTAATGGTGCATATCTTACACCCATAATTGTTAGAGCAATAGATACCAATATTCCTACTACGATTGCATCTACAAATTGGCTTGCTATAAATTTAAAGAAAATTTCATTTGAGTTGTTAAAATATTTATCTAAATTTTTATATGTTCTTTCTTTCAATATGGCACCTGCTAATTTCTTGAAAAAAGCAAGTATTTTTCTTCTATCGATTAATATATATACAGATACGATAATGGCTATAAAGATATCTACAATACTAAAAATTGCTCCAATGGCATTGATAGCATATCCTAATATTGCTTCTATATCTAAATATTGTTTGATATCTATATTTTGTAAATTTTGAATTTCATCTTGTACAATCTGACTTTTTAGAATAGAATCTTCTGGCAAACTATTATATGCATTCATAGCATTTTCAACATAGTGAGGTATACTTGTAATAAAATCTGTTATACTTTCAAATACGATTGGTAAAATTACTGCACATAATATGCTAATTGCTGCTATGATGATAATATAGACAGTGATAACCCCTAATCCTCTTGCTCTTTTTGAGATAAATTTAATTTTCATTTTTCCATATAGTTCTTCAAACTTTCTTGATGGCATATATAATATGTATGCCATAAATATACCTATTAAAAATGGACTAATGACACCAAAAAACGTATTTAATCCTGCCATTACATTTTCATAATTATCTAAAATTTTATAAATACAAATTAAGGCTAATCCTAAGCAAAACCAATATAGCCATTTTTTCCAATTATGTTTTATTTCATTCATATACTTCCTCCTTGCATTATTCTGTAATTAATCCAATAGGACAATGATCACTACCCATAACTTCTGGATAAATCATAGCCTCTTTGATTTTATCTTTTATATCATTTGATACGATAAAATAATCTATTCTCCACCCTACATTTTTTTCTCTTGCTTTTCCCATATATGACCACCAACTATAGCAATCTGTTTTTTCTGGATATAAAAATCTAAAAGAATCTACAAAACCAACATTTAATAATTCTGTCATTTTGGCTCTTTCTTCATCAGTAAATCCTGCATTTCCTCTATTAGACTTTGGATTTTTTAAATCAATCTCTTCATGTGCGACATTCAAATCTCCACACATAATGACTGGTTTTATTTTATTTAAGTTTACAAGATAGTTTCGTATTTCATCTTCCCATACTTGTCTATAATCTAATCTCTCTAAAGTTCTCTTAGCATTTGGTGTATAAATATTTACCATAAAGAAATCTTCAAATTCTAATGTAATCACTCTACCTTCTTTATCATGTTCTTCTATTCCAATTCCATATATCACGCTAATTGGCTCTATTTTCGTAAATATAGCCGTTCCAGAATATCCTTTTCTTTCTGCACTATTCCAATAAGCATGATATCCTTCAAAATTCAAGTCAATTTGCTCTGGTTGACATTTCGTTTCTTGTATGCAAAAAATATCTGCATTTATTGTTTCAAAAAAATCTTTAAATCCTTTATTAACACAGGCACGTATGCCATTTACATTCCAAGAAATTAATTTCATAATTTAGTGCATTCCTTTCAATAAATATTAATCTGAAGTTGAAAAAGAATTAAATTTTGGCAAGGAAAATTTCATTTAAAAGGCAAGGGAGCATACGTTTGTATGTAACCGCGTTTTAAATGGAATTTGACGTAGCAAAAATTGTAATTATTTTTCAACTTTTCAAAAAAAATATGCTAGATGATATAATCACTCTAGCATATTATACAATATATTCTCTTAATTTACAACACTTACATTTAAGTATCTTACACCCCATTGTAGTGCCTCGGCATGTGTATTAACAAATATATCGATTTTGTTACCATTAATTGCGCCACCTCTATCTTCAACTGTATATACGTGTCCACCAATATTTAATTTTGTTCCGAAAGCAAATTTACTAGATGCTGCCACAGTTCTTCCGGCTGTTGCTGTTGTTCCTGACGCTGTTCTTCCATTTGTTTTACCACAACACTTTGCACATGGACAATATGCTGTGATTTTATATACAGTTCCTCCTGATGTGCTTGCAGTACTTGTTGTTCTTGGTAGTGTTGAACTTCTTGAAGTTGCTTTCTTTTGTACTTGAACAATTCTATCTACTGGTTCTTGTACGACAACTTCTGATATAAGCGTTTTTTCAATTTCTACATCATTTTGATATTTTACTTTATAGGTTACTTCTTTTAACCCATCTTTTCCTTCTTGAACCACTTTATTTGTGGTGTCTGTTGTTGCTCCAGTTGTATTTTTTGTGATGGTTTCATAAGGGATAACTTCTTGTTCTACAACAATCTTTTCTGTTATTGGTGCATAATTTTCCAATAATTGATTTAATGAAGTTTCAATGCCTTCTTCTGATATTTTAGCAATTTGTACCTCATTGTATGACTTATCTGTTATTTTAATTATATCTCCTGATGCTACCTCACTATCTAAATCTGGTATTGTCTTTTGGTCTTCATTTAATATGATGTTATTTTCACTTAAGATATCTGACACTTTTGATTTTGATGTTAAAGCTGTCATTTCATATCCATTTTGCAATGTGATTGTTATGTCTTTTAAATCTGTGTTGACTGCCATTACACTAATTCCTGATATTAAAATTAAAATAATCGTTACACAGATAATCTTCATGATAGAAATTGAAGCTTTTTCTTCTCTTTTCATAAAATTAAATTACCTCCTTTTGGCAACACAATACTATTATACTATTTTTTTCATTAAAAGTCAAATTTTGGTGTTCAAATTTCTTGAATAACTTGTGTCCCTAAGCATTTCTTGTATTTATTTTATTCGTATTTACATAATCTTTTCTTCTGAAACATTTATATTTGTCCCATTTTTGTCCATACTATACTATATGAAAATTTTTAAAAAATATTACTTTTTTTTCAAAATTTTTTTACCATTTATTCACATTTCTATTGTATAAAAATTATTAATATGGTATGATATTTTTGTATATAATAATGATAAGGAGGATTTTTATAAATGATTGGTTGGATTATATTAGCAGTCGTTGTTGTTATCATTATTGCTGTTATCGGTATGTACAATGGTCTTGTTCAAGCAAGAATAAAAGTTGATAATGCATGGAGCCAAATTGATGTACAATTACAAAGAAGATTTGATTTAATTCCTAACTTTGTAGAAACTGTTAAAGGCTATATGACACATGAATCTGAAACTTTTGACAAAATTGCTGAATTAAGAACAGCATGGGCAAATACAGAAAATGTTGCTGAAAAAGCAACATTGGACAACGAACTTTCTACTGCGTTAAAAACAATTATGGCTGTATCTGAAAGTTATCCAGATTTAAAAGCAAATCAAAACTTCTCAGAATTATCAGAAGAATTGCGAAACACAGAAAATAAAATTTCTTTCTCAAGACAATTCTACAATGATACAGTAACTATGTACAATACAAAATTGGAAGTTTTTCCATCTAACATCATTGCTGGAATATTTCATTTCAAAGCTCGTGATTTATTCGAAGCAGAAAATGATGAAGCTAGAAAAAATGTAAAAGTAGATTTTAGTAAATAGAATAATTGCATAGAGGGGATGGGGAATTTCTCTTTCCTCTTTTTGCTATTTAAAAAGGTTTATAGGTATTACCTTTTTCACATTTTTAAAATACGTTATTACTAAAATGCATTAGAAAAAAACCTAAATTTATAACAAGGATTGAAAAAACGATGTTTGAAACAAGTAAGAAAAATAAATTGGAATCAGGTCTCATTGTTGGCATTTTTATTGTAGTCATCACATTAATTGTATATTATATCTGCCATGCTTTAAGATTAGGCACTATGTCTATTGTGATTGCATTAATTTTTTCAATTGGTTCTGCATGGGCTTCTTACTATTATAGTGATAAAATTGTTCTATCTTTAAACAAGGCAAGACCTGCCACAAAAGAAGAAAACCAAAAGTTAGTAAATATTTTGGATGCTTTAATGGTTACTTCTGGCTTGCCAAATAAACCTAGACTCTATGTTGTAGATGATGCTCAGCCCAATGCTTTTGCTACCGGTAGAAACCCACAAAATGCTGTTATTTGTGTGACAACGGCTCTTTTAGACAAACTAGATTACTATGAACTAGAAGGCGTTATTGCCCACGAGATGAGCCATATCAAAAATTATGATATTCGCTTAAGTTGTGTCGTTTCAGTCATGGTTGGTTTTATTGTCATGTTGTCTGATTTATTTTCACGCGCTCTATTCTGGGGTAGTATAAAAGACAGAGATAGTGATAGTAAAGCAAATGGTATTTTAATGTTAATTGGCTTAATTTTTCTAATTTTAGCACCTATCTTTGGTTCTTTAATGCAATTGGCTTTATCTAGAAAAAGAGAATTTTTAGCAGATAGTACAGCAGTTGAATTTACACGTAATCCAGATGGTTTGATTTCTGCTTTACAAAAATTAGAGAATGACCCAAATGAACTAGAAAGCGCAAATTCAGCTACTGCAAATATGTATATTGTAAATCCTTTTAAGAAAAATGGCAAAAAAAAGACCACAAATATATGGTCTACACACCCTAGCACTGCTGATAGAATTGAAGCCTTAAGAAATTTGAAATATTAATTTTAGATAAATATTCTTTAGGTAAAACAAAAGAGCTAGAAAAATCTTTGTAAAAAGAATTTTCTAGTTCTTTTTATTTTTTATAATTCTATACTTTCTACTTCATTTTCGTTTTGTCCCTGTTGTTCCTGTTTTCTATAATTTTTAACAATTTTCGCACTATCTTTTTGTATCTGTTTTTGCATTTCTGGTTCTAATTCCCAATCTTTTCTTTTTCTTTGACTTTGTGGTTCCTGTTGTTTTTTACTTTTACTTCTATTTTCAAATTCTGTGAGCCACTTTTCACTTAACATTATCTCTTTGTCTATTTCTCTTGTATCTATATCATTTTTCACATAATTTTCATGCATTTCTTTGCAAAATTGTAGATTTTCTCTCATTGCACCCTCAAAAATATTATCTTTTTCTATTTGAGTTACTGGTATAATATCTCCTTGTAAATAATCATATAATTTATCTCCCGACAAATTTACCAAAAATGCATTTTCTCCATAACTTAGAAAACGCGAAGTTGCCTCAATACCTTCTTGTTCATATAGTCGTTGTATTATTTCTTGTTTTTCTAATTCATTTGCTTTAATATTTAATTGCAACATAGGAATATTATCACCACTTCTGGTTGTACAAGCCTCTGTTCTTATTCCCTTATTCCATACATTTTGTAAAGCTTTTGATAAATCTTGTCTTCCATTAGAAATACTATCAGCCATGTTTTTTTGTTCTTCTGGGGATAGCTGTAGAATATATTCTGGATTTATCATATAAAAATTTGATAAATCTCCTTTTATTTGATTGTTAACTAAGCCTTCCAACACATCTAATCCATTTCCATCTTGTATCATATCATGTATTTTTCCATTTTTTATAATATTATCTAGCAAGGCATTCTGTGTCATTTCGTCAAAAATATCATTTAGTCTTTCTCCACCTAACAGTTCCCTTAAATCTTCTCTTGTCTTTATTCCTTTTTTTACACTTTGGGCAGTTTCTAAAATTCTTTTTTCATCTAATTTCATTTGAATTCATTCCCTTTCATATTCCTATTTAAATAATTGTTAAATCGCCCTCTGAATGCCGAAAATACTACTTGCATTTTCATATGTTATTTTAGCTATTTGTTCT
Source organism: uncultured Eubacteriales bacterium (assembly GCA_949294555.1). Lineage (GTDB taxonomy): Bacteria > Bacillota > Clostridia > TANB77 > CAG-508 > CAG-269. The sequence continues at coordinate 25,754 of CASFHP010000025.1, forward strand.
AATGACATTTTTTTTACATCTGCCACTTTTTGTGCTATATACTTTACATTTCTTGGATCATTTCTTGTTCCTCTTACAGGTTCTGGTGCCAAATAAGGACTATCTGTTTCAATTAGCATTTTATCATTTGGTACCATTTGAATAATTTCATTGGCATTTTTTGCATTTTTAAATGTAACAGGTCCTGCAAAAGAAATATAAAATCCTAGTTTTAATGCCTCTTTTACCAATTCTCGATTTAATGGACAACAATGAAATACCCCTTTTTTATTTACTGTATTTTCTTTTAATATTTCTAATGTATCCATTACAGCTTCTCTTGTATGAATCACAATAGGTAATTCAAAAACATTTGCCATTTCTATTTGTCTAATAAATGCTTGTTTTTGCCATTCTCTTTTTTGTAAATCTTTTTCCCAAAAATAGTCTAAACCAATTTCTCCTATTGCTACAATTTTTTTACTATTTAAATTATTTTCCACAAGACATCTAATTTCATCTATATCTTTCCACAATGCTTCCTCTGTTTGTGGAATATCATTAGGTGAAATACCACAAGTTGTGTATATATAATCATATTTTTTTGATAGTTCTAATCCTTTTTTTGAACCTTCTATACTATATCCAGCAGATACAAATTTAGTAATTTCTGCTTTTTTAATCTCCTGTATCAGTGTTTCTCTATCTTCATCAAATCTTGTATCATCTAAATGTGCATGACTATCGAAAAATTCCATCTTTTATATACCTCCAGAACATCACTTCCACACTACTACTACATTCGCTGTTGCATATTCTTTACAATGTGAAATACTAATATCCATTTCCTCTATTTCTGGTATTTGAATATCTAGCAAATTAATATGTGGTCTTCCATTTTCATCATTTATGACTTCTATGTTCTGCCAACCAATATCATATTTGTTTGTTAACTTACTAGAGATTGCTTTAAATGTCGCTTCTTTAGCTGCAAATCTAGCCGCATAATGCTGGTATTTTTGCATTTTTTTGTTTTCACAATACTGAATTTCTTTTTCTGTGTAGACACGTTCTAAAAATTTCTGGTCTGTTTGTTCTATACTTTCTTTAATCCTTTTTATTTCAATAATATCTGTGCCACAACTAATTCTCATTTTATTCATTCCTTTTCGATTTTATTGTTGTTCATTTGGGGACGGAGATGATTTTGGGGACGGAGCAAAAAATCATCATTTTATTTCCTAAAAAGTTTTAAATGAACTATTCTTTATAAAACGATGATTTTTTGCTCCGTCCCCAAAATCATCTCCGTCCCCAAATAGACACTACCAATTAGACAATAACACAAAATTTAATATATTGAAAATTAATGAAACTATCAAAATTACAGAAATACCAATCGTTAAATTCCTATTTTTTTCAATATTGAATTCTTTATATAAGACATCATACTCATTTTTCACTTCATTATATAATTTGTCTAATCCCAGTACTTCTTTTACTTTATGTGCAAACATTGTACCAATTTCATCTTCTGTTACCTCTTGTATCCAGATATTTTTTGTAAATTGAATAAATGCTTTTCTAACTTCTTTTACTTTTGATGCTTGCTTAAATTCTAAACTTAATTTTTTCAAGTAGATTTTTTTATACAATTCAAAAATATAGGTATATAAATATTGTTGCTCAAATTCACTTGGTAAAATGGTATAATTATTAATATCTGCTGAAGAAGAAAATAATGTAATTCCTTGTTTAGTCATACCCATTTTGGTATATTTCCATTTTGCTAATGATAAAATTTCTTCTTCTTGTAAGCTTGCACTATTGTCTGCTGGTAATATTCTTGCAAATTTGATAAAGTTATGTTCAATTTTATCAAATGTATTTTCTGTATTCCAATCTGCTTGGTCTATGCAGACATAGGAATATGTTAAAAATCTTTCTGTATCCACATCCAATTTTATGGCTTCTACATTAGAACCAGTTATGTTTGTGATAAAGTCTGTTAATTTATCAATACTTGAAAAGCTATCTGTTTGGATATGAATTTTGTCATAACTATTTAAGGTTTTATTATCTTGCTTGATATCTCTAAATTTATAATTAAAGTTTAATACATCTGAAAATGTAGGTTCATCAATATCTGTTTTCATGCATAAGAAACAAATCCCTGTTTGAAAACAAATTAATTCCATTTTTCGAATTTTAAAGAAAATGCCTTTTCCGTCTCCTGCTTTTCCTTGAATATCTTTTTTTATAGTATATTCAAAAATGACACAAGGATATTTTGCAAGTACCGCTGATTGTGTTTCTATTGGCATGTCTTTAAATTTTGCATATTTCGCATTTGTAAAACTAAAACTTGAAAACAATAGCTCTCTCATTTTAGGCGTAAAATATTTGTATAGTTTTAGGTCTTTTTCTTTTTCAAATCGTTTTAATTTACAGTTTTCATCTTTTAGTAATCTTAAAATATATTTTTGATACTTCTTTTGTTTTACGACAAAAGGATGTATAAAGTAGGTGTATTGGTAGTTTATCTTTAGTTCCATTTTTTATTCCCTTCCTTCTAAAGAATAATAATTCATATTAACATCTCTTCCAAAATGCCATCTTCCAATAAAATCAATTATCAAATAATCATCCAAATTATATATTGGTTCTTGGACAACTTCTCCTCTATTGTTAATAACACCCCATTTTCCATCTTTTTTGACTGCTGCAAATCCATAGGCATTTTGTTCTGTTGCGTCATCATATGTATATTCTACCACAACATTTCCTTGTTTGTCTACATATCCATATTGATTATCTTGTTTTGCTAAAAATAATGTATTATTTGTCAAAACATCTTTTACATCTCGTTCTTCAAATCTAAAATTATAATATTTATATTCATCACCTTGTCTTAATTCAAAATAGCCAGAATCTGTATTTAATTCAATTAAAATTCCTGTTTGCTGAATTTGAAATTGATTATTCATGATGTTACTATTTAGGTCTTCATCTTCTGCAATATAGATATCTGCGGTTTCATTATAACTGATAGATGTATAATTAAATGGTACGCTTTCCGCATTATTGATATCTACAATTCCTTGTGTGTCTCCTCTTGTGGCAATAAATACATTTGCTTTTGCTTCTACTAAATTATCATATTGTGCTTCAATTAGCACTTGCCCGTCTAATGCCATAACACCATATTCTCCGTCAGATACAAAGATTACGCCTTGTCCTTCTGTTTTTAATATAGCTGAAATTTGTTCAAATCCTTGTGTTAAAACATCTTCTCCATTTGCATTTACGACTTTTTGTGTTCCGTCTTGTGTTACAACATATAGATTGTTTCCTGCTACTTTTTGAATTTCTTGGTATTGATTTTGTAAAATAACATTGTTTGCATTGTCTACAATTCCATATAATCCAGCGTCATCTCTTACAATATAGCCATCTCGATTGGTCTTGCCTAAGTTTGTTATTTCTGCATATGTTGTGTCTACAAGTGTTCTTCCTGTATCATCTGCTATGCCAAATTTTCCATCTTTTTCAACTAATAAGGCATTTTCTATACCTTCTAATGCTTGTATACTATCATATTCTATTGGTAATAATGCTTCTCCTGTATAGTCAATGGTTCCCCATTTTCCGTCTCTTTGGACTTTTAATACATTGTCTTCATACCATAAATTTTGATTTTCGTCATGGTTTGGTATGGCTTCTATTTTGTTATAGTCTGTAAATATTTCTTCATTTTGGCTGTTTAATGCTTTTGTACTATATTCTCCTGTATCATAGTTGACATCATATGTACAAAGAAAGATATCTGTTTTATTATCTGGAATGATAATCATTTCTTCATAAGAAGGGTCTATGACAATATCTCCATTTTCATCAATAACACCCCATTTGTTATCTTGATATGCCGCAAAATAGGTTTTGCTTGTAATTCCACCATTTTGACTTTCTCTTGAAAAAACACCTCTAATGATAAATACAGACATGATAATAACAACAATTGCTAAAATCACGGCAAATACTTTTTTTAAATTTAACTTTGGTTCTTCATATCTTTTTCCTCTGCTCATACATTCTTTCCTCCTATTTTGTTTAAGATAACTTTTGCTTATAGTATTTTCATAGGTCTATTGTTTCTTACTCATTTTTTCAAAATCATCTTTTTTCATGAATTTACATACAATAACACTCATATCATCTTTAATTTTTCCAAAATTGTTATCAATTGCTTCATTTAATATAATGTCTGCTATTTTTTTGGTATTTTTGGTTTCGATATCTTCAAATAGATATTTTATCCATAATTCTTTATTTTTGTATTCAATATTTGAATCTAAAATTCCATCTGTACACATAACCAAGATTTCTTCATTTTGTATATCTGTATCAAATATTTGAATATTATCTTGGTTGATAATTCCTGCTGGAAGTGAATTTGATTTGATAATTTGTACATGTTTATTTTTCTTAATATAGGTTGGGCATGCACCACTTTTTATACATTCAATCGTGCCTTTATATAAATCTAAAATAGCAACATCTAGCGTAGCAAAAATTTCTTCACTTTTGCTCATTAAACTAGAAGTGATGAGTTCGATTGATGTATTTTTGTCAAATCCAGAAGCTAGTAAATTTTGTAACATGGTTAATACTTGCATACTACTCTCATTTGCTTTTCTTCCTGTTCCCATACCATCACTTAGTGCAATTAAGTATTTCCCATCTTTTAGTCTTGTTTGAATAATATTATCTCCAGATACTTCACTTTGGCTTTTACTTGCGTCTGCTGTTGCAAATCCTATCACATATTTATCGTCTGCTATGTAGATTAAATCTGTTTTTGTAGAATTTTCTTCATTTAATACAATTTTTTCTTTTAAGGTTTTGGTTAATATATTTTCTACAATCGCATTGTCTACTGGTTGTTTTGTAAATATATGAATGATAAATCTATCTTCTTTATTAATCGTTACTTCTTCTACTTCTATTTCTTTTTGTTTTAATAATTCGATAATTTCAATTTCTTGTTTTGTATAACTTCTTTCTTCTGTCACTTCTTTTTGAATGTCTTTTGCAATTCCAGAAAGTACTTTTGAAACACCTTTTAATTGTGTTTCCATATTTTTTTTGCTTTCTTCTAATTTTTTCTGCCATACAAAATTGTTTTTACTAACTTTATAAGAAATGTTAATAGTACGTAACATTTGCAATATATTTTCTTCTAAATACTCACTAACTTCTTTATCATCAAATCCAACAATATAACTGTTACAATCTGCAAAAATTTTTAATAAGTCTTCTCTTTCGATTTCTTGTTTTTCTAATAATACAGAAAAGATTTCATCAACAATTTTTCCATCAACATTGGCTATATCTTCATATAATAAGTTATCTTTATAGACATCTAAATTGTTTAATAGTTCATTGATAAATATTTGCTTGTTTTCTTCTCGTTCTTCTGCTGTATAGTTTTGGCTTTTGCTATCTTTTGCATAAGCATTTGCCATCTTTTTAATGGTTTCTGAAACATGGTTTAATTTTTGTACAGTTTCTTTTTCTCTTGTCAAACTTCTTTCTCTAGTTACTGGTAAAAATTTTGAACCACCTGTAAATTCTTCTATATCAATACGAATATTTTTTGGAATGGCAAGTAGAATAATAGAAGCTAGTAAAATTTCTTTAAAATAGATGAGTTCTACCGTGTAACCATTAGATGCGTAAGCTAAAATGACATTTCCTATACAAAATCCTGCAATGACACCAATTTTTCCAAATCGATTTAAGATACCTGCTACCATACCAGAAATCGCATATGCTGCAATAATGATTGGCTCTCCTCCTGTAATAATGCCTAGTGTTACCCCAATCGTTACACCAGATGTGGCACCAACCAATATACCATTTTTCCATCCCAATACTAAGACAATTAAAATGCTAAGCACATTTCTAATGGAAAATCCAAGTATTGATAAATCTCCAAAAGCACTTACGGCTATCGCTAATAGAAGACTTGTCCCGGATTACCTCTTCTATGGAAAATGCTTTCTTCTCTCCCAAATTTTCAATAACAGATAGGGAATTGACAAAGATTTTATAAAAAGCAACCACAATAATACTATAAGTAATACTTAACAATAGATCATATACCGTAAAGCTAGAAAACATTGCTTTTACAATTTGAACAAGAAAAACAGCAACTGCTAAATTTTTTGCTACTTTTATTTTTTCATTTCTTTCATCTTCATTATATTTTGGTTTTAGGATAAATAAACTAACTAAGAATATTAGACTTGTTAGGAAATACTCTAAGGCACCTACTGCACCAAATCCAATCATATTTCCCACAAGTGTTATCACAACAACACCTAAAAGTGGAATTGAAGATGAAAAACATGCTCCTAATATACTAACACTAAATAAGGAAAAGTCTCCTCCTATCCCAACAAATGATAACATGAAAGAAAGAATATATATGAGAATATTGTTTTTTTGCAAAACCTCTGACCAACGATTGGTTGTTTCTTTCTTTCTTTCTTGTACTGTATATCCACTTATATTTTGAAACATATTTTACATACCACCTTTTTACTAATATATACGCAATATTTTACTACTTGTCTTTTGTGGTTTTTGTCTTTTTCAGTCACTTACCATGCAGAATTTTTTTACAGGTTTCTCTGTTTTTTTATATTTTCTTTTTTTATATTTTCTTTTTTCTTGTTTTATGCTTTTTATTTTATTACATAATGTCAAAAAAAGCAATATGGCATTAAAAAAATCGTTTCTATTTAGAAACGATTTTTTTTAATTATTTTTTGATTACAAATTTTTTAATTACAACAATTCCTGCTCCAATAAGAATTAACATACTAATACCTATAATTCCATAGATAATATATTGTCTATTTTCTCCAGTAGGTCCTGTAATAATAACTTCTACATAGTCGTCATCTTGTTCATCTCCTACAAATGTGTCTGTATCTGGGTCATAAGATTGATTTGTTGTTGGATCATAGTTACCTGGTGTATCATATTCTCCTGTTTCAATATTAACGCTTCTTCTGCCTTCTAATTCTATGATTTCCACATCATTTTCATAGGTTAAGTCATCACTTGAAACAGATAGCTGTCTTGATACGGTTAATGTCGTACTCTCTTTTGAATTTGGAGCCATATTTGCAAATATTGAATTTGGTTGCTTTAAGTGTACTACATTTTGGAAGCCTTTTACAATATCATAAACTTTCTCTGCTAAGTAAGTTCCACTTAGGTCTGAGGTGATTTCTTTTGTCTCCCAGTTACCGTCTGTTGATTGTAACATAACATCATCTGGTAAATAATCATACATATCCACAACACTTGCAATCGTATAATTAGCATTACCATCTGGTTTTGTTCCATAGATATAGTAGTTTTCATCATTGTAGTCTATCTCAGAATTTGAGTTGTCTACTGAAATCTCATAGGTTAGTGTTAATGTTGCACCTTGGATAATTTCGTTGTCTACCTCTATATGTAGTGATCCATCAGGCAATAATCTTACATATGATAAATTCTCTGTTCTTGGGTCACCACTGATTAGTGTTGAACCATTTGCTAATTGAATATTAACATCTGCTACCTCTTTATCAACTATTAAAGATTGTCTTGGTCTTTCGATAATACCAAAGTCAATATTGTCAAATACGAATTTCAAATCAATACCATATCCACTTGTATTATCTAAGTTAACATCATAATCTAGTTTAATTTCAAATTGTCTTGTGTCTGCAAAAATCTCTGTAAATTGTGATCCTGAAACTACAGTTCCATAATTGATTTCTTCATCAGTTATTCTTTGTGTAATAAATTGTTCATCATCTTTTGCATCTGATAATCTAAGTGCACCTTCATGGCTAGTTTCTCCTCTATACCAGTAATCTGTCATGGCATCTGCCGCTGATTGAATTCCATCTCTATAGATGGTTGATTTATAATCATCTGCTACCACATTTTTGATAACGTTACCACTTGTGTCACAAATAACACTTGTATCACCATATGTGTATCTAATGACATATTTTCCTGGTATAACACCACTGAAACTATATGAACCATTTATTCCTTCGTCATCTGGACCTGTTGTAGTTTCTGCGTTCACAACAGAATTATCTTTCTTATATAATTGCGCTACATTTCCTACCGTATTAGTAGCATCATCATATGTTAATAATTCTACTTTTACATTATTTACAACATTTTCTGTTGTTGCATCATACCTTCCATCACCTTTTCTTTCTTTATCAAAGCCTGTTCCTGCTAATAATGCATCTACCGCACTATCTTCCCATACAGTACCCTCTATCATTCTTCCTTCTTTTAGTTCTAGGATTAAAGATGGTGCCCAGTTTGTATCATCTTCATATGTTGTTGTATCTCCTGGTGTTGCATTGTCTGGTGCTGAATCTACATCTATTCCTGCATATGGATTGTTAAATGTATTGTCTGTATATGATGAATATGATGTAATCTCTGTTATAGAATTTAATGTTGCATTTTCGTTTAATATGTCATTAATTGCATCATTGTTCATTTGATATCTAATGTAAACATATGTGTCTGTTTGTGCTTCAAGTCTTGCATTATCTTCCGTATAGATCGTTGCTTTTGAATATCCATTACTATTATAAGATTCTTCTGTATAGTCTAGGCTTCCTATAATATTACCCTCGTCATCCATTCCTGTACCAACACCAACTATGGTGTATCGACTATCATAGTAATTTGCGATTGATTTTATTGTACTATTTAATGTTGTTGCTTCATTTACCAGTCTGATTGCGTAGTTTACATATACTTGCAAACTGCCATCATTTCCTGGTTGGCTATTATAAACAATATCTGATGTATAGATTGCTCTTGTATATGAACTTGCAATATATTTACTTGCAAATCTAACACCTACATTAGATACATCTCCTCCTGCAAATCCATTTGTGCTTGTATCTGCTGATACTTGACCATATTGATATGTATGTGTATAGTCATTAAACATAATTTGTACATTTTCAACGTCTTGTGCCGCTACGTTTAAGTCTGGCATTTCTCTTTCTTCAACACCTAAGTTGATGTTTGTAATTTCTTCTGTACCATTTTTTCTAATACTATCTGCTGTATCTGTTGTACATAAGATATTATTATCTTGTCTTGTTGTAATTGCTTGAATAACATATTGGTCATCCACACCTGAAATTGGGTATGTTTGTCCTTCATATCCTTTATTTACAGAATCTCCGTAAATTACTGTACTTGTATAATCCGCTCTATTATATCTGATCGTATGGGTGTTTTGTCCATTGGTATTTTGTGAAGCATCTTTTACAATCGTTGCAAATCGATTATTCATATCATTTCTTAATGCAGAATCTGTTGCTTTGTTTCCATTATTTTCTGAACGGATGGCTATCGTTTGATAACTCATTCCGTTATATTCAAATTCTACATAAGCACCTGTTAAATCATCAATTCTGATTTTAACTGCATTTGGATCTTCATCATAGTTACCAAAGATATATTCACCATTTTCATCTGTAACCGTTGTTGCTAAAACGGTTCCGTCTGCTTTTACTAATCTGACAGTTACATATTGAAGTCTTTCGTCATAAGTATTTTCATTCCATAAGTTATCTTTTATACTTGTTTTATCTTGCTCTCTATCTTCCCAAGCATATCCAGATATCTTAATATATTCTCTTCTGTTAGTTGCATTGATTGTTGTTACTGTATCTCCGGCAGTTACTTGTAAGTTAGAAGTTATTGTTTTTGGTAAGTCTTCATATCCGAAATTTGGGTTGACTGTCTCTATTAGTTCATATGTTCCTTTATAAATATAACTTATATTAATTTCTCCATTGCTGTCAGTTATGATAGTTGATGGTGTAGTACTATAAACCGCTTCTCCATTACTATTTACAGATACATATTCTCCTGCTTTTTCTCCAGAGGTCATTCTTAGTGTAAATCCTACATTGGCCATAGCTTCACCTGTGTCTTGATCTGTTTTACGAATTTTCAATTTTCCATATACCAATTCATTTGTTAAATTAGCTGTTGTTGTTTGTCCTACTACAACTTGTGTTCCTGAAGAAATGGTAATTGGTACTCTTTCATATCCATAATATGGATTACTTGTTTCGACAATTCTATATGTTCCTGGATACATCTTGTCAATCTCAACTCGTCCACTACTATTGGTTGTAACCGATCTTGCTGTGCTACTATATACCGCATTTCCTGAACTATCTACATAAACATATTGACCATTCTTTTCTCCACTTGTCATTTGGATAGTAAATCCAATATTAGATAATGCTTGCCCTGAATCTTTATCTGTTTTTACAATAACCAATCCTCCATAAATTTGTTCATTTGTTACATCATATGTTCTTTGTTGTCCACCTGTAAGTGTTAAATTAGATGTGATAACTTTTGGTGTATCTTCATATCCATAATTTGGGTTATATGTTTCTGTTAATTGATAGGTTCCTGCATATAAGTAATTAATAGATATCTGCCCATTTCCATCCGTTTTTAAATATTTTACACTTGTACTATATACAGCGTTACCATTAGCATCTACTGAAACATATTGTCCTGCATTTGTACCTCCTATTTTCTGCAATGTGAATTGTACATTTTGCATTGCTGAACCTGTGGCTTCATCTGTCTTTCTAATTAACAAATTCGCATATTGTTTTTTATTTGTTACATTTTGTGTTGTTGTTTGTCCTGGGTTTACCGTTATGCCACTTGCTACAACCACTGTCCCTTCTATATATCCAAATGTTGGATTACTTACTTCTGTTAATTCATAAGTTCCCTGATATAAGTTATTAATTGCAATTTGTCCATTACTGTTGGTCGTTATTGTTGATGGACTACTACTATAGCTTACATTTCCACTACTATCAACTGAAACATACTGTCCTGCTTTTGCACCTGAAGTCATTTTTAGTCTAAATCCTACATTTGCTAAAGCACTTCCTGTATCAGCATCTGTTTTGTTGATAACTAAACTTCCAAATAATTCGATGTCTGTGATTTCCATTGAAATTTCTTCTTCCGTATTCTCTACACGTGATTCGCTTGTAATTAATGTTTGCATTTCGTCCATTGAATAATTTGGGTGTTCTAATCGTATAACCCAAACTTCTGAAATTAGGTTTTGTTTATTAACAGTAACATTTGCTGAAACACGGTTAATTTTACTAATTCCTTGATTTGCTGGTACTAATATATAAAAATTTTGACCTGATTTCACAGCATCACTTGCATTTGTATATACTTGTAATGATGTACCATTATATTTAGCATATAATGCATTAATAGCATTATTATTTTGATCAAATACTTGCATATCACTGAATGTTCCATTATATGTCATGTTAAATGGTCCAATTTTTATGTACTGTGCTCCACTATAACTTATTATTTCCTTTGTTAAATTGTCTTTATTTGTATTATTTGTAATTGATGCATCTTGTTGCGTTTTCCACCAATTTACATAATTTCGAGCACTATTCTCATATGGCAAGTATTCTTCTCCGCCAGCACTTGCTGGAATTGAATAATCATTAGCTGTTGCCCATTTTGGAAAAAAGCCATATACTGCTTTTTGAATATTTGAATAATACGTTGAGCTGTTTCCATAATCTGAAAAATCACTCGGTTCAAATGCTTGGTTCAGAATCCATGCTAACATCAAATTTTCATCATTATCATGCTCTGCTAATTTATGTGCGTCATCATAATAATTGTTTACATAAAACGTACTGTGTCTACCTTCTATTCTTATATAATTTTGCACGCTCCATGTAGCTCCTTCTCTTGCATGCTGTCCATGTTGCAGACAAAATGTATAATCTAACCCTAATTTTAAATCCCATCCTTCTACTTCCCAATTTTGTTCATGTATAGACAAAATTCCTGAATTTGTTCCAAAATCAATTCTTTTTGCTTCAGAAGTTGTTTGGTTTAGGATTAAGGCAGATAAGAATACAACAATTATTAATAAAATTTTCTTTACAATTTTCATATTCTTACCCCCTTTCCTTACTTTCTACATCTAAAACTTTTTTCTTTATAAAGTAAATACCTACTGCTATGATAGTAATTAGACTTAATGTTAATCCTACATACATAACTACTTCACCTGTGCTAATACTAATAATTAAGTCTGCTGAACTCATGTCATTTTCTCCTTGTTGTCTATTTCCTGCTGTTGAATTTATATCTGTAATTCCTCTATTATTATAAGTTTCTGCTATTTCTGCTGTATTTGTATAGGTTCCTGTTTGACTATCTGACATTGTTTTGGTTAAAATCAATGTTACACTTCTTTCTTCATTAGGAGCAATTTCATCATTTGCTAAAGAAGTATTATATACCATATTTCCATTTTGGGTCCATCCTTTATTTAATTCACTATTAAAAGTAAATCCTTCTGGAATATAATCTGCAATACTTCTTGCATATCCAGCTATTTCTCCTACGTTTGTTACCTTTATTGTATATTCTACAACTACTGTTGAATTTCTAAGTAAATTTGATCTCAATTCCACTTTTGCTAATGACACATCATTATAATCATAGTTTACAGAATTTCCTCCACCTGAAGCAGATACTTGTGTGATATATTTATCTAATTTCATATCAAAGATTTGTGTTTCTACAAGTCCCATATTGATATTTCCAATACTACTATCTGTTATATTGATTGTATCTGTTACACCATATGATTTACTATTTCCATTAATTGTCATTGTTCTATCAACTACTTTTGAATTTTTTGCACTGTCAACACCACTTTGCATGTATGAAGTTACTTTATATAAACTCGTATTATAATCAAATGCTACTAGATAATTTCCTCTTACAATTCCTGATAATATATAATTACCATTTTCATCTGTTGAAGCTTGTATGTTGTTTCCTCTTGGACTTGTTGCAATTGCTCCTGTATTAATATCAATTAAATATACATTTACATTTGAGATTTTACTTTCATCATCTTGCATTTGTCCATTTTGGTCTGTATCTAACCAAACATTACCTCTAATTTCATATTCACTGCTTGGATTATCATTATTATTATCGTCCCCACTGCCTGAGTCGCTGTATCGAATTAGATGAATAATTTCATTTGATTGTTTTTCTACATCATCAATATATATGCTAGCAATATTAGATATTTCTGTTGTACCAGTTGCGTTTTCTTGTTCTGCTACTATTGTTCTTATTTCAATAATTGCCTGTCGATTATCTTGTGTAGCTAATTCAATATTGTCTATTTCTACTATGTTCTCATTAATTTGTAAATCAATGGTTTCGCCATTTAAAATGACTTCTGTTATTTCTAATTGTGATGGAATTGCATCATGTAAATTAATTGTTCTTTGTGTTATATTATTATTTGTCAAAATAATTTGATAAATAATTTCATCTCCTGGTGTTACATATCCTTCTGTGTTATTTGCTACTAAACTAATATCTACATCTGTTTCCTCACTTGGATTTTCTTCTTCATAATCTATAATATGGTTTACTTCTTCTGTCGTTTTTTCTTCTCCATCAATGGCTACTGTCGCTGTATTTGAAATTCTGACAGTTCCTGTATTATTGATATTTTCTGCAACAATCGTTCTGATTTCAATTACTGTCTGATTATTTTCTTCTGTGCCTAACTGCTCATTTAAAATTTCTACCATATTTGGATTTTCTCCCAATTCTTGTGCTTCTCCATTTACAAGAACTTCTTGTACAGTTAATTCAGATGGTATTTGGTCATAAATATAAGCATCTCTTGCAACTGTATTATAATTTGTTACCGTAATCGTATAATTGATTGCATCTCCTGGATGCATATAAGCACCTTCATTATTCGTTTCTAATGCTATATCTACATTATCTGTACCTTCAATTGTTTTGTACTCAATGACATGTGTAATCTCATTAGTTATCATTTCCTTAGAACTTACATATACATTTGCATGATTTGAAATTTCTATTACCTCATTTGTATCTTCTTTTTCATTAACAAGTGTTCTAATTTCTACAATAGTTTCTTGTCCTGCTACCACTGGAATATCTGTCATTGCTATTGTATTTTGTTCCATTTCAAGTTCTTGTGTTTCTCCATTAACCAATATCTCTTGTACAGTTAATTCAATTGGTAACACATCATATACATATACTAATGTATCTCTTGTATTATTATTGGTTATTTTTAATTGATATGTAATTTCATCTCCTGGTTTTAAATATTCTCCTTCATTATTTGCAGATAATGCAATATCTACATTTGTTAAACTTACAATTTCTTCATGCCATAGATTTGAACGCATTTGTTCCTCACCTTGTGTTACATTTGCATATACATCAATTGCTTGCATACTTTCTGTAATATTATTTGCAACAAACATGGCATTAATAGACACTCTTCCATTTGCTTCAATACGATCAATTGTTATCACATTAGAATCATATGTTTCTTCTCCTTCTGGTTCTTTCATTTGTTGTGATTGAAATGTATAGCCTTCAGATGCATTCCATGTTAATTGTAAATTTTCTTGAGGTACATCTGTCATATTTTCAATAATAGCTTGATATTGAATAATTGACCCTTCTACTACATCTGCTTCATCATTTAAAGTTGATTTTAGACTAACTCTTATATTAGCGTCTCCTACTGTATTTCTTAATTCTGCACTTTCTTTTGTAACATCGCTATATTCTATTGTTGCTTTACCTGTAATACTTCCTCCAACCTCTGCATCAGTTTTTACTCTTACTTCATAGCTTACTTGTATGCTTTGTCCTACAGGTAAATACTCGATTGTCATTTCATGCTCTTGTTTATCAACTTCTTGATAATATTGACCTGTATAATATTGATAATCTTCTATTGCTTCAACATAAACTGTTCCTTCTGGTATTTGTCCCTTTACCGTAACATTGCTTACATCTTCGTTTCCTGTATTACTTATTTGCACTGTATATTGGATAACTTCACCTTTTTTTACAGTATCATTTTCTTGTAGATTTTGATTTCCTAATTTAGCAGATAAATTTACTTGTAGCTCTGGACCTTGTCCTGTTGTTAATGCTAAATAGTTAGCTTCTGTTATATTGGTTACTGTTCTATCTTCATTTGCATATTCTACCTGATATCCTTGGTATGCTGTTTCGTTATATTCCATTTGTGAATCTGTTTGTACCGTATATTCTACATCTAATGTATTGGCTCTACTCATTTCAGGAACAGTAATTAAATATTTACTTGCATCTTCTGGTCTTTCAGTAGACCAACCATTGCTTGGGTCTTGTAAGTCACTTGAAGCATTTGCATTGTTTGTATAATAAACAGTTTGTCCTTCTATATTTGTTGTAACATCTGATACTAATGTCATCCCCATGTTATTTTCTAATGTTTGTCCATCTTGATTAACAACATTTGAATCTGTTGGTAAGTCTCCTACAACTGTAACATCTTTTACATTGTCTTTATTAATAATTACTTGTGATGATACTCTATAACTTCTATTTGTATCGCTTGGTGATACAGTAACTGATTGTGTACTGTTTTCTCCTACTGTTTCAACATTTAATTCTTCAATAGCATTTACAGTAATCATATCTTTTGGCGTTATGACATTCATAGCACTTTCTGTAACTACTTCTTCTCCATCATTTGCACATTTTACTTGAATTTTTTCTTCACTATCTGTTGCTTTATTATTTAGTTTTACATTTAGTTTTAGATTTAGAATTGCACCTTCTATAATTCCATCTTTATAATTGGTTTGTTGTCCTTCTATATACACTCTGATAACATTATTTTCGATTTCATAGTTACTGATATGTAATTCCTCGTCATATAATAACTTGATATCTTCAGTTGGATTAATACTTTCTACTTGACTTGGTAGAACAATTTCTATATATGGGTTATTGAATAATTTTTCTGTAGGTTCGTTTGCTTTTAACACTACATTTACTTCTAGTTCATTTTGTTCAATTGTAGTATCTAATTGGCTTTTATCTGTCTCTACTGATACAGTTGTCTTTGGTTCTTCTAGATTCATTCTTAAAGTTGTTTCACTATCATTAGTATAAATTTTTTCCGCAATAGCTCTAATTATCTGTATTTGTCCCATATCATAATTTATATTAGTATCTAAATGCTTAATATTCGCAAATTCTAAAGTTCCCATCTCTTTTGGTACACTTGTACGGAATTTGATGTTTTTTGCTAAGCCATTACTTCCATAACCAATTTGTATATTACCATTACTATCTGCTTCAGTAGAATTATTAATTACATATATAACTTCATCATTTTCATTTAATACTTCAATTTGTCCATCTTCTCCAAGTATATTTATCATATTTTCTTTATTAATGATGGTTGTATTATAGAAAATATAATCATCAGCTGATAAAATACTTTCGTCATCTAACAAGAAGTTTATATCACTATTGGCTATATTAATTTCTTGTACATCTTGTAAATTTGATATTTCTACATTATATTGATCTGCAAAATTAATATTTTCCTTATTCGCTGTATACATATATCCTTTATTTGTTTGAGCTGTTATTCTTCCAGTAATACTAACTTTACTTCCTGTTTGACTTACAATAGCTTCATAATCATTTTGATTACTAAATATGATATCATTATTAACTAATTTCATATTTACTTCTGTTCTTGAATAAATAGATACTTCTTGTACAACGATATCCATATATCCATAAATGATTTTATATTCTACTGTATTGCTCATTTGATTTTGATCTTGGTTGTTATAAATATAGATTTTTCCTTCTTCTACATTATAAGAATATAAATCATCTTGTAATTTCTGACCATTGTACAATACAATTGTTGTATCTGGAAGTTTGTCCCCAATTGCTGGTACACTGACAATAACTTCTTCTTGTTCTTTGTCAGATTGATTGCTACTTTCTATTCTTACTTTTTGTTGCAACAATGCAGAACTATCATCAACAGGCAAATATTTTTCTATTTCCTGGTTGATAGCAATATCTATTGTTGTTTCTTGTGTCTCATTGTTATTTCCTTCATCTGCAATAACTAATTGAGAACCCAAAAGTAGCAGAAGTATAAAAAACATAACTGCCACAAATAATACTTTTCCGTTCTTTAAATAAGTACTCATATTTTTTCCCCCTATCCTTTATATTTACTTTAACGCGAATTCATTTTCTTTTCAATAGGGGGTTTCTGGAAATTTTTGAAATATTTTCTTTTCCTTTAGGGAAGCTCAATTCTTCTTTTTGTGACATTTTTTTTATATTTTTATTTCAGTTTTATTACAAAATTCCCTTTTAAATTTTGTTTTTCGCAAATCCTTTATTTGCGTAGGTTTGAACCCGATTAGATTTTGAGACAATTAGGGACAGGTGGGGTTTTGT
>CASFHP010000026.1 GCA_949294555.1 uncultured Eubacteriales bacterium
AAATAAAATAATGAATTTATTTTTTAATTTATTTTTATTTTTTATTAATGTATTTATTTTTTGATTATTTTTTTCAAATATTTTTTTATTTCCATTTTCTATTTCTAAAATTTCTTTTTTATTATTTTTTATTTTTTCATTATTTTCATTTTTTATATTTTCTTTTATTTTTATTTTTTCATTTTCTATTTTCTCATTTTCATATATTTTTTTTATTTTATTTAAATATTCTAATTCCATTTCTAAATTTGAAAATTTTTCCAATAAATTATTTTTATTTTCTTCAATTTCATATTTTGAATTTTTAAATTTTTCTAACTTTTGCTTTTCTTCTTCTAAATTTTGATTTTCTCTCAATAAAATGTTTAATGGCTTTTCCCTAGACCTTTCTGTTCCAATTTCTCCTAATTGTCTTCGGTTAATTCTATCAATTGCTCGTTTATATGAAACGTTATCATCTCCTGTTCCAACTAAATTGGCAATTTTTTGAATTAAAATATTTTGTTCACTTTTCTCTAATTTTACTTCTTCTTGATTTACAACAATGGTAGATAAAAATAATTTTTCATCCATTTTTGTTTGCTCATAAAAAAATTCATTTCCCTTTGATTTATCAATATTAAAATTTTTAGAAATATCTTCTTTTTTTTCATTAAATATTTGTGGATTTTTCTTTTTAAAATCTCGAAATACTTCAAAACTTTCTTGGTTTTCTAATTGATATTCTATTTTACCTGAAAATTCTTCTCCTTCCCAAGGCTTATATTTTTCAAAATCAGAATAATCTTTTCCATTTTTATTTTTGGATATTCCATAAAATGTATTGACAATAAATTTTAATAATGTTGATTTTCCTGCTTCGTTTTCTCCATGAATAACATTAATATTATCTTCTAAATCAATTTCTTTATCTTTTAATTTTCCATAAGCATTTATTTTTACTTTCTGTATTTTCACTTTATTCTATCATTCCTTTCTCAAAGTGCTAACCTTTTCTTATTATATAAAAGAAAATAACCTGTATCTTGCCTATATATAAATCTTTTATTCCAATGCTTCAAAAGCAATCTCCACTGCCTTTTCAATAATCTCTTTATCTTCTTCACTTTGCACCATTTCTTTTTCTTGTAAGATTTCTTTTGCAAACAATCCTTTTAATGTGTATTCATTTGCAATGGCTTCTAAGTCATAGTTTATTTTTGTATGATTCCTAATTTTAATAATTCTTTCATTTGTTACAAATTTATATAACTCATATGGATTAATTTCAAAATTTCTTTTTCCTATTAAAATAATTTTAATTAATTGATTTTCTGGTATTTTTAAATTATTTATTTTTTCGATTAATTCATCTGTTGAAATACTATCTGTTACATCTAATTCTATTTCTTCAAAATTATTTTCACTTAATGGAACAAATTCTGTTTTTACTGTTTTACTTGTTTCATCCAGTTCTCCGACAATCATGCCATGTTCGCCTAATTCGTCAAATCCCAAAGAAATTAGAGAACCTGGATATACAATTTTTTGATTTTCATATGAATTATAATCTAATTTATGAATATGCCCTGTTGCAACATAATCAAACCCTTTTTCTTCTAATACTTTTTTAGGAATAGAATTATATTGTTTTTCTTCTAAGTTGGCACCATCAATCGTGCTATGAATCACTAAAATATTTATTTTTTCTTTATTTTCAATTTCTAAATTTTCAATTTCACAATCTGTACAATAAAAATCATCAAATCCATAGCCATATATATCGACATCTTCTAATTCCACTTTTTCAAATTTTGAAGAAAATATATGTACATTTTCATTCCATTGAAATCTTGTATAATATGAATTTTTGATAAAAGGGTCATGATTTCCCGGACTAATAAATATATGCGTATTTGGGATTTCTGTAAATAACTGATTGATATATTCAATTGTGGATTTTCTGATATATTGTTGTTCGTATAAGTCTCCTGCTATAAAAAAATATTTTATTTGGTTTTCTTTGATATAATCAATTACTTTTTTGAATACTTTTCTTTGTTCTAATCGTTTCATATCTCCTAAGTTTTCTCTATCTGATAGATTAATAAATGGACTATCAAAGTGTATATCTGCAATATGTACAAATTTCATATTTTCTTTTTCCTCTTTTCTTTTTCTGGCTTTTATATCTATGTTTTTATGTATTTTTCTTAATGCTATGATTGTATACTAATTACTATTTTTTTTCAAGTAGCTAGGCGAAAATTTTTTTGGTTTTTATAACTATTCGTTACAATTCACAGTTTAAATTATTTTATTCAAACCGAAAACCAGTAATATATAAATATTTTATGAAATTAAATGTGCTAATGAAGAAATATTACAAATTCTTGCATTATCAAGTAGGAGAATCTCAGACTTGCTGTGAGAGGTGCCTGCTTTATAATGCTAGAATTTGTATATTTCGTAATGCCAGCCATTTAATGAATAAAATATTTATATATTACTGATTTTCGGTTGTTTTTAAAATTGACTGTGAACTGTAATAATCAACATACAATTTCCTATAATACAAAAAAATAAGGACGAAAATTCTGACATTTTGTTGTCAAAATCTCCGTCCCCATTGACATTTAATCATCTTCATTTAATGGACCAAACAATTCATCAAATTTTGCCTCTAGTTCTTTTTGTAAATCATACATATCGTCTTCCTCTTCTTTAACAGGCTCTTGTGGTAAAACTGGTGCATCATCAAAACTACTTAAATCTAATGTATTTTCTTGTTTTGCCTTTGGTTGTTCTGATGGTTTATTTGTTTGTGTCTCTGCTGGTTTTACTTCTTCTTTTTTCTTGTCTGATGGTTCATCATCAAATAAATCATCTAAAGACTCTACTTTTAAATTGTTTGCTTGTTCCTTTTTCTCATCTTCTGGAACATATGGATTATATGGATTATATTTTCTCCAAGTTCCTCTTTCGATTTCGCCTATGTCATTATGGCTAATCTCTAATTGTCTCATCTCTTTTGCCATTGGATGTTTGAAATAATAGAATTTCTTTGCCTTTACTGGTTTAATACCTTTTTCAAAAATAATACAATCATCATTATCCATTCTTCTTAATTCATCTGGTGTCATTAAGGCTCTTGCCATTACTTGGTCTGATACACTCTTTCCTGTTTTCCAGTTTTGTCTATCTCTGTTAATAGAAACACTATCTCTTTCAATCGTCTTTTCTCCCAAGGCTTTTGAGAAATATTCTACTGTTTTATACGAGTTACTTCCTAGGAATACATGTGTATCACAGTTACCCATAATGGTTTCATATGATTTTTCATAAACTGCTTCCAATTGGTCTATATTTTGCAAAATAACACTAAAAGATATTTTTCTACTTCTAGAAGTTGAAATCTTTTTATCAAAGTCTGGTATTTTTCCTATATTCGCAAACTCATCTAATATAAAAAATGTTCGCTCTTTTAGTTCTCCACCATTTTGATCCGCATAATCATATAATTGTTGTATCATTTGAGCAAAGAATATCGTTAATAAAAAGTCATATGCTGTATGGGTATCTGATGAAATAACATATACAGCCGTTTTTTCATTTCCGATTTCTTCAAAGTTTATGGTATCTGTTGAGGTTAATTCTGCAATTTCTTTTGAGTCGAATTTACCTAATTTAGATTGTAATGAACTTAAGATTGAACTATAGGTTTTTTCTGGTGCAATTTCAATAGATTTATAGTTCATTCTTGCTGGATGGTCATATGGTAATTGGCTCATTAATTCTGTAAGTAAGTTACTTCCTCCGTTGGTGTTTGCTGCTCTTACCAATTCTGCACAGCTAGCTAAGTTTTGTTCTTCTTCTGGTCTTGTTGCTAATAGATAATAGATTAGGGCTTTTAACAACATTTCTGCTGAGTCATCCCAGAATGGGTCTGAACCTGCGCCTTCTGCTTTTTGCCCTTTAATAATCGTGTTGGCAATAACATCTACATCTAATCCTGATGATATATGCATTAATGGATTATATCCATCACTATATTCTGGTCTTACCAAATTTAATACTTTTATTTTATATCCATGTGCTTTTAAGTATCCTGCTGTTCTATCATATAATTCGCCCTTTGGGTCTGTAAATACATATGAACCTAACATCTGATATGCATTTGGGATAGAATATGAAGCAGATTTACCAGAACCTGAACCGTCCTACTACCAAGACATTGACATTTCCTCTTTTATCTACTGGTAAGTAATTGTTTTCTGCTAAGATAATTCCCTTATTTTTATTTAATATTTGATATTGTTCGCCTCTTTGGCTCCAATCACTAGAACCGTGCTCTATATCGGAATATTCATTTTTTGGTGCTGACCTTACAAATCCTATAAAGAAAAATAATGCATAAAAAATACTAACAACCAGCAACATAGAAAAATATGAACCGATAGAACCTTCTGTTAATACACTTCCAAATGATTGAAATGGATGCATGAAAGAATTTCCAACATTTTCAATAAATATTTGTAAGTCAAAATTTCCTCCTGCATTTGCTATGTAATATGTATGTATTACAGGCGCAACAAATACTATGGCGATAAATACCCATAGTATTGCAAAAATAATAAAATTTTTTCTATTTCTTCTAATAGCACCTTCAATTTTGTAATTCATGCTAATTTCACCTACTCTTTTGTTTTCTATCTTTGCTCTTCATTTTTGCTTTTTGCTTGTAATTTTTCTGCATTAGCAGCATCTTGTATGCGTTTCGCTTTTTCGATATCTTCCGGAGATTCTTTTGATTTCGTAGTAATCCCTTTTTCGTCTTTTCTAGATATTGTTCCATCATCATCTAAAGCTATTTGCACAGTTTTAGCTGTTCCATCTATAACGGGTAGACTTTTATCTACAGTTTCTGTTTGTCCATATCCTCCACCGTCTTCAAGGCTTTTTTCTTCTCCCATTTCTTTTTCTACGACTTTGTTTATGAAACAATACGCAGTTATTAATACACTGTTTAAATCTGGATTTTGCATCGAATTTGGATTATTCATTTAAACTTTCCTCCCTTAATCCTCTTTTTTGTCTCTGATTTCAAAGGCAAAATAAGGTTTATTTGGTTTCAACTTACATTTTCCTTTTACTTCATTTGTTTTTTCATCAAAATAAAGTACAGGCTTTACTTCTTCCGTTGTTTCTGGGTCAATAACACAAATAGGTCTCTTCAAATTTGGTGTGTACTTAAAATCCTTTATTTCTGTTTCTTTTTCTGAATATATACTGTCAAACTTTAAAGGCATTGGTTTTTTACTGATAGAAACTTTATTACCTTCCAAAACAGCAGTATTAACAACCACTCTATCTTTTCCAAAAGACAAAATAACCAATTCATCTTGGTCTACTGATGGAAAATCCACATAAAAGGTCTTTCTTATCATGTCTCCTCTAATTTCATCTGTTGAGTCTAACCTTTCTAAAACATATTTTGGATATTCCTTCATTAGAGCCTTTGGGGTCTTTAGAATTTGATAGATGACTGTACTTACTCCCTTTGGATCTGTAATGCTAAAGCTCTTTCCTTCCCATGTCTCCATTTTTTTCCCTCCATTTCTATGTTTTTTAATCCATAGCTTGTCATTCGTTTGTAACACTCACTATTTATTTTACACGAAAATACATATATTGTCAATATGTATTTTATGTTAATTTTATAATATTTTCCTACTGGTTTCTTGGATTAAACGTTGATATTGTATTTAATTGTTCAAATATCTTTTTCTCTTCATTGGTTAATTTTTTAGGTACCATGATTTTTATTTCTGCTACTAAATCTCCTCTAGAACCTTTTCCATCTTTATAACCTTTACCAGGTATTCGTATTTTTTCTCCGCTTTCAATACCTTGTGGAATATATACTTTTGTTTCCTCATCAATTGATTGAATATTCACCCTTGTTCCTAGGGCTGCTTCCCATGGGGTAATACATAAATCTGTATACAAGTCACATCCTTGGATTTTGAATTTTTTATCATCTTTTATATTAATCCTAATAAATAAATCTCCGTTTTTTGCTCCATTAATTCCTGGTTTTCCCTGTCCAATTAGTCTTATCTTTTCTCCATCTCTAATCCCTTGAGGAACTGTTACCGTAAAGGTTTTCATGTTTCCTTCCACTGTTCTTAAAGATATTTTTTTGTCTAAGCCATAAAAAGCTTCATAAATAGTTGCATTAATCTCTGTTTCTACATTCTCTCCTCTTAATGGCTCTTTTTCTTTCTTGTCCACTGTTTCCATATTTTTTTGTTTAATGTTTCCAAAAAACATTTTTATTATAGAATCTTTTCCTTTAATATTAAATTTTCTATTTACTAAATTGCGTGAGTTCCATATTCTATCATATTTTCTCTTAGAACTTGGAACAGATAATATTCTATATGCCTCATTAATGTCTTTAATACGTTCTTCTGCTAAACTGTCTCCTATATTCACATCCGGATGATATTTTTTAGCAGCATTTCGGTAAGCATTCTTTATTTCATCAATAGAAACTCTACTAGTTTCTAAGCCTAATATTTTATAATAATCTTTAAAAACCATTTGACATCCTCCCCCACAATCAGGTGTTTTTATTATATCACAAGAAATATGGGTTGTCTACAATTTTTATTTATTTGATGAGACAAAAAGTTGCAGTTCAATCTACAATTCCTGGAAGGAGACAGTTTGGGACAGGTAGCATTTTGTCTCACTTTTGTCGAAAAATGGCGAATGTTAAAGACGTTTTTTAGTTTGATTTAAAACAACAAAAATGTATATATTATTTTATTCATTAAATGGAATAGTATATACATTTTTTAAATTCTAAATTCAATTAAAAGAATATCTAAAAAAGTATTTATCAAACATTTGCCATTTTTCGACAAAAGTGAGACAAAATGCTACCTGTCCCAAACTGTCTCTATCAATTTATCTAATAATGCACTATATGGAATTCCTACTGCCTCAAATAATTTTGGATACATACTGATTTTTGTGAATCCTGGCAAAGTATTGATTTCATTTATATATACCTTATTGGTTTTATCTTCTACAAAAAAATCTACTCTAGACAATCCTTTTCCATCTATTGCTTTAAAGGCTTTTACTGCTAGTTTTCTAATTTCATCTGAAGTTTCTTCATCAATATCTGCTGGAATAATTGTTCTTGAATTTTCATTTTGATATTTTGCATCATAGCTATAAAATTCATCTGCTGGTTTTATTTCCCCTACGCAAGAGGCTTTTACGTCCTCATTTCCAAGTACTGCACATTCTACTTCTTTTCCTTGGATTCCTTTTTCTATTAAAATCTTATTGTCAAATTTTCCTGCATATTGGATTGCTTCTTTTAATTCTTCTCTAGTTTTTGCTTTGTTAATCCCTACGCTAGAACCAGAATTAGATGGTTTTACAAAAGCTGGGAAGCCTATTTCTTTTTCAATGATTTCTACTGCCTCTTCTATTTGCATTTTCTTTTCATTAAATTCTTTATCTACATATGTATAGCCATCTTTACATTTTTTCAAATATATGTATGGTGCTTGTGCAATATTTGCTCTATCAAAAATAATTTTTGTATAGGCTTTATCCATTCCAACACTAGAAGCTAATACACCACATCCTACATATGTTTTTTTTAGCAATTCAAACAATCCTTGAATAGTGCCATCTTCGCCATACAATCCATGTAATACAGGAAATAAGACATCTAGTGCTTGTAGATATTTTATTACATTTTCTATTTTTTCTGTATTGTTTAACTGTTCATCTATTTCTATATGGTCTTGTGCAAGATAACGATACCAATCGCCTTTTTTACTTATATAGATTGGATAAACTTCATATTTAGTTTTATCCAAATTTTGAAAAATGGAATTTGCTGACATTACAGAAACCTCATTTTCCGTTGACATTCCGCCAAAAATTAATCCTATTTTCATTTTCATAATCTTCCCAACCTTTCTTTTAAGATGTTTTTTATAATATAATCTTTATTAAATGTAAAATTATTTGAAACTTTTAAATTACTTAAGCTCAAAGTAAAATACAAATTATATTATTATATTATTTTATTTAAAAGAAAATCAATTTTTTATATTTATTACGATTTTATATATTTGACCTAACTTTTTCTGCAATTTCAAAAAATCGCATACCATTTGAGGCTTTAAATAATATAACATCATTTGGTTCTATAATTTTCTTTAATACATCTACAATTTCTTCCTTATCTTCAAAATAATATATATGCTTTTCATCAAACCCTTGCTTTTTTGCACTCTCTACGATATATTTTGCATTTTCTCCACTACAAATTAATATATCAACAGCATTTTCACATACGATTTTCCCTATACTTTCATGTAATTCTTTGGCAAACTCTCCTGTTTCCAATATATCTCCTAAAACTGCAATCCTTCTATTGGCATTAATATGTTTCATGTAGGCTAAACTTGCTTTTACGGATTCAACACTAGAATTGTATGCATCATTAATAATTTTAATGCCATTTTTACATTCTGTGACTTCCATTCTATTTTTGGTAAGTTGAAAACTTTCAATTCCCTTTTTTATATCTTCTATTTCTATATGTAATAATTCTCCAACCGCTATGGCACACAAACTATTTAAAATAAAATGCTCCCCACCAACTGGTACTCTCATTTTTTCTTCTTTTCCCATTAAAGAAATTGTATAAGAACTTTCATCTTCTTTCATATCCATACTTTTAGCTTGTATGTCACTTTCCTGATAAATTCCATAAGTTTTTATTTTGTATGTATTTTTAGATTCTTCATACCATTTATGTAATAAATCATTGTCATTATTGATAACAATATATGGCTCTTTGGCACCATCTAATATTTCTAATTTTGCCTTTAAGATATTCTCTCTTGACCCCAAATTTCCTATATGTGAAGTACCAATATTGGTTATTACACATATATTGGGTTTTGCAATTTCAGAAAGTAAATGAATTTCTCCAAAATGGTTCATTCCCATTTCTAACACCATTGCTTCTATATCTGTTGGTGCATTTAAAATCGTGAATGGTAAACCAATATTATTATTGTTATTTCCGACAGTTTTTAAAGTATGATACTTTTGTGATACAACATTTGCTACAATATCTTTTGTACTCGTTTTCCCTACGCTTCCTGTAATAGCCACAACTGGTACATCATATAACTGTCTTTTATAACTTGCTATAGCATATAAAGCTTCTAATGTATCTTTTACCTGAATAATCACTTTATCGCTATAGCTCTTTAAATCATTTGCCTCAAACGCTATGTCTTGTACAATTACCCCCATTGCACCATTATCCAATGCCTGCTTCCAAAAAAGATTTCCGTCAAACTTTTCTCCTTTAATCCCTATGTATATATCGCCTTTTTCAATGGTTCTTGTATCTTTTGAAAAGTGATTACATATGCTATTTTTATCTCCTATTACCAATTCTCCTTTTGTACATGTTATAATATCTTGTACTGTTACATTTTTCATTTGCTTCACCTCTCATTTCTTTTTTAGCATTATATGCTGAAATCTATTTTTTTGCAACTGTTTTTTGAGACAGTTCGGGCCAGGTTGGTTTTTGTCTCACTTTTGTCGAAAAATGGCGAATGCTTGAAAAAACTTTTCTTTGGATATTTTTAATAGGTTTAGAATTTAAAAAATGTATATACTATTTTATGAGATTAAATGTGCAAATGAAAAAATATTACAAATTTTTATATTATCAAGTGGAGAAGTCGCGGTGCCCCAGCGATTTTACACTTGATAATGTTAGAATTTGTATATTTTGTAATGTTAGCCATTTAATGAATAAAATAGTATATACATTTTTTGTTATTCTTAAATCAAACTGAAAAATGTTTTTATCATTCGCCATTTTTCGACAAAAGTGAGACAAAAACCAACCTGGCCCGAACTGTCTCAAACTATTCTACTGTTCTATTGGCAATTTCTATTGCCTTTGTAACAATATTTCCGCAGTCCTTAGAAGAAACATTGCCCCAGCTTCCTCCGTCTTTTTTAACTTGCTCATATACGCCTAATTCTCTTGCAATTTCTTCTCTTAGATTTTCCGAAATTAATTTACTATTTCTAGACATATTTCCTCCTAAAAAATAAATATTATAAAACTGTACATACAATTTTATAATATTAGTATTCTCTTTTTTCATAGAAATATTTTAGTGAATTTTTTACAATTTTGTTATTTTTTATTTTTTATTATTCCAAGACTATATTATAACTATTCCTTAAATTCCCTTTACATTTTTTATTATATCTATATGTTTTTTCGATGAATTATGATATAATAAAACAGAATATTCTAAAATGACAAAAGGAGACTTTTATGAATACCAAAAATATAGAATTAGAAAAAAATATATCAACAAATCAAACTGCAAATATAGCCATAAATTCAGAAAACATAAATACAAAAATTCCAAATACACAAAAAGAATTTCATCCAGTAGAAAACTATCATCCTACCAAAAATAAAAGTATTTCTATAAAGATAACTTCTCTTTTTGGAATTCTTATTTTCGTTTTCATTATTTTACTATGTATTGCATTTCTCATATTTACATTTGTCAATAGTCAACATGAAACCATCCATTCTGGCATCTATATTAAAGGTATTGATGTTTCAAATTTATCTATTGATGAAGCAAAAGAAAAAGTACAAAATTATATAAATGAAAATTTGCCAGAAAATATCAATTTAGTACATAATGATTTTGAAACCAGTATTCCTCTTTCTGCTTTAGAAGTAAATTTTGATGTTGATTCTGCTGTAGAGCAAGCATATGAAACAGGAAGAACTGGAAACTTATTTAAAAATAGTTGGACTGCTTTAAAAACAATGATTTCAAATGTCAACATTGAACCTACTTTAACATTAAATGAAGAACAATTAAATATTGCTCTTAATGATATTTCTTCTAAATTGCCTGATGCTGTTATCGAGAGTGGTTATTATATTGATGGTAATAATTTAGTCATTACAAGTGGTTCTGAAGGAAATGTTGTTGACGTTAATCAAATGCGTACATATATTAAAAATGGCATTTTAAATTTAACTTTAAAAAATAGAACTTTGGAAATTGCTACTGTCTCTGAACAACCTTCTGAAATTAATATTGATAAAATTTATAGTGAAATTTACAAGGAACCTGTTGATGCCTATTATACCCAAGAACCATATGCAGTCTATCCTTCTGAAAATGGTTTAGATTTTGCTATATCTCTAGACGAAGCAAAAGCTATGTTAGAAGAAGACCAATCAGAATATGTCATTCCTCTACAAACTTTATATCCGAATGTAACAACCAATATGATTGGTACAGAAGCATTTCCAGATATGCTTTCTACCTATTCTACGAGATATTCTACAAGTGATAGAGATAGAACCACAAATTTACAGTTAGCAGCCTCAAAAATTAATGGAACGGTGCTAATGCCTGGAGAAACTTTTTCTTATAATCAAGTAGTAGGCGAACGAACGATAGCTGCTGGATATAAAGAAGCACCTATCTATGTTGAAGGAGAAGTTGTTGATGGATTAGGTGGTGGTATTTGCCAAATTACTTCTACTTTATATAATGCTGTTTTATACGCCAACTTGGAAATTGTAGAAAGAAGTAATCATCAATTTGTTCCATCATATGTAACAGCTAGTAGAGATGCTACTGTCGTATATGGTGCCATCGATTTCAAATTTAAAAACAACAGGGATTATCCTATTAAATTGGTATGTTCTGTTTCTGGTGGTATTGCTCGTTTTGATATTTATGGTTTACGAACAGATAATGAATATGAAGTAGAAATTTCTTCTTATGTAACAGGCAGTACGTCTGATTCAATTTATTCAGAAGCTTACAAAATATTAAAACAA
Organism: uncultured Eubacteriales bacterium; assembly: GCA_949294555.1. Classification (GTDB taxonomy): domain Bacteria; phylum Bacillota; class Clostridia; order TANB77; family CAG-508; genus CAG-269. The sequence continues at coordinate 11,939 of CASFHP010000026.1, forward strand.
AATGGGCAAGTTGTGAGAACAGAATTGTTATCAAGAGATACATATAAAAGACATTAATTGCCAAAGGGGATGGATGGTGATTTGGGGTCACCATCCATCCCCAATGACCCATTTTTCTTCAACAATTACATTGTAAGTACACCATTTCCTGTATCTGTAATGATTAAAATATCTTCCTCTCTTCCATTTTCCGCATTAATATATACCAAAAATTCTTTATCATCTACAGTGCCTTTAAATTCATAACACAATATCTCTGTTTGCCACTCTGTAGGAATAATCGCCATTCGTTCACTCGTAATTTCCAATTTTTTATTTAAGTTTTGTTTTGCCTCTTCACTTGTAATTTGTACATTACTGATATCCCTTTCTGTATGATTATTTAAATACCCTGTTGTTTCTATTCCTAAAATATCTCCATTATCTAAAGCCACTTTTACTTTTATTAAATCTGGATATGCAATCACATCATCTTGTGTATATGCATAATTGATTGTTGTAACCCCTTCTTGTGTAATATAATATGTCTCCTGCATATTACTAAATCCTTTATTTTCTAGAAATTCTTTTCCCTTTTGTGTTGCTTCTTCTTGTGATAAAATTTCCGTATTAACTTCTCTATTGGTATTCATATAAATGACATGTCCACCCTTTTGTGAAATAGAAATGTTTATATTTTCGTCATTGTTGCTCGTTGCTGAAAATGTATAAGCTGGAATGGTCGCATTTTCTGATAATCCTAGACTTGATAATTCTTTTATCTTATCTTTACCTAAAAAGTCTTCTACAATTTCTCTTGCTTTATTTTCATCAATATCTTCCCCAGTTAATCCTTTTTTCTCTGTACTTGTCATATGTTCTGAATAGGCGCCATCATAGATTAGACCTGAATATTCATGAAAGTTTTCTTCTAAATTACTAAAGCTTTCTTTTGATATATTATCCACTTGTTGGGCAAAGGCCACTGTTCCTTTTTCTGTCAATTCTCCCCACTGAAATCTGCCACTATTTAAGTCTTCTGATAGTTGATTTAATGTATTTTCTAGTTCCGTACTGTATGCGTGTAGTTCTTCTAAATTTGCTAAATCTTCCTCTGTTAGGCTTTCATTATAGATATTTTTTCTTGAAAGCGAATAGCTATAGTCACTCACTTGATTTAAAAATTTCTCTGTATTTTCTAGTTCTTGACTAGCAACTGGTAACATACTTAAATAGCTTTGTGCTAAATTTGCTTCTCTCCATAAATTGGTCAATGTTTCTGCACCATGTTCAGGGGTAGTAGATATTAAGGATTTTGCCAAATACGTTTCTACATTTTGCACATAATCTACCAATTCATAAAATGCCATATTATATGAATTTTCTGATGCCTGTCTATATTCTCGTTGTTTTTTATAAAGAATAATCCCTAATATCGCAACAATAATCAGCAATACACATATCACACTAAGCATATGACCTTTTTTTAATCTTTCTTTCCATTCCATTAATTTATTCATTTTTTCTCACATTCCTTTCATTTACAAAATCGATGTTTTCCTATTGTTATTACATGTTGTCTTGACCATATCCAACTATTGGTAGCTGTATCTGGGTTAAAATAATATACACATCCACCAGTTGGGTCCCAGCCATTCATAGCATCTTGTGCTGCTTTGTATACAGTAGAACCTTCATCAATTGGGGCATTTATTTGGCCATCTGCTACAGCTGTGAAAGCTCCTGATTGATAAATTACACCAGAAATACTATTGGGAAATCGTGAGTCTTTTACACGATTTAATATTACAGCACCTACTGCTACTTGCCCTTCATATGGCTCCCCTCTTGCCTCTCCGTTAATTGCTCTTGCCATTAATTGAATATCTGATGTATGAGAGCTTGCTGCATAACTAATATTTTGCTCTGAATGATGTTCTCCTAATACAACAAAAACAATACATGTTATTATAAGTAAAATAAATAAAATCCCTATTTTTAATATATTTTTCAATTTATCACCTCATATACTATTATGAATATATTTTTATTTTTCTATATTAGTTTTTCTTTTTTATTAAAATTTATTCCATTTTTTGAAATTTTATCGAATATATGTTAAAATTGAACTGCAACTATCCATTATGTTAAAAACTTTGTGTAATTTTAGATGATACGATTTAAAAAAATATATCAAAAAATAAGTTTTAAAAAAGGGAGAATATTATGAAGATTTTAATTTTTTATGCATCTTATGGTGGTGGCCATCTAAATGCTGCAAAATCTATTCACGAATGCTTGAAAAAAAAATACAAAAATGTCGATGTAGAATTAATCGACTGTATGAAATATATTAATAAAACAATTGAAAAAATGACAACAAAGGCATATAAAGAAATGGCTAAAAAAGCGCCTTGGGCTTGGGGCAGGATTTATTCAGACTCTCAAAAAGGACCTCTTGCACATATTACTAGTAGATCAAATAAATTTATGGCCATTAAATTATTAAGATTACTAAGAGAAAAACAACCTGATTTAATTATTTCTACCCATCCCTTTGGAAGTCAAATGTGTAGTTATTTAAAAAGAAAAGGCAAAATCTCTGCTAAAATTGCAACCATTATGACAGATTTTGCCCCACATGACCAATGGTTAGTAGGTTCTGATTTTACAGATTACTATTTTGTAGCCCATGAAAAAATGAAAAAATATCTAATTAGAAAAGGCATTCCTGCGCAACATGTATTTGATACAGGTATTCCAATATCTAGTAGGTTTTTAGAAATATATGATAAAGATTACATTTTAAATGAATTGCATTTTTCTTCAAAAAAGAAAACCGTTTTATTTTTTGGTGGTGGAGAATTTGGTTTAGGAAAAACAAGAACTGTAGAAATCTTTGAAGGATTTGTTCAATACTGTAAAGATATGCAAATTATTGCAATTGCTGGAAAGAATGAAAAAATGAAACTGGCATTTGAAAAAATTGTTTCAAAATATCATCAGCAAAAAAATGTGCTTGTTTTAGAATATACTAGCCAAGTTCCTGAATTTATGAGTGTTTCTGATTTAGTAGTCACAAAGCCTGGCGGTCTAACAACCACAGAAAGTTTGGTATCACATTTGCCAATGGTTATTATTAATCCTATTCCTGGTCAAGAAGAAAAAAATGCAAAATTCTTAGTAAAAAACGGTATTGCAATTTGGATAAAAAAAGACGATGATGTTATTCAAACTTTAACTGATTTATTTTCTGATCCTGAAAAATTAGAAACAATGAAAGAAAACACTAAAAAGTTGGCAAAGCCACATTCTACTGAAGACATTTGCCAAATTTTATTACAAAAATAATATGTTAGAACCAACCCATTTTTTAGCTAACTCAAAGGTTGTTGTTCAGTGCACAATTCCTCGAATATATATTATATTTTTCGCTATCCCAACACTTTACATACTCTAACTAAATCAGCTCCCATGGGACTATCGCTGATTTAATAAGAGTATGTAGCGTGTCAAATCAGCTCCCATGGGACTATCGCTGATTTAATAAGAGTATGTAGCGTGTCGGTCCCCACGAAACCCGCTTAAAATATAATATATACTCGAGGAATTGTACACTGAACAGCAACGCTAAAAATTATGTAAAAAACTGTAATTTGTAACTTTTAGAGTTCTCTTCTTCCTTCTAATGCTTTTGTCAAGGTAATTTCATCTGTATATTCCAAATCTCCACCAACTGGTATACCATGTGCAATTCTAGTAACTTTAATGCCTAATGGTTTAATCAGTTTTGATAAATACATAGCCGTTGCCTCTCCTTCTACCCTTGGATTTGTTGCCAAAATAACTTCTTTCACTGTTCCATCCATTAGCCTTGCTAATAGTTCTTTTATTTTAATATCATCAGGTCCTACCCCATTCATCGGAGAAATCGAACCATGTAACACATGATACACCCCTTTAAATTCATGGGTTTTTTCCATAGCAATAATATCTCTAACATCTTCTACAACACAAATAGAACTTATATCTCTTTTCGGATTACTACAAATTGGACAAGGGTCTGTGTCTGAAATATTAAAACATTTACTACAATATTTTAAATTTTTCTTAGCTTCTAGAATAGAATTAACAAATTCTTGTGTTTCCTCTTCTGAGCTATTTAAAATATAAAAGGCTAGCCTTGCAGCAGTTTTATGCCCAATACTTGGTAATTTTTCAAAACTTTCGATTAATTTTTCAATTGATGGTGAATATAATGACATTTTGTACCTCCATGATATTTTTGTCTTCCTATAGTTTTAAAAGAGATTATTGGAAAATCCGATAATCCCTTCTTTCTTACATAAATCCTGGTATATTAAATTTTCCCAATTGGTCAGCTTGTGCACTATCTACTTTTCTTAAAGCTTCATTCACACAAGTTAATATTAAATCTTCTAGCATTTCTACATCGTCTGGGTCAACAACTTCTTTTTGAATTTTAATTTCTTTTATCTCCTTTTGCCCAGATACTTTTACAGATATTGCTCCACCTCCAGCAGTTGCTTCAAATTCTTTAATTGCTAACTCTGCTTGAGATTTCTCCATATCTTCTTGCATTTTTTTTGCTTGTTTCATTAAGTTATTCATATTCATTCCGCCAAATCCTCCCATACCTCCTGGGAATCCACCTCTTTTTGACATCGTTTTCTCATTCCTTTCTATTTTATTTTATTCGATTACCTGAAAAGGTATATCTGATTCATTTGCAATCTTTTTTATCGTTGGTTCTTCTGGTTGTTTTCTACTTTCCACATTTGTAATATATTTTATATTCATTGGCTTTCCAGAAGCCATTGAAACCAAATTCGTAAGTTCCTTAATGTTTTCTTGTTTCTCTAAAACCGTTCTTCCAAAAGCTGTTAACCCATTTGGAAACTCTATACCTACTGTCATATCATTGATTTCTTTTGCTCTTGTATTTATCAAATTGGTATATAATACAATTTTTCCATTTTGCTTTAAATCATTGACAATCTTAGGCCAAGATTCTTCTATCTTTCCAGAATATGTAGCAGTTTTATGCATACTTTCTTTGTTGCTATCGTTCTTCTTAGGCATACTTGTATTTTGATTTGCTGGTTTATTTGCTTGAACAGAATATGCCATTTTGATATCTGTATTCATTGATTGTACTTGATTAGAACTTACTGTATGATTTCTTAAATATTTTTCAATTTTGTCCACACGTTGTTCCAAATCTCCTTGATTGTTTGCACTCATTTTACTACATAGTTTTATAATTCCTGCTTGGAATATAATTGTTTTTTGTGTAGAATATTTCATTTCATTTTCTAGTTCAGAAAAAGCATATACCAAATTCATTAATCTTTCTTTGTCAACCTCTTCTGAAATTTTCATTATTTTCTGCTTTTCCTCTTCACTATATAACTCTACATTTTTGGTTGCTTTATATAATAAAATATCTTTTACATATTTGACAATTTCCCATAACAAATTTGAAATATCTTTTCCATCTTCCAGTACGTTGTTGACAGTAACAAGTGCTAAATCCACATCATAATGAATAATGGCTTGAACAATATCATGGACAAATACCATTTTAGGTATACCAACCAAATCTTTTATTTTATCTTCATTAATTTGATTTTCTCCATCTTGAATGCATCTTTCTAAAATGGATAATGCGTCCCTCATAGCCCCTTCTGATAATGTAGCAATAATATTTAAAGCCTCTTTGGTAATTTCAATATTGCTTTCTTTACAAACAATTTCAAGCCTTTTTATAATATCTTGATTTGAAATCTTTTTGAAATCAAATCGTTGACATCTTGATAAAATGGTTGCTGGTAATTTTTGAGGTTCTGTTGTTGCTAATATAAATTTTACATGTTCTGGTGGCTCTTCCAATGTTTTTAATAAAGCATTAAAAGCCCCTGTTGATAACATATGTACCTCATCTATGATATATACTCTATATTTTGCTTTTGTTGGCAAAAAATTTACTTCTTCTCTAATACTTCTAATATCTTCTACACTGTTATTAGAAGCTGCATCCATTTCCACAATATCTGTTAAAGAACCAGAAATTGCCCCTTTGCAGATTTCACATTCATTACATGGCTCTCCATCTTTAGGATTTAAACAGTTTATCGCTCTTGCTAAGATTTTTGCAGCTGAAGTTTTTCCTGTTCCTCTTCCTCCATTAAATAAATATGCATGCCCTACTCTGTTTGCAATAATTTGATTTTTTAGTGTTCTAGTTATATGTTCTTGCCCCACCATTTCTGAAAATGTCAATGGTCTAAATTTTCTATAAAGAGCTGTGTACCCCATATTATCACATCCTTTATATCTTTTGTTGCGCGAAAAATTGTTTCACAATTTTTCTGTGCAATTTTGTTTTTTGAATTATAGGAAATTGCATTTCCTATAATTCAAAAAAATGGTTTTGATAATTTAATCCCTCTATGGAAAGTATGCCACATAAAGATATCTACTTATTGCTGCTTCCTTCCGGACCTGACAAGATTCATAGGTCTTTATTGGATACTCTCCATACAAAGATTAAATATCAAACCATTTGTATTATATACTGATTTTCATATTTAATCAAGTAGTTTTTTGCATAAATTAGTTACGAATTCTTTTAAATATAATATCATCAAAATTGGTAATTTCTGTTGATGTATTTCCTTCTTCGATGACATTTCCTGTTGGCAATTCTGTTGTAATTTCTGCTTGATATTCTTTTCCGCTTTCCAACTTAATGTTTAAATTAAATGTCAAATTAACTTTTAATTCTTCCTCTGTAACCCCTGCTTTTTTCAATAATTCATTATGATTAATTTCCTCTTCATCTGATTGGTATTTTGCTATATAATTATTAGAACATCTAAAAGCTACAATACCTCCCTGATTAGAAATTTTTAGATTTTTTAAGTCAGATTCTACATCGCCTGTATATTCTAAGCTTTGGATAATATCTTCATCTTTGTATTGGAATATGACATTTTCTGCTTCTGTATCTGGCTTATATAGTTTTATATTTTCTGTATGATTTGCTTCTATTTGAAAATTATCTACAACAACTGACTGAATTACTTCTGTTTTATCATAACTGTCATTTTTATCTATATACAGATAAATATCATTTGCTTGATGAACATCAAAAGACCATCTTGTTTCTGTTTGTCCATCGTCAAATCCTTCTTGTGTACTGATAATAGCAATTTTACTTAAATTGAATGGCATATTGGTTTCTCCTTCTACATTATACCTTAACACCAGCATACCAACAATAAATAAAATAACAACAATAATCACTAAAATCATACAAATATGAAAACTTTTGGTTTTCGTCAGACGTTTTAATTTATCTAACATTTCTACCTCCCAATACGCTTATTTTTTCGCTTTTCTCAATTCTTTAAAAAACGCTTTTAAAATGTTTTCACAATCTGTTTTTAATATACCTGTTTCCACTTCTACTTTGTGATTAAATGTATAATCTTCAAATAAATTTAGAACAGAACCTGCTGCCCCTGTTTTTTCATCTAAAGTACCTATATATATTTTTTTTATTCTAGATTGAATAATCGCTCCAGCACACATACTACATGGCTCTAATGTGACATACATTTCACAATCTAGCAATCTCCAAGAATTTAATTTTTTGCTTGCTTTTTGAATCGCTATCATTTCCGCATGCTTTGTGGTATCTTGTTTGGTTTCTTTTAGATTATGCCCTCTTGCAATAATTTTTCCATCTTTTACAATCACACATCCTACTGGAACTTCTAATTTATCATATGCTTTTTTGGCTTCTTTTAAAGCTTCTTTCATAAATTTTTCTTCCATGTATTCTTCTCCCATTGGGTCAAAGAATTTTTTGTGTAATGTATGGTGTGCCTAGAGGGACTCGAACCCCCATCGGTCGCTTAGGAGGCGACTGCTCTATCCTGCTGAGCTATAAGCACATATAAGTTCTTTGACCTATCTTTATATTTTTATAATATACTATTTTTTTACGATTTTGTCAATTGCTATTTACTAGTTACCTCTGATGTCAAATTCTTGAAAACATTGCACATTCAATCATTATACATTTCTATCTATCTTGACAAGCTTTGATATAATATTATTATATATATTCAAATATAGAAGGAGACAAACTATGCAAAGAATATTAAGTCATATGCGAAAAGCAATAGAAGAATATCACATGATAGAAGAAGGAGACAAAATTGCTATCTGCCTATCTGGCGGAAAAGACTCTATTACAATGTTAAAAGCATTTAAAAATTTGCAAATCTTTTATCCAAAAAAGTTTGAAATTATAGCAGTCAGTGTTAATCCTGGCTTTGAATTTTTTGATGTCAACTTTCTAAAATCCATTTGTGACGAAGTTGATATTCCTTTATTTATAGATAATAGCCATGCTAAGGAGATTGTTTTTGATATCAGAAAAGAAAAAAATCCCTGCTCTTTATGTGCCAATTTGCGTAGGGGTGTTATCAATTCAATTGCTATCGAGCAAGGTTGCAATAAAATTGCCCTTGGGCATAACCAAGATGATGTTTTAGAAACGTTTTTATTGAACCTATTATATACTGGAAATATTGGCACTTTTTCTCCAAAAAGCTATATGGACAGAACTAAAATAACATTAATTAGACCACTTGTGTATACACCAGAAAAAGAAATTAAACGATTTATTAAGAAAAATAATATTTCTGTTATGCCAAAGGTTTGTCCTATGGATGGTACTTCTAAAAGAGAAGATATGAAAAATTTGATTTATACATTATCAAAAAATATTCCAATGATAAGGGCTAATCTTTTTGGTGCTATTCAAAGGAATTTGGAAGATTGGAAAATTAAATGAATGTCCAATTGGGGACGTTTCTTTTTGAGACATTTTTATGTAAAGTTCTGTTTGTTAATAAGAATAATAGAAACTTTACTTTTATCTTTTTAAAGTTCTCGAACTTTACATAAAAATGTCTCAAAAAGAAACGTCCCCAATTGGACACTATTTTATAACTTCTAACATATCTTCTTTTAATTTCTCTAGTTTTTCACTAGCCTCTTCTTCTGTTTTGCCTTTTACGCCCATATATAGTTTTATTTTTGGCTCTGTTCCTGAAGGTCTAATACAACACCAGTTGTTATCTTCTAGCTCATAATATAAAACATTTGATTTTGGAAGTCCCGTTTTTGTAATTTCTCCTGTTTGCATATTTTTTACGATGTCTTTTTCAATATCTTTAAATGTTAATACTTTATAATCTCCAATTTTCTCGATATCTTTATTTCTTGTATTTGTCATCATTTGTTTAATTTCTTCTGCACCTTCTGCACCTTCTCTAACAATTGACACTTGTGTTTCTTTGTAATATCCATATTTTTCATAAATATCCATCATGGCATCCCACAAAGTTTTTCCTTTTGATTGATAATAGCATGCTGCCTCACATAAAGCCATAACAGCACCAATACCGTCTTTATCTCTTGCATAGTCTCCAATCAAGCAACCATAACTTTCTTCAAATCCAAAGACATATGTTTTGTCTCTATTTTCTTCTGCTTTTCTCATGACTGCTCCAATGTTTTTAAATCCTGTTAACACTTCAATACATTCTAAGTTATAATTTTTTGCAATTGCTTTTGCCAATTCAGAAGATACTACCGTTGTGATAAACATTCCATCAGTTGGCAAAATTCCTTTTTCTTTCATTTGAGATATTCTATATTCTGCAATTAATAATGCTGACATATTTCCTGTATAGTTTTTATATTCCCCCGTTTTGCTGTCTTTTGCAAAAATTCCCAATCTATCTGCATCAGGGTCTGTTGCTAAAACAACGTCTGCATCAACTTTTTTAGCTAGTTCTAAGGCTAGTTTAAATGCTTTTGGGTCTTCTGGATTTGGATAATCTACTGTTGGGAAATTTCCGTCTGGTTCTTTTTGTTCTGGTACTACATATAAATTTTCAATTCCAATTTCTTTTAAAAGTCTTTCTGCCACCATATTTCCAGTACCATGTAATGGTGTATATACTACTTTTAATTTTTTCCCTTGTTCTTTTACAATCTCTGGATTTAAAATACAAGATTTTAAAGTTTCAATATATTTATCATCCATTTCTTTACCAACAAAATTTAATAATCCTTTGTTTTTAGCCTCTTCTTCTGAAATGGTTTTTATTTCTGAAAAATTCTCTACCGCTCTAACTTTTGCAATAATGTCTTTATCTCTTGGTGCTACAATTTGTGCACCATCATCCCAATATACTTTATATCCATTATATTTTGGTGGATTATGACTTGCTGTTATCATAATTCCTGCTGTGCATTTTAATTGTCTTACTGCAAATGATAATTCAGGAACAGGTCTTAAACTCTCAAATAAATAGGTTTTTATGCCATTTGCACATAAGATTAGGGCTGTTTGCATACTAAATTCTTTAGACATTCTTCTAGAATCATAACTAATAGCTACCCCTTTATTTTCTGTTCCTTGTTCTAAAATATAATTGGCTAACCCTTGTGTTGCCTTTCCAACTGTATATTGGTTCATTCTATTGGTTCCAGCACCAATAATTCCTCTTAATCCTGCTGTTCCAAATTCTAATTCTTTGTAAAATCTATCTTCTATTTCCTTTTCATCATTTTTTATTGCCAACAATTCTTTTTTGGTCTTTTCATCAAATTCTGGGCTTTCACACCATTTTTTATATTCCTCCAAATAGCTCATTAAATTACCTCCTATTATTAAATTATTTTTATTTATCCTTTGCTATATTATCATAAATTACATGATAATAAAAGTGATTTATAAAAATTTAAAAAGATAATTTATCATATTATTACAATTCACAACTCAAAAATAATTCTATAAAATATGATAGCATTCATAGATAGCTATTTAAAAACGCAAAGGTTATATCATCATATTTTTTGAAATGAAATATGACAATAACCTTTGCGTTAGTTTAAAAAATATGTAACTATCTTTTTAATCTAAATGATAAAATTTCTTATATAATTCTCTTGCAGTCTTAGGACAATCCACACCCTTTTCATCACTGTTTTTTACAGGTGCAAATTCTTCTTCTCTCTTTACCCTTAAAACTGCCATATCATCTACTTCTCCGAAAGCGTCAAATAAGAAAGCTTCAAATTTATAGGCATTTGGAGAATCTGGCACTACTAAATTTCCATCTTTATCAATATATTTTGCTTTTTTATAAGCCACATGATATGGTAAAGGTTCTGCTCCCATTCTTTCGATTGCGTCAATGCTAAATAAATTGCACAATATATGAGATTCGCCATATAGCAATTCTCCATTTTCGTCTGTTGCCTCTGCCATTTCATCTGTAATTTCAGAATATTCAATAACATTTGGTTTTCCATTTCTCTTGCAGAATACACCTACTTTTTCATGTGGATTTGCTTTTACAACAGATTTACATGCAACTGTTACGTTTTTATCAATTGCAATTCCCATAAGAACAGGGTCTACCATTTTTACTAGGCAATTATCTACACCACCAATAAATACCCATTCAACACCTAATTCTCTCATTTTGTTAGTCATTTTTGTTTTTACTAAAGATTCATAAATTCCGCCATGCCCATCAGCTGCTAATTTAATTAATCCATCTTCTCCAATTAGGATTTTTCCTTCTGTATCCATCATTGGAAGTTCTCCTTGCTCAAAGAAAAAGATATTTTTATTTTTTTGATATCCAAAATATTTGTGTTTTTCAAAAAATTCTACTGTGTCTTTATTATTTTCTCTACTTGTCATAATAAACCAAGGAATCATGACACCATATTTCTTTCCCTCTTCTTTTAAGTTATCTGATAATAACTCAAATAAAGATTTATGAGAATCCAATCCAATGTCATACGTTCCTTTAGGACCATTGTGTCCCAATCTTGTTCCTTGTCCTCCTGCCATTGTAACAGCAGCTAGTTTTCCTTCTTTTATAGCTTTTTTTCCGATTGCTTCATAATATTTATATTTATCATTTAACTTAAATTTGTCTAAATAATTAATTGGTGTAATCGTATCATTTGTATTTGTTTTTTTCTCTTTTGTACTATTATATAATTCATTTACAAGTTCAAAATCGATTTCCTGAATCTGTTTTAATAATTCTTCTTTCTTTTTATCATCCAATTTGTCGTAATGTGCTAATAGATGTTCTTGACCATATTTCTTTAGTGTAGCTTCTACTTCCTCTAATCTTATGTCCATAAAATTCATCCTTTCTTATTTTTTATAATCACACCTATATTACACCATAATTTTATTTAAGTCAATTACTAAAAAATAAGATTTTTATTCCCTTGATGTCCCTAAAATTTTATCATATTTTTCTGCAATAGAATCAATCTGATTTTCTACTTCAAAAAACTCGTAACAATCAATGGTTTTTATTTTCTCACTATCTTTTACCCATTTTTCTATATTTTTATTAACATTATCAATATAATTTTCTTTTCCTTTAATAAAAATAATCATTTCTTTATTTTCTTTACTATTTTTGCTAATTTCTTTAAATTTTTCTAAGTTATTATTGTTCCAATCTAATGCTAATATTTTCTTTTGTTTATCTGTTTTCAGATTCATTCTTGATATAAGTGTATTTACCGTTTCTTCTAAATTATTTTCTGTTAGTATAATAACTTTTTTATTTTCATCTATGCTTTTACTAATATAAGGTAAACTTATCATTTCAAAATGATAATCACTTGCATAAAATGCACACATTTTTTCTTTCGTTAAACTTTTCATTACAAAACATTCCTTTCAAATTCATCTCTACTTACGGAATTGTTAATTTCTTCATCTTGCTTACTGGTAAATTTTACCATTTCATTACAAATATGTCAATAATATTTCAAATAAAATCATCGTTTTTTTTCGACAATGTATAATTTTTCATTTTTTGTTAATACTTATTTTAAAGAATATTTTAGAAAAAAAGTTTATTGGAGGTAACTTATGAAAAAATTTTTAAAAATAATCAATCATTCCAAGGTAAAAATGGTAATAATTTTAACTTTTCTATTTTTTATCTATACAACTTTATGCGCAATTTCCTACGCAAATGATATATCTACAGATATTGCAGATTCTGTTTTCAGATTACATGTTATTGCTAATAGTGATTCTGAAGCCGACCAAAATTTAAAATATACGGTTAGAGATGCTTTACTAGCTTATATGAACGATTTATGTGCAAATTGTACATCTAAGGAAGAAGCCATTTCAATTGCTTCTGAACATCTTGAAGATTTTAAACAGATTGCTTTAAACACCATTCAAGAGGAAGGATTTGACTATTCTGTTAGTGTCCGTATCGGAAATTTTGATTTTCCAACAAAACATTATGGAGATATCTCTCTACCCGCAGGTTCTTATGATGCTTTAAGAGTTGAAATTGGAGAAGCCAAAGGACAAAATTGGTGGTGTGTAATGTTTCCTCCACTATGTTTTGTAGACGCTTCTTCTGGTATTGTTCCTGAAGAATCAAAAGAAGATTTAGAAAATACATTAACAGATGAGGAATTTTCAATTGTTTCTGATAATGATAGTAATTTAGGTTTTCAATTAAAATTTAAAATATTAGAAATTTTGAATAATACTGGTTTACTTACTGCGAAAAAATAACAAATTTCGACTTTTTTCGAGAATAATGAAACAAAAACCAACCTGTCCCGAATTGTCTCTTGCAATATCTTTTACTTTGTGTTATATTTGATACGATAATAGAGTGTGATGATATACACTCTATTTTGTTTTAAAATTTGATAACTTTATAAATTATTATATATATTGGGGGTAATAGAAATTGGAAAAATTAGTTGTAAAAGGACCAACACCTTTAAAAGGCGAAGTTACAATCAGTGGAGCAAAAAACGCAGCAGTTGCTATATTGCCTGCTACACTTTTAATTGATGGTGTATGCACAATTGAAAATTTACCAAATATTAGCGATATAAAAATTTCTTGTACGATTCTAGAAAAATTAGGCGCAAAAATTACATGGAATAGTCCACATAGCATTACAATTGATACATCTCATATCACAACAACAAAAGCACCTTTAGATTTAACAAGTAAATTTAGAGCTTCTTATTATCTAATTGGCGCTATGCTTAGTAGAAAAGGAGAAATTGAAGTTGGAATGCCTGGTGGTTGTAAATTAGGTGCTAGACCAATTGATCAACATATTAAGGGATTTGAATTATTAGGTGCTAATGTCACTGTAGAAAAGGGAAGAATTTATGCAAAAGCAAAAAAATTAAAAGGTTGCCCAATTTACATGGATATTGTTTCTGTAGGTGCTACAATTAATGTTATGCTTTCTGCTGTTCTTGCTGAAGGAACAACAATTATCGATAATGCTGCAAAAGAACCACACATTGTTGATGTTGCAAACTTTTTAAATACAATGGGTGCTGACATTAGAGGTGCTGGTACAGATGTTATCAAAATCAATGGTGTTAAAAAATTAGAGGGAAATGCTACTTATTCTGTTGTTCCAGACCAAATTGAAGCTGGTACATTTATGCTTGCCGCTGTTGCAACAAGAGGAGATTTGTTAATAAAAAATTGTATTACAAAGCACTTAGAATCTGTTACAGCTAAAATAATAGAAATTGGTGGAAACGTAGAAGACAATGGAGATAGTATTCGTGTTTGGTGTAATAAAAGACCAAACCGTGCAACAATTAAAACATTACCTTATCCAGGTTTTCCTACAGATTTACAACCACAAATGGGTGTTGTTTTGTCACTTGCAAATGGGACAAGTACAATTAATGAAAGTATTTGGGATTCTAGATTTCAATATACAGAAGAGTTAAATAAAATGGGCGCAAAAATTACTGCTCACGGAAAAACAGCCTTTTTTGAAGGTGTGAAAAAATTAACTGGTGCACCTGTTTATTCTTCTGATTTAAGAGCTGGAGCCGCTTTAGTTATTGCTGGTACAGCTGCTGAAGGAGAAACAGAAATCTATAATCTAGAACATATTGACAGAGGATATGAAAATATCGAAGAAAAATTCAGAAAAATCGGTGCCAAAATCGAAAGAGTTACAGAGTAAGAAAAACACGTGCGTTAACAAAATCCAATAGTTAGACGCATTTATACAATAAACAAAGGAAAGAGAAGATACCATATGCTAAATTTTTGTAGTTTATATAGTGGAAGTAGCGGAAATAGCTTATTTGTTGAGACAGAAAATACAAAATTATTAATCGATGCAGGTGTTAGTAGCAAAAAAATAGAAAAGGCATTAAATGACATACATATAGACCCATCCTCTATAGATGGCATATTAATTACACATGAACATTCTGACCATGTACAAGGTTTAGGTACATTTTCTAAAAAATTTGATTTACCTGTATTTGTTAATCAAGAAACGTTAGACGCTATGCCAAAACAAAGAGATAAAATTGCAGATAAAAATATCAAAAAATTTGAAGTTGCAGAAAAATTTTCTATTGGAGATTTGGACATTAATCCATTCTCTATACCACATGATGCCGCAAATCCTTGCGGATTTACCATATTAAATGATGATAAAAAAATTAGTATAGCAACAGATATTGGTCATATGACAAATGACATTTTAAAAAATCTGGAAGAAAGTGTTTTTGTTATGTTAGAATCTAACTATGACCCAGAAGTATTAAAATGTTCTTCATATCCATTTTCTTTAAAAACAAGAATTGCTGGACCAACAGGACATTTATCAAATGAGATTGCTGGAAAAACGATTTCTTTCTTATTAAAATCAGGCCTAAAAAATGCCATGCTTGGTCATTTAAGTAAGGAAAGCAATTTTCCAGAACTTGCTTACAAAACAGTTGTTGAAGTGTTAATAGCAAATAACTATAATGAAAATGCTTTGATGTTGTCTGTTGCAGGAAGAGATACACATAGCAAATTGATTACTATTTAAAGAGAATGATTTGGGGAGAGATGATTTGGGGACGGAGCAAAAATCATCATTTTTATAAAGATTTTTCATAAAATATTTTATGGAATAAATGATGATTTTTGCTCCGTCCCCAAATCATCTCTCCCCAAACCATTCAGAAAGGAAACCATAAAATGCTAACAATTGATATCGTTTGTATTGGAAAAATAAAAGAAACCTATTTAAAAGACGCTATTAATGAATATTCTAAAAGATTAAGTAAATATTGTAAATTGAATATTGTTGAATTACCAGATGAAAAAATACCAGATAAATTAAATGAAAACCTTTCTTTAGAAATTAAAACAAAAGAATCTGACGCTATTTTAAACCACATAAAAAAAGATTCCTATATTATTTGTTTAGATTTAACTGGTAAAGAACTTACTTCTGAAGAATTTTCTAAAACGATTGAAAATTTATCTTTAGAAACCAGTCATATTACATTTGTGATTGGTGGCTCTTTGGGACTTTCTTCTGATATATTAAAAAAATCTCGCCAAAAGATATGCTTTTCTAAAATGACTTTTCCTCATCAATTAATTCGTGTCTTTTTATTAGAACAAATTTTTAGAGGATTTAAGATATCTCATGGCGAAACGTATCATCGTTAATTTATCTTTTGTATAAAACATAGATAAATATTTATTTTATTGTAGAGAAAATAACAGAGAAAAAATATTTAAAATATAAATATAGGGGCAAAATTTTTTAAATACTAATTATGGGGGATTTGTTATTTCCTCTACAAAATTAAAAACATTTTAATGAATATAAATACATTATTTATCTTAAAAAATTTGTATTCATATATTTTATTACTATTTTTTATCATTCTTTATATTACATCTTTATTTTGCATATTAAATATTTGATTTTTTGTTAAATATAAAAATTAATTTTTTAATTTTTTATATTTTCTATTTTTCTGGATTTGTTTTAGAATTTAATAATTTTCTAAATAAAATTTTTACGATTATTCTTCTTATAATAAAAAATATTGAAATAAATATTAGAATTTTTAATATCATATTGTTTCATTCCTTATTGCTTTTACTTCCATTATTATACAGTATTTGTAAAATATTGTCAAGAAAAACTTTACGACAAAAAACGACAAACTACTACACTTGTAATAATTCCAACAATATCTGCTGCTAATGATGCAATTAAAACAAATCTTGTTTTTTTAATTTTTACACTTGAAGAATATACCGCAATGGTATATAAAGTGGTCTCTGTTGCCCCCATAATCACAGAAGCTAATATTCCCATTTGGCTATCTACCCCAAAATTTTTCATAATATCTGCAGCAATGGCAATGGAACTGCTACCTGAAATTGGTCTTAAAATGGCTAATGGCATAATTTCATTTGGAAAATCGATAAGATGTAATATTGGCTCAAGGCATTGAACTATGATATCAATAATTCCTGAACTTCTAAGTGCACCTACTGCTAAAAAAAGTCCAATTAAAGTCGGAAAAATATTAACAATAATCTTTATTCCATCTTTTGCCCCTTCAAGGAATTTATCAAAAACTTCTTTTTTCTCTAAAAATCCATAAAGCACAATCATTAAAATAATGAGTGGCATGGCTAAATTTGAAATAAAATTCACAATATCTATCATATATTCTTCCTTTTTTTAGAATATTTAATAAGCAATTTTGTTATACTAATACCAGCTATTCCTGCACAAATTGTAGCAATCCACACTGGAACGATAATGGCAGTCGGATTTTCAGAACCTAGAGAACTTCTGATAGCAATAATGGTTGTCGGAATAATTTGAATGGAAGCTGTATTTAATACAATTAACATAATCATAGAATTGCTTAATGTTTCTTTATGCTCATTTTCTTCTTGCAAAGTTTCCATTGCTTTTAATCCAAGTGGGGTTGCTGCATTTCCTAATCCTAAAATATTTGCTACCATATTCATAGAAATTTCATTTTGTGCTTTTGTATTATGTTTTATCTCTGGAAACAGAAATTTGATAACTGGTTTTAATAGTTTATGAATGATATTTATGATTTTTGTATTTGTTGCTACATGAATAATTCCGCTCCATAAGCACATCGTTCCTAACATAGTTATACTTAAATTGACAGCACTTTCTACACTTTCAAATATGCTTGAATTTAAGTTTTGGAGGTTTCCTGAAAAAATAGCGTAAGAAAATGATAGAATTATAAAAATTGGCCAAATGAAATTTAACATCGTTTATCACCTAAATAATTTTATTCAAATCTCAACTTTTTATTACTTTTTGATTGACCTAACAATGTATTTGTGATATAGTAACAATGTATATAGGGTTGTAATATAACTTTTTAAGGGGGGATATACCGTGAAATCAACTGGAATTATTAGAAAAGTAGATGAACTAGGAAGAGTTGTTATTCCTATCGAAATAAGAAATCAATTTAATATTGCTGAAAAAGATCCTATTGAAATATATGTCGATGGTTCATCAATTATCTTGAAAAAATATGAACCAAATTGTATTTTTTGTGGAAATACTGAAAATTTAATTAGTTATAATGATAAATTAATTTGTGAAGATTGTTCAAAAAATATAAGTAAATTAAAACCAAGCAAGTAAAAGCCTTTGCATTTACTTGCTTGCTTATTATTAATAAACAATATAAAACTTTTTTATTTCACATCACAAAGTAGAAATTAGTGGACACACATTTTTTTCTAAATAAATTTTTGATAAATTTCATTTTTATTTACATTTCTATCTTTTGCAATTTGTTTAATAATATCTTTTTTAGAAAGTCCTTGTTTCTCATAATATGCATAATGTTCCTCTAAAGATAAGTCCATTAAATGGTTATCTTCCTTTTTCTTGGCCCCCTCTATAATTAAAACCATCTCGCCTTTTATATCTTTTGCTTTTTCTATTAAAACATCTAAATTTTCTCGAATATATTCTTCATGAATTTTGGTTAATTCCCTTGCCAGTACAATTTTTCTGTTTTCTAATATTTCTTTTAAATCTTTTAATGTCGCCTCTAATTTATGTGGAGCTTCATATAAAATAATCGTCTTTGTTTCATTTTTTATTTCTTTTAATTTTTCTTTCCTATTTTTTTTATTTAATGGCAAAAATCCCATGAATAAAAATTCTTTTGTATCTAATCCTGAACAGATTAATGCATTAATCATTGCACAAGCCCCTGGAATAGGAACAATTTTAATTTCCTCTTCTATACATTTTTTAATTACCTCTTCTCCTGGGTCACAAATTCCAGGTGTACCAGCATCAGAAACAAGTGCAATTTGCTTTCCTTGTTTTAATTCTTTGATTAATATATCTGTTTTGACATCTTCATTATGTCTATGATAACTGATTAATGGTTTTGAAATTTCTAAATGATTTAATAATTTTAAGGTATGTCTTGTGTCTTCTGCAGCAATTAAATCTACATTTTTTAAGACATTGATTGCTCTTAATGTAATATCTTCCAAATTTCCAATTGGTGTGGCTACAATATATAACGTTCCTGCTTCTTTTTGATTGATTTCTTTCATATTTTTATCCTTTCTTTTTTAATTTTATAATAGATACAATCAATAAAATAATATCAACTATTAATGGAATTCCCATAATATAAAAGAAAAATACCATATCTAATCTAAATTGTTCATACCAATTGTGTATATCAATCCCAAGTGCAGGATATGGATATTTTATATCTAAAGTATAACAATAAATTGCATCAATAATTATTCTTAATACACAAATTATTAAAATAATACTTGTTACTATTAAAATTATTTTCCATTTTTTATTTTTCATAATCATCTTTTCCTTTTTCTCATTTTACCTACTTTTATTTTTTGTGATAAATTTTTAAAATTTCCTCTGTATAATTTCCATTTTCATCATAAATATATAAATTAGGTTCTAACTTTAAAAATGGCCTAGCATTTTTTACACCTTGCACTAAAACCAATTTTGATACAGCATGAATATTAGAATAAACAAATCGTATTTTCTTAGGTTCTATTTTATATTTTCTCATCAAAGATAACAAGTCTACCAATCTTTCTGGTCTATACACAATATAAAACTCGCCTTTATCTTTTAACATATCTTTTGAAATTTTAATAAAATCCTCTAAATTCGCTTCTATTTCATGTCTAGAAATAAATTTTCTTGTGTCTTCATTTTGTATTCCTGTTTCTTTCTTTTTATATGGTGGATTTGTCACAATAGCATCAAATGTATTTTTTTCAAAATGGTTATTTAAATTTAATATATTATCTTGTATGATTTTAAATCTATCTTCTAAATGATTTAATTCAATACTTCTATTTGCCATTTCCGCTACTTCTTTTTGAACTTCTATGCCTATAATTTCAGACAATTCTGTTTTTCCGCATAATAAAGTGGCAATAATCCCTGTTCCCGTTCCTAGATCTAATACTTTTGCACCTTTTTTTATCTGTTTTGCAAAATCTGAAAGTAATATACTATCAATTCCAAAACAAAATCCTTCTTTATTTTGAATGATTTTTAGTCCTTTAAATTCTAAGTCATCAATTCTTTCATTTTCTTTTAATTCTATATTTTTTTCCATAACATTTCCTTTTATTTTTTATATATTTATTCTTCTTTTACTCTTTTCTTAAGTTTAATTTTTTCTATTATCATATCTACTATTAAATACCCTACTGGATAAATTATCAATACCACAAATTCTATAACACCTTCTGGTACATTACTAATCGTACCAAAAAGACCTATTTGTAATAAGATTACTATTATAGCTATCATAAATTGAATAAATAAAAAAAGAATAAATAAAATTGTAAATGCTACTATACAGCTCCAGTGAATTTCGATATCTTTCTTTAAATCTTTTTTTAAAAATTTTCTCCAAAATATGCTATATCCAACAATAAACATAAATATGCATATTGCATAAATATACACATTTATTGACCATTCTTCTAATGGTATAATACCTCCTGGTATTCGACTTGTTTCCAAATCTTTTTTATCACTATATGCTATCCAAATGGTAAAAGCTGTAATCATATTAAATATCAACATATGTAAAATTGTCTTTAACTGGTTTTTAATTCCTATTTTTACTTTATCTTTACTAATACTCATTTTTTTATCCCCTATATTTATCCATATTTACAAAATATTATACCATATATTTTTCATTTTTTCATTATAAACGCATGCAAGTTTTAATTTTAATTGACTTTATTTTTGTTTTATGTTGCAAAATTAGATACATTATAACTTTGTAAAAACCTTCACCTTTCTTTAAAATATTGAATATTCTATAATAACAATAAAAAAATTTATATTGAATAATAAAAGGTGAAGGTTTGTATGGATAAAAAAGTAATTAAAAATATAGAAAATAGAGGTGGAAAATGCCCACCTCCAAAAAAGAAATTTAATTTTAAATGTTGCAAAGATAATACAATTAAATCATTACATGAAGTTGAATATTTTTTAAATCATTTTCATCGATTTATTAAATATATTAAATTATATAAAATATTAAAATAATTTTATTTTATATAATTTAATTTATTTATTTATTATACTTTTTTATTATTCTATTTTTAATTTTATTATTTATTATTTTATTTATTATTATTTTCTATTTTTTTAATTATTTTCTAATTTGTAAATTTCATTAAATTCTGCATTTTCTTCTCCGTCAATTAAAATTTTAATAGAATTCACTTCTG
The DNA here is from genome assembly GCA_949294555.1 of uncultured Eubacteriales bacterium. Classification (GTDB taxonomy): domain Bacteria; phylum Bacillota; class Clostridia; order TANB77; family CAG-508; genus CAG-269. Next base: position 33,666 of record CASFHP010000026.1, read on the forward strand.
TTAGTTGTGTTAATGTTTTTACTAAGCTATTAATTATATTTTCTTTCATATTTGTTGCTTCTTTGTCATAATTTAAAAATTCGCTAGAAAAATCCAAATAAAGCATATCTTTTTCTAAATAACTTTGATTTAATTTTGTATTATCTGGAATTAATTTTGTATATTTTTCATTTTTAGGCCCTTCGATTAGCATATTAACCAATTTATCATATGGCGTATTCATAATTTCCTTAATATCCACTAATCTTGCTTCTGGCGCCAATTCATTTGTTTCTTTTTCTAAAAAGTATAAACTCACAATCGTTTGTCTATTTTGTTCTTCTGTAATTTCCTCTTCTGGTGTATATTCTTCTATAACGGTTTCTTCTTCCTGACTTTTAAAATAGTTAATAATAAAATAACCTCCTATTAAAATGATAAGTAATAACACTGTAAAAATAATGATTATTTTCTTATTCATGCTAGTTTCATTCCTTTCTTTCATTTTAATTTTTTATTTATTACCTATTTTATTATTTGTTTGTCCGTTTTAGAACTTAAAAAAAGTTGCCAAAGGGACAGAGCGATGATTTTTGGGACTTTTACAACATTTTCCATTTGACAAAAGTGGCTTTTCCGTATACAATTAGGGTGGATAATAATGAAAAATTTATATACAAAAAAGGAGTTTTTGTCATGAATGAAATTTTACATGTTGGATTAGATGTTGGATCTACAACAGTTAAAATTATTGTTATGGATAACAATAAAAATACTATATATTCAGATTATCGTAGACATTTTTCAGATGCAAAAAAGACAGTTTGTGATGTGTTAGAAGAGTTATTAGTAAAATACCCTTCTGCTTCTTTTACTGTAGCACTAACTGGTTCTGGAGCGATGTCTGCTGCTAAATTTTTAGGGGTTGACTTTATTCAAGAAGTCGTTTCTTGTAAAAGAGTCATTGAAAAATATTTTCCAAAAACAGATGTTGTTATCGAATTAGGTGGTGAAGATGCCAAGATTATCTATTTTGATAATTCTATTGAACAAAGAATGAATGGTACGTGTGCTGGTGGTACTGGTGCCTTTTTAGACCAAATGGCTTCTTTACTACATACTGATACAGCAGGTTTAAATGAATTGGCTAAAGGATATCAAACCATTTATCCAATTGCTTCTCGTTGTGGTGTTTTTGCTAAAACAGATATACAACCGTTAATTAATGAAGGTGCCGCAAAAGAAGATATTGCTGCTTCTATTTTCCAAGCAGTTGTTAATCAAACGATTAGCGGATTAGCTTGTGGTAGACCTATTAGAGGAAATATCGCCTTTTTAGGTGGACCTTTAAGCTACTTGCCAGAGTTAAGAAAACGTTTTATTGAAACTTTGCATTTGACAGATGACCAAATTATTGTACCAGATGACGCACATTTATTAGTTGCTAAAGGTGCTGCTTTGGATTCCTTTAATACAGATGTCATCACACCTGATGAGTTAGAAAAGAAAATAGAGAATTTCAAAAATTCACATGATACAACTACACAGCCACTTGACCCATTATTTAAAGATGAAGCTGAATATGAGGCTTTTAAAGAAAGACATAATAAAGCAAGAGTTCCAGAAAAACCATTAGAAAATTATGAAGGCGATTGTTTCTTAGGAATAGATGCAGGTTCTACAACGACAAAACTTGTGTTAATTGATAGAGATGGTAACCTATTATATTCTCTATATGGTAGCAATGAGGGAAATCCTTTACAAAGTGTTATGAATATGTTAAGAAAGCTATATAAAGCATTACCTGAAAAAGCAATTCTAAGATATAGTGGTGTTACAGGTTATGGAGAAAAATTAATTCAAACTGCTTTAAATGTTGACTTAAATGAAATTGAAACCATTGCTCATTATACAGCTGCCAAAACATTTGAACCAGACGTAACCAGTATTGTAGATATTGGTGGGCAAGATATGAAATATATCAGAATCAAAAATGGTTCTATTGATAATATCATGTTAAATGAAGCCTGTTCTTCTGGATGTGGTTCTTTTATCGAAACATTTGCTAAAAGTTTGAATTTAGAGATATCTGAATTCGTAAAAGAAGCTATCAAATCTAGAACACCTGTAGATTTAGGTTCAAGATGTACTGTGTTTATGAACTCAAAAATCAAGCAAGCACAAAAAGAAGGATACTCTGTTGGAGATATTTCTAGCGGATTATCATATTCTGTTATCAAAAATGCTATCCAAAAAGTTATGAAAGTAAGAGATGTAGAAACTTTAGGAAAACACATTGTTGTTCAAGGTGGTACTTTCTATAATGACGCTGTCCTTAGAGCTTTTGAATTAATTGTTGGTAAAAATGTTGTAAGACCAAATATTGCAGGATTAATGGGTGCTTACGGAATGGCTTTACTTTCAAAAGAACAATATGAAGCAAATTTAGATATGGAATATACATCTACAATCTTAAAAGAAGATGAATTAGACAATTTAAAAATAAAAATTACGCACACACATTGTAATAATTGTGAAAACCATTGTAAATTAACCATTAATAAATTTAGCAATGGACAAATTCATGTAACTGGTAACCGTTGTGAAAAAGGTGCAGGTATTGTTACCAAAGCTAAAAATTTACCAAACTTAGTACAATACAAATATGAAAGAATTTTTGATTACACACCATTAGAAGAACAATATGCAACAAGAGGAACCATTGGAATCCCTAGGGTTTTAAATATGTACGAGGATTATCCTTTCTGGTTTACTTTCCTTACAAGCTTAGGATTTAGAGTTATTATCTCTGAAAAAAGTACCAGAAAAACGTATGAAAAAGGTATGGAATCAATGCCTTCAGAATCTGTATGTTATCCTGCAAAACTTTCTCATGGACATATTGAAAGTTTATTAGAACAAGGAATTAAAACTATCTTTTATCCTTGTATGCCATATTCTAGAAAAGAATATGAAAAGGCAGATAACCATTACAACTGTCCAATTGTTATTTCTTATTCTGAGGTATTAAAAAATAATGTAGAAGAACTAAAAGACCCTACTGTGAAATTCTTAAATCCATTCTTACCTTTTGATAAGAAAAACTTAGTAAATAGAATGTTGGAATTAGATGAATTTGAGCAATATAATTTTACTAAAGAAGAATTAAATGAAGCTGCTGAAAAAGCAGAACAAGAATATCAAAAATGTAAAGAAGATATTCGTAGAAAAGGTGCGGAAACCGTAAAATACATAGAAGAAAATCATTTAAAAGGAATTGTATTAGCTGGTCGTCCATATCATGTTGATCCAGAAATCAATCATGGTATTGATACATTAATTACATCATTAGGATTATGTGTATTAACAGAAGATAGTATCTCAAACCAAACAGAAGTAAAAAGACCTATCAGAGTTGTTGACCAATGGGTATATCATGCAAGACTTTACGCCGCAGCCGATTTCGTTGGAAAGCACGATTCCCTAGAATTAGTTCAATTAAATTCTTTTGGATGTGGTGTTGATGCTGTTACAACAGACCAAGTAGAAGAAATCTTATCTAGTTATGACAAAATGTACACACTAATAAAAATAGATGAAGTTAATAACTTAGGTGCTGTTAGAATTCGTATACGTTCACTACTTGCTAGTATGAATAAACGTGAAAAAGAAAAAAGAGAAATTACGGCTACTGGTGATTATGAACAACATAAAAAAATCTTTACAAAAGATATGAAAAAAGATTATACCATTTTAGTACCACAAATGGCACCAATTCATTTTGAATTATTAGAAGCTGCTGTACAATCTAGTGGATATAAAGTGGAATTGTTAAGAGAATGTACACAAAAAACAGTAGAAACTGGATTAAAATATGTGAATAATGATGCTTGTTATCCATCTATCCTAGTAACAGGACAAATGATTGAAGCTTTGCAATCTGGCAAATATGATTTAAACAGAACTGCTTTAATTATGTCACAAACAGGTGGAGGATGTCGTGCAACAAACTATATAGGTTTTATTAGAAAAGCGCTTAAGGACGCAGGATTTGAAAATATACCAGTTATTTCATTTAATATTGTTGGTATGGAAAAAATGCCTGGATTTAAAATCACTGTACCATTAATCGAACGTTTATTAAAAACTGTTTTATATGGCGATTTATTACAAAAAATGCTAACCAAAAATAGAGCTTACGAGAAAAATAAAGGCGAAACACAAAAACTATTTGATGAATGGATGGAAAAATGTAAAAAATTACTACAAAAATCATCAAATAAAGAATTTAAACAAAGTATTTATGATATTGTAAATGACTTTGAAAAAATAGAATTAGATACATCTATAGAAAAACCTAGAGTTGGTATTGTAGGAGAAGTTTTAATAAAATATCATCCATTTGGAAATAACCATGTTGCAGATTTACTAGAAAAAGAAGGAGCAGAAGTTATTTTACCTGACTTTATGGGATTTGTAAAATTCATGGCTACACATAAAATTACCTTTAACAGATTATTAAATACCAATAAAACATCTTCAAAAGTTATGAAAGCAGCTATCAAATTAATTGATATTTTAGAAAAAGATATGAAAATTGCTTTAGCAAATTCTAAAAAAGGCTATTTACCACCATGTGATATTTGGCACTTAGAAGATAAAGTAAAAGATGTATTATCTATCGGAAATCAGACAGGAGAAGGTTGGTTCTTAACTGCTGAAATGATAGAATACATAGAACATGATATTCCAAACATTATTTGTGTGCAACCATTTGCTTGCTTACCAAATCACGTTGTTGGTAAAGGTGTTATTAAAACCATAAGAGAAAAATATCCAGATGCCAATATTTCACCTGTAGATTATGACCCAGGTGCTAGTGAAACAAACCAAGCAAATAGAATTAAATTATTGATGACAGTTGCTAAAGATAATTTAAAAGCAAAACAAGCTAGAAAGGCAGCAATTGAGAAAGAAAATGAGACTGAAGCAATAGAACAAACAAAAGAAATCAAAGAAACTCAAAAATTTTTACATATTTTCTAAATTGTTGTATACTATGTATAGAACGAAAGTTTAATCAAATCTTTCATGTAAAATCAATCATAACCACCCGTAAAACGGGTGGTTTGCTCTGCGCCTAGAAGGCTTTTGTACTGGCACTTCTAGGCTTAAGCCCTACTGAATGGTCTGTCA
>CASFHP010000027.1 GCA_949294555.1 uncultured Eubacteriales bacterium
AAAGGATTTATTGATAAACAAGATTTGAATAAAGAAGTTACGATTGATAAAAAAGAGAGAAAGAAAAAATGAGACAGATTGGGCCAGGTTGGGTTTTGTTGCAAAATGTGGAATATTGTGGCTTTTAGATAAATTATCATAAGCGACAATATTCGACATTTTGCTACAAAACCCAACCTGGCCCAATCTGTCTCATTTTACTCATAATCTTCTATTAGCTGATTTAGCTCCACTCTTCCATTTGCTTCAATTCCATTTTGTAATTCAATTCTATCTGTTTCTGTTAAAAATTCAGTTGCAATATCTGTTTCTTCTACCAATTCTTCCGTATCTCCCACTCTTAGATATACAGCCACTTTTCCGTCTTTTTCTCTTAGCACATAATGTTCTCCACATTCACTATCAAATTCTCTATATAAAACAATTTGATTTTTTGAAAATTCTTCTATTGTCCATCCTTCATATTGTTTCTGTAAATCTTCTTCTGTTTTATTAACCAATTCTGTCGGTACACTAGCATATTGTTCTAGGGTGTGTCCACATTGATTATAATATCTTCTAAATATAATTGAACAATTTGGAGATATTTTCTCGCTTTCTGAGCTTGTCTCTTCTACTAATGTATTACTTTGCACCATTTCTTCATATTCATCTGTACAATCATCATAAATTTCTTCTTGACTTTCTTCTGCGATTTGCGTTTTTTCTTCTTCTCCTGCAAAGTTTTTTATTAAAATAACACCTATCACAGTTCCTAAGATAAATAATACAATAATGGCTGAAATAATGATACTTTTTTTCATATTTCCTAACATTCCTTCCTAAGGCTTAATTTGGATTAAAAATGATTGTCTTTTCATTTTTATTTTACCGTTCTTATCCTTTTATAGTATTATTTACCTTTTTTGATAATTTATACATTAAATAGTAAGTAAATTTCTCCTTCTTCATCTGTTCTATGAATTTGCATGCCGAAAAGCTTCTAGTCTTTTTAACACTTCTGCATTAGGATGTCCAAACATGTTATTTTTTCCTACCCCGATTAGTGCTACTTTGCTTTTTACTGCTTTTAAAAATTCTTCTGTTGATGATGTCTTTGACCCATGATGGGCTACTTTTAATATGGTTGCTTGTAACATATTTGAATTGTTTTTATATAAATTTAAGATTTTCTTTTCTGCGATTTCTTCTATGTCTCCTGTAAATAGCATGCTAAAGTTTTTATACTGCATTTTCATAACCATTGCATTATTATTTAATATGTTTTCTTCTATCATTTCTTCTGTTGGCCATAATATATGGAAGCTTATGTCATCAATTAACACGATATCTCCTGCTTTTAGTACTTTTACATGGAGATTTTTTTGTTCTACAATTTCTAAGAATTTTTTATAATTTTCGCTTTCTTCTCCTTGTTTTGCAATGTATATTTGCCCTACTCTTAGCTCTTCTAGTACTGTTAAAATGCCTCCTACATGGTCTTGGTCAAAATGGGATATGAAGATATAATCTACTTTTGTATGTCCTTTATCTAATATGTAAGGGATAAGCGTATCTTTTCCAACATCAAATGTGCTAGAAGTGCTTCCTCCTCCGTCTATTAAAATGGTTTTATGATTTGGTGTTGTGATAAAACAAGCGTCTCCTTGTCCAACATCTAAGAAACAAATTTCTAGTTTTTTATTAAATTGAAAAATAACTATGACACTAATTAGTAAAATAATAATTTTATATGTCTTTAAAATAAGAGATTTTAAATTTTTCTTTACATCTGTATTCTTTTTATTTCTATCTTGTTTCCAAAATTCTTTATACGCCTTAGCAAATTTTCTCTTTCTTTGATATACCTTATACTTTATTAATGCAATTATATTTTTTACTCTCTTTTGTGTAGGGTTCAAATATTTGCTTGTATAAATGACATATAATTGGTTACCAACAAAAATAACAATGTAATATATAATGATACTAACTAAACTTGGTGTTGTTACATATATTTTTGAAAATGGTAAATTGGCTAAATTAGAAATTTCGATTAGTCCTTGAATTCCAATGGACAGAAATGTAGAAATAAAATGAAAAATTTCAGAGTGAATAAATGCACTGATTATAAATAAAATAGATAAAGCCATGATTGGTCCAATGATAATACTTACCAAGATATTGGCTATTAAAAAATAGATACCAATCATATTAAAATGGTATAGTAGAACTGGTAAGAGCATAATTTGTGCAGATAATGTAACAGATATCATATCTTTAAGATTTTCTATAACTTTAGATACATGTTTATTTTTCTTGATTATAATACTATTTTTTAATCTTTTTATATTATCTAAATATTGCTTTATGTTTTTATGAAATAAGATAATACCAATTGTTCCTAAATAGGATAATTGTAATCCCACACCGTGTAATGGCATATGGATTTTGAATTAGAATACACAATAAGGAAAATGCAATTGATGTCCATATGTCTTTTTTTCGATAAACCAGAAACGATAATATACTTAGTATTCCCATAATACCTGCTCGCACAATGGAACTTGTAGCACCCGTTATACTAACATAGAAAATAACAGCTAATATCATAATATATTTTACTTTTCTTTTTCCTAGCCATTTTCTGAAAAAAATTTCTATTCCCATAATGATATAAACCACATGCATACCAGATACAGCTAAAACATGAGAAATATTGGCAATTTGAAATTGTTCTTGTAAATCCTCTTCTAACACTGTGGTATCTCCTAACAGTAAACCTTTTACAATCTGTTGTTCCTCTTCTTCTAATGCGCCTTCAATTTTTTGATTAATGGCAAGTTTGACATCATTTATTCCTTTTTCTAAAACTGTTACATTGTTAGAAGATACAATTTCATATTTATTCACATTTAATGTTCCATAAATACTAATCGATTTTAAGTATAATTGATAATCAAATCCACCTGTGTTTCTCGCCTTACTTCCCTTTTGAAATTCTCCTTGTAAAATTACTTTATCTCCATATTGAAATTCTACTTCTTTTTTAACATCTATATAGATTTGCGTAGCGTGATATTTTGTGGAATTATCTACTGTTAGAACCTTTACTTTATATCGATTTTTATATTCTCTTTCTTGTTTGTTGCTAATGATAATACCCTCTACTTTTATGTTTTTTTCTTCATACAAGTGATTATAACGACTTTCTTGAAATATAAAAATGGTATTGGAAATAATTGAACTAAATAAAATTAAACAAATAATTGGTTTTGTAAAAAATAACTTGATATAACGAACATATCGTTTAATGGAAAACAATTGAAATTTTTTTCGTTTTTTACTTATTAGAAGCTTTTTTACGCTATATAAAAATGCTATAAGGATATAGAAAAGGACTATACTAAAATGAAAGTATAGCCCCCATATAATTCCAATACTATATCCTATAGCGATAACAACGATTGGTCTTTTTATGCTATCGCCTCCTAAATTACAATACTCTTCTTGCCCCATAATAATTATTGTTATAATATCCTGTGCTTAAAGAATCAATTCTAACACCTGTTGATGGTGTTGACGCGTGGATAATCTGTCCTCCGCCTATATATATTGCAACATGTGTAATTGATGATTTTCCAAACATAACCAAATCGCCTGGTTGTAAATTACTTCTACTAACAGCAACACCATTACTATATTGTCCTGCTGATGTTCTATTTAAAGTAATTCCATGTTGTTTGAATACATATGATGTAAATCCTGAACAGTCAAATCCTGTACTTGGAGAACTTCCACCATATACATATTTATACCCTAAATATTTTTTGGCTGTTGCTACAATTGCAGAACCATTGCTAGATGATGGTACAGATGTTGTTTCTGTAGTTGTATTTTGTGTTGTTTTACTTTGGCTGGTTGTGCTACTGGTTGTTGATTTTGTACTACTTGTTTTTCTTGAAGTGCTTTGACTTCTTGATGTTTCTTGTCTACTATCTGATAATAGGGAAGTCGCAATATATCCTTCTACATTATTAACCCTTACTCTGCTCCATCCACCTTCTTCACTATATACTTGGACTTCTGTGTTTAATGAAGCTGTTGTAACAATTGTACTTGATGTATTTGCTTCTTGTCTAACATTTACAGTTGAAGAATTTATATATTGTGTTTTGATTGGTGTATTTTCAGCAGGTTGTTGTTCTTGCTCTTCTTGCACTTCTTCTTGATTTGCTTCTACTGGTTCATCTTTCTTTAATTTGTCTTTTCTTAACCAACCTTTGGTTGTTTGTGTTTCTACACATGCCCATCCATTCATAATTTCTGTAACAGTAACTGTTTCATCTGCTTTTAATTCTATCACGTCTGTTGCATTGATAGATGGTATTAATTTTAATCTTGTATCCTCTGAGATTTTGTATTCTCCCAAAGTGATTTCTTCTGTATTTTCTGTGTTTTCAGCATTTTCCTCTGTTGCTGTAGTTTCAGCTGTTGTGTTTTCTGTTGTATTTTGTTCTGTCGTATTCTCTTCTGTTGTGTTTGTTTCCACTTGATTGTTGTCTTGTGTACTATTTTCAACTTGGTTGTTTTCTTCTGTAGGTTCCGGATTTGAATTTACGGTAACAAGTTCTTTGCTCACATATCCTGTAATTTGATTATATGTAACTTGATACCAGTCTCCCTCTTCTCCTAATATTTCAACCTCTTGGTTCAAAGTAATTTGCTCCAAGATTGTACTTTCAGCATTTGCCTCTCTTCGTAAATTAGCAACATTTACATTGATTGTTCCTGTATTTGCTGCTAAGCTGATATTTATAAAAAGCATACTAGCTAGAGAAATAATTGCCATAATCAAAATGCTTTTTATATTCATTTTACTTTTCATTGTAATCCTTCTCCTTAAATATTTCATATTTTAAAAAAAGTAGTACTCGGACAGTATACTATAAATCTAAAAAAAAGTCAAATTTTTGACTTTTTTCTAAATTCTTCCAGTTAATAGTCTCTATACTACCTGATTTTTTAGCAATAGTTTTACCATATGATAGATGAACTTTTGCTTTTCAATACTACATTTAATAATTAATTCATACAATTCTTTATCCATATATCTTATTATATTTTCATTTTTCTCATTTAGAACCTCATAAACAGAAACATTTAAGAAATCGCATACTCTCACAAATTTTTCAAATTCTGCATTTACTTTTCCATTTTCTAGCTGATGAATATAACTTGTAGATATGCCCAACTTTTCAGCCATTTCTTTTTGGCTAATCTTATTTTGTATTCTGGTTTCCTGTAAACGTTTACCAATATTAGAAAAATCCATATTCATATTATCACTTCTCCTTTATTGGTAAATATAACATTATAAGTTTCATTTGTCAATATACTTTTACATATTAGTAAAATTAATTTTCTATCGCTTGAAATGCATAGGTATTATTAACGATTTTATCATAAGGTGCTGGATTTTCTAATTCTCCTGCCATTGTCATAACCTCTTGAAGTCTGTTAAAGCTTTCTTCTTTTAACACTGGTGTATCATTCCATGCATCAATATCTTTATATGTTTGGATAGCTTGTGCCAACATTTCAACAGTTGTATCTGGGAAAAAGTCTTGTATCACAGTTGCAATCTCTTCTGCTGAATGTTCTTTTACCCAAGTTTGCCCTTCATAAATTGCATTTGTAAAGTTTTGTATTGTTTCTTCATTTGCTTCTATATAACTCTTTTTCGCAAAATAAGCTGTATATGGGATTTCGCCTGCTTCTTCACCAACTGACGCTACTACATATCCTTTTCCTTCTAATTCTGTTAAAGACGCTGTTGGTTCAAATAATGTTACATAGTCAGCATTCCCAGCAGCAAATGCACCTGCCATTAAGTCAAATTTAATGCTATCATCTAATACTACATCTGTTTCTGGATTAATTCCATTCTTTTTAAGTACATATTCTAATGTCATGTATGGTACCCCACCTTTTCTGCCAGGTATAACGGTCTTGCCTTTTAAATTTTGCCAACTAAAATTTTCTTCATCTGTTCTTGAAACTAATAGGGAACCATCTTTTTTCGTTAATTGTGCAAACACTTCCGTATAGTCTTCTTTTCCCTCATTATATACATAGATAGACGCTTCTGGACCAGCAAATCCAATTTCTACCTGATTAGCTAGAACACTTGTCATAACAGCATCTGCTCCTTGCCCTGTTGACAGTTCAATTTCTAACCCTCTTTCCTCAAAATATCCATTGCTAATTGCTACATATTGTGGTGCATAAAAGACTGAACGTGTTACTTCACTAACATTGATGGTTTGTAGTGTATTTTGATTATTTCCTTTTTGTTTGTTTATAACAATAACGGCTATAACAATTGCAATTACTAAAATAATGACTAATAGAACAATTCTTTTTTTCTTGCTCATTTCACACCTCCTTATTTTTCTTTCTATATTTTATGTTGCTTGTTAGAATGTGTGAAATTTTTATTGTTTCCTATTCAACAAAAAAACTACTAATTTATATTTTAGTAGTTTTGCTCTAAGTTATTTTTTTACTTTTCCATATTTTCTTCTAAAATTTTTTCTAAATCTGTTTTTAGTTTTACAATATCTTCAGTTATAATATCCCAGATAAAATTTAGTTTAATTCCTTCATAATCATGCACAATTTTATTTCTTAAATTCTTAATAATTATCCATTCTATTTGTGGGTATTTTTCCATAGTTTCTTTGCTTATATTTTTTACCAATTCTCCTATTTGACTAATGGCAAAAACTGTTGCATCAACTTTTTCTTCATTATTCGAAAACGTTTGAAAATCACAGTCTTTTGTATATCTTAATGCTTTATTAATATATTCTATCATTTTTTTTATGGACATATATTCCTTATTTTTCATATACTACCACTCCTGTTTCTTTGATTTCTTTGTCTATTGGAGAATCTTTTATAATTTCATATTTTTCAAACCCATCTATATTTTTTTGTAGCTTTTCTTGTATTTGACATATCAATTTCAATAAAGAAAATCCTTTTAATTTGGATTTTGTATCTATAATCAAATCTACATCACTCTTTTTAGTTGCTTCCTTTTTAGCATATGAGCCAAATAATATTACTTCATATACTGGTTGGTCTTTTAATATTTCTTTTAGCATTTCTTTTATTTCTTCTATTGTATAAATTTTCTCACTCATATACTTCCTCCTTCTAGCCTAAAGTTTTTTCTTATTTTTTACTATTTTAGTATATCATATTCTATTTTAAATTACCATAATTTAACTTAAATTTATAAGAAAAAATTAAGTTACTGTTAGAATTTATTTATTCTGTAATGTTAGCCATTTAATGAATAAAATATTTATATATTGCTGGTTCTAGGTTTGAATAGATAATTATTATAACATTACTGAAATTTTTTAGTTTTCAATATTATTTTTTCTAGCAATAGTACTGCCAAATACATTAATCCTGCCACAACGCCAAGTATAATCACACTTGCCATAACCAAATCTAATTTAAACACTTGCCCACCATATACAATCAAGTAGCCTAGTCCTGCTTTAGACACCAAGAATTCTCCTGAAATAACACCTACTAAAGAAAGACCAATATTAACTTTTAAGGAATTAATAAAGGTAGAAATATTTGCTGGTATAACAATTTTTGTTAAAATTTGAAATTTGCTAGCCTTAAATGTTTTTGCCATTTTAATTAAATCTTTATCTGTTTTCATAAATCCATTCAAATTTTCTAAGATTGTCACAACTAAAGATATCGCAACTGCCATAACAATAATCGCTGGTGTTCCTGCCCCTACCCATATAATAATAACTGGTCCTAATGCAACTTTTGGCAAACTGTTTAGTACAACTAAATAGGGTTCTAATACATTTGAAAGAAATGTAGACCACCATAGAATGATGGCAATTATGGTTCCTAAGATAGTTCCTAATAAAAATCCTACTACGGTTTCATACACTGTAACACCTATATGTGTTAATAAATCATTAGACCCTAAATTGGTCAATGTTGCCCATATTCTACTTGGTTGGCTTGTGATAAAACTATCTATTATATTTTTGTTGGCTAATATTTCCCACAAAGCTAAAAATCCTACTAATATTGCGATTTGTGTGATAAAAATTGCGATTTTCTTGTTTCGTTGATGTTTTAGATATTGTTTTCTTTCTGGCGTTATGATTTTATTCATCTACCCCCAACTCCTTCCATAAAGTATTAAAATATTCACTAAATTTTGGACTTTCCCTCACGTTAATTGGATTTCTATTTTCTATGCCAAAATCAATTTTGCAAATATCTTTTACGCTTCCTGGTCTTTTAGTCAAAACTACTACTCTATCTGACATACTAATTGCTTCTGAAATATCATGTGTTACAATAATTGCTGTCATATTTTCTTTTCTTAGTATTGCATAAATATCATTTGTTACCATGATTCTTGTTTGATAATCTAATGCAGAAAATGCTTCATCTAATAATAGAATTTTTGGTTTTGTCGCTAAGGTTCTAATTAGAGCTGCTCTTTGTCTCATCCCTCCCGATAGTTCTGATGGGTATTTATCTTTAAAATCATATAAATTATATTTTTTTAACAAATTTTCTACATATTGTTTACTATTATCATTTAAAGCTCCTTTTAATTCCAATCCTAATATGCTATTGCTCCATATATTCCTCCATTCTAATAAACAATCTTTTTGTAGCATATATCCCACATCTTCTGATATGCCTTCTACTTTTTTATTTTCTATGTAGATTTCCCCTTTTGTTTTTTCTTCTAATCCACTAATGATAGATAGTAAAGTAGATTTTCCACAACCACTGGGTCCTATAATCGATACGAATTCTCCTTTTTTTACACGAAAATGAATATTATCTAATGCCAGTATTTCCCCTTCTTTACTTTGATAGGTTTTACAAATATTTTTTATTTCTAAAATCGTTTCCATCTTGTTTCATTCCCTTCTCTCATTTTGCAATATTGTTTTTGAATTATTTACGCTAATTTAAAACATTGTTTACTATATTTTATGTAAAACAAAGAAAGATGTGCTTCAACAAAACTAGCTTTTCCAACAATAGCATTGAATTAATAAGATAAAAAAAATTATTAGCCCAAAGTCATATTTAAAATATTTTAAATATGACTTTGGGCTTTATAAAATTTTTTAAAAACAGTGTTTTAAGCTCTCTACACACATTAATTCTTCTATCACTGTATCTTCTACCTTCTCTACAGGCGAAGGATTTGTTAAATTAATTAGATTATATTTTAATTCTAGTATATGATTATCATATGTTGTCATTTCAAAGCAATGGTCTAGAATTTTGTCATATAGATATGTATTTTCTTTTACATAAATCACAATTGGCACAATTTTTAGCTCTTCTATATTTTCTTGTTTATATTTCTGCATAATATTGATACAATATTTTAAAATGCTATATGGTAAATTTGTCTGTATATATTGGCAATATAGGAAAAGATAAACCTGATTTTCTTTTTCATTTCTATAAATGATTTTTATACTTTTTTTCTCTTCCACATATTCTATACATTCTAAATCTTCTTTTGCTATTTTTTCATCATCATCTGTAAAACGGTTAATAAAAAAGCAAATCCTTTCTGTGTCTTTTAATAAATATTCTATAATACATTTTAATCTTGTCACTAGATTATTTCCTTGAAATATTCCATATGCTTCTGTATCTTCTTTTAAATCAAGATATGCACTTTGTTTGATACTATGAATGCATGCAATATAGTCTTGATATGTAAAATAATATAGGATTGGTATCACCTCCTAAGCATATTCAATTTATACATATTAGGAATTTTACGAAATTAAAATTTATGAATATATAAAAAACGATATAAATTAAAATCCTTTATATTAAATCACAAAACAGCAAAAAATACAAGTATTCTTTGCTGTTTTATGTAAATTTTAGTATGTTTTCTACCTCTTTTTGGGACAAATATCTCCATTTTCCAAGTTCCAAGTCTTTAACCCCTATTCCTGCAATAGCACTTCTATGTAATGCAAGCACTTTATATCCAATCGATTCGCACATCTTTCTTACTTGCCTATTCTTTCCTTCATGTATGATAATTTCTAGTCTGCTAATTTGTTTTTCTTCATCTGTTTTTATGTATTTGACTTTCGCAGGTTTTGTAACATATCCACCAATATCTACCCCTTGTCTTAATTGTTCTACTTTTTCTTTCTCAACAATTCCCTTCAAGGTAACGGTATAAGTTTTATGAATTTCATGTTTTGGGTGTGTTACTTTATAGACAAAATCGCCATCATTGGTAAGAATTAAAGCACCTGATGTATACATATCTAATCTTCCTACTGGTACAATACGTTCTTTTACTTTTACCAAATCTAAAACAGAGTCACGGTCAAATTGATCTTTTACAGTTGTTACATATCCGATTGGTTTATTTAATAAAATGTAGACTTTTCTATTCTCTATTTTTACTGGTTTTCCGAGATAACAGATTTCATCTTTCTCTGGCACCACTTTTGTTCCTAATTCTGTTACTACTTTCCCATTTACTTGAACTTTTCCTTGTAAGATGAGTTCTTCTGCTTTTCTTCTTGAGGCAATTCCTGCTTCTGCCAAGTATTTTTGTAATCGTATTTCTTCCAAAAACAATGCTCCTTTCATTATTGCATTTTTCTATTTTCCAAATCTTTTAAAATATTCTCAAAATATTCTGGCAATTTTGCTTCTAAGTACATGTTTTCTCCTGTTATAGGATGTGTGAATTTTAAGCTTTTAGCATGCAAACATTGTCCCTTCACATTCCACTCATTTTTCCCATTTGAATACACTTCATCACCCACAATAGGATACCCAATTTGAGATAAATGTACTCTAATTTGATGAGTCCTTCCTGTTTCTATATTTACCTGTAATAATGTGTATTTATCATATCTTTCTAACACTTTAAAATGGGTAATGGCTTCTTTTCCTTTTTTGGTAACTGCCATTTTTTTTCTATCTTTTTCGCTTCTTCCTATTGGCATATTAATCGTTGCTTCATTTTCTCTCACAATACCTCTTACTAGAGCAATATATGTCTTTTTGACTTTATGTTCTTTTATTTGCTCACTCAAATGTATATGGGCTTTATCATTTTTGGCAACAATGATAATCCCTGATGTATTTTTATCTAATCTATGCACAATTCCTGGTCTAATTTCTCCCCCAATTCCTGATAACGAATCTTTACAAATTGCCATTATGGCATTTACCAATGTACCATCTGGATTTCCATTGGCAGGGTGTACAACCATTCCCTTTGGCTTATTTACGACAATAATATCTTTGTCTTGATAAATAATGTCTAGTGGGATTTCTTGTGCTTTTAAAGATACTTCTACTGGTATTTCTTCTTCTACTTGAATGCTATCTCCTTCTTGAACTTTATATGAAGGTTTTACCGTTTTTCCATTTACAAGCACTTTTCCATTTTCTATTAACCTCTGAACTGTTACTCTTGATGCATCTTCTAGCTTTTCTGACAAATAGGCATCTATTCTTTTACCGTCTTCTTCTACTTCAAAATGTTTCATTTATTTTCTGTCCTTTCTTTTTTACTCTCCTTTTTGTTTTGTAACTCTTTTGCTGAAAATACTGCAAAACTAGCAACAAAAGATATCCATCCAATGGCAATACATACATCTGCTATGTTAAAAGCAGGAAAGTTAGAAATCTTAATAAATTCTACCACATTTCCCCTACATAGTTTATCAATGATATTGCTAATACCGCCAGCTAGTGCAAAACTTAGTAGTATTTTTGTTTTATTACTAATAAATTGATTGTGGCTTTTGATAATTCCAAAAATAATAAATATAATCACTAAATTTGTTAGTATATTAATACCTTTTGAAGTTTCTTCATACATTCCACTAGAAGATTCATTAGGACTTAAGGTAATCATGTTAGATATCCATTCTATATTCCCATAATGAATCACTAAAATTTTTGATAACTGATCTATAAATATAATTAAAAATACAATGATTCCTATTATACAATATAATTTTTTTGCTTTTTTCATACATAATTTCATTCCTTCCTAAGGCACAAACTAGGTTGGAAAAGAATTAAATTTTTCAACCTCTCCTCTTTTATTTAGTTAATCTCTCATAAACCGTAAAATAGTTATCTTGATACAATTGTTTATAATTTGGATCATTTGTTTTTTGGATAATCATATTCATTTTTGAATTTTTATATGTGATAACATGTGTAATATCATATTTTTTAAACGTATCTTCATAAAATGTTCCTATACTAGAAGTATTGATAAAATCCATAAATATATCTTCATCTTTGCCACTAAATTCTGGTGCATATAAATCTGCTCTTGAATCTATAAATACTGGTATTCCTCTAAATATCAAATAGCTTCCATAATTATATTCGTTATAAAATCTAGCGTTTTCTAAATCAATGTTTTCTAATATAAAATCACAAGCTTGTACAGGATAATCTGATTCATCAATATATTCATCATCTTCTTTTGGTTCATAAAAATGGTAACTCAATCCCAACATAATAAGAATCATGAGTACATAGCCTACTTTGGTTGTCACGATTTTGAAGGCTTTTTCCAATCCATTTTTTGTATATAATTCTAGAAGTCCACAGATCATTTTATTGACCACTAAAACTCCAATTATGCAAAACATCGTAACTTGTCTTCTTGACCCCAACATTAAATAGCATAACCCTGCTATCATAAATAAATCACTCAATTTAATTTTGGTTTTAGTAAATGTTAAAATAGCTAAAATCAATACAATTGCTGATAATGCCTCTGTTTCGTCAACAATCGTCATTGGCAAATGTTCATTGATATTTTCTGTTGTATTTCCTTGCATTGTTTTATATAAATACGTGTATGGTGTGTCTCCTAATGGTGTTAATAATCCTGTAAATGCACAGATAATCATTACTATGATTAACCATTTGACATTTGGATTTTTTTGTAAGCGAATTTTATATGGATTTTTTAAGTCTTCTTCTCTTTTTATTTTAATTTTTTCATTTTTTGCAAGGATTTTTTGCAATTTATCTTTTTGTTTTTGTACCCTAGCTGCATATTTTTCTGAATTTCCCATTAACTTTATGTCTGCTTTTATTAGTAGCATATTGATTTTTCTGTATATAGCTAAATCTGCAATTATTGCAATCAAATATTCTGCTATATATGGCAAAAATAGTACAAAGATAAATGGCCAAACCGCCACATGTAGGTTAGCAACTAATGTTGAAATCACAACCAAGCCTACTGCATATCTAATTTTTCTATTTTTTAAGAACATTTCTATAAAATAGATAATCCATACAAACAAAATAAAGGTTACCAATTGGGCTCTTGCAGCAATATATCCTCTTATTATATAGATAACCATTGCTGTTAATATAAAAGAAATTAATTGATTTTTAGCAATTTTCGTATTCACAATATATAATGAAATTCCTAAAATGGCTGATAATATACAGGTCATGACATAAATTCCTGTCATATCAAATGCAGCATAAACGTAATATGTTATTAAGTCATATAACCAGTGTGGATACGTATATGCTAAATCCTCATGCCATGAAAAATGGTCTTGCATATCAATTCCTGTTTTCGTTATTTGTTCTCCTATTTTTATGGTATAAAATGTATCATTTTGCAAACTAACAGGTGTCATGGCAATACAAAAAATTGCAATTAGAATAACTGCTAGAATACCAAAAATTAATTTAGAATTCACTTTCTCTTTTTTATTTTCAATTTTTTCATCTTTCACTTTTGTTTTAAACATTTTTATCTATTTCCTTTCTCATGAATAAGTTTTGTTTGATTATATCAAAAAAAGTTTGAAAAGACTAGTCCTTTCAAACTTTTTCTATTTTATATTACAGTTCAGTCTGCAAATCCTCAAAAGTATATATATATTATATTTTTATACAGCTTCTTGATTTTCTGTTTCTACTGTATTTTCATTATCATTTTCTTCAATTACTTCTAAGCTTCCTACAGAAACTTCATAAGCTACTCTTGTTTCAACACTTCCATCATCATGTTTCTTTTCGTAAGTTCTTGATTGTACTCTACCTACTAATTTGATTTGAGAACCTACTTCAAGATTTTGGCAAAATCTTGCATTTCTGCCCCAAGCAATACATGGAATATAGTCTGATTTATTATATGCTCTATTTACAGCAAGTAAGATATCTGCAATTTCTCTACCAAATGGTGTTTGTCTATAAATTGGTTTTTTGCAAATATAACCAATTAAAACGACCTCATTGGTAACAACATCTTTTCTAGCAATTTCATTTTCTTCTTCGTTTTGTTCTTCCTCAGAAATTACTCTTACATCCTTAGCAAAAACAGTTAATATTAATCTGTTTTTTTCACTTTCATAACTATTGTATGATCTAAATTGTCCTTTTACCAATAATTTTTGTCCTTCATTTAATGTATCTTCTGTAATTAGTCTTTCTGAAATTGTAATTGGTATAATGTCTGCTACACCACTTAAACGTGGAATTTCTAAATTAAAGATATAAAATCTTTCTCCATAAATTTCATGACTAAATTTCTTTTCTCCTGTAACTTTTCCAACTAATGTTAAATAGTTGTTTTCTAAATAATTAGTATCCAATTTATTTTCCTCCTTAAAATTTATTTATCAATTGTATTTTTTTCACTGTGTATTAACTTACATTACCTATTATACAACAATTTCCTGGATTTGTCTACATAAAAAGTTAAAATTTGTAATTTTTTTCTTCCAATCTTGTTTTTATTAATAGGTTTCTTGATATTTTTTTGTTTTCTATCTTAGTAAAGTTCTTTAAAAATGTAAAAAATTCTTTATGTGTCACTCGATATTTTTCATTATGCAATTATTTTTTAGAATGTATCAGCCATCTACTATTCATGATATATCAGATAAATTGAATAAATTGCTAATAGAATTTCTATTTCTACATGTTGATATTCTTCTAAGTTAATACTAAGCTCTCCCATTTCAATTTCCATACCTTTGATATTTTTTATTTCTCTTTGAATATAAATTAATGCTTTTTCCTCTTGCACACTTGAAATGGTAATGGTCGATTTTTGATTTAGTCCATATGTTATACAATTAATCTTATTATTTTGTTGTATAGGTAAATATAGTTCTATGTCTGCATTCATAATGATATATTTACAATGATTACATATTTTACTAAGAATTTTTTCGGTTTCTATGTTGGTAATATTGATTTCATTTGTAATCACGATCGTTTCAAATGAAATGTTTTTCATGTTTTCTATGTTTTTCATATTGATATTTAGCAATTGCATATTTTTTAAATTCATTTTGTTTTCTAGTTTATGTTTCATAATTTCAAATTTTGAACGATTTGCAAAAATACCGATTAAATGCATTTCCAATATCTCCTAAATCAATCTATTTTCATTATTCCCAATACTTGCCATTTTATACATCAATTATTAAAATTTTGTGTTCCATTCATATCGATTGTGTAATTTTCTTTGTAAATAAGTTCTGATATTTTCACAATTTCTAAATTTTTTCCTTGAATTTGCTTGATTAGCATATCCAAACTATCTGCAGTATGCTCTGTTCCATTATGCATTAATATGATATCTCCTGCACCAATTTTATCTTTTATTCGATTCCACATTTCTTCTCCAGTTATTCCTGTATAATCTAATGTATCCACTCTTACCATAGTTTACAAGGTAATGATTTAAAGAATTACCTGACTTGACATCTTTCAATTCTTTTCTTCTTTTTTCTGTTACATCCTTTGCATACTTTAAAAATTCTTTCATTTCTATTTTTAACTTTATTTCTATCTTATCTGCAAATACAAGTACTTCGTCAATTATTTGTGACAATAGCATTCTCTTTACTCCTATATTGGCTTTTTCAAATTCATTTTGCCAAGATGGTATCATTTCCTTTAATTTTAACATAGTTTTATATTGATTGTCTTGTTTTTTCACTATTTTTTCATATTCTTCTTTTTCACTTTTTAAATTATTTATTTCTATTTCCTTATTTTCTAATACGCTAGATAAAATTTCTGGTTTAAAATTTCCATACCCACTTAAGGATTTTACTATTTCACCTTTTAAAGTTTCAAATTCATCTTCACATTTCTTTAATTCTTTATTTATCTGCATTAGCTTTATTTCTTCTTCGCTTTTGTTTTTTCTATTAATGCTATTTATTTTTTCTGTTAAATCAACTTTTCGTAAAGTATTAAAATATTTGTAAATTTCTTCTATAACAATTTCTTCTATTTCTTTTCTTCTATAACAACTTTTTGGGCTACTACAAGTCGTTACTTTTCCATGAGTTATTTTATTTACACATCTATAATATTCCATTTTTTTATCATATCTAATTGTTCCATCAGCCAGTGTTCTCTTTTTTTGTGAACTACTACCATTCATTTTAGAACCACAATATCCACATTTTATAAAACCTGTAAATAGAGCTGTACTTTTAGTACTTAATGGGTAACTTTCATAATCCATATTTTTTTCTTTATACATTTCAGGAATTCGACTTTCCCTTATTTTTTGTGCTTTCTCCCATTCTTCTTCATCTATTATTGCTATTTCATCAAATCTCTTTTCTGATAAAATCCAATCTTTTGATCCAACTCTACCTTGATGTCCATTCTTTTTTACACTTGTTTTATTATATGTTAAGTATCCCTTATATATAGGATTTCTTAACATATAGTTAACTACTGCTACTGACCATTTTGAATTCTTTTGAGTAGGTATATTCCTTTCATTTAAATATCCTGCTATTCTATGTCCTCCCCATCCTTCTTCTGTTGATAATTTATATACTAATTTAACAACTTCCGCTTGTTCAGGTATTATTTCTAACTTTTTTCTTTCTATTCCTTTTTTTGAAAAAACTCCACTTTTTACATTTCTATAACCGTATGGTGGAGAACCAGACATATAAATTCCTTCCTTTATCATTTGTGTTTGTTTTTCTTTAACCCTTATAGAAGTTTTTTCGCTTTCACCTCCTGCTTGCCAATATCTTATATAGTTAAGTAATTTGTCAACTCTATTGTCAAATTTTTGTTGTCCTTCTTTTGTAGACCACACCTCTATTCCTTGCGATACAAACCATTCTACAACAAAAGGTGTTTCATCCTCTCTTCTTCCAAGCCTGTCAAACATAAAAACTAATAGTACATCAAAAACTCCTCTTTTTGCATCTTCTTTTGCTTCTTGTAATTTATCTCTTTCTATTGCTTTCTTTTTATAGCCACTAACTCCTTTTTCGCAATAATCTTTTACAAATTTCCAATTTGGCATCTTTTCAATAAATTCTTTGCATGCTCTACGTTGCATTGGTATATCATCTTCTTCTACTTGCATTAATGTAGAAACCCTATATAAACAAGCAACTCTTTTTTCTTCCATTATAGCACCTCCTAGATTTACAATACTTTACAAGGAGAATAACTCTCAAAAGAAAAAAAAGCAAGTCAATTTCGCTTTTTTTCCGATATTCTTTCATCTCCTATATAACAACTTTTCTATGTACTGTGATGAAAGAGTTTCTATTATTTTATTTTCTACATTATAGTTTGAATCATTTAAAAATTCAATTTCTATCCATCTATTATATTTTTGATTATATCTTAATAATTTTTCTTGATTTTCATTTGTAATTTGTATATAAGGTTCTCCATCAATTTCAAAAAATTTCAAATTGTTTATATCCAATTCTTTATTTTCATTTATTGTTTCATTATTGTTTTTCAAACTCAATCACCTCTTAGTCAAACTTATGTTGTAACTGATTGATTTATTACTTAGTTTACTTATTCTTCAAATTATATACCTTTCCAATCTATTCTTTTTGGCACATCTTCAGTTACTAAAATTTTTGATTTTAGAATATATGTTTTATTTTTATAATTATATTCATAAATTGAATTATTCCAATTTCTAAAATTTCTATTACTTATGATTTTTTTACTAGATAATTCATTCGATGCTTGAATATGTTGCTTTCTTATGCAAGCATCTAAAATTCTTTTTTCTTCTCTTTTTCTACTTATATATTTTTTTGTTTCTCTTTTATTTTTTTCTTTATTCTTTTTCTTTCTATTTTCTTTTTCTTCCTTATACCTACTATCCTTTTTTATTATTTTAGTAATGTATGCTTTTGACACATTTAATTTTTGAGCAATCTTGGTTTGAACTAATCCTTTTTCATAATATAAATAAATTATTTGTTGTTTTTTATTCATACCTAATCCTTTGGTTAATTTTTTACTATCCATTTTTTTACATGGACAAACTGTATATCAATTTATCATTGATATACTATTATTTTATTTCTAAATCTTTCATTGTTTGTTTAAATTCTTTTGCATTCATTGCTGATAATGCTTTTATATTTTTATTTTTCATTCTTTTTAATTCTTTAATATTTAAAATTGTATAACAAATAAAAACTCCAATTATTAATCCTAGAATAAATAATACTACACACATTTTAAGTATCCTCCCTTCTTTTCTTCTTCAATAAATAAGAGTGATACTAAAAAATAGAATTGAGCATTTTTTGAAAAATTATTATATATTTTTAAGAGTTCCAACTTTGAAAGCTGGAACTCTTGTATTATCACCTATTTTTAGTTAATGTTCTAAAAATGTTTAAAACAATTTCTTGATATAAATCTTCATCAAATTTCATACTAATTTTACAATGTTTTCTTATTAAGTTTTGATATGTATTTATTATTGTCATAACTTCATCATCATTTAATGTAAAGTTATTAAATATTTCTTTTTCCATTTTCAAATTCTCCTTTCTCCATAACATCTTTTATTTTTTGAAAAGCATTATCTCTATATTTTCTTATTGTTCTTCTATTTTTATTTTCTTTCTCCGCAATTTTAGAAATATTACTTTTTTCTTGAAATAAATAAAAAAGCACATCCCTTTCTTCAGTTGGTAGTGCTTTTATTACCTTATATAAAATTGGATTTGAAAATGTTTTCTCAAATTCTTCTTTTTTTATATTTTTCTTTTCTTCTATTTCTATTTTTTCAAAAGAATCTTCTTCCGACATTATAATATTTTCATTTAATAGAACTGTTGGATTATCAATCAATTCTTTATTTTTTCTTAAATACATATTTCGTGTATTTATCACAATGCACTCCAAATACTTCTTTTCATACATTGTGAGTTCTACTTTTGTATAATCTTTTCTCATATACAACCTCCAAAACTCAATTTGGCAAAAGCCCGTAAAGTTTTGGAGGTCAAAAGATTATTATATCTTTAAACTTCCATTATATAATTATTACAATTATCGATAATCTAAGTGCATACTAACACCCCCATTCTTTTTTTATTTACAAAAATCTATGATGTCCTATAAAAATTCCTCCTTTCTATAACCTATTCGACCTCAAAAACAAAATAGGCTTTTACATTCGCATAATATAACATTTTTTTATTTTTGTTTGTCGAGTTTTGATGTCATAAAAAGTCATTTTTTGCTTATGTTAGTTGTGTGTTATCTTTTACTGTCAAATTTTTTTGCCAAAAAAAAAGACATTTAAAATGTCTCTTTTATTACATGTTTACTAATTATTTTCAAGTTTCTTCATTGTATTTAAAAAATTTTCTATATATACAAATGCTTTGCTTTGGTTTTCTTTTGATAAATCATTTATTAATCTATTTATTTCTCTTATATTTCCTTCTATTTTTAAATTTCCTTCAAGTTCATCATTTAATAAATAATCATAACTTAAATTTAATACTTTTGCTATTTCTACAAGTCTTTCAAAACTAATACCATAAACCGCATTTTCTATATTAGAAATATATGATGCTGAAGTTTCTAATTTCTCTGCCAATTGGTCTTGTGTCATATTTAACTCAATTCTTTTTTTAGCAATTTTTTCTCCAATTTTTTTATAATTAACCATAATATAATATCTCCTTTTTAGATAATATATTATGTTTTTTTAAAATTTTGAATATTGTGTGTTAAACTCAATGTTTGTGTGGCAAACATTGAGTTTTAAAAAAAATTACCATATAAATTTTATGCCATCTTGTTTTTTTAAATATTTTATAGCATTCAATACATCTTTTTCTTTTATTTCCTTATTAGAATATAATCTTAAATAAGGTTGTTGTTCTTCAAAATAAAAAGCATTTTTATTTTCAATTTTACTAAGTCTAAATAATATATCTGTTACATAATATTCATAATAATTCTTTTTTCTTCTATCAGTTATAGCTACACATTTATATAATTTAACTTCCTCAATTTCCTCATTCCTTAAATTAGTGTTCTTCTCTCTTAAAATAATATTTTTAATATAATATTTTCCACTCCTTAATATAGCTGTTTTATAATTACTTTTAGTTGTTTTATATATTATCTCTATATCCTTGTAATTATATTTTTTTTCTCCTGCCATAGGAATTTTAAATTCTACTTTTCTATGCAAAATTTCATCTAATATATATTTTTTTCTTTTATAATATCTATAAATATTACCACTTTTTAATTCTTTACTTATTATTAATTCTAAAATGTCATCCAAACTTTTTTCTTTTTCCTTACGTGGTTCGTATGTTAAAATAATCGCATTTGAGTACATTTTTATATCTTCATTTTTTATTATATATCTATTATATGTCTTTCCTATATAACTGATCCTCCATTTTCGATATAATTTTGTTTTACTTTCTAAATATTCATATATGCTGTTGATAATTAGCAATAAATTGGGTGTAACTTTTTCAAATACAATATTTATATATACTTTTATAAAAAATGTTGATGCTACCTTGTATTTTTCAAATTCGTATTTAAGAATTATTTTTTCTCCTTGTTCATTCATTAATATTGCTTTTTCTAAATTTTGTTTTTTTACAAAGAAATTAAATTTTTTGGCTATTTCAATTACATTGTCTATGATTTCTTTTTTCTTAATAGTATAATTTTCTTCTATTATTTTATAATATGTAGTTATAACTTCTTTTTTCTTTCTTTTATAAATGTTTTCTGCATCTAGTAACCCTTCTATTACAAATTCCATTTTTAACCTCCTTGTGATAAGTTATCTATAAATTTTCCTTTTGCAAAATTTCTTCTGCAATTTTAGAAATAAATTTTCTTTTTTTTATATTTTTATCTGTATTTTCTTTTATAATATTTTCTATTGCTTTGTTGATTTCTTCTTTTACATAATTTTTACTACATTTATATTTTTCTGCTATTATTGAATAAATTGTTTCATTCTTTATTTCAAATTGATATTTTAGCATATAAATTACTATGGCATTGATTAACAATTGTAATGATTTATTTTCAAAATCATTTTGTGCAGATAATCTTTCTCTTACTTTATTCTCATAATTTCCAAACATTATTTTATCAATATTTTCCAAAAAAAATTTATAATTCTTATATGACTTAAATTCAGTTCTAAAAAATGCATATACCTTCTTTTTATAAAACAGACCCACAACATTTTCACTTGCATATTTCATTCTTCCAATTGTATCATATTGTATTTTTTCAATACTATTTTCATTTTTATAAATTAATTCTAAATTATCTTCATTAAATATTATTTCAACATTCTCTTTTACTTCATTTGTTTTTAAAATCGCTTTTACTTCAAATTTTTCCATTTTCCCCTCCTTAACACATAGTATATACCATATTTTACAGGTTGACAACCAGTAACAATTTGTTGAATAAATTGTTATGATATTGGTATCATATATTAAAGGAGTTATTATGCAATTAGATAATGAAAGTTTAAAAAATTCTATAAGTTATGAATTAAAACAATTTCGCATTCAAGCTAATCTTACTCAAGAAGAATTAGCTGACAAAGCTAATATTTCTCTTGCTTTTTTACAAGATATTGAATATGGTCGTTCTGGTGTTAGTATTCTTACCTTAATTAGCTTATGCAATGCATTAGGCATAACTCCAAATGATATTTTAAGAAACTTTTTATCTCAACCTACTATTAATGATGAAAATCTTTACCAACAAATAAAGATTTTATCAACTCATGAAAAAAATGCGATATATACTTTAATACAATATTACAACAATAATTGTAATTAAAATATTGTCTACTCTTTCATAATTTTTTTATATAAGTTTGGACAATATTTTTCCAAGATTGGTAGTATAATTATTATACTTATCAATATTAGTTCTATTATAAAACAACATATTAAAAAAAAAGTAGCAATTTGTTCATTTGTTAATCCCATTTCTATTAGTTCAAGAACTAGCATACATAAATTCCTCCTTTACTTAATATTTTATACCTCTTTAACCAAGTGCCACTTACCTTTCCAGATTTTACCACAACTTATTTTTCTTTTCAAGTCCTTTCCCTCTATATATATTTTTTTGTTTCAAAAATCAAGTATTGTTGGATTTTGTTTGACATCATTACTTGTTATAATTTATAAGAAAGGATTGATAAACATGTCAAGTAATACTAATAAAATAATAGGCTCTAAAATTTTAAAATATAGAATTGAAAAAAACATGACACAAGCAGAACTTGCCGAAAAAACTGATACAACCCCAAAATTCATTTCACAACTTGAAAATGGAAAATGTGGAATAAAAATAGATACTCTTATAAAATATATAAATGTTTTAGATGTTACTCCCAATATGATATTTGATGGTTTATTTGAAAATTCTTATTCTGTTTGTAAATGTTAAAATAAAACTGATAGAAAAATTCAAAATAAAATTGATAGAATTCTATCAGTTTTTTTGATGAGTTTTTTAGTATAATTAATATATCT
>CASFHP010000028.1 GCA_949294555.1 uncultured Eubacteriales bacterium
GCTGGCGCACCGCGACTTTTCCACTTGATAATATAAAAATTTGTAATATTTTTCCATTTGCACATTTAATTTCATAAAATAGTATATACATTTTTTATTTTAAGCTTAATTAAGAAATTATTAAAAAGAAAGTATCTCTCAGTCATTCGCCATTTTTCGACAAAAATGCTACAAAACCCAACCTGGCCCAATTTGTCTCAAAAATCGTATAAAATTTATAAATGCTAGTTGACGAAAGGACGAAAAAATGGTATAACTATAAAGTAAATTTTATGGCCCCTTGGTCAAGCGGTTAAGACGCCACCCTCTCAAGGTGGAATCATGGGTTCGATTCCCGTAGGGGTCACCAACAAAACATAAAGTAGCACACATCGTATAAAATGGCGTGTGCTATTTTGATACATGATAAAAATTAACATATAAATCAACTTAATCGAGAGTAGCAAAACATGAAGACAGATATTAAAATTGAAATAAAAAGTAAAAGAATAATGTTAATTTCAAAATTATTGATAAATAGCTTTTGATGTAGTATAATAATGAACATAAAGGAGTGTGTATATTATGATGTATCCATATGTTAAATATTCTGATGGTACAGAAGTTGTTTTTTCTAATATATATATAGATAATGGTCAAGAATGTATAGATGTTCATTTTGAAAGACCTACTGAAAATGGATTTGACTCTGTTAGAATAAAATTACCTACCTATGAAGTAACTGTTTGGGAGGGAAATTATACTGATGAAGAAATTGAGTTTTTTAAACAAGTAGTAAAAAATAGTTGCGATTTATTCTATAAATATGCTAAAGAAGGAGGTATTAAATTTGCCTAGTATTTTTGAAAGTTTTTATTTTTTAATTGTTTCAAAGTGGAAAGAATATTATCATATTGATGATATAAAGAAAATTAAATTTTATTGTTAATATTGGCAAGATTAGGATTAAAAGATATTCACGATGTTGCTATTGACTTCTAAAAATAGTATGGTATAATATTAACATATTGAAAGGGAGTAGCTTTTAATTACTAATCAACAGTCGCGATAGTTATATCTGGTTAGTAAGCTTTTTATAAAGTAAGCAAGACTTTTAAAAGGATAAAATCTTTTTAGGAGTCTTTTTTGTGTTCTGGAAAATTACATTTTCATAATATAAAAAAATATTAAAGATTTTATTTCCTAATATAAAGGAAATGGAGGTTACGAAAATGTAAAGATAAAAATTAATAAATATTAAAATTTTTACATAAAAATAAAACCAAAATATTGATATATTTTCATAACTTGGATAAAATAAGAGGGAAAGTTACGAGAAAAATAAAGAAAAAAGGATTAAAAAAATTGAATGCTTAAAAAGCAAATTAAAAATTTAAAGAAAGGAAATGAAGAAATGGAAACAAAAAACTGGTTTAATAAAGAAATCAAGGATGTTGAAAAAGAATTAGAAACAAATCAAGAAACAGGTTTATCACAAGAAGAAGTAACAAAAAGAAGAGAAAAATATGGATTAAATCAATTAAAAGAAAAGAAAAAGAAATCATTGCTTATGAGATTTATAGACCAATTTAAAGATTTTTCTATTATCATTTTAATTATTGCAGCGATTGTATCAGGATTTGTTGGTGTTGCAGAAGGAGAAGGCATTACAGATACTATCATCATTTTAATCGTTGTTGTATTAAATGCAGTAATTGGTGTAACACAAGAATCAAAAGCGGAAAAATCGCTAGAAGCTTTGCAAAAATTAACAGACCATGCATCTAAAGTAATAAGAGATGGAAATGTAACTGTTGTTCCTGCAAAAGAATTGGTACCAGGGGATATTGTTGTATTAGACACAGGAGATTATATCCCAGCAGATTTAAGAATTATCGAAGCAGTAAACTTAAAAACACAAGAAGCTTCATTAACAGGAGAATCTGTACCAGTTGATAAAACAACAGAAAAGATTGAAGGAGAAGATGTAGGTATTGGAGATAGAACCAATATGTTATTCTCATCTAGTTTAGTAACTTATGGTAGAGGAAAAGGAATTGTTGTAGAAACAGGAATGACAACAGAAGTTGGAAAAATTGCAGAAATGATTAATGAATCAGAAGAACAAATTACGCCTCTACAACAAAAATTGAACAAATTAGGAAAAACATTAGGAATTGCAGCAATTGTGATTTGTGTTGTTATCTTTATCATAGGATTATTCCAACAAAAAGAACCAATTCATATGTTTATGACAGCTGTATCATTAGCAGTAGCAGCCATCCCAGAAGGATTGGTAGCTGTATCAACGATTGTATTGGCAATTGGTGTACAAAAAATGGTTAAGAGAAATGCAATTGTTAAGAGATTACCAGCAGTTGAAACATTGGGAAGTGCAACGGTTATCTGTTCAGACAAAACAGGAACCTTGACACAAAACAAAATGACAGTAGAAAAGGTATTCTTAAATGGAGAAATAAAAGATTTAGAAGAAATTGATAGTAAACATGTATCAGAAGATATGACCACATTAGTATATGCGAATATGTTATGTAATGATACCAAAATTGCAAAAGACGGAACCTTAACAGGAGACCCAACAGAAACCGCATTGGTAGACATGGCATTTACATTAAATTTTGACCCATCCATTTATGATAGAATGACACGTATTGCAGAAGTACCATTTGACTCAGATAGAAAATTAATGACAACCGTTAATAAAGTACATGACAACTATATAGCTTACACCAAAGGTGGTGTGGATGAATTACTAAAAATCTGTAAAGGATATGTATATAATCATGAAATAAAAAATGACTTAGACAATTATGCAGTAACCATTAGACAAAAAAATGAAGAGATGGCAAAAGAAGCTTTAAGAGTGTTAGCTTGTGCATACAAAGAATTTGACCATGAACCAACAAAAGAAGAATTAGATAATATAGAAAGTGACTTAATCTTTGTAGGTATGGTTGGAATGATAGACCCACCAAGAGAAGAAGCTAAAAAAGCAGTAGAAAAATGTAAGACAGCAGGAATCAAAACCGTTATGATTACAGGAGACCATAAGATTACAGCAACAGCAATTGCTAAAAAATTAGGTATATTAGAAAATGAAGATGAAGCCATTACTGGTGCAGAATTAGAAAAAATGTCTGATGAAGATTTACAAAAAAATGTAAGACATTACTCTGTATATGCGAGAGTATCTCCAGAACATAAAGTTAGAATTGTAAAAGCATGGCAAAAAAATGGTGAAATTGTAGCCATGACAGGTGATGGTGTAAACGATAGCCCTGCATTAAAAACATCAGATATTGGTTGTGCAATGGGAATTGTTGGAACAGATGTTGCCAAAGAAGCAGCAGATGTTATTTTAACAGATGATAACTTTGCAACCATTGTATCAGCAGTAGAAGAAGGTAGAAGAATTTATGACAACATATTAAAAGTTATCCAATTCTTATTATCAAGTAACATAGGAGAAGTTGTTGTATTATTCTTAGCAACATTATTAACACCATTATTTGCACAATGGTTTGGAATTACAGATATAACACACTTAGAAATTTTATTACCAATCCATATTTTATGGATAAACTTAGTAACAGACTCATTACCAGCATTAGCCTTAGCTTTTGACCCAGCAAATGCCGATATCATGAATAGAAAACCAAATAAGCCAGGAAAAGGTGTATTTACTAAAGGAATGACATGGAGAGTGATATATCAAGGTGTTATGATAGGATTATTAACACTTGGAGCATTTATGATAGGTCTTGCAACAACAACAGAACCAATCGATGGATTAACATTAGATGAATCAAAAATAGAAGTAGGTCAAACAATGGCATTTGTAACATTAGCCTTTTCAGAATTAGTACATGTATTTAATGTAAGAAATAACAAAAAATCTATCTTTAAAACAAAAGTATTTAATAATAGCAAACTAATCTGGGCAATACTTGGTTCAGCTTTATTAATGGGAATTATTTTAGCAGTACCTGCTTTAAGAGGAATCTTTAGTATACCAGTATTACCAACAGAAAATATCATTGAATTAATTGGATTAGTAATAGCACCATTAATTATTGTAGAATTGTTTAAATTGTTTAAGATTAATAGTTTTAAAGATGAATAGGAAAAAGAGACAATTTGGACCTGGTCCCAATTGTCTCTTTTTTTGGGGTATATGTGAATTTTTTTTTATAGTAACATAAATGTAATATAAATGAAAGGTAAATGTAATATAAAACGAAAAATGTATGGTATACTAATCTTAGTAGAGTAGTGATAAATGCGGAAGAAAGGGGGATAAGAATGAAAAAAATAAAAGTACTATTAGCATTAATACTAATAGTAGGAATTCTAGTGTTGATAATAAATGTTAGAAATACAAATGCTATTGAGAATACACAAAATGAAGAAAATATTTTAGAACAGGCAAACACAGAAATTCAAGGATTGACGATTTATGCTGATGATCTTATTCCAGATAAAACAGATGAAGAAAGCATTAACTTTAATACAAAATATCTACAAGATTTAATAGATGAAGCATCTGACGCAGGAGGAGGAACGGTAAAAATTCCAGCAGGAATATATTATTTTGCTTCTAGTGGGAAGAATGGAAGACAAATAGCAGATTATGTAATTTTTTGTAGAAACAATGTGACTGTCGAGGGAAATGGATCAGAGATAGACAATGTTTCTATTGTATATGATTCTGAATCAGCAAAATACAAATATGAAGTTTCTTATTCTGCTACTGCAACCGTATTAAGACCATATGGCACAACAGACAATGGATTAGATATGTTTTACTATAATCAATATATAGATAGTATAGTGGCTTTAGAGAAAAAATTGGGAATCAGCTTTACAAATTATGAAGATTTGAAGAACTATTTTGGAGATGGCAACAACAATACAATTGATGTTCGTTTTATTGAAAATGCAGATTTTAAGAACTTTGCAATAGATGGAGCATACACTATTGGAAATACATATAATAGTAGTGGAAAAGGATTTATGATGAATCTTTATAAAGACTGCGATTGGGAAAATGTTGTTGTAAGCAATACAGATGGAACAGGTTTTGGTATGGATAGCCCGATAAATTGTACAATAAACAAGTGTATTGCAATAGGATGTGGAAAAAATGCTATATCATCAAGTGCAGGGGCTTCTGGATTTGGAATAGGAACAGGATTCAGTAATGAAGAAACAATACAAATCACAAATTGTACAGCAATAGGCAATACAAAATTTGGTTTCTTTTTTGAACACCAATCAAGATTTCAAAATTATTATAGAGCACAAGAAGCAAAAGGTTTTTCAGTATCAAATTGTATAGCAGTAGGGAATTTGTATGATTTTGGAGGACTTAGAGCAAATGATGTAACATATGAAAATTGTACAAGTGGTTTGGAAAATTTAGAAACAAAATCAAAAATAAATCATAATGAGGAAGAATTAGAAAGTTGGATATCAAACACCAATATAAGTGGAATTCATTTTGATAACTTATCTGTAAGAAATGCTGTAACAAATTGCAAGGTAGATAAAGGATTTCCAGACGTATCTGAAACAGATTACTATTATGATGCTGTTTATTGGGCACAAAATAATGGAATAGCAGAAGGAAGTAGTGTAGATGGAACCTTTAATGCAGATGGCCAATGTGATAAAAAAGCGGCATTAGCCTTTTTATGGAGAATGAGCAATTTAGAGGGTGATGTTGTATATGGATATATAGATCAAAACCCAACAGTTTACGAAAATAATGTGGAAGTAGCCTTCAAGACAGGATATGCTGATATTGATAATCAAATAAAAGAGGGAAATAGCTATTATATAGGAGCTGTTTATTGGGCAAAAAATGAAGGAATCATAGATTACGATAGTTTAAACAACAATTATTTTTATCCTAATGAAGCATGTACAAGAGGAGAGTTTATCACATGGCTTTGGAGATATGCAGATAGCCCTGAAGTTGAAATTGAATGTCCTTTTGAAGATATTAAAGGTACAGAATATGAAGAAGCAGTAAAATGGGCATATAGTAAAGGAATTATTACAGGAATAAATAGTAATACATTTTCTCCACAAGACACTTGCACAAGAGCACAAATTATACTAATGTTTTATAGATATGCGAACAGCAGTGAAATGAATTTTAAAATTACATATCATTTAGATGGAGGAGATGTATCAGTAGAAAATCCAGTAGCATATGTTTCAGGCCAAAGTAATATTACGCTTAATAATCCAACAAAAATAGGATATACATTTAAAGGATGGACAGGAAGCAATTGCACAGAAAATGGATATTTAGGACAAGACAATTTCAATCCGGAACAAACAGTTACAATAACCAATAGTGATGTGGGAAATAAAATATATACAGCCAATTGGACACCAAACAATTATAGCGTTTCTTTTGATAGCAATGGTGGTACAGGCGAAATGAATGACGAAAATTTTAAATACGATGTTCCCCAAATATTATCCCCAAATGAATTTGTAAAAACGGGATATGATTTTAGTGGTTGGAATACAAAGGCAGATGGAACAGGAACAGCATATAATAATGCACAAGCAGTGAGCAACTTAACAGAAGTAGCAAATAAAAAGATTACTTTATATGCACAATGGGTTGCTTCAGAAGCAGAAAATCGAGAAAATGTTTTCATTGGAGATTCTCTTTTTGTTGAAATGCATAATATTATAGGAGATAATGGAGACATCTATTCTGCTGGTAGAGGACAAGGTATTGAATGGGTAAAAAATACAGGCTTACCTATGGTAGAAGATGAAATAGATATAAACACAAATATTATAATAGGGATTGGTACAAATGACCTGTTTAATCCAGATTTAACAAACGGACAAGTTGATGTAGATGGGGTAGTAGAAAAATATAAAAAATATTTTAATGCAAAAGCAATTCAATGGATACAATCTGGTGCTAAAGTATATTTCGTTTCAGTTGGTCCATTTGATGACAGTAAAATTGATAGTAGTACAAGACTTGTAAATAACGCAGATGCTATTAAATTTAATACAAATATACAATCTGTATTAAGAGGAATTACATTTATTGATATATACACAGAAATCATAGATGATTTTAATAAAAAAGATCCAGATTTAACACGAGAAGATGGAACACATGGTACAGCTTTATTATATTCAAAAAGATACAATATAATTAAAGAAGCATTAGGTCAAGCGTATACACCTACATATGAAGCATTTGAACTTATGAATGATATTGAAGAAGGCTCAAATTATTATTTACCAGCAAAATGGGCTTGCGAAAATGTCTATATGGATCCAATAGCATCAAATGAATATCGTCCAAATACGATATGTACAAGAGCAGAGACTATATCTCTACTTTGGCGATCTCAAGGTATGCCATTTTTAACAAGTAATTCGTTTTCATTCTCAGATGTAAGTGAATCAGATTTATTTTATGATGCCGTTGTATGGGGATTGGAAAAGGGAATTTCTAATGGAAAAACTTCTACAACATTTGAGCCAAATGGTGAATGTACTAGAGGAGATTTCATAACATTTTTATGGAGAATGGCAGGAAGTCCTGCAGTAGATAGTAATAATGATTTTGTTGATGTTGCAGAAAACGAAACCTATACAAATGCAGTGAATTGGGCTGTAAGTAAAGGAATTATACAACAAAATCCAGAAAATACTTTTAGACCAGAAGACGGCTGTACAAGAGCAGAGGCCATTACATTCTTATTTGATTATTATTATAATGATTTGAAAGGGGATGCAGATGGAGATGGAACAATAACAGCTTATGATGCATACCAAGCATTATTATGTTCAACTGAAGAGACGATAAGTAATCAAATGATATATATATTAGATATGGATGAAGATGGAACAGTGACATCATTTGATGCATATACAATTCTAAAAAAATCAATTGGATTATAGGATGGCTATAAAAGGGGACAAGGATAAAATATGAAAAAAAAGGTAATAATTCGTATAAGTATCATTGTAATTATCATATTATTAATAATTGCAATAACAAGTATTTATAATAATAATTTAGAAAAAGAAAGTACTGTAAAATTCAAAGTAAGTGATATTACATGCAAACCAGGAGAAGAAATAACGGTTAATATAGATATGTTAGATGATTCTAATTTTGTTGCTGGTAATTTTGAATTAATATATGATAAAGAAACGATGGAATGCATTCAATATGAAAAAGGAGAAATTCTAGAAAATGGTGCTATGTCAATTGTAAATAATGACACAGATAATGGTAAAGTATTAATAGGATATGTGGCAGAACCAGATAGTGAAAATACGGTTCAAAAAGCAGGAAATCTTGTTAGCATAACTTTTAAAATAAACGAGGAAATAGAAGATTTAACGGTTAATCCGGAATTTAATTGTTCAACATTAAAATCAGAAGATGGAACAGATATAAAAAATGAGGTTGAACAAGGTATAATAAAAATTCAAAAATAAAAAGGAGGAGAAAAGAAAAATGAATACAAAAATGATTAGGATAATGGCTCTCATTATGATAATGCTATGTTTATTCTCAACAATTAATGTTAGCAAAGCAGCTGATACTGTGGCTTTTAGCGTAAGTAGTGCAAGTGGAAAAAGTGGAGATGAAGTGACAATTAATATAAATCTTGATACTGCTTCCAATTTTGCATCTGCTAATTTTGTGTTAGAATATGACACGACAAAATTAACATATGTATCTTATACTAAAGGAGAAGTTTTAGAAACAGCAGCAATGTGTATTGTTAATAATAATCCTGATACAGGAAAAGTTGCCATTGGATATATTGCTGATCCAACAGCAACAGATCAAACAAAAGCACCAGGCAATATGTTAAAAATCGTATTTAAAATAGAATCAACAACCACGGAAACAACAAATTTAAACTTAGTATGTTCAGAATTAAAGGATGACCCAGGAACAGATATACCAAATACAATAAATCAAGGAAAAATAGAAATTACTGGAAATAGTAATTCATCTGAAAATGAACAGATAGCTGGTACAAATACGATAAATACAAATACAAATGCAAATGCAAGTACAAGTACAAGTGAAAAAGATAATACGGAAGCAGATAAAGTTTTGCCTAATACAGGTTTATCTAACAAAGTACTCATAATAGGAATCGTAGTTATCAGTTTTGCTATAGTTTCATATAAGAAGTATAAATACTTAAAAGGGATAAAATAAAAGGGGGGAAAAGAAATGAAGAAGATAATCAGTTTAGTAAGTATTATCGTTATTTTAATTGTAGGAATGTTAATTCAATTCGAGTTGACAAGTATAGCAGTAACTGGAGATACTGCAAACATATCTGTAGACACAAAAGACGCAGTGGTGGGACAAGCGGTAACAGTCAATATTAATTTACAAAATACAGTAGATTTTGTAGCAGGAAATTTTGAATTAACATATGATGATTCAAAATTATCATATCAAAGTTATAGTATCGGAGATTCTTTAAAAAATGCAGAAGGAACAACAAATGGAACAATATATCTAAATACTTCAACAAGTGGAACAATAAGAATAGGATATATGTCTGATGTAGTAGAAGGAAGTGCTACAAAAAATGCAGGCGTACTATTAAGTTTGACATTTAATGTAATTGATGGAAGAGGAAGTGTAACAGAATTACCACTAACATGCTCAACATTGAAAACAGCAGATGGTACAGATGTAGAAACAAATATTACAAATGGATTAATTCAAATAGTAAATTCATTAGTATCTATTAGTTTAGATAGACAAACTTTAAACTTACCAAAAAATCAGGTAAAAAGGTTAACGGTAATTTATAACCCAGAAGATACACAAGAAGATAAAACAGTAACTTGGGAATCTTCAAATGACGATGTTGCAACAGTGGATTCAACAGGATTAGTAACAGCCAAACAAGATGGAAAAGTAACAATAACAGCAACAGTTGGAGATAAAAAAGCAACTTGTGAGGTTACAGTTTCTGGAATGTTAGGAGATATTGATAAAGACAATAATATAACAGCATATGATGCCTATAAAGCACTTGAAGTATCAACAGAGATATTAGCAGAAAAACAACCAGAAGAGGAAACGATTTTTATATTAGATGTTAATAAAGATGGAACAATCACTGCAAATGATGCTTATGAAATATTAAAGTATTCAGTAGGATTAATAACAGAATTTTAAATGTCAATGGGGACGGAGATTTTGACAATGTTGTCAAAATCTCCGTCCCCATTGACAATCCTTAATAAAAAATTAATAAATCCTCTATTTATTATTAATAAAAATGTGGTATAGTATATATGCTAGGGGGAGGAAAAAATTATGTATAATATATTAGTTGTAGATGATGATAAAGAAATTGTAAATGCCATTGAAATCTATTTGTCACAAGAAGGATATCATATTATAAAAGCCTATGATGGAGAAGAAGCTTTAGAAAAGTTAAAAGAAAATGAAATTCATTTAATTATTTTAGATATCATGATGCCAAATAAAGATGGAATAGAAACATTGCAAGAAATTAGAAAAGATAAAACCATTCCAGTTATTATGCTTTCTGCAAAATCAGAAGACTATGATAAAATTTCAGGATTAAATACAGGAGCAGACGACTATGTTACAAAACCATTTAATCCATTAGAACTAATAGCAAGAGTAAAATCAAATATTAGAAGATATGTTGACTTTAACCAATCAAATGTAAAACCAGAAGTGAAAACAGGAAATCTATTGACAACAGGTGCTTTGGAAATGAATGATGAGACAAAGAAAGTCACAGTAGATGGAAAAGAAATAAAATTGACAGCAACAGAGTATAACATATTAAAATTTTTATTAGAAAACAAAGGAAAAGTATATTCTATAGAACAAATTTATGAAAATGTATGGAATGAAGAAAGCTATGGTGCAGAAAATATTATAGCGGTTCATATTAGACATATCAGAGAAAAAATAGAAATTAATCCTAAAGACCCAAAATACTTAAAAGTGATTTGGGGAATTGGATATAAAGTAGAAGATATAAAGTGATAAACGAATGAAATAAGTTAAAAATGAAAAGGGAAAAGTTAGGCAAGAACAAACAAATAAGAATGATAATAAATAAAGAAGGTGAAGCCATGCAAAATATAAGAGATTCAATATTGTTAAAATTTCTATGTTATATATTAATCCCTATAATGATTTTCGTTTTAGCAATTAGTATTATAGATATATCCATTACTTCACAATATGGAGAAATGGATGGACCAGAAGAATATATTGAAACAGAAGAATTTGGAAGAGAATATTTAGCAACATTGATTTCTAATGTTCAAGATATTAATAGGGATAAAAGGCGAATGAAAGCAAGTGCAGAGGAAGTAGATACTTCAATGGATTTAAATGCGACAGAGACAAGTACAGAAGATATTGAAAGAGAAAATCCATATGACAACTATAGTGAAATAGAAGATGAAAGCTATGAATATCCAGTATATTATGAATCCATACAGTATAATAATACTAGATTAAGTCCATATATCAACTATATCATTATTGACAAAGAAAATGGAAATATGTTTACCAATATCAGGTCAAACAATTACCCTGAAGAAATCAATAAATTAAAAGCAGAAAAGACCAATTGGAGTTATCAAGATGGAAATATCACAACAAATATTACCAGTATTAATCAAGAAAGTGCAAAATATATAACATCATCTTACTATTCTGTAGATAATTTTGAAGGATATGAGGTATATTCAAACATTGACCCAACGATGTTAAATTATTCAAATTCCTTATATGTCCAACAAACTGTATATAATCTATTTAAAGGACATGAAAACTTACCAAGTTATTTAATACCATTGTCAGCAATTTCAATTATTGCAATGATTATATATTTAATTTGGGCAACAGGACATGAAAAAGGAAAAGAAGGTATTCAATTAAATAGCTTAGATAAAATTTCTTATGAAATCATATCAATTGTGATTATGTTTATCATTGGAATGATGATAAGTTTTGCAGTAGCAAGTATCGAATCACAAATCCCACAAAGAATTCTCGTATCTGTATTTTTGCTATGTTACTTAATTGG
This sequence comes from uncultured Eubacteriales bacterium, assembly GCA_949294555.1. Taxonomy (GTDB): domain Bacteria; phylum Bacillota; class Clostridia; order TANB77; family CAG-508; genus CAG-269. The sequence goes on from CASFHP010000028.1 coordinate 12,120, forward strand.
ATATGCAAGTTTAGCAATATGGGTTGCTACAACCATTAGACGATTAAAAGCAAAACAATTTATCCGCTCATTTTTAATATATAAAGTTTGTAGATGGATAAAAGTTACTGTTCAAAAAATATTTAGAAAAGTAACCGATAAAGAAAATACGAATCGAAAAATAACAATTATTTATTGGGGATTTGTAGCAATAAGTATTATATTAGCATGTACATTTTGGAGCGGAATAGGTTTCATTCTACTAATTGCTTTTTGGATATGGGCATATTACAAACTATTACAATATAATAAAAAACTACAAAAAATAAATGAAGCCTTACGAAACATATATGAAGGAAATCCAAATGTCAAATTAAATGAAGAAGAATTAGACGGCACTTTAAGAATCATGGCAAAATACATTAATGATATAGCAGGAGGATTTACCAATGCCATTGAACAAAGCTTAAAATCAGAAAGACTAAAAACAGAATTAATCACAAATGTGTCACATGATATCAAAACACCGTTAACTTCAATTATAAACTATGTGGATTTATTGAAAAAAGAAGATATCCAAAATGCACAAGTAGAACAATATATTGCTGTGTTAGATAAAAAGTCACAGAGATTAAAGAAGTTAATAGAAGACTTAGTAGAAGCGTCAAAAGTATCTTCTGGAAATGTAAAGCTAAATATGGAAGTGATTAACTTAAAAGAATTATTAAATCAAACAGTTGGAGAGTTTGAAGACAAATTAGAAAAGAAAAACTTAAAACTAGAAATGGATTTACCAGAAGAGAATGTTTTAATAAAAGCAGATAATCGATATTTATATCGTGTTATTGAAAATGTATTTAGCAATATTTCAAAATATGCTTTAGAAGGTTCAAGAGTATATATTAAGCTAGAAAAACAAAAAGAAGAAGTATATTTAGAATTTAAAAATATATCAAAAGATAAATTAAACATTAGTGCAGAAGAATTAATGCAAAGATTTGTAAGAGGAGATAAATCAAGATACACAGAAGGCAGTGGACTAGGTCTTTCTATTGCAGAAAGTTTAACAGAGTTACAAGGTGGTAAATTTAAAATTGATATAGACGGAGATTTATTTAAAGTAGAAATTAGATGGAAATGATTAAAAACGTGTCAAATCGTTCAACTGTCTTATCAAAAATTCACGTTCAGAGTAACAACTAATAGGTATATAAAACCAGAGATAGCAAGAAAAGAACTTGCTATTTTTGTTGTTATATAGTAAGATATAGATGTAAAAACTATATAAGAAATCATAATTTATAGATTTAAATAGGATAATAAATAAAAACTAGTAAAATTATAGACAAAATCGATAAGGAGGTAAAAAATGCAAGGAATTGGAATAGGAGAAAGTGATTTTAAAGGGTTGAGAATAAGAGATAATTATTATATAGACAAAACAATGTATATAAAAGATATAATAGACAATGAATCAAGAGTTATATTAGTAACAAGACCAAGAAGATTCGGAAAAACGTTAAACATGAGTATGTTAAAGTATTATTTTGATTATAAACAAAAAGATAATAAAGAATTATTTGAAGGCTTAAAAATTATGAATCAAGACGAAAAATACACTTCAAAATTAGGGTATTATCCAGTCATATATTTAACATTAAAAGATGTACAAGATAGAAACTATGAAAATATGTTGCTAGACATGAAAACAGCAATGCTAAATATGTATAAAGAACATAGATATTTATTAGATAGTGATAAAATATATCCAGAAGAAAAAGCCAGAATAACAGATATATTATTTGCAAGAGAAGATGAAAGTGTATTGAAAAATAGTGTAAGAGATTTAAGTGAATACCTGAACAGACATTATGATAAGCCAGTTATACTACTAGTAGATGAATATGATGTACCATTACAAAATGCTTATGTAGAGGGATATTATGATGAAGCAGTAAAATTTTTTAAAACCTTTTATGGTGTGACATTTAAAGACAATCCATATTTAGAAAAAACAGTTTTAACAGGTGTATCTAGAGTGGCAAAAGAAAGCATATTTAGTGGAGCAAATAATTTTAAAGTATTTACTGTATTAGACAATGAATTTGCAGATGATTTTGGTATTACGGAAGAAGAAATGAATAAAGTAATACAAGATTTTGAAATTGAAGATGAAAAAGAAGAAATTAAAAAATGGTATGATGGATATACAATAGGAGATGTAGAAGGCATATATAATCCATGGAGCATATTAAATTATTTAACAGATAGAAAATTAATACAATATTGGGTAAATACGAGTTCAAATGATTTAATAAAACTTGTACTAAAAAATTCTAGCACCATAAAAGAAAAGATAGAAAGATTATTGAAAGATGAGGAAATAGAAGTACCAATCAATTTAGAAACAGTAATTGTAGGAATAGAAAATAATGAGGACAATATCTGGGGATTAATGCTAGGAACAGGCTATTTAAAAGTAACAGAAGTTGTAAATTTAGCAGAACATATCTACAAAGTAAAATTACCAAATTACGAAATAAAATTACTATTCCAACAAATTATAAATGATTGGTTTAGAAATAAAGTAATTGGAAATGATTTAAGAAGTATATTAAAAGATTTAGTAACATTAAATATGGAAGAATATGAAGAAAAATTCAAAATATTGGTGAAAGAAATGTTTAGTTATATGGACGTAGGAGAAAACACAGCGGAAAACTTTTATCATGCATTTGTACTAGGTATGTTAGTAGGATTAAAAGACACACACTATGTAAATTCCAATAGAGAATCAGGAATTGGAAGATATGATATTATGTTAGAGCCAAAAGAGAAAAATGGAAATAGTTTTATTATGGAATTTAAAGTATATAAACAAGATAAAGAAAAAACAATAGAAGAAACGATAGAAAATGCGAAAAAACAAATAGAAGAAAAAGGATATGAACAAAATTTAAGGGAGAGAGGATTTAAGAATATTACAAAAATGGTATATGCCTTCAAGGGCAAAGAAGTAAAAATGGAAGTATATTAAAATGTCCAATTGGGGACGTTTCTGTTTGAGACATTATGGAACAAATGACAAGAAGAAATGTTTTTAATGAACAAATATATACGTTAAGTCCAATACTTAAGGAATAAAAAACTAAAATGATAATAACAATAAAATGTAGTAAAGTCAATAGGTAGAGGATAAAAAGTAAAAAAATAAAAAACTAAAAAAACTAAAAAAATAAAAAAGTAGAAATAGCTTGTAAAGCAGAAAAATCAAGCTGTTTCTACTTTTTTATTTTTCCTTAAGTATTGGACTGAAAGAAAATATAAAATTCAATAAAATATTTGAAAACAAAAGAAAATCGAGAAAAGAGGTATGAAAATGAGAATGAAAGAACAGAAAAAAGAAACAAAAGTCATAGGAGAAATAGAGAAAATGAAAGCAAATTTTAAGAATAAATTTTGTAAAACACAAATTAAAACTAACATACAAAACCAAACAGGAATTACCTTATTAGTCTTAGTAATAACAATTATTATTTTATTAATATTAGCAGGAATTACAATAAATGCTATTACAGCAGACAATGGAATTATCAATAACGCAGGACAAGCAAAAGAAGAAGCAGAAATTGCAAATGAAAAAGAAATTGTGGAAAAAGCAACTGTACAAGCAATGGGAAATAATAAATATGGAAATATAGAGGAAAGTGAGTTGCAAGGTGCGTTAGATAAAGAAACGGGCGAAGGAAAAACAGAAACAGATGATGTAGGAGAAGAGTTTGAAGTAGGATTTCTTGATTGCAAAAGATATTATACAGTAGATAAAGATGGAAATGTAACTGGACCACAAGATATTATAGAAGATAAATCACCAGGAGACATAACAAAAGATAAAAATGGAAATGACATAGAAAAAGGACAACCATATGAGATTTGGTGTATAGAAGACTTATGTGCATTTTCAAATATGGTTAATAATGAAAGTATATATTCAACTGTAATGCTTATGAAAGATTTAAATTTTAATTCTAAATATTCATATGTCAATGGAACAATAGAAGTTGATGGAAATATACCAAGTTGTAATTCTATTGAAGAATTGAAAAAGGCATTAACAGAAAATGAAGGATTTTATCCAATTGGAGATTATTCATTGTCAACAAGCTTTAGAGGAATATTTGATGGGAATAACAAAACTATAAAAAATATATACATTAATAGACCTGATATGTTAGTAGGATTATTTGGATCGACTTCAAATACTTCTGATTATAATATTATTATAAAAAATCTAAGTATTTTTGGCAATATGACTGGAAGTACTGTTGGTAGTATATTGGCTAATGGTAGGACTTTTGATAATTCTAATAAAAGTTCATTTATAAAAATTGAAAATTGTATAAGTAATGTAAAAATAGAAGGTAGTGATTATGTAGGAGGAATTATTGGAATAAATAATGCTTCTTCGAAAGGAAGTTTAATTATTGCTAATTGTATAAATAAAGGAACAATAAATGGTAAGAGATATGTTGGTGGCATTTTAGGATATAATTATAATAATACTAAAATAATTAATTGCTACAATTCAGGAAATGTAGCTGGAGAGTCGGATGTAGGAGGAATTGTTGGACATGATGAGAGGCAATCTAATATAATAAATTCATATAATCTAGGAAATATCAAATCTAATTCAAATGCTGGCGGAATAACAGGATGGCTAGGATGGTATGAAAGGAACATAGAAAATTGTTATAATATTGGAGAAATTTCTGGAAACATTAAAGGTGGAATTATTGGAGGATTAAATATAAGCAATGAATTGTTAACTACTCAAAATTGTTATTATTTAAATAAAAATATTTCAAAAGGAACTGGAAGTTGGAATGGTGGCGGAGAATCTCAAGAAGATATTAATGGTATTTCTGATACTGAAATAAAATCTAGTGAAATCTTAGAAAAATTAAATGAATATGTAGAAACCGTCAAAGAAAAAGAAGGTATTCAATTGAAAAAATGGGTACAAGGTTCAGACGGATACCCAACATTTGAATTTAGTATACAGTAGATATAAAAGAGTAAAAAATAGCTGAAATAGTGAAAATTCAAAAATAATACTTGAAAAATTTACAAATCTATAGTAAAATAGGTATGTTGAAAAACAACATACCTTTTACTTAGCTTATAGATAAGCACCAAATCTTAAGTTCAGTTAAAGGAGAAAACAAAAAATAGGAGGTGTAAACGATGACAAAGGAAAGAAAACAAGAAATCATTAACACATATAAAAGAGAAGAAAACGATACTGGTTCACCAGAAGTTCAAATCGCTCTTTTAACAGAAAGAATTAATGAATTAACAGAACACTTAAAAGTTCACAAAAAAGATAACCATTCAAGAAGAGGACTTCTAAAAATGGTTGGAAAAAGAAGAAACCTATTAAATTATGTAGCGAAAAAAGATATCAATAGATATAGAACAATCGTTGAAAAATTAGGAATAAGAAAATAACATATAAGCCCGGTGTATAATCGGGCTTTAAAAAAATTTTAGTAAACTTGAGATTAGGTAAGTAGCTTGTATGATAGGCTGGTTGTCCAATTGGACAACCAACTCATCATAGAGGTTACCATCTAAATTAAGTTTACTAAAGTTTGCAAATGGTGCAAATATTTAATTTAGGAGGATTTTTTATGTTTAAAACGTATGAAACAGAATTAGCAGGAAGAAAACTTGTATTTGAAACAGGTAAAATGGCAGGACTAGCAAATGGAAGTGTATTGGTTAGATATGGAGATACAGTTGTACTTGTAAATGTTACAGCTTCTAAAGAACCAAAAGAAGGAATTGACTTTTTCCCACTTTCAGTAGATTATGAAGAAAAATTATATTCTGTAGGTAAAATACCAGGAAGCTTTATTAAAAGAGAGGGAAAACCAAGTGATAAGGCAATTTTAACATCAAGAGCAATTGATAGACCTTTAAGACCTTTGTTTCCAAAGGATTTTAGAAATGATGTAGTTGTTGTAGCAACGGTTTTATGTGTTGACCAAGATAATTCACCAGAAGTAGCAGCGATGCTTGGTGCTTCAGCAGCATTATCAATTTCAGATATTCCATTTGGTGGACCAACAGCAGCTGTTAATGTTGGATTAATTGACGGAAATATTATTATAAATCCAACAGAGGCAGAAAGAGAAAAAAGTGACTTAACATTAACAGTTGCAGGTACAGAAAAGAAAATTGCTATGATTGAAGCAGGAGCAAATGAAGTTCCAGATGATGTCATGCTAAAAGCAATTAAAGAAGGACATAAAGAAATTAAGAAAATTTGTAAATTTATTGCAAAAATGAAAAAAGAAATTGGAAAACCAAAATTTGAATATAAATCATTTGCAGTACCAGAAGAGATTAACGAATTTGTAGAAAGCAATTTCAAAGAAGATATGTTAACAGCTGTTCAAGAAAAAGATAAAGAAACAAGAGACAACAATGTTTCAGAATTATCAGAAAAAATTGCAAATAGCTATGAAGAAAAATTCGGACAAGAATCTGCTGAAGAACATAAAGGAGATTTAGGAGAAGCTATCCACAATTTAGAAAAGAAATGTGTAAGACATTTAATCTTTGATGAACATAAAAGAGTAGATGGAAGAGCATTAGATGAGATAAGACCATTATCATGTGAAGTAGGATTATTGCCACGTACACATGGAAGTGCTTTATTTACAAGAGGACAAACACAAGTATTATCTGTTGCAACATTAGGAATGATTAGTGAAGAACAAGTATTAGATGGAATTGACACAGAAGAATCAAAAAGATATATGCACCACTACAACTTCCCAGGATATAGTGTTGGAGAAGCAAGAACTTCAAGAGGACCTGGCAGAAGAGAAATTGGGCATGGTGCTTTAGCAGAAAAAGCATTAGTACCAGTAATTCCTTCAAAAGAAGAATTTCCTTATGCTATTAGAGTGGTATCTGAAGTATTATCTTCAAATGGTTCAACATCACAAGCAAGTATTTGTGGAAGTACATTAGCATTAATGGATGCAGGTGTACCAATTAAAAGACCAGTTGCAGGTATTTCAACAGGATTAGTTACAAATCCAGATGATGAAAAAGATTATGTGATGTTAGTAGATATTCAAGGAATTGAAGACTTCTTTGGAGACATGGATTTCAAGGTTGGAGGAACAGAAAAAGGTATTACAGCAATTCAAGTAGATATTAAGGTTGATGGATTATCTTATGACATTATTAAAGAAGCTTTTGAAAAAACAAGAATTGCTAGAAAACATATATTAGAAGATGTTATGCTTCCAGTATTAGACAAACCAAGAGCAGATATTTCTCCATATGCACCAAGAATTGTTAGCACACAAATTAAAGTAGATAAAATCAAAGATGTTATCGGAACTGGTGGAAAAACAATTAATAAGATTATTGAAGAAACAGGTGTAAAAATTGATATAGAAGAAGACGGACAAGTATTTATCTACTCAAATGATAACAAAAAGGCAGAAAAAGCATTAGAAATGATTGAAGACATTGTTAGAGAAGTAGAAGTAGATGGAATCTATTATGGAGAAGTTGTTAGAATTATGAACTTTGGAGCATTTGTAGATTTGGGGTGTGGCGGAAAAGAAGGATTGCTACACATTTCTCAAATTTCTAAAGAAAGAATTAAACATGTAGAAGATGTTTTACATGTTGGAGATAAAGTAACGGTAAGAGTTACAGATATTGATGAACAAGGTAGAATTAATTTGACTATGAAGGATTTGGCAGAAAACAAATCAGAAGAAAGAGTTGAAAAATAAGGCAAAAAATAAAATGTAAAAGGGGTTGTAGAAATTTTTACAACCCTTTTAAGGTTTTATAAAACAGTAATAGGATGAAAAATACAAAATATATAATAATAAAAATGAAGTACAATTTTTAGAAAGGAGAAATATGGGATATATACAAGAATTTTCAAATTATCTAGGAAGAATAACAAGTATTGATAGTGAATACATAAGATTAACAATACTTACTATATGTATATTTTTGTTTTTTGGAATTATCAAAGCGATTATTAAAAAGATATATGCAAATTTACCTGTAAATGATAAAAAGAAATTTTTTAGAAATCGAAAAATACGAATTATATTAACCGCCATTTCCTTTATATTGGTTTTTCTTCTTTGGGGCGAAAAATTATCTGGAATTATTACACTAATCAGCTTTATATCAGCAGGTTTAACCATTGCTGTAAGAGAAATCATATTTAACTTTTTTGCAGGTATTTATATCAATATTAATCGACCATTTGAAATCGAAGATAGAATTGAAATTGACGATGTTATGGGAGATGTCATTAGTAAACATGCATTAGGATTTGAAGTTTTAGAAATAGGCAAAAGGGTATATGGGGAACAAAGTACAGGAAGAATTATACATATACCAAATTCCTATATATTTACTAAGACACTAAAAAATTATACCAAAGTATTTAAATATATATGGGATGAAATAAAAGTAGATATTACATTAGATGCAGATATTAAGAAAACGCAAGAATTGTTATATGAAATCGTATTTGATAATGAAACTTTGAAAGAAATTCCAAAGAAAATGGAAGATGCTGTAGATGAAGCGATTTTAGAATATAGAATTTATTATAATAATCTAGACCCAATTATCTACATGAAAATTGAAAGGTCACATATAGAAATGTATATAAGATATTTGGTTCATCCTAAAAAAGCGAGAAATGTGCAAAATGAAATTAATATGAGAATTATGGAAGAATATCAGAAAGGAAATATTGATTTATATATAAAGGATTAATAAATATTTGAAAAAATATGAGACCTCCTGTATAATAGTTATATTATTATATAGGAGGTTTTTTAGTATGGTAAAAGATAAGGTAAGAATAAGAGTGGCTGGTATTGTTCCGATAAATAATGGATTTGCATTTATGCATAGAAAAAATGTAGTGAGAAACAAGGAATACCAGGAATATTATACATTTCCAGGAGGAGGATTAGAAGAAGGTGAAACATTAGAAGAGGGGGTTATAAGAGAAATCAAAGAGGAATTTGGAATAAATGTAAAAGTGATAAAAAAATTATATGAATTAGAAAATACGAAACTACATATGAAAGAATATTTCTTTTTATGTGAATACCTAGATGGCGAATTTGGAACAGGAGATGGAGAAGAATTTTCTAATAATCCTGCATATAAAGATTCTGGAGAGTATATTCCAGAGATTGTGAAAGCAGAAGATATTAAGAATTTAGTTTTATTACCATTAGAAATAAAAGAAAAATTTTTAAAAGATTTCTGCTAGGGATGTGCTAAATTGATTGTTACAATTCACAGTTTATAGACGAGTATTAATAAGAATGTTGATATATACATATTTTTTTAAAATTCTCGGCTACCCTACATTCCCGTTCAACAAATTCTAAAGATAAAGCCACAACAATACCCGAAAACAGGACCCTTTATGGCTTTATCTTAAGAATTTGTAAAACTATTCCGGTCTTCCGGTCACATTCGAATTTTAAAAAAATATGTATATATCAATATTCTATAAAATAATTTTTTAACTGTGAATTGTAACAATTAGTTAAAAAACACAAAAAAAATCAAAAATTTGTTTGACATTTTTTTGTTTGTATGATATGATGATACAAATTAAGAGAATGGAGTGAAGAAAAAATGCCAAAAAAGAACCAAGAATTAAATAGAAGAGAAAAATCAATCTTGCATTTTATTGAAAAACAAATTATGACACAAGGTTATCCACCATCAGTAAGAGAAATCGGAAAAGCCGTTGGACTAAATTCAACAGCAACTGTACATAGTTATCTAGCAAAACTAGAAGAAAAAGGCTATGTTAAGAAAAAAGACAAAAAGGGAAGAACACTAAGATTATTAAAAGGTGCTTCTGGAGAAGCAAAAGTAACATCAAGCAAAGATTTCTATACACAAAAAGAGTTGGTTGAAGTTCCTATCATAGGGAAAATAACAGCAGGAGAGCCAATTTTAGCGGTAGAAAATGTTACAGATACTTTCCCAATTCCAATTGATTTTGTTGGCAATTCAGAAAGTTTTATGCTAACAGTTAGAGGAGAAAGTATGATAGAAGCAGGAATTTTAGATGGAGACTATATTCTTGTAAAAAGACAAAATACAGCCAATAACGGAGAAATTGTGGTAGCTTTAATAGGAGATGAAGCAACAGTAAAAACATTTTATAAAGAAGAAGACCATATTAGATTACAACCAGAAAATTCTACAATGGATCCAATAATCGTACCAGATTGTGAAATTTTAGGTAAAGTTGCAGGCGTATTTAGAAAAATGTAAGAGAACAACAATTCACAAAAAATTCACAATATACATATTGACTAACGACACTGTGTCACATATAATAAATAATACAGTGTCGTTTTTTTATTTAAGAACAGATTATAGATAAAGAAGGAGGAGAAACATGCTAAAGGTATTAAAAAACTTAAAAAAGTCACTAGGAGCAGTTATTATTATCGTCATATTACTTTGTGTGCAAGCGGCAACTGATTTAGCATTACCAGATTATACTTCAAAGATTGTTAACGAAGGTATTCAATCAGGTGGAATTACAAGTGCTGTACCAGAAATTATCTCTAAAGAAGATATGGATAATATGCTTATCTTCACAGATAAAGATAATGAGATACTAGAAAATTACACGATGATTTCAGCAACTGATGGAAATCAATATGAGACACAAGAAAAACATGATGAAAAAGCCATTAAACAGTATTTTGGAAATGACTATGAAGCACAAGCAGATACTATTTATGTTTTAAAAGATATTGATGAGGAACAAGAAGACATATTATCAGGTATTATTATAGACCCATTAATGGGAATGACAACAGTGACAAGTGAAGAAACAGCTAATCAAATAAAAGAACAATTATTGCAAGATGTTCCTGACACCCAAAGAGAATTTATAGAAAATTTATCTCTAATGGATATTATCAAGCAAATGTCAGAAGAGCAAAGAAATCAAGTATTAGCTGAATTTACAAAAAGAATAGAAGAAATGAATGATTCCATAAAAGAACAAGCAGCAATTTCATCTGTAAAGCAAATCTACATAAATTCTGGAATTAATACTGATGATATTCAAAATAACTATATTTTCAAAACAGGATTACAAATGCTTGGAATTGCTTTAATTACAATGATATGTGCAGTAACCATTATGCTATTATCTTCAAGAGTAGCAGCAAAATTAGGAAAAACATTAAGAGAAAAAGTATTTAAAAAAGTTATGACATTTTCAAATGCAGAATTAAATCAATTTTCAACAGCGTCTTTAATTACACGTAGTACAAATGATGTGCAACAAATTCAACAATTAATTACAATATTATTTAGAGTTGTTGTGTATGCACCAATTATAGGAATTGGCGGATTTGTAAGAGTGTTAACAAGTTCAGATAATTCTATGGCATGGATTATTGGGGTGGCAATACTTGCTATATTATTGATTGTAGCAACTTTATTTGCCATTGCAATGCCTAGATTTAGAAAATTACAAGATTTAATAGACAGATTAAATGAAGTTTCAAGAGAGATCCTTACAGGATTACCAGTAATCAGGGCATTTAATAAAGAGAAAAAAGAAGAAGCAAGATTTGATGTAGCTAACAAAGATTTAATGAAAACCAACTTATTTGTTAATAAAGCAATGTCAATGATGATGCCTTTATTAATGTTTATCATGAATGCAATTATGATATTAATTGTTTGGGTTGGAGGACATAATGTTGACCAAGGTGTTATGCAAGTTGGAGATATGATGGCATTTATCCAATATACAATGCAAATTGTTATGGCATTCTTAATGATATCTATGATTTCTATCATGCTACCAAGAGCAGCTGTTTCTGCAAGAAGAATTAATGAAGTAATAGAATCAGAGTCAAGTATCAAAGATAAAAAAGAAACCAAAAAATTTGACCCAAGTAAAAAGGGATTAGTAGAATTTAAAAATGTTTCCTTTAGATATCCAGATGCAGATACCGAAATCTTAGAAGATATCAACTTTACAGCAGAACCAGGAAAAACCACAGCCATTATTGGAAGTACAGGAAGTGGAAAATCAACCGTTGTAAACTTGATACCAAGATTTTATGATGTTACTGGTGGAGAATTATGCATTGATGGTGTTAATGTAAAAGATGTGTCACAAAAAGATTTAAGAGATATTATCGGATTTGTGCCACAAAAAGGTGTGTTATTCTCAGGAACTATTGAGTCAAATATTAAATATTCTGATGAAACTATGTCAGATGAAAGAATGATAGAAGCAGCAGAAATTGCTCAAGCAACAGAATTTATAAATGAAAAAGAAAATAAATACCAAGACCCAATTGCGCAAGGTGGAGGAAACGTATCAGGTGGTCAAAAACAAAGATTATCTATTGCAAGAGCGATTGCAAAAGACCCAGAAATTTTTGTGTTTGATGATAGTTTCTCAGCATTAGACTTTAAGACAGATAGCGCCTTAAGAGAAGCACTAGCTACAAGAACAAAAAATAAAACAGTGATTATCGTTGCCCAAAGAATCAGTACCATTTTAAATGCAGATAAGATTATTGTTTTAGAAGAAGGTAAAATGGTTGGAATGGGTACCCATGAAGAATTAATGAAAAATAATGAAACTTATAGGCAAATTGCCTTATCACAATTGTCTGAAGAAGAATTAGGTGAGAAAGGAGGTAAGTAATATGCCAGGACCAATGGGAGGACCTAGAGGAGGTCAAACAACAGAAAGAGCAAAAGACTTTAAGAAAACGACCCAAAAATTAATACGTTCATATTTAGTAGATTACAAAATACCAATTATTATTGTTATGATATTCGCAATTGGTAGTACGATATTTACGATTGTAGGACCTAAAATACTAGGAAATGCAACAACTGAAATTTTTAACGGATTAGTCAGCAAATTAAGTGGTGGAACAGGTATTGACTTTGGAAAAGTCGGTCAAATTGCTTTAACATTGTTAGGATTATATGTTATTAGTGCATTATTCTCTTTCGTACAGAGATTTTTGATGACAAATGTTGCTCAAAAAATTACGTATAAACTAAGAAATGATATTGCGATAAAAATTAATAAATTACCAATGAAATATTTTGATAAAAAGACCAATGGAGAAGTTTTGTCTATTATCACAAATGATATTGATACATTAAGTATGAATTTAAACCAAAGTATTACAGAAATTATCACATCTGTATGTACCATTATTGGTATTTTAGTTATGATGTTTTCTATTAGTTGGCAAATGACATTAATTTCATTAGTCATTTTACCAATAGCGGGTGTTTTGGTTACATTTATTGTAAAAAAATCACAAAAATATTTTACAAGACAACAAGATTACTTAGGACATGTAAATGGTCAAGTAGAAGAAATATATGGTGGATTAAATATTGTAAAAGTATTTAATGCAGAAGAAAAAGTAACAAAGGATTTTGAAAAAGCCAATGACGAATTGTATCATTCTGGATGGAAATCACAATTTTTATCAGGTTTAATGCATCCAGTTATGAACTTCATATCAAATGTTGGATATGTAGCAGTAGCAGTAGCAGGTGGATATTTAGCCATTAATGGAACAATTACCGTTGGTAATATTCAAAGCTTTATCCAATATAACAAACAATTTACACAACCAATTAATCAATTGGCACAAATTTCAAATATGTTACAAGCCATGATGGCGGCAGCAGAAAGAATTTTTGAATTCCTAGAAGAACCTGAAGAAGTAGTAACAGCAAAAGGAAATATTGATACTTCTAAATTAAAAGGAAATGTAGAATTTAAACATGTAAAATTTGGATATGACCCAGAAAAAACAATTATAAAAGATTTTAATGCTAATGTACATGAAGGACAAAAAATAGCGATTGTTGGACCAACAGGTGCAGGAAAAACGACAATGGTAAAATTATTAATGCGTTTTTATGATGTAACAGATGGAGAAATCGATGTTGATGGTCATAATGTAAAAGACTTTGATAGAGGCGAACTTCGTAAAATGTTTGGTATGGTTTTACAAGATACCTGGTTATTTGGTGGAACTGTAAAAGAAAATATCAAATATAGTAAAGAAGATGCAACAGATACAGAAGTTGTAGAAGCAGCAAAGGCAGCACATGTACATCACTTTATCAAAACATTACCAAATGGATATAATTCAATGATAAACGAGGAATCGACCAATATATCAGCAGGTCAAAAGCAATTACTTACTATCGCAAGAGTTATACTAGCAGACCCTAAGATATTAATATTAGATGAAGCAACAAGTTCCATCGATACAAGAACAGAAATACAAATACAATCCGCAATGGATAATCTAATGAAGGGAAGAACAAGTTTCATTATTGCACATAGATTATCAACTATAAAAAATGCAGACTTGATTTTGGTTATGAATCATGGAGACATTGTAGAACAAGGAACACATGATGAACTACTTGTAAAAAACGGATTTTATGCTGATTTATATAATTCTCAATTTGAAGAAGTAGAAGAATAGGAACCGTTTGGGGCATTGAACAAAAATATAAAGGCATCATTTTCGATGCCTTTTAAAATTTAGTCAATTTAATATGGTATATTCACCATATTTAGAATACTAGTTTCTTCTTTTTCCAAAAATAGAAAGAATTCTTAAGAAGATATTGATAAAATCAAGATATAACTGCATAGCACAGTAAATATATATTTTTTCTTGGTCAATATCAGGTTCTAATTGTAAAGCTTTAATCTTATTAATATCATAAATAGTAACACCAAAAAATACAGCTAAAATTACCCAATCTAGGATTACATCAAATAGAGAACTTTTAAAAATAAATAAGTTCACTAAGCTAAGAATTAAACCAATAATTAAAAATACATTCAAATAAGTTCCCCAACTGCTCAAATTTTTTGTCGTTTTATAACCAATCAAGCTTAAAATACCAAAAATCAAAGCAGAAGCAATAAATAAGGTAATAATTGAATTTAATTCAAAAACAGCAAAGATGACAGCTAGTGTAACACCATTTAATGCTGCATAAACAAAATACAGTATACCGACGACAACTGGTGGCAATTTCCTAAATAGAAGACTAAATAATAAAACGGCTACTAATTCCATAATTAATAATCCTGTAAAATAATCATTAAGTACAATATTTAAAAATAACCCAGAAGAATAGGTATACCAAGCAATTAATGCTGAACCTAATAAACCAAGAAACATCCAGAAAAATGTTTTTCCAAATAATTTGTTCTCTGTAGTTGTGTTTTGAACTTCATTTCCTTCCATATAAAAACCCCTTTCATAAGTATCTAAATTTAGTATACAAATAAAAAAGAAAATTTGCAATATATAGATATTATATTTTCATTAAAAATTTAAGTTAAGTTATAATTTTGAAAAAATGATGAATTTTATTGAAATTTTTGTCAAAATATGACATACTAGTTTTTGTTCAGAATAATAAGGACACTATTAAGAAGAGAACAAATAAAAGTATATTGTAAATAAAAAAATTAAGAGAAATTAATGGTTATTGGTGATAAAAATGAAACAAATTATAAAAAAAGAATTAAAAGAACTAGCAGACAAATCATATAAAGAATTTCATAAAAATTTATGTCCAGGAACAGAAAATATACTAGGTGTTAGAGTTCCTGTTCTTAGAAATTATGCCAAAAAATTAGCAAAAGAATATGAAATTAAGGACTTATTAACAAAAATTGATGATGAATATTATGAAGAAATCATGTTACAAGGTATGTTAATTGGGCTAGAAAAAAATAAAGACATACATTACATTTTAAAGAGCATAGAAAAATTTGTACCTAAAATTGATAACTGGGCAGTTTGTGATGTGTTTTGTGGTGGATTAAAAATAACTAAAAAGTATCCAGAAGAAATGTGGAAATTTTTACAAACATATATGACATCAGATAAAGAATTTGAAATCCGATTTGGTGTAGTGATGCTTTTAGAATATTATATAGCGGAAGACTATTTAGAAAAAGATTTTGCAATATTTGATAGTATAAACAGTGACCAATATTATGTGCAAATGGCAGTTGCATGGGCAATTTCAATTTGTCTTATCAAATTTTATGATAAAACTATCCAATATTTAAAAAAAGCGAAGATTGATAAATTTACCTATAATAAGGCTTTACAAAAAGCGATAGAGTCTTATAGAATAACAAATGAACAAAAACAAGAATTACGAATGATGAAGAAAAGGTAAGTATAGGCAAAGCGACAAATAAAAAATTAAGATAAAAATAAGAAATACCTATTTGACTAATCGAAATTTTATGGTATAGTAATTAGGAAAAAGAATGTAACATATATAAACAGCATTGTAATTATGTTCTGAATGAAGTATAAACAAAGGAGAGAATTATGGGAAGAGGAAGAAGAGAATTAGAAAAAAATCAAAAAATAAAACATGTAAAAAATGCAAAAAGAATGTCATCTGAAGAAATAGAAAAAAAGAAAAAAGTGATTGTTAGGACAGGGATTACCATACTAGCATTGATTATTTTATTTATTGTTGCAATGATAGCCAATAATTACATTATATTAGACAATAACACAACTATAAATTTAATTATTAATAATTCAAATGTAACTTCAAATTTAAGGCATGAAATTATACAAGAAGACGGTGTAATTTATTTATCACAAGATGATATTGCCAATTTTTTTGACAAATATATCTATTTAGAAGAAGAAAATAATAGTATTATTACAACATACAATAAGAAAATAGCAGAAGTGAGTTTAGAGGAAAATGTGATTAACATTAATGGAGCAGATAAAACAACATCTGCACATGCCATTGAAAGAGATGGTGTTGTCTATATACCAATTTCAGAAATGACGGAAGTTTATGACATCGAAATCGGAAATATAGAAGAAACCAAAGTGATTACAATGGATTCCTTAGACCAAGAACAAAGAAAAGCAATTGTAACCTCAAATCTAGCTGTAAAATCTTCAACAAATTTTATTGCGAGAACAGTTGATAGAATAGAAAAAGGAAATACGATTATTGTGATTTCTTCTGATGGAAATTATGCAAGAATTCGAACAGAAAACGGAAAAATAGGATATATTAAAGCTAACAAATTAGCAAATGAATATGTTGTCAGAGAAGATATGCCTGAAGAAAAACAAATTGAAGGAAAAATCAATATGACATGGGACTACTATTCAGAAGTTGGAAGTGCACCAGATAGAACAGGAACAACCATTGAAGGGGTAAACGTTGTATCTCCATCATTCTTTTATATAGATGAAAATGGAATTTTTAGAGAAAATGTTGGAGAAAGTGGAGAAGCGTATATAGAATGGGCACATGGAAATGGATATAAAGTATGGCCAATGGTTTCTAATGCTCCAGCAGCAAATGAAAGTTTAGAAATCACATCAGAAATCATGAATAGTTATGAAAATAGAAAACAATTAATCGAGCAAATTGTAGACGCTTGTGTTGCATATGAATTGGACGGAATTAATATAGATTTTGAAAATATGAAACAAGCAGATATTGATTTGTATTCAAGATTTATCATAGAATTAACACCAAGACTAAATGAAATCGGAATGGTTGTATCTGTTGATGTAACAGCACCAGATGGTGGAGAAACCTGGTCATTATGCTTTGACAGAAATGTCATCGGAGATGTAGCAGATTATATTGTATTTATGGCATATGACCAAAATGGGGTATCTAGTCAAACTGCTGGAACAACAGCAGGATATAACTGGGTAGAATTAAACTTAGTAAAATTTTTACAAACAGAAGAAATCGAATCAGATAAATTAATACTAGGAATTCCATTCTACACAAGAATATGGACAGAAGACGCTAACGGAGAATTGATTAGAACTTCAACAGTTAATATGGAAGATATTGAAGAAGTACTACCAGATGACGTAGAAAGAACATGGGATGATGAATTAAAACAATATTATGTAGAATATCAAGATGGTTCAAATACAAGAAAAATGTGGATAGAAGATGTTGAATCATTAAGAGCGAAAGTTTCATTAGTTAATGAAGACAATCTAGCAGGTGTAGCTTCTTGGCAATATGGCATGGAAACAGAAGATGTATGGACAATGTTAGCTGAGACAATTGGGGACAG
The DNA here is from genome assembly GCA_949294555.1 of uncultured Eubacteriales bacterium. Classification (GTDB taxonomy): domain Bacteria; phylum Bacillota; class Clostridia; order TANB77; family CAG-508; genus CAG-269. Next base: position 30,343 of record CASFHP010000028.1, read on the forward strand.
GTAGGGTTTTGTAGCATTTTTGTCGAAAAAACACGAATAGTTTGAACGTTTCCTTTTGGATATTTTAATTAAATTTATAAATAACAAAAAATGTATATAATATTGCACATTTAATTTCATAAAATATTATATACATTTTTTATTTTAAACTTAAGTAAAAAATATCTAAAAGAAAGTATCTTTCAATCATTCGTGTTTTTTCGACAAAAATGCTACAAAACCCTACCTGTCCCCAATTGTCTCAAATTGTCAAAAAAATAACAAAGATAGCCCTTGACAACAGTAATTTCAATGGTATAATACTAATAAAGTGACATTTGGAGGGATTTTGACGAATGCAAAAAGAAAATGTTTTCTTTTCTACAAATCAGTTTGAGAATTTGACAGATGAACAAGTGATTTTAGAAATACAAAAGGGAGATAAACAAGCTTTATCATATTTAATGAATAAATATAAAGAATTAGTCAATATAAAAGTTAGTAAATATTTTATGGTCGGAGCAGAAAAAGAAGATATTGTACAAGAAGGATTAATTGGTTTGTTTAAAGCAATCAAAACATATAAGAAAGATAAAAATAGTAGTTTTAAATCTTTTGCAAATATGTGTATAGAAAGACAATTAATTACGGCAATTAAATCTTCAACAAGACAAAAACATATGCCGTTAAATTCATATTTATCTTTAAATGCTTCAGCTTATGATAATGAAGAAGAAAATGGAATTGAATTGATTAATACTTTGAATAATAAAACAGTGGAAGATCCACTTGAAACAGTGATGAAAAAAGAATATTATGAACAAATAGAAAATTCAATGCAAAAATCTTTAAGTACATTTGAAAAACAGGTTTTAGATGGTTATGTAAAAGGATATAGTTATGTTACAATAGCGAAACAATTAGATGCACCAGTAAAATCAGTAGATAATGCAATACAAAGAATTCGAAAAAAAGCAATGAAAAATATGTTAAATGAACTTTAGAGCGATGGTCAATGGGGACGGAGCGATGACTTTGGGGACGGAGCAAAAAATCATCATTTTTATAAAGATTTTTTATAAAAATGATGATTTTTTGCTCCGTCCCCAAAGTCATCGCT
>CASFHP010000029.1 GCA_949294555.1 uncultured Eubacteriales bacterium
TTACTTGTTCGGTACTCTATTTCTTTCGAAATATTTTCCGCTTCGGTTTATTCTCTAAAGGATTTTATTGTTTACTTTTCAATGTACTTTTCTTCGTTCTTGCTCAGAACGAATTTCATTATACACCACCCCAACATCTTTGTCAACACTTTTTTTGAATTTTTTTTATTTTTTTATTTGGTAATTTTTTCCTTACACAATTAGACATTGTTTTTTGCTTTATTTTCAGTTTTTTCTTTTTCTTTATGCTCCTAATTAATTACCTTTTAATTCCTCAAAGAATTGTAAAATTTTATTGATTATTGACATATTAACACGAAAACATGCTAGAAGAAAAATATATTCTTTTTATTTTTCTTCTAGCATCATTACAGTAGCATCATTACAGTATTAATCTTTCATAACTGTTACATAAATATTATTTACCAGACCTGTTGTTTCATCATATTCTAATGTTACCGAAAACTCATTATAATTTCCCTCTTCAATATAATTTATGAAGTTTTCAGCCAATTGGGAATTATCTGTATTTCTTTCTACAACAATTCTGTATTGTAATGGTATTCTTTCTTGAGAACCACCTGTCTGCTCTTCATATTGTGTAATTCGTATATCTCCTAAATCTCCTTTTACAAGTTCTATTAATTCTTGTACTCTTTCCTTTGTTATGTTTTCTCCTTCAAAAAATTCAAAATTAGAATTAAATCTAGTTCTTTCTAATTCTGTAATTGTCCCTTCACTTGATATATCTTCTGCTTGTCTTTGCATTAATCCTACATTAATTAACATATCTTGAACATTTTCCCAAGGCACTACTTGTAATACAGTATTTATTTGATTTGTTGCATTTTCTTCTATGTTATTTCTAACATTTTCTTTTTGTTCATCATTAAGGTTTTCAAAAATAATATTATTTTCATTTTCAATTAACTCTTCTTTTTCTTTAAATTCATTTACTGCTTGAATATTTTGTTCTATCGCCACATTCAATTGATTTTGACCAACTACTCTGCTAAGATTTATACTTGTATTTATATTTGAATTTTCCATTTTCTTTGTTAGGACACATTGATTTGTGGTTTCTTTTCCCTCTTCTACCACTGTATAATCTATTGTAGTTTCTTCATTATTTTTTTGTGCTGTCTTTTGTATTTTGAAATCAAAACTGTTTTCCGCCTCTTCTGTTTCAGTTTTTTCATTTCCTAACACATTTACAAAATGGTTTTCATTTGCATTTACAACATCTACTCCCACAAAATTTTCTTCTGTATCAATTGATAAACTAATTGCAACACCATCTGCTTCAAATACACTAATCGTACGTTCGTCATTTCCGATATTAGAATTTTGTATTTCTTGGATGGTTTTTCCTATTGTATCAATAAATTCTTGTCTTAGATTTGATGTTTGTCCATTTTGTATAAATTCATTGCATTGATTTATCGCATTATCAACTTCTTCTAATTTCGATAACAAAATCGTTTCCTGTTGTAAATTTTCCAATATTCCTATATATATATTATTGAATTGTTCCTTTGTAAGCGTTATACGATACACATTTGTATTATATTGTGAACCATTTATCTCTACCGTAACCCCTCTTTGTTTTGAAAAATTTGCATTTTCAAGCTGATTCATAATCATTTCTAAATATTTATCTTTTAATTGTCTAGATTCTTCTTCTGTAAAAGTTAGAAGTTCTTTTATATCTGTATGCATAATATCATATAAACTATTTAACTGATTTTTATCTGCATTATCAATATTAGTAGATAGATATTGTCGTATACCATCTAATCTAATGCCTGTCATATTTGCATCTTCTATATATTCGGCTCCAAAAATTGTTCCTTCACTTTGTGTTAAGGTTATATTCTTGTAATCGTAGCCAGCTGTTTCTTCTTTTTCTCCTGATATATTCATCTGAACCGTATTGATTGGATTTGAATTGTCCCCATTTTCAGTATATTCTATAGAGGCTGTTGTATCAGATGATAACTTGTTATTTTTTAACATTTCCTCAACTTCTGTCATATGCTCTTCACTCAATATGGTATTCATATTATCTAATAATTGCATGGTATATTTACTAAATAATACTTTATTTGATTTAAACATATCTGTTGTCATATATAATGCTACAAATATAGCTACTATAATTATTAAAATAACAACGATTACAGATATTAATATTGCTCTTCTCTTTTTTCTTGGCATCATCATATGTTTTTCCTCCCTTTTACCTTTTACTTCATTCTTTGCTTCATTGCTTCATAGATAACAATTCCTGTTGAAACAGATGCATTTAATGACGTAATTTTTCCTTTCATAGGAATTTTTACTAAAAAGTCACAATTTTTCTTTACCTTCTCACTCATTCCTGAGCCTTCATTTCCTATCACAATTCCTAAAGGTCCTGTTAAATCTTGATTGTAATAATATTTGTCTGTATTTATATCTGTTCCGCAAATCCATAGCCCATTTTCTTTTAATTTTTCAATCGCGTCTGTAATATTGGTAACTCTTGCAATTTTCATATATTGAACCGCTCCTGCTGATACTTTATTTACCGTGCTATTTACTGATGCTGCTCTTCTTTTTGGAATAATAATACCATGTACGCCTGCTGTTTCAGCTGTTCTTATAATAGAACCCAAATTATGAGGATCTTCTATTCCATCTAATATAAGTATAAATGGGTCTTCATTTAATTCTTTTGCCCTATCTAAAATGTCTTCTATTTCGCAATATTCAAAAGGTGGTACAATGGCAATGACCCCTTGATAATTTTGATTTTGTGCCATTTGTTCCATTTGTCTTTTGTCTTTTTCTACAATAATGATTTTTCTTTCTTTGGCAATAGCTATAATTTTGTTAATTGAACCATGTTTTTCACCTTTTGTTACAAATATCTTATTGATGTCTTTTCCACTTTCTAATAGTTCTAATACAGCATTTCTTCCTTCTACTTGGTCATCAAATGTTTTTTCTTCTTTGTCTCCTTTATTTGCTTTTTGATTTGTATAGTTATTTTTTCTTGTTTCTTTCATCTCACATTACCTTTCTTTATTCATCATCTAATTTCAATACGGATAAAAATGCTTCTTGAGGAATTTCTACATTTCCAATTTCACGCATTTTCTTTTTTCCTCGTTTTTGTTTTTCTAGTAATTTCTTCTTTCTGGTAATATCTCCACCATAACATTTCGCTAAAACATCTTTCCTCATTGCTGATATCGTCTCTCTTGCAATAATCTTTCCACCTACTGCTGCTTGAATTGGAATTTTAAATAATTTTCTTGGAATAACGGTTTTTAATTTTTCCACCATTTTCTTTCCTCTATCATAGGCACTGTCTTTATGGACAATAAAGCTTAAAGCGTCTACTGGTTCTCCGTTAATATAAATATCTAATTTTACTAAATCAGACCTTCTATATTCTTTAAATTCATAATCTAAAGAAGCATATCCTTTTGTTTTTGATTTTAAATTATCAAAGAAATCATAGATAATCTCATTTAACGGCATTTCATAAGTTAAGGTAACTCGATTTTCATCTAAATATTTCATATCGATATAAATACCTCTTCTTCTTTGACATAATTCCATAATATTTCCTACATATTCTTTTGGTGTTAAAATATTTGCTGTTACATAAGGTTCTTCTATATATGATATCTCTTGTGGTGTTGGTAAATCTTCTGGGTTATATAATTCAATCACTTCTCCTGTTGTTTTATGCACTTTATATATAACAGATGGTGCGGTTGTAATTAGCCCTAAATCAAATTCTCTATCAATTCTTTCTTCTATGATTTCTAAATGTAATAAACCTAAAAAACCACAGCGAAATCCAAATCCTAATGCTGCTGATGTTTCTTGTTCAAATTCTAAGGCTGCATCATTTAATTTTAACTTTTCTAATGCTTCTTTTAAATCTTCATATTGACTACCATCTACTGGATACAATCCACAATATACCATAGGTGTTACTTTTTTATATCCTTTCAAAGGCTCATCTGCTGGATTATCTTTTAACGTAATGGTATCTCCTACATGAATATCTGATAAACTTTTTATACTTGCTGCAATATATCCAACTTCTCCTGCTTTAATTTCTGACACAGGCATATAAGAACCTGGTATAAAATAGCCAACTTCTGCAACCGTAAATGTTTTATTGGTGGCCATTAGTTTGATATCGTCCCCTACTTTTACTTTTCCATCCATTACCCTTACATAAGCCACTGCACCTTTATAATTATCATAATAAGAGTCAAAAATTAAACATTTGGTTTTTGCATTTTCGTCTCCTTTAGGTGCTGGCAAGTCTGTTACAATTCTTTCTAATACCTCTTCTACATTTAATCCCGTTTTTGCTGAAATACATGGTGCGTCTTCTGCTGGTATTCCAATAATGTCTTCAATTTCATGTTTAACTTCATCAACTCTTGCATTTGGTAAATCAATTTTATTTAATACTGGTAATATTTCTAAATTATTATCAATTGCTAAGTATACATTTGCTAATGTTTGTGCTTCCACACCTTGACTACTATCAACAACCAAAATGGCTCCATCACAGGCTGCTAAACTTCTAGAAACTTCATAATTAAAGTCAACATGTCCTGGTGTGTCTATTAAATTAAAGGTATATTCTTGTCCATCTTTTGCTTTATAAATCATTCTAACTGCTTGTGACTTTATGGTAATACCTCTTTCTTTTTCAATCTCCATATTATCTAATACTTGACTTTCCATTTCTCTTTTAGATAATACACCTGTCATTTCAATCAACCTATCTGCTAGTGTTGATTTTCCATGGTCTATATGTGCAATAATACTAAAATTTCTAATATGTGCTTGTCTGTTATCCATTTTTCCTCCATTGGTCTTTTAGGGACGTGCCAAAATGGACAAAAATTGTCCAAAAGGGACAGACCCTATATATTTTATTTATTGTATTCAATACTTTTTTTATTTTTTTGAGGTATGTCCCTTTTAATTTCATTTTGAAACGATTTGGCACATCCCCGTTCATGATTTTATCATAAACTTGCAAAAATCTCAATAGTTTATAAAACCATTATATACATTATACACATTTTGATAGCCTAATTTATTTAATGTTTTTTGTGCTTTTTTGCTTCTTCCTCCTGAGCTACAATAAACTACAATATTTTTATTTTTATCTAGCACAATTTTTTCAATTTCTTTTTTTATGTCATATTCTGGAATAGATATAGCACCATCTAGATGACCTTCTCGAAATTCTTGTGGACTTCTGACATCTATAAGCATTGCACCTTCGTTTTGAAGTTGCTTAGCTTCTTCTAATCCAATATCTTTTTCTTCTATTTCTCTATATAATCTGCTTTTTATTGCTTTTTTTATTTTCTCTATCATCTCTCTACCACTTCTCTTTATATCTTTTTTATTTATATAATATTATATGCTTTTCTTCTATTTTTCGTTTCTTTTAATACTTATATAACGACCTTAGACATCTACTATATTTTTTACAATTTTATAATGTTATACACAGGCATATATAGTTATCCACAGCTTACTTATAGCATATTTCTACAAAATTATTCATTCTTCTGCTTTTTTCCCATAACATTTATATGACATATATATTTCAAGAATACTTTTTTTATGTTTCAAATTTATTCATTTTTCTATAATTTTATTTATATTTCTTTTTATTTCATCATTTTTCGCAAACTTTTATTACAATTTCTTCTCTTATTTGTTACAATTTTATTAAATTTTCCACATTATGTTTATTGTTTTAACTTTTTATTTGTCATATTTATCCACTTTTGTTACCTGTGGATACTGTGGATAACTTTGTGAATAACTGAAAATACTATTTTCTCGTTCACGAGTTGTTCACATTCCCTTTTTTATTTGTCCACATTCTTTATTTTTTACAAATTTATTTTTTTCATTATGTGTACCAAAATATCCAATGAGATTTATTATCACTTAAACATAAAAATTGCCGAATTTTATTTACGTTTACCAAAAAATGTGATATATTATGTTATGTTATAATAATAAATGAAAAGGAGATTAGTATGAGAGTATTATTTGTAAATCATTTTCCACTAACAGGTTCAGGTAGTGGAGTCTACACTGCTAATTTAGCTAAAAGTCTCGTAAGAAAAGGAGATGAAGTTGCTATTGTTTTTCCAGAAAATAGAAGTGAATATGAAAAATATGATAATGTTCAGTTATATCCTGTATTTTTCAAAAATCAAGAAGTGATTCCTGGGGTTAATCAATGTGATATGAATTTTCCTTGTTTTACAACTCACCCTCGAAGTACTTTTAACTTTAGAGACATGACTCCTGAGCAAAGAAGTGAATACGAAAACGTTTTTTTTGCTCAAATAAGAAAAGCAATAGGAGAATTTAAACCTGATGTTGTTCATGCTCAACATGTATGGACACTTGCAGGAATATCTGCAAAATGTTGTGAAGAAAAAGATATACCAATGATAATAACTTGTCATGGAACAGATTTAATGGGAATACAAGATGAAGCTATAAGAAAAGATTCTTGGGGAACCAATTGGGCAAAACTTGCTACCAAATACGCGGATTCTGTCGTAACCATTTCAGAAGATAGCCATGAATTAACCAAAAAAATTTTACGGAGAAGATGTCAATACAGTTTGTATAAAAAATGGTATTGATACACAAGTATTTACAAGAGATACAAATATAGAAAAATCCAAAGTATTACAAGAATTAGGTGTTTCTGGAAATTATAAAAATGTAGTATCTTTTGTTGGAAAATTGACCAATTTTAAAGGTGTAGATGTATTATTAGATGCTGCATCTATGTATGAAAATGATGACACTTTAACTTTGATTTCAGGAGATGGAGAATTAAGAGAAAATTTAGAAGAACAAGCCCAAAGACTAAATTTGAAAAATGTAAAATTTTTAGGAAATCAACCTCAAACTGTTTTAAAAGATATATACAATATAGCAGATGTTTCTTGTGTTCCATCAAGAAGAGAACCTTTTGGATTAGTTGCTGCTGAAGCAATGGCTTGTGGAACACCAGTTATCGCTACCAATGAAGGAGGATTACCTGACTTTATAAACGAAAAAGTTGGTATATTAGTTCCTGTAGATGATTCGGAAAAACTAGCTTTAGCAGTTAAACAAGTTATAAGCGGAGAAAAAGTTTTTGATAGAGAAGAAATTGCTAAAGAAGCTAAGGATAAACATTCTGTTGATAAAAAAGTAGATGAGTTTAAAGAAAGATATAGAATAGCCATTAAAAATATAGAAAAAGATTTTGAAAGATAGTAAAACAAAATAGCACACAATTTTATTTTAGTAAAGTTATGTGCTATTTTTTGTGGCTATGTATTAAAAAAAGAACCAATATACAATTAATATAATCTCTAAAATCGTAATGACAGGTAATCCAACAACAAATTGTAGTTTTTGTGTTTTATGTCTAAAGGTATACATTCCCGCAATTGTTCCAATCCCACCGCCTAAAGCAGTTACAATAAACAATGTTTTTTCTGGAATTCTCCATGCATCTCTTTTGGCTTTTTGTTTATCAATAAACATAATCAAAAAGCCAATAATATTGATGACTACTAAATATATAATGAAATTTCTTGTTGAAAATATATCTTGCATAGAAATTGGGTTTTCAAACATTTTGCTTTCCTTTCTCTTTTATATAAATTGATTTTTTCTATAACATTACTTTTTAGATTGCATGTTAAAAGTTGAAATCTAAATAGGCATATTTCTTTGGTTGATAATTTAAAAAACTATTTATATCTTCTTTAGCATTTTCAGAGACTTTATCAATTCTCACAAATTGATTATCCTCTTCTACAAGTGGGACAATATATCTTTGTTTTACTTTTATATCCACTGCATATTTGTCTTTAGGTAATTCATCACTTTCCTTAATTTCAGTTGCATCTTCCCATTTCTTAAAGCAGTTTGATAAATTTCCGATTGGGCAATTTTCTATCTTTTGAATGATTTCTTTTTCGCTTAATGTATATAAATCCTTCTTAGTAACCAAATTTTGTTCATACATCTTTTTTACAATATCTGCAATCAATTGCATAGAATATTTTGTTTCGTTTCCTACATAAATACAAGATAATTTGCTCATAGTTTTTACAAATTTTTCTGCTATTTCCTTATGCTTAAATCCTAATTCTGGAGTTCCTTCTTCATTTTTTTGAACTTCTATATCTTGATAAATTTCTTTTACCGTTTGCAAATCCCATATTTTTTCTCTTACACCTAATCCATTTGATAAAGTATATTCTAATCTATCTGAAGAAAGTTTTGGTGTGTCATTATCTGCTATTGGGTATATATGATAATCACATACTTCTTCAAGTTTTATACCATCTCTATTTAGTAAAGCCATGATTTCTTTCGAATTTTGTATAATTTGCGTTGTTAATTCTTCTGTAGATTCTTGTTTTTCATGGTCTCCATTCATAAAATCAATACAATGTTTAAATACAGGTGTTGCAATATCATGAAATAATCCAGACAATGTTTGTTTTTTGTCTTTTGTAAAATTCCATATAATTAATGCCACTGCTACACTGTGGTCTAGGCTTGAATACCAAATTTCATCAAACATTTTAGAATAAATTGTTCCAGATGTTACACTAATTTTCGCTTGTTTTTGCATTTCTGGCGTGTGAATATATTCCAATAAAAATGCTGGGAAATCTGGTGATAAAATTTTAAAATAATTTTTTAAAAGTTCTGGTAAATTTTCAATATATGTATCCATAACTCTCTTTCCTCCTTTTGTTCTTTCTTATTGTATATAAATTTTAAGATAATGTCAATTTTTCCTATAAAAACTCTTTATTTTTTTATCATTTTATGATAAAATGTGTTCGATTTTAAACATCAAAAGAAAAATTTTAGGAGGAATATACTATGGAATTTAATAGATGTAGTAGATGCGGAAGTTTTTATGTATCACAAGGCAATGTTTGCCCAAAATGTAGTGCTAAAGATGGTATGGAATTTTCTAATTTTGTAAATTATGTTCAAGAAAATGGATTAAATGCTTCTTTAGATACCATTTCTGGTCAAATTGGTGTTTCTGTAAAAAATTTAAATAGATTTTTAGAATACGAAGATTTCAAACCATATAAACCAGAAATTGAAAATATTTGAAAGGAATGAATTTGATGAAAAATCTTTTTGATATTTTAGACGAAAGAGGATATATTGAGCAATTAACACACCCAGCAGAAATCAAGGAATTGTTTGGCAAACAATCTGTTCCTTTTTATATTGGAATTGACCCTACAGCTGATAGCCTTCATGTTGGTCATTTTGTTTCTTTAATGGTAGCAAGTCATATGCAAAAATGTGGTCATAAGCCAATTATTTTAGTTGGTGGTGGTACTGCAACGATTGGAGACCCTTCTCGGAAAAACAGATATGAGAAAAATGATGTCAAGAGAAGAAATTAATCATAATGTTGAATGTATCAAAAAACAGGTTGAAAAATTTGTAAGTTTTGAGGGAGAAAATGCGGCTATTATTGTCAATAACGCAGATTGGTTATTAGATTTGAAGTTTGTTGACTTTGTTCGCGAAATTGGTAGTTTATTTTCTGTTAACAGAATGCTTGCTGCTGAATGTTACAAACAAAGATTAGAAACAGGTTTAACATTTTTTGAAATGAGCTATATGCTAATGCAATCTTATGACTTTTTGTATTTATATAACAAATATGGTTGTAAGCTTCAAATGGGTGGAAATGACCAATGGTCTAACATCATTGGTGGTGTTGAATTAATTAGAAAAATTGGAAAAGACGATTCTTTTGGATTAACTTTTAAACTTTTGACAACAAAAGAAGGTAAAAAAATGGGTAAAACAGAAAAAGGTGCTTTATGGTTAGACCCTAACAAAACTTCTCCTTATGAATTTTATCAATATTGGAGAAATATTGAAGACAGTAGTGTAGAAACAGTATTAAAAATGCTAACTTTTCTTCCTATTGAACAAATTAATGAATTGTCAAGTTTAAAAGATGAAAAGATAAATGAAGCAAAGAAAGTTGCTGCTTTTGAAATTACAAAATTAATTCATGGAGAAGAAGAAGCAAAAAAGGCAGAAGAAGCTTCTAATGCTTTATTTAACGGAACTGGAAGTTTAGACAATATGCCTACTGTAAAATTAGATGATATCCATATTTCTATAGTTGATGCTATTATACAAACAGGAATTGCTCCTTCTAAAGGTCAAGCAAGAACATTAATTTCACAAGGTGGTATTTCTTTAAATGATGAAAAAGTTTCAGATACCAATTATATGCTTTCTGAAAAAGATTTTTCTCAAGGGTATGCAATTTTAAAGAAGGGTAAAAAAGTCTTTTATAAATTGGAAATTTAAATATGAAATGATTTAAAAAGCACCAAAATATCATTGAATTAAAGTTAAATTTTTTTATTTTTATAATAACAAAAGTCATATTATTATATTTTATAAAATTAAATGTGCTAGTGGAAGAATATTACAAATTCTTACATTATCAAGTAGGAGAATCTCAGACTTGCTGTGAGAGGTGCCTGCTTTATAATGTTAGAATTTGTATATTCTGTAACGAACGCCAGCCATTTAATAAATAAAATAGGATAATATGACTTTTGTTTAATAACTTAAAAATTCAATGATATTTTGGTGCTTTTTTAATTATTTCATCTGCTTCTCTGCACAATTTCAACAATGTCTGCAATATATTCTCCAATTACTGGAATGTTTAGCGCTACAATTCTTTGTAGCAAAATAATTAAAACAGCTGTTATAATTGTAACACCAATTCCTATTCCAACGCCTCTAAATATTCCAGCAATAAAATTCCTTTTGATAATTTCCTTTTTGCTTCCAAAAATGTATGTCCATTCTTCAATATTTGACTTTTGAAATGTTTCTATCAAATTATTTATAGACGTATTTAATATTTCTATCTTTTTGCTTTTTATTTTATCAAAAAAACCAAACATAAAAAATCCACCTTAGTTATAGGGTGGATTTTTTGTATCTTTTTTATTCAATTTTTTTATCTAATTGTCATTATTCTATTCTGTCTTCTATTCAACCACATTCGTATTTTCAGCTGTTACATTATCTATCACATTGGTCGTATTATCTATTGTGTTTGTATTATTTGTATTTTGTGTATTATCCGTATTTGAAGCTTCTTCCTCTCGCATTCTTTCTAAAGAATCTATTAATGTTTGTAATCGTTCTATATCGCTTCCCATCATTTCCCAATCACTATTGCCTGTTGATTCTTTTAAATTTTGATTTGCTTTGATAATCGAATCAATTAAACCATCAATATCTTCTGTATTTTCCACTTCGATATCTACTGCATAATTTGAAAGTAAATTTTGCAATGCTTCTTGCAATGTGTCTCCTATCGCTACTTTATTTCCTGAAGCAACTATCACTTTTTTTAGCAATGGAATTTGAGATTCATTTATCATTGTTTGATAAATTGGTTCAACATACAATAGGGTGTTTTCTATTGGCACAATTATCATTTGTTTTGTAATTCTGGTTCCTGTCGTTTCTAATGTTTGTAATTCTGATGATATCGCTTCATCTTCTTCAATTTGGTTGTCTAATTGTGTTGGACTAACGATATTGCTATCTGCTGAAAATGTACATAATTTTAATCGATTTGTGCCACCTTCTGCTGTTCCTACTAGATATGAAATAATATTTTGTCTATCATTTTGTGTGTATATTTGCATTAGTCCTAATTCTTCTCCATTGTCTGTTTGTACCATGATATAGTATGGCTCTAAATATGTTCCTGTTGACCTTGTTGAGTTTATCGTATTATATCTTACAAAATCCCACAAGTCATCTGAACGGTATAATACATCTGGTCTTACATTATGATATACTTTTAAAATTTCAGCTTGAACATTATATAAAAATTCTGGATATACAAAATGTTCTGCAATATCTGCTGGTATTTCTGCATCTAAATCTGCAAATAATGAAGGATAAATATTTCTATATGCCATCGCAATTGGGTCTGTTCTATCTGTAATATAGAAATCCATGGTTCCATTATATGCATCAATAATTACTTTTACAGAATTTCTAATATAATTGATATCTCTTGTTTCTCCCTCATGTTCAATTTCTGTATATTGAGAGTATGGATAACTACTTGAAATAGTATATGCATCTAATACCCAATAAATTTTTCCATCATCACTAATAACTGTATATGGGTTTTCGTCATACATCAAATATGGTAATGCTTTTTTAGCTCTTTCAATAATATTTCTGTTTATCAAGATTTTACTATCACTTGTAATTTCAGTTGAAAATGCTAAATTAATATCTCCTTTATACATAGCTAGAACCAATCTATCTAAAAAGTTTAATTGCAAACCAGCTTCTCCATCATAACTAGAGGTAACATCATTGCCACTTTCGTCTGTGTAATCATATTCTTGTTTATTTTTTGTATTTGTTGCAATAATAGCACTATCATCTGTACTAAAATAAATTCTTGGTTCAGCTACATCAATTACTTCATCATTTCCTGATACATTTTTTTGTATATATTCTACATTTCCAGTTTCTGTGCTTTCTGTTGCTGATGTGATAATTTCTCCATATCCATGTGTATATTCATATGTTTTATTACTATAGGTTCTATCTGAACTCGTAATTTCTCTTGGAGATAAATATACTAATTGTTCTTCTTCTCCTATTTTATATTTTGCCAAGTTTGCACTTCTATATGTATAATATCCTGTACTTGTTTGTGTATTTTGTAAAGTTGTTAACACTGCTGTTTCACTAATAATTGGTATATTATCCACAATTGTTGTATTTGCATTTAATTCTTGTTCTGTTACTGTTCCAGAATATTCGATAGCTTCTTCTTCAACATCTAATCCATATGCATTTTTTGTATTTTCAATATTTTGTGCAATATATGGTCTTTCTCTATCTAATTCATTAGAATTTACGTAAATTAAATCAAATGCAACCATCACTACAAATAAAGCTACCAAGTAAATTGGAATAACGGCTAGATTTTTTAATACTTTTGCGGTATTTTCTTTTTTAAAAGCCTGTAAAGCTCTATATGCAAAAATTATTATTACAAAAGCAAATAGGATATATCCCCATAATCTAACAGTTGCTTCAGTCATACCAGCACCATTAATTTCTATGTTTTCATCAATGGTCATGATTTTTCCAAACATTAAGTTTTGTGTGCTTAAAATAGTTATAAGTGCTACACCTATAATAATTAATAGGATATTTCTTGTTAATTTTTTCATTAACAAACTTTCTTTTAGCATTTGTCTATCAACACCGTCAAAATAACGGTTAAATACAATTATATAATATGCTGCCATGTAAACGGTTAGCCCTATAATAATTCCAACTATATAATATACAAACATCTCAATAACTGGTTTTTGGAATACATAGTATGAAATATCTAGCCCAAATATTGGGTCATTAATTCCAAAAGCCGTATTTCCCATAACCAACATAATGTTTTGCATCATTACATTTGAAGCAATTACACTCACAAGAATTGAAATAACCAATGAAATTGATTTATTTAATAATTTGGGCATTTCTTTATTTTCTTTTTCGAAAAATGGTTTTAATCCCTTTTTAATTCCTCGATTGGTCATGTAAATCATAAAGAATAAGACAACAAAATTAATTGCCATTATAGCATATCGATATATTAAGTTTGTCCAAAATACTTGAACATAATTTTCTCCTAGTTCTAAATACTCTAAATAGCTTCCTCTTACTTGAATATAAGATACAATTGCAAATACTGCTATAAATACAAGAACTAAAATCATTCTAATTTTACTTTTTTTCTTCGGTTGTACTGCTTGCTCTGCTTTCTTATCATTCTCTTGGTTTTCTACTATCGTTTCTTTTCTTTCTTCTTCCAAAATCTCTCCTCCTTAATTTGCACATTATATTAGAAAGTTTATATGATTTTTTTGAAAATAAAATATCCATATTTATATTTTCACTTTGATTTTAAAACAAAAAAGCTTTATATCGTTTTCTAATATTTGGATAAAAATTTTAAATTTCAACATCCAATACTTTCCTTAAATAATTGCTTTTACAAAATCTCCGGCATTAAAAACTTCCATATCATCAATTTGCTCTCCTACGCCGATAAATTTTACAGGAATTTTATTTTCTTCTACAATTCCGATAACAACGCCACCTTTTGCTGTACCATCTAATTTTGTAAGAACTAAGCCTGTAATATCTGCTTCTTCTTTAAAAGCTTTTACCTGTGAAATCGCATTTTGTCCAGTGGTTCCATCAATAACTAATAAAACTTCTTTATCAGCTTCTGCCATTTCTTTGTTAATTACTTTTTGAATTTTATTTAATTCATCCATTAAATATTTTTTGTTGTGTAGTCTTCCAGCCGTATCAACAATTAGCACATCTGCATTTTTTTCTCTTGTTATTTTTATGGCATCATATACAACAGATGCAGGGTCTACCCCCTCTTCTCTTTTTACAATATCTGCACCTGACCTTTTAGCCCAAATCTCTAATTGCTCCACAGCAGCCGCTCTGAAAGTATCTGCCGCTGCCACAACAACTTTCTTTCCATCTTTTGCTAAACGATTTGCTATTTTTCCTATTGATGTGGTTTTTCCTACCCCATTTACACCAACCACTAAAATTACAGATGGTTTTGTATTTAATTGTAAACCTACATCTGTTACTTCTAATATTTTTTGCATTTCTTCTCGTAATGCATTTTTTACATCTTCTTCATCTTCTATTTTTTCTTTTTTAATTCTATCTCTTAAATTATTGATAATTTTTACAGATGTGTCCATTCCAATATCTGACATAATTAAAATTTCTTCTAGTTCTTCTAAAAAGTCTTCATCTACTTTTCTAAAGCTACTAAATACATTATTAATTTTTTCATCAAATGATTTTTTTGTTTTATTTAATCCATTTTTTAATTTATCAAAAAATCCCATGGTTCCTATCCCTTCTCTTTTTATTCTCTAGTTTTATGTATGCTTTTATTTTGACATTATCTATTTTATCATATTTTTTTGAATATTTCCATAAATTTCAAGAATTTCTTTTATTTATGTCCATTTGGGGACGTTTCTTTTTGAGACATTTTCTGTTTTTGCTTTTAACTGAAAATTGAAAAGTACTCTTATATATGAATGTCGGATTTTTCTGCGCAACATTGTTGTTTGTTGAATAGGAAATAATATGAAACTTTTTTTGTTTCACAATTCAAAGTGAAAATAAATATTTTATCTTCAAAAGAAAAAGCTATTTTTTCTATTCGACGAAAAACACCAGCATTACGCTGGTGCTTGTTCGGCCACGTTAGGTTAACAGTTACAGTTATTTTTTATTTATCCATATAAGCATTAATAAAATCTTTTACACTTATACATTCCAGCCCTGCTTGATTGTTCTTGAAGATTTTTATATCTCCAAGAATATATACGATTTTGATTTGAAGACCAAAATGTATTTCTAGCCTTCCGGAATTCAAATCATTCCACCTGTATATCAGTGCCGCAATAAAAGCTGCTATTGCTCGTACATGTTCTGATAATTCGTTAGCATAGCATACTTTCATTTTTTTATTTTCTTCGTAACATACAACTGTCTCTTTTAAACCAATGACCTTTATGCTTCGATATAGCCGCTCTGATTCAGCAGCTAATTCAAATTCGTCAATTCTTCCTTCCCTTTTACTTAAATTGATTAAATTTTGAATGTTTACTCTTCTTTCATACATATTTTTTATTCCTTTCATTGCATAGACGTGGCTAGTTGCATTTACAACATATATCTATTATATATCATATTATGTAAATTTGCAAGTTCTATATAGATTTTCCTTACTATTTTTCAATTATTTAGCTTTTATTTGACGTTCATATAAATCTTATCTATTAATATTATAAAAAATTTTGCAAAACAATTTTGTATAATAAAAAAGAGAAGTCTCACATATTCTTGAAATTCCTCTTTCTAACTTTAACTTTTTATATAAATTTATCATAATATTGTTGAATTTTAAAACAAATTCAATCTTTTTTGTTAAAATGTCTCAAATGGAAACGTCCCCAATTGGACATTATTCTAATACAAATAATTCTCCTAATGGTCTTGCTTCATTAATTCTTTTGATAGCTTCTGCGAATAATGGTGCAATTGTTAATACTTTTATCTTGTCACTTTGTTTTTCTTCTGGCAATGGAATTGTATTTGTAATAACTAATTCCTTTATTGGAGAAGCTTCAATTCTTTTTACAGCATCTGCTGATAATACACCATGTGTACATCCTGCATATATTTCTTTTGCTTTAAATCTCTCTAAGATTTTTGCTGTTTCGATTAATGAACCTGCTGTATCTACTTCATCATCAAAGATGATAGCTTCTTTATTTTCTACATCTCCTATAACAGTTGTTGCAATGGCTCTATCATCATTGCCTGCTCTTCTTTTATCAATTAATGCAATTGGACATCCGAAATATTCTGAATATTTATATGCTTTTTTTGAACTTCCTGCGTCTGTTGCAACAATTACCATATCTTTTAAGTTCTTTTCTTTAAAATATTTTTGTAATATGTTTTGTGCTGATAATCTGTCACAATTGATATTAAAATAAGCTTGGATTGCTGGATTATGTAAGTCACATGTAATAACTCTTGTTGCTCCTGCTGCTTCTAATAGTTGTTGCATTAATTTTGCAGTTACTGGTATTCTTGGTTGGTCTTTCTTATCTGACCTTGAATAGATATAATATGGCAAAACAACATTGATATTTTTTGCTGAAGCTCTTTTAAATGCATCAATTGCGATTAATAGCTCCATGACTCTTTCATTAACTGGTGGTGTTGTTGTTTGTACAATATAAACATCTTGTTCTCTTACTGTTTCTTTAATTTGTACAAATGTATTGTCATTTTTAAACTTTAGTATGTCCATTTGTCCTACTGGTAATTTTAGATAATCACATATCTCTTTTGTGAAATTTTCTGCACTTTTACAGGCAAAGATTTTGATATTTTCCATTTTTCTTCTCCTTTTATTTATTTTACTCTAATAGTATATCATCTTTCTTCAATTTTTCCAAGTATTATTTAAAAATCGACAAATTTTTTAGAAAATAACCTCCCTATTTTTCAAATTTTCCAAAGGATATGTAAAAATATGTCCGCATTTTTTCTTCACTTTCCTTAGTTTCCGTTTGATATTTTTCAATATAGATATCTGTTTGCTCATTTTTATGGGTATACTGAAATTTGTAAAAATCTCCTTCTAATTTTGCCCCTAATTCATCTGTCAATTGGTTGTCCATATTATTATACTCAAATTCTTCTTCTCCATCATTATAGTGGACAATGATATTATCGATTCGACTATCCACAATTCTTAGGATATTTTCTACATCATATTTATCTAAATATCCTTCAGTTTCCATTTTTTGCTTATAATTTTCTAAATAAATCAAATTATATTCTGCTGTATTGGTAGTGTCATCTTCATTACTTACAAAAAAGCTTTGTATATTACTGATAACTGAATTTGTCGCAGTAGTTAAGTATGAATAATGGACAAGATATATACCAATGGTTATGGCTATTAATATGATTACTAAAATAATTTTTCTTTTCCTATTTTTACTTTTCTCTAAAAGGATAATACCTATTATAATTAATGGGATGGATATAATTCCTATAATATACAAAAATGGTAAAAATACAGTTGCAAGAAATGTTCTTGCTTCTAGTTCTAATATTACAGCAATTACTATTACTAAAACAATAAATAATATCATAAGAATTGGCTTGCTTTTTTTCTTATTTTGAAACGCTTCTATTATACATAGTAAATATTTATATAGAATATAGATTATACTTCCCATTAAAAATATTTGTGATAATAACATTAACATATTATCCAACCTTGGGTTATACAGTACACCTAAAGCAAAAGCATATAATGATTTTGCATATACAAAAGAAGCTCCTACCACTATAATAATTGATACAATTAAACTTACTTTTTTTATTTTTTCATTCATACTATACCTTCTTCTTTATTAATCTCCAAAAGCACTGGCACCTACAATTTTTCCTAAATGCTTGTCTACATAGATTTGCACACCATTTCCCATATCATCTTGTCTTGAGATAGCATATCCTTGCACTGTATATGGCTCTGTTTTATCCCCTTCGTTGTACTTTCTTGTAAAAAAGTTATTTGGTGTTATTTCTGTTTCTCTACATTCTTGTGTTTCTTTATCATAATTACCGACTACTCTTTCGGCTTCTTCAAATCCCACTTCTGCTATTTCTTCTGCTTGCTCTTGTGATATTTCTCCTGTGGCATTTTGATATTCTTGATAAAAACTATTAAAATCTTTCACAAAAATTTGTGTATTCAAATTATCTACTTGTTCATCATATTCTGTTTCAAAATTTCCTCTGTCAACCTCTGCTTCAATTTCTGTTAAGTCTGTGTTATATATGCAATCTGTATTTACAATTTTACTTACAATTAATAAATGAGCTGTATATTGATAATCTACGTCACTCATATTTTCATAAGTATATTGAATATTTCCAATATTAACTTTTATCGTAATCTTAGGAACCAATGACACTGTTAAAATCAAATCATTATTTTGAAATATATCTTCAGTAATTTCTGTATCAAAAGCTAAATTACACATTTCTTTATATAGTTCATAGGTTACCATGTCTTGAATTTTTACTTGGTAGATTTTATAATTAATCTGCTTAAATTCTTGTAAATTCTCGTATTCCATTGTTGTAATTATGTTTCTAGATAAAAATTCTTGATATTGGAACTCATAAGGTGTTGCATTTTTTGATTGTTCATCTACAAGTGTCGTTAATTCTTTTAAATTGCTTAACTGATTTGATACAACAATTCCTCCTGTATTCCCTAATTTAACCATATTTGCATTTTCATTTTCTTCTAATGGAATGATATAGTTTTTGCTGGTTGTTTCATAATCAAATTCTATAAAAGACTTCTCATGTATAGCATCGATTTCCTCTTCTGTTAATGTATTTCCACTTTCACTATAATTGCGTAGCGATTTTTTGATATTTTCTATTATTTGATTATATGCTTCTGTATCTTTCGCAAATTGATAATATTGCCCATTTTGATTTCTATATACAATTCTGTCTGGCTCGATAATGTTTTTAGTAAATATAGTCTCGCTTGTTTCAGAAGATATATTTTTCTGTGCATAGTATTGGGTTACAAACAAGGCTGTAATTAGTCCTATTACTATTAATGTTAGTAGTATAATTATTATAATTTTTGTTCTTGTTTTCATGAAATTCTCCTTTTATAAATTATTAATTCATATAAAAAAATGTTTTAAGTGCTTTCATCATTACGAAAAAAGCACTGAAACATTAATTTTACACAAGATTTTTTCTTTCTGTCAGAATCTGTTTTGGCAAATCATAATCAGGATACTTTTCAATAATCATTTGCAAAAAAATCACTTAATTCTCAAAGTGTTTCTCTCAAATTCTGCTCAAAAAAATAATTTAATTCATCAACTGTTATAATCAATATAACATAAAATAAGAAAACTGGCAACTAATTATTTCTAACTAGTTGCCTCCCACAGCAATCCTTATTGATTACTTCCTAATACTAGGGTACTATATTTTATGCGATAAGTCAATATTTTATTCAAAAATTTAGGGTAAAAAAATTTTTATAAAATACTTGAATTTTTCTTTGATTATCTGTATAATTTATTTGACAAAAAAATTTATTTTATGTATAAAATCATATAATAATAACAAAGCAATAGCTTTTTAATAAGTCCTTTATGTGCGAAAGTCAGCTTCATGCTGTGAGTATTTTTTAATGCCTAGCCGTAAAGGGCTTATCTTTTTTATATCAAATGGATTTTTCTTACTATAAAAATTTTTCCAACCTTTTTTATAATCATACAAATCTACAATTAATCCAAATTTTTCTTTCAAAAATTTATAGTATCTCATATCATTTTGTAAAAAAGTTCTTTGTACTGCCCAATTACAATAATCTACAACCTACAAACACACTTCTCCTGATGGATTTTGTGGTAATATTTTCTGTGTCGAATCAATTGTAGTATTTAATTTGTTTTCGGTATAATTCAAAGCTTTTTGTATTGCTTATTCTAGTGGAGCTTGCCTTTTTTTACTTCCTCTAGTTGCTATATAAATATAGTTGTTATTAGATAAATGTAATATATTTTTAAATAAATTTGTTATCAAAGAATCATACAGTGCTTGTGTATTACCATTAAACTTTTTAAATACATGCTCTGTTTTTCTTGCAACAACTATATTACATGAAAAAGGTAAATCTTTTAATAAAGTAAAAACTTTATATCTAACTTCTGGGCAGTCATCTTTTGCATGAAATGCTATCCTTGTTTTACTCATAGAAGGAATGTCTTTTAAATATTCATCATTTAATATTTCTATCTTTAACTCATTAAGTTTTTTTCTTAAAAATTCTGGTTCTGTTGTTCTTATAAATCCCATAAGTAATATCTTTGATGCTCCATTTTCATTACCTACAATCCATTGACCTTTTCTGTTATAAAAAGTTGTATCTCCTGATTCATCTACAAAGAAGTAATTATTATTATATATATTTTCTTGCATATAGCTCATCCTTTCAAATTTATCAGATAATGTCTGATAAATTTGATTATTATAATAATCCCACAAAATTCTAAAACTACTTATTTTAAGTAACTTTAGAATTTCGTGGGATTAATTTTTGGAGCATTTAGGGAAGTTATTTGCGAAAAAATTGATTTATTCTCAAAGTATTTCTCCTACATTTTTCTTTAAAAAGATTATTTGATTAATCAACTGTTGAAATTAGTATAACATATAATCTATAAATCTCATAGTATTTTTTACAAAGTTAAAAAGGAAAATTGATGTTACTCAATTTTCCTGTAATACTATTATAGGTAAAAACCTATAATATATTTGTGCTATTAGTTTATGCTAAAAGCTTAAAAATATTCATAATACTAAAAATCTTAAAAGATTTTTGTATTTGTTAATTGTTACTATTGTTTTGATAAAAACAACATATTTGTAATTTAATTTTATCACTTATATTGTAAAATGTCAAATATTTTTGCTTTTTTATTTTTGATTTTATTTTCCTTTTAATTTTTCAATATACTTATTTAAATTTTCAATCTTTTCTTCATATTTCTTTATATTTTTAATTAGGCCTAAACTCACATATAAAGAATTATCTATATTTTTTATATCTTCTTTTGAAAGTTTAGTTATGTAATTTCCTAATCTAGCTTTACTAACTGTTTGAACATTAGAAAGATTTACTTGTCCATCTAGTATTACCATCCCTTTACTATCTTTTTGAGTTATAATATGAGCCATTGTTGGAATTGTCTTAGATGCATGCGTAATTGGTGCAACTATGACATTACTAGAATTTATATTTCCTACATCGCTTTGAAGTATTACACAAGGTCTTTCTTTTTGCATTTCTGAACCTATTCCGATTCCAAAATTACACTTATAAACTTCTCCTCTTCGCACAATTCTATTTTTAGCCTTTTCTGAATTGGTATCTAAATATATTTGCGTTTTAGTCCATTCTAAAATATGTTGTACTTTTGAAACAGTGATTTTAGGTTCATTATACTGATTTAACTCTTCCATAACAAATTACGCCTCCTTTCTTTAAATAAAATTGTTCCAAAGCATCAAAAATTTCTTGGAAACTATTTTATATATTTATACTATACAATTATTTGAAAATCAACAACTTTTAAAATTTAATTTTTGTTTATCTAAAAAATTCTCCCACAAAATTCTATAACTACTTATTTAAAGTAATTTTTGAATTTCGTGGGAGTAATTTTTGGAGCGTTTTAGGAGGTTATTTGCGAAAAATCTACTTAATTCTCAAAGTGTGCCTCCCACAATTTACTCAAAAAAATAATTCGATTAATCAACTGTTGAAATTAATATAGCATATAGTAAAAGAATAAGCAACTAATTATTTCTTAACTAGTCGCCTTTCAGTAATTATAGGTAATTATTTAATATTTGAGTTTGTATATTTGCATTAACCCTAGTAGAATTACCGTCTAGTTTTATATACCAATATGTAGAATTAAAACTAATAGAATTACTACTATTATTTTCTATAATTGATTTTAAATCATTTTCTAATTTTTCTAAATCAGATTGTGAGATCTGTTTTATATATTTAACTGTTGCAGGGTCTCTTTTACCTGTCATCTTATTTTGATATGAGCTGTCTTGATATGTATATATATCGCCGTTTTTATTTATAAGATAATGAACTGGCTGTGCACCTAAATACAACTTTTCATTTACACCACTTCCTGTTGAATATAGAGCAATATCCATATCCATTGAAGTATCTCTCCATATATCTATATAAGCATTATCTTTTAGTGAGTCATTTGTTGTATAAGAGTTTCTGCTATAAAAGTAAATTCCACAAATAACTGCAACTATTAATATAATAATACAAACTATAACTATCTTTTTATTTTTTATACTTAATTTCATATAATTTTTACTCCATTCATTAGTTAATATTCTTGTTTATAATATACAATAGAATTTATATTATTTCAAGTGTTATTGAAAAAGTCCTATATCAAAGATTTTTTTAACTTTCTTCTTTTTTATCTAAAATTGTATTAGTTTCTATTTGTCTCTTTTCTTCTTCAATGGTTTGCTTTAACTCCTCAACTGTTGGAAGGTATAATTGATACTTTGATGTGAATATATTTTTATTACCTTCTGGTAAAGTAAATTCAACTACAACATCATTTTTTTCTGAACAGAGTAATATTCCAATAGGTTCATTTTCACCTTCTACCATTTGAGTTCTTTTATAATAATTTACATACATTTGCATTTGTCCTACATCTTGATGTGTTAATTTTCCAGTTTTTAAATCTATTAGAACAAAACATTTTGCTAATCTGTTATAAAATACTAAGTCTATATAAAAATTTTCTCCACCCAAATTAATTCTTTGCTGTCTTGCTACAAAAGAAAAACCTTTTCCTAATTCTAGTAAAAATTCTTGTAAATGCTCTATTAAAGCATTTTCTAAGTCCTTTTCTAAATATCTTTTATTTTCTTTTAATCCTAAAAACTCTAATACTGTTGGATCTTTTACTAAATCATCTGGTTTTGTTATTTCGTGTCCTTTATTTGCAATAGCTAAAACTTCATCTTTTTCTTTGCTTAAGGTTAATCTTTCAAATAATAAAGACGATTTTTGCCTATCTAATTCTCTTACTGACCATTTTGAATTTATACATTCATTATAATAAAATTTTCTCATTGTTTCATCTTTTATTTTAGATAATTCAATATAATGACTCCAACTTAATTCATCAGACAATGTCTGATAATTTTGAAACATTGTATAAAATATTTTCATATTCCTAAGATTTGTTTCAGAATATCCTTTTCCAAATTCCTTTGTTAATCTTTGTGATAATAGTTTTATTAGTTGCTTGCCATAATCAGCACGATTTTTTCCTTTTAGTTCTTCCTCAATAATTTGCTTACCAATATCCCATGATGATGTTACCATTTCATAATTTATATTCTTATATATATTTGTTCTGGCTTTTAATATAGTATTTCTTATATTATTATAAAAATTTTCATCTATTCCATTTATTGGTATATTATCCATATTTTTCATCTTCCTTTCAAATTCATCAGACAGTGTCTGATAAATTTTAGTATAACATAAATTTTCCATTTTTTCATTAAATTTACAAAATAATTACAAATTAGTTTATAAAGGGTTTGGGACTTAGTCCCAAATTTAGAATTTTGACTAGGGAGGAAAAATTCAGTGCTTGTTAGGAAATATATAGGATTACAAAAATCACTTTTAATATGAATTTTTCCTCTAATTTTTTATTTTTGATTACTAATTACTGCACCAATTTTATAATTTTCTTTTTTAGATTTTGAAAAAAATTTTTCACTTTTTACAGCAACTAATCGAATCAATTTTTGTTTTTCTTTGTTCAATTTTATTTCAATTTCTTCTTCATTTTCATTCACATTTTTTGAAAATAATTCATAAAATTCTATTTCAAATTCTTTATTAAGTCTTGTAATATAATCATCTAATTGTTCTTGATTTATATTAATACTTGTCCTAATTTCTTTTTCTTCTTCATTCACTTCAACTGGGACATAAATATCTGCTATTCCTAATGCAAAAAATTTTGTTAATTGTTCAATATAACTGCTTCTAAAATTTATTTTATCAATATAAAATTCTCCGTTTTTTATCTTTTAATAGTGTCATTGACTCAATAAATTTTGAAATAAATTCTTGCTTTTCCTCTTTTGATTTTTTGTCCCATTCTTGCTTCAGAATATTATTTAATTGATTTGTTCTTATTAGTTTTTCTCTTTCAATATCTCTATCAGCCATTAATTGTTGTGGTGTAAATGATAGATGATTTATATTTAACATTTCACATTTTTTAGTTTCTAAAATATTAATTTTCTCTTCAATTATTTTATAATCTTCTGAAAAATCTTCCATTTCAACTATTCCACTTAAATATGCTTTCTTTATTCTTTCTTTTTGCTTTTCTAATGTATCAATTTCTTGTTCTAACTTTTCTGTTTTTGTTTCTTTTTTGTCAGCTAGTATTGGTAAAAAATACTTCTTTACTGATATATCATATTCTACTAATTCTAGGATAAATCTTTGTAAGCATTCTTCTATTTTATCTTCTCTATAATAAATTTTACAATGTTCACAATTATAGTACATATATTTTTTCTTTGTTCCTCCAGAACCTTTACATTTCATTATTCTATTGCATTTCGGACATTTTAATTTTTGAAAAAATATATAAACTCTATCTCTTGCATAACTTCTTTGATTTTTTTCTTTCTGATGTTGTGCTTCTTCCCACATAGCACGACTAATTATTGGCTCTACAACATTCATAAAAATTGTTGTATCTTTACTATTTGATTTTCCTTTTTCATAATCACCCATATATACTTTATTATCTATTATTTTCATAATAGTAGTATCTCTCCAATGCTTTGGATATAAAACTTTTTCATCATTTAAAGTATTACTAATTTGTTGATAACTTTTACCTTCAAGATACATATTAAATATTCTTATAACCACATCTTTTGTAGTTTCATCAATTACAGTTCTTTTATTACTATCTTTTTTATAGCCCAACGGAACAATTCCTGGTAAATGCCCTGATTTAATAGCACCATTTAAACCAAACTTTGTTCTTTCACTTACAATTTCAAGTTCTAATTGTGATAAAACAGTTAGCATTCTTACAAAAAATCTTCCATTTGCTGTGCTAGTATTTACATCATCTTTATCACAAATAAGATAACAATTATACATTTCCAATTGTGAAATAAGTTCTTCTAAATCACGAACTGAACGAGTAATTCTATCTAACTTATATGCAACAATATAATTAATTTTACCTTTCTTCATATCTGATAACATTTCTTGAAAACTAGGTCGATGTTCCATATCCTTTGCACTTATTCCTGCATCTTCATATACATTAAATACCTCATATTCTTTAAATTTACAAAGTTGTAATAGTTTTTCTTTTTGCTCTACCAAACTAAAACCTTCTCTTACTTGGTCTTCTGTACTTACTCTAATATAAATACCTGCAATTTTCTTTTCTTCTTTCATTTTATAAAATCTCTCCTTTCACTTCTGAATGGAAAGGCACAAAAAAACTCTAAAATTAAAGTAGCCTTTCTATGTAGTCTTTTAATTGAGATAAGTGGTATTTATACCTTAAATCTCCCACATAAAAGTAATCATGTTCATTAAAGAATAAAAATAATTTATCTTTAATGATTACTCTATGTGGTTCTACATACGCTAAGTTTGTGTGTTCTATAATTCTTAAACAACCTTCATATATCCTTGTATGTTCAAGTTTTATAGAATTCAAACTACAAGCCCATTCAATTTTAGAGAGTAATTCTTCTCGTATTTTGTTTTTCTTTTTTACAATTCTAATCATATCACACCATCCTTTCTTTTTCAAGTTAAAGGCAACAAAAAAATCAACCTTTTACAGTTGATTTATCAATACTTTCGTCTGGTGCGACGATTTTACTTAATGGAGCCAATAAGCAGAATCGAACTGCTGACCTACGGGTTACGAATCCGTTGCTCTACCAACTGAGCTATATTGGCAAATAGAATTGTACAGGACAAATTTTATCGCATATTTCATGTAATGTCAATTCCTCCTATACAATATTTTGTTTTTATTATCTTTCAGAAACTTCCTCTGGCATATTTTCATACAAAGGAACAATAAAATTCAATGCTGAATCCACTGTGTCAGACGCTTCATAAATTTCTTTCATATTATTTGCTTCAGATTGTGGTGCTAATAAATTTTGCATATATTGATGTGTATATAAACTGCCATCTTGGTCTACAACATCAAATTTTTGCAAATATAATGTATTTTGTCCAACATTAATATATCCTTCTTTTAAGAATTCTACACCACCAAGTAATGCTTTTTCCAAGCTATCCCATCCTTGTTCATAGGCATATTGTGCCGCATTTTGGATAATTTCATCTTGTGAATTTCCTTTTGCATTTATATTAAATGGATTATACACGACTGTGTCATTGTATTCACATCCTCTAGATAGTACTGTTCCATTTCTTCCTTGTTCTTGAATTAATCTAGAAGCTATAAAATATGGGGCTATATTTGCATTTTTCCCTGCTTGCAATAATGCTTCTGTTATACTATCTCCTTCTAAGAAAGAACCTTCTGTTATTTCATTAATTCCTTCTGCTGTTTGTGCACCTTCTACATATTTTAGTTCGGCGAATTGGAATATGTTGTCATCATTTAAAATATTTCGTGGATCCATTTGATATTTTATTGCTTTATCAGAAGCACATAGCCATGTTCCATTATCAAATGTCCTATCTCTATCTATTTCACATTTCCAATCTTCAGGATAGTCTGATGAATCTGGAATTAAATTTGTTGGATATTCTGTATTATCTTTATGTCCTTCATTTGCAATAACTTCTTCCCAATCCAATTTTGTATAAAACAAGGTAAATGTCCAATTAGGATGTTCTTCTAACAAAGCATCTATTCGTTCTTTATATCCTGGATATTTGCTTTCGTTCAAATTTTCGCCATCATATTGTTCGTATTTTTGTTTTTGACTTTCTCTAATCCATACAAAAATTAAAAAACTAATTAGAATAAGTACCAATATCACTACAATGACTATCTTTGCTTTTTTGGGAATTCTACTTATAATTCTTTTGGTATTTCTTATAAAATTATTTATGATTTCTTTAAAATTACTTCCTCTATTCATGTTTTTAATTATACCATATCCTTTCTGATTTTTTCAATTATTTTTTACTAAATCTGGAAAAGTTTATTTTCAGTTAAATGTGCAATTTTTAAAATGTATATATATTATTTTCAATTTTTAAGGACACCTCCAATAGACATATTCTTGTCTTATGGTGTGCCCCTCTTTTATTATTTTATTTGAATCTTTTTCCTTTTTTTCTTTTTCTTGTTTTTTCCTCTTCATAGTCATCATCATAATCGTAATTTTCATCTGTGTTATAGCCATTTAAGAATGCCTGTTTTGCTCTTTCTTTTTCTTGTAATTCTTTATCATCTATTGGATTATTTAAAAATCTAGGTTTTTGCAATGTTTCAGTTTCTTGCATATCATCATAATCTTGGACATTCTGTGTATCTTCATCGTGTTCTATATATGTAGCTTGATTTTCTTCCTCTGGAAATTGATTATTTTGTGTATCCACATTGTTATAATCATCATATTGGTCATTTGAATTATAATCATCATAATAGTCATCTTCATCATTAATTCCTGCAAATGGAACGCCTGAAAATTCTTCTGCATATACTCTATTTTTTCTACGCTTTATGATGATAATGATTACGATAATTAGAATTAATGCAATAATTCCTCCTGCTATTATAAACATTCTTCTTTGCTCTTCTTGCTGTCTTTGTTCCTCTTCTCTTGCTAAAGCTTCTTCATCAACCAATGATTTGTTTACTGTTAACTGATATGTTGCTACATTGTTTCCTTCACTATCAGAAACTAAAATTGTTATAGTATTTTCTCCTTCTTTTAGTTCTTCATTTCCTAATGTTTCTACTGTATAACTTGGGTCTGTTGCAACAGTTTGAATATCTAATGAAGTTGCCTCTCCAATATAGTCTACAGTATATTCATAGACATCTGATGAAAATGCTGGCTTTAATTCCAAATCTTTGATTGTGATATTTGATAATCCATTTACAACTTCTGTGTTTTCTGTATTCTCTTCTGGTTGTTCTTCCGCATTCTCTTCTGTTCCTTCTCTCGTTACATTAATGGTATAGGTTTTTGTTGTTCCATTTTCTGCTGTTACCACTACATTTAAGGCATTTGCTCCATATTGAAGTGTTCTATTTCCCGTTCCTGATATCGTTGCTCCAGAATCTTGTGCTGTTGCATATACTTCTACACTTTCTACATCTTCTGGAACTGTTACATTATATGTTGTTGTTCCTGGTCTAAATCCTGTAAAGTCATTTGGTCTAATTCCTAAATTACTTAAGTTAGCATTACTTGATTCTGTTTGTGTTGTAGATGTTCCAGTATTTCCAGATGTATTACTTCCTGATGATGAGCTATTTGATGATGAACTACCTGATGACGAACTTGATGAACCTGATGATGCACTTGTTGCTGTGATAGTTCCTCCTGTTGAACCTGTATAAGGATCTGCTGTAGAAGAATCTGCCATATCTACTGCTGTTGCTGTAATTCTAATAGAACCTGCCCCATTAATTGTTGCAGTTACACTAGCTGAGCCATTATCTACAAAGACACTGTTTTGAGATAATGTAGCATTTCCTGAAACACTTAAATCTGCTCTTCCAGATATTCCACTTCCTGTTACTGTAACAGTTACAGTATCTCCAACATTTGCCGTTGATTGTGAGAAAGAAATAACTAATCCTGCTGCCTGTGATTTTGGCATTATTATTGTTACAATTGCTAAAATCAATAGCATACATATTACACTTTTAGATTTGATTTTCATATACCCCTCCTGGTTTTCCTTAACAATTTTGTAGTTGTTTTTCACTTAACTAAAATGAAGTAATACTTCCCATAATGTAATTTTTTACAAGAACATAGTCACTTGCACTAATTGTTCCATCCTTGTTTACATCTGCTGCACTTTGTGCTACACCACTTAATATATTTGTTCCCATGATATGATTTTTAATTAATACATAATCACTTGCCGTTATTCCTCCATCATTATTGACATCTCCTAAGTTGTAACTTGTGTCACTATTGCCTCCACCTGTGTTGATATCACTATTACCCATATCTCCATTATTTGTTGAATTATCTGTATCTCCACTATTACTTCCATCATCACCTAATGGTAACAAATATAGTTTATATTCTGACTCATAGTCATACGTTTCTCTTGCAACATATCCTTCTTGTCCATTAGACCTTCTAATTTTATCCCAATAGGTTCCTGCTACTTTTGATGTTGCTTTTTCAATCCTTGTTACAATCTCTCCGCTAAGAACACCACCTATTTTTGAACCATTTGGTGCATCTCTTAAATTCAATCCTGTTGTTGAGTTTACTTTTACGATATCTCCTGATACAGTTGCATTGCTATCTCCATTTGGTCTGCTACATGCTGTACTTGGCATATTTTTGTATAATGGAATAATAAATGTATGTGATGAACTAATAGAGTTTGTACTTGAATATGTATTTCTTAGTGTTGTCCCTTCGCTTTGTGCTGCCATCAAATTTTGCATATATTGATGCCAATATAACCCATTAGATGAATTGTCTACATCGAATTTTTGTAAATATAATGTATTTTGTCCTTTATTAATATAACTACTTGCTATAAAATTAATTCCACCTGTAATAGCTTTTTCTAAAGTATCCCATCCTTGATTTCTAGCATAATTAATAGCATTTTCAATAACTTCTGCATCAGAATTTCCTGTTGCACCTATATTAAATGGATTGTAATATCCACTTGCTCCTGAAGATGTTGCAGAACCATCTCTGCCTTGTTCTTGTATTAATCTTGCAATGATATAATATGGATTAATGCCTGTTGCATTTGCAGAATTGGCAATTTCATTAGCATGTCCTGCTAAAAATGTAGCATTTATCATTGTATTTATAGCATTCATGTCACAACCATTTAATGTTAATTCTTCAAATTGGAAAATATCTGATGAATTTAATGAATTTCTTGGGTCCATCATATATTCTATAGCCTCTTGTGAAGCACATCTCCAACTACCATTTGAATAAGAACAAATTGGGCAAATCCATGCACCTTGATAATTACTTGTCGCTTGTATCATATTTCTTGGTCCTGAATTATGTCCTGTATATTCATTTGCTATAACATCGCTCCATTCCAAATCTGTATAAAGCACTTTAAATGTCCAATTTGGATATTGGGCTTGTAAACTTTTTATTTTTTCTTTAAATCCTGGATATAATGACTCATCAATTCCGTCAATGTCTGAACTAATGCTTTGTGAAACAGCATATGTTTTGTTGTTTAATAACGATATTAAACTATATGCTATTAATGTTAAAATTAATACAATTGAAATAAATTTTATTATTCCTAATTTTCTCATTGTTTTTCTCCTTCTAAATTCTTTGGTTTATCTATATTGTTAACTTTTTACATTTTTGTATATTTTTTGACATTATCATTATATCATTAGCACTTTTTTTAGTCAAGAAATTGCCCTTTTATTTTCTTTTTACTATAAAAAAGGTTAGAAATTGCCAATTGCCCGATTGCATAAAGGTAAGGTTTACAGTTTTTTAATATTTTTGTAAATTCAAAAGTCATATTATAATATTTTATGAAATTAAATGTGCTAGTGAAAGAATATTACAAATTCTTACATTATCAAGTAGGAGAATCTCAGACTTGCTGTGAGAGGTGCCTGCTTTATATAAGAGCTGTAATCCTTACTTGCTATGCTGTCAAGCCATTTGGGCAATTTTTAACCTTAAAATAATCGTAATATATCATTGTAAGAAACATAAATTGATAACGCAATTAATATGGAAAACCCTAGCAATTGTATATTGACTTCATTTTCTGGTTTCATTGGTTTTCTTCTAATAGCTTCTATAAGTAAAATTAAGATTTTTCCTCCATCTAGTGCTGGAATTGGTAATAAATTTGTAACCCCTAATGAAATAGATATTAATGCCATTAAAGATATAAATTCTCTAATTCCATTTGTTTGTGATACCATTTCTCCAATTCCAATTGGTCCTGTCATTTGGTCTACGCCAACTCTTCCAGTAAATAGTTGTTTTACATTGTCAACAATAGAAACGATAAATTCTTTTGTTTCAACCAATCCATAAAAGCATCTATTTCCAAGTGTGTCTGGTGCCAATTTCATGTTGACACCTAAATAATAGGTTGATACATAATCTGGTGTAAATTCTATATTTATTTCTTCATTTCCTCTTTGAACTGTTAATAGGATAGTTCCTAGCCCTTGTTGTTGCAATACTTCTACTATTTTGTTTGTATCGCCATTGGTTTCCTCATTATTGATTTTTGTGATAACATCATTTGCTTGTATGCCTTGTCTTTCACTGCTACTACCTTTTTCTACCATGATAACTTGACATTTTTCATCTAAATACATTCCAGTTACTTTTGATTGCACTTCTGTAGGTGTTATTGTCAATTCTAATGTTTCTCCATTTCTATCAATGGTTACAGCTATTTCTTCTCCATTTGCTTGGTCCATAATATCATCTAAATCATATTTATTATTAACCGTTTCTCCATTTAATTTTATGATTTTATCTCCACTTTGAATTCCTACTTGTTCTGCTGCATATCCTGGAATAGTAGAATCTACTTCATTAGAAATGTACACACCTGATGTTGCCATTAGGATAAAGTACACAATAATGGCAAACAAAATATTGACAATCGCTCCTGCTGCACATATCGCAATTCTTTTTGGGATACTCGCTTTTGAGAATGACCTATCATCTTCTGATGCTTCATCTTCTCCTTCCATACTAACATATCCACCGCAATGGAATTGCCCTTAGCGAATATTTTGTTTCTTTTCCTTGTTTGTTCCAAATCCCTGGTCCAAAACCAATAGAAAATTCATTTACTTTGACATTACAAAGTTTGGCCACTATAAAGTGACCAAGTTCATGTATGATTATCAAAAATCCCAATAATATGATTATTTTTATAGCTGTTATAATAAAAGTTATCAAATTTTCCTCCTTGCAAATTTGTTTTTAAATAAACATAAATAATACATAGGCAAATGGTGCTAAAAATATCAAACTGTCTATTCTGTCTAGCATGCCTCCATGTCCTGGAATTAAGTTACTATAATCTTTTATATCCACATATCGTTTAATACTAGAAGCTGCAAAATCTCCTACTTGCCCAATTAAACTTAATATTAAACCAATAATGCCAATTGCTATATATGAATATTCCATTCCCCAGAAAGTATTTGCAATATATGTATAGGCTAGCATAAGGATTATACCCCCTATAGTTCCTGCTATACATCCTTCTATCGATTTATTAGGACTGATTTTACTAAATTTGTGTTTTCCAAAGTGTTTTCCAATGAAATAGGCAAAAATATCTGTTCCCCATGCGGCAATAATTGCATACCAAATAAGAATATTACCATTTTCCATTCCGTTGATTTTAGCAAAAAACATAATTAACATTACAACATATAAAATTCCGAAAAGTGTATAGGCTATATCTTTAAAACTGGTTTTCATCTCTGTTACAATAACCTGTATAAATGATATTAACAATAATACTGGAATAGCTAAAATAGAAGCTGTTACTAAATAATTTTCTGGAATGATATGTATTAGTGCAATACTCACACAACTAAGATAGCCCAGCCATCTTACTGGCTTGGCAATTTTTGAAATTGCATTAAAATATTCATCCATTGCTAAGATTGCAATGATTGTTAAAGCAACATCTACTACATATACATTTCCAATGATTAATACGATTACAACTAGCGGAAATCCTAATAATCCTGATGTGATTCTTTTTATATCCATATCCAACTCCTCTTCTTTTCTTTTTGTTATATGGGAAATTGTTTTATCTGCATAACAAAAATAGTATTTTAATTTGCTCCAAATTTTCTGATTCTTTTTTGATATTCTATAATAGCATTATCTAAATCTTCTTCTGTAAAATCTGGCCAATTTTTATCAATAAATAAAAATTCAGTATATACCAATTGCCATGGTAAGAAATTACTCAATCGTAATTCCCCACTTGTTCTAATTAACAAATCTGGGTCTGGCTGATCTTTTGTATATAAATTGTTTGAAACCATTTCTTCTGAAATGTCATCAATATCAATTTTTCCATCTTTTACGTCTTTTGCAATTTGTTTGATTGCTTTTATGATTTCATCTCTTCCACCATAATTTAAAGCAATATTAAACGTAACGCCTGTGTTATCTTTTGTTCTTTCCATACAATTTTGAATACTTTTTTGCATTCCTTGTGATAAAGCTGTAATATCTCCTAAT
Organism: uncultured Eubacteriales bacterium; assembly: GCA_949294555.1. GTDB lineage: Bacteria > Bacillota > Clostridia > TANB77 > CAG-508 > CAG-269. The sequence continues at coordinate 33,877 of CASFHP010000029.1, forward strand.
ATTTTTACACGTATATTTTCTGTATCTGCACGTTTTGCATAATCATCTAAATAACTTTGTAATAACATCATTAAAGCTTTTACTTCATCTTCTGCTCTTTTCCAATTTTCTGTAGAAAATGCATAAACCGTTATGTATTCTAGCCCAATTTTATTGGCATATCTAACGATTTTCTCTAGTGTTTTGGCACCTTCTTTGTGTCCAAAACTTGCATTTTTTCCTTGTGTTTTTGCCCATCTTCTGTTTCCATCCATGATAATGGCAATATGTCTTGGCATATGATTTTTATCAAACATGTTTTATTCTCCCTCTTATTTATTACGTTTTTCTATATAGTTTGCTAATTCTATTAAGAATTCTGCTTTTTCTCCATATGGTTTTAATTCTTCTATTGTTTCTTTTGTTAATCTTGCTAATTTTTCTTTTGCTTCATCTAAGCCATATTTAGAAACATATGTACATTTTCCTAGCTTTTTATCATTTCCTACTGGCTTTCCTAAGATTTCTTCATTTCCCTCTTCTGATAATATATCATCTTTAATTTGAAATGCCAATCCAATTTTTTCTGCATAAGAAGTTAGTCTATCTAAATCCTCTTTAGCACTTTCAGCTAATATCGCTCCCATTCTAACACATAAAGTTAATAAAGCTCCTGTTTTATTTTTATGAATATAGTCTAAATAGTCTTCTGAAATTGGTTTTCCTTCAAATTCTGTATCCACAAATTCGCCAGCAATCATTCTATCAACTGCTTTTGAAAATTCCTGAAATACAGCTATCTTTTTAGCTAATTCTTCTTTTTTTGTATTTTGTAATGTATTGCTAATTACGATATATGCTTGATTTAACAATCCATCTCCTGCAAGTATGGCTGTTGCTTCATTAAATTGTTTATGATTGGTTGGTTTACCATGCCTAAAATCGTCATTATCAATTCCTGGTAAATCGTCATGGATTAAAGAAAAATTGTGTACCATTTCAATTGCTACTGCAAATGGCATACAGGTTTCAATATCTGTACGAAATAATCTATAGGTTGCTAATACCAAAATAGGTCTTAGACGCTTTCCTCCTGCCATTAGGCTATATTCCATAGATTGGTTCAAAATTTCTTCTGGACATTGTTCTTTTCTAAGGTATTTTTCTAGTTCACAATTTATGGTTTCTTGATATTTTTTCAATTCTTCTTTAAAATCCATCTTTTTTTAACCTTTCTGTTTTTGCAAGTTTAAATGATTTATTTATCAATAAATTTTGTGATTATACTTTTTCTTTATCGACTTTTTTAAACACTCATAATTTCTTTTTCTTTTTTTGCTAATATTTCATCAATTTCTTCAACATGTTTATCTGTTATCTTTTGGATTTCATTTTCTGCTTGTTTTAATTCATCTTCTGTCATGGTTCCTTCTTTTTGCTCTGCTTTTGCTTCTTCTATACCATCTCTTCTGATAGCTCTTACTGCAACTTTTGCTTCTTCTGCCATTTTTTTGATATCTTTTACCAATTCTTTTCTTCTCTCTTCATTTAATTCAGGAAAAGCTAGTCTTATGACTTTTCCGTCATTATTTGGATTAATTCCAATATCTGATGCTAAAATTGCTTTTTCAATTTCTTTTAATACACTCATATCCCATGGTTGAATAACAATTAGTCTAGCTTCTGGAACAGAAATTCCAGCCACTTGATTAATTGGTGTTGGTGTTCCATAATAGTCGATTTTTACTTTATTTAGTATCGCTGGATTTGCTCTTCCTGCTCTTACTTCTGCTAATTTTTCTGAAAAATTATTAATGGTTTTTCCCATTCTTTCTTTTAAATCTTCGTAATTCATAATTATCTTCCTCCTCTAACTTACAATGGTTCCTATTTTTTCACCTTTTACTGCTTTAACAATATTGTCTGGGTCTGCTATTCCAAATACCAGTAATGGTATATTATTATCTCTACACATAGCAGTTGCTGTTGAGTCCATTACTTTTAAATCTTTATTTAAAACATCTAAATATGATATTTCTTCAAATCTAATTGCGTCTGGTTGAACTTTTGGGTCAGCTGAATATACAGCGTCTATTGCTTTTCCTAAAAGAATAATATCTGCTTTGATTTCTGTTGCTCTCAATACTGCTGCTGTATCTGTTGTAAAATATGGATGTCCTGTACCACAAGCAAATATAACAACTCTTCCTCTAGATAAATGTTTTTCTGCTTTTCTTTGTATAAATGGTTCTGCAATTTCTCTCATTTCAATAGCTGTTTGTACTCTTGAATGAATGCCTCTTGCTTCTAATGCGTCTTGTAATGCTAGACCATTCATCGCAGTTGCTAGCATTCCCATATAGTCTGCTGTTGTTCTTTCCATTTGATGTCCATTTCTTCCTCTCCAGAAGTTTCCACCTCCAACAACAATAGCTACTTGTACGCCCATTTCTACTACTTCTTTGATTTTGTCACATATAGCGCCTACTGTTTTTGCGTCTACTCCTGTCTTTTGTTCTCCTGCTAATGCTTCTCCACTTAGTTTTAATAGTACTCTTTTATATTTTGCCTCTGACAATTTTTCCACTCTCCTATCTATATTCTTATCAGAGATATTCTATCATATATTTTAAAAAAATACAGTATTTTTACTAAATTTATTAATTTTTTCTTAAATTTGGTCTGTTAGGGACGTGCCAAAATGGACAAAAAATGATGACTTTGGGGACGGAGCAAAAAATCATCATTTCTATAAAGATTTTTATAAAACTTTTTATAGAATAAATGATGATTTTTTGCTCCGTCCCCAAAGTCATCATGAATGAAAAAAACAGAGAGCTTTTTGGCCTTCTGTTCTTTTTCATTCATTTTTATTTTAATTGATTCATAACTTCTTCTGCGAAGTTTTCTTCTTTTTTCTCAATTCCTTCGCCTTTTTCAAATCTTGCAAATTCTACTACTTCAGCGTCTTTTTGTTTTAATAATTCAGATACTTTCATATTTGAATCTTTAACAAATACTTGGTCTACTAAGCAAATTTCTTCAAAGAATTTTCTAATTCTTCCTTGTACAATTTTTTCTGCAATTGCTTCTGGTTTTCCTTCATTCATTGTTTGTACTTTTAAGATTTCTTTTTCTTTTTCAACTCTTTCTGCTGGAACTGCTTGTTCATTTAAGTATTCTGGTCTAGCTGCTGCAATTTGCATGCAAAGGTCTTTTGCTACTTCTTTATCACCTTTTGCCATATTGATTAATACAGCAATTTTTCCATCTCCATGAATGTATGATTCTAATAATCCTTTTGATTCAAATCTTGCAAATCTTCTGATACTTAAATTTTCACCAATTGTAGCAATTTTTCCTACTAATGCTTCATTAACTGTTTTTCCAGCTTCAAATGTAGCTTCTTGATTTAATAAATCTTCTACATCTTTTGGATTTTTTTCAACAACTTGTTTTGCTACATTCATAACAAATGTTTTGAATTCTTCGTTTTTAGCAACAAAGTCTGTTTCTGAATTTACTTCTACGATTGCTCCTACTTTTCCATCTTCTGAAATATATGCTTCTACTAATCCTTCAGCTGCAACTCTTCCTGATTTTTTAGCAGCTTTTGCAATTCCTCTTTCTCTTAATAATTCGATTGCTTTTTCCATATCTCCATCAGTTTCTGTTAACACTTTTTTGCAATCCATCATTCCTGCACCTGTTTTTTCTCTTAACTCTTTTACTAAACTAGCTGTTACCATTATAAATTCCTCCTTTTATATATAATAGAAAATTGCTTTGCAATTTTTCTGTTCAATATTATTTTTTATCGAATATGTTTCTATTCGATAAAAGAGTAGAGCAGAAAAGCCCCACTCTTCTTTTATCGCATAAAGTCAAACTTTTTTAATATTTTCTTATTCTTTAACTTCTTTATTTTCTTCTTCGTTTGCTACAACTTGTTCCATACTTGTAGCTTCTTCTGTTGCTACTTCTTCTTGTTGCTCTTCTACTGCTTCGAAGCTTTCTCCTTGTTTACCTTCAATAACTGCATTTGCCATAACATCAGCAATTAATTTTACTGCTCTTATTGCATCATCATTACCTGGAATTGGGTAATCTAATTCTTCTGGATTACAGTTTGTATCTACTAATCCGATTACAGGTATATTTAATTTTTTAGCTTCTAAGATAGCAATTCTTTCTTTTTTAGGATCTACTAAGAAAATAACACCTGGTAGTTTGTCCATTTCTTTAATTCCACCTAAGTTTCTTTCTAGTTTTTCCATTTCTTTCTTTAATAGAATAACTTCTTTTTTAGGTAATACTTCAAATGTACCATCTTGTTCCATAGTTTCTAAGTCTTTTAATCTTTGGATTCTTTTTTGAATTGTATCAAAGTTTGTTAACATTCCACCTAACCATCTTTGATCAACATAGTACATTCCGCATTTTAATGCTGCTTCTTTTACACATTCTTGTGCTTGTTTTTTAGTTCCTACAAATAGAACTGTTTTTCCCTCTTCAACTTGTTCTTTTAAGAAAGCATATGCTTCATCAAGTTTTTTAGAAGTTTTTTGTAAATCAATGATGTGAATTCCGTTTCTAGCTTGGAATATGTATTCCGCCATTTTAGGATCCCATCTTCTTGTTTGATGTCCAAAGTGAACACCTGCTTCAAGTAATTGTTTCATTGCAACTACTGCCATTTTAAATTCCTCCCTTTTTGTTATTTCTTCCATAAAGTTCTTTGTTTCTTCGGACCAATATATTGGCACACCCTTTAAAACTCACTTTATGTGTTTAATACGGTAAATATTGTACCATGTTTTACCAGAAAAATCAAGTCTTTTTCAGCAAAAAAATGTCCATTTGAGACGTTTTCTTTTGGACATTTTTCAAATATCAACTTTCATCTATATTATCCATTAAATCTCTTGCTTCTTTCCAACTTAGTACTTTCAAACATTCATATTCTTTTGACAATTTTTTGGAAATTTCTTTTGTTTTGTCTGTTGATTCTAAATCTGCTACAATAATATTTTTAAAATAGTCTTCTCTTCCATATAAAATTTTAAATAAAATTGACCTTAAAAATCCTTCAATGACATCTTCTTGGTTTTTTACACCAATTATTAAATAAATACCTTTACTTTTGAATTTTGTATATGTATTTATGTATATAATATTTTTGATAATTTCATATAAACCATATAAGGCTAATGTCCAAAAAATTGTATTTAAAATAAATTCCATATCATTGCCTCCTATGGTTTTATTATATGTTATTTTAACTTTTTTGGTGTGTATTTTATTCATCTTCCCATGTTAAATATGGATATCCATTGTTTTTTCTACTATCTATTTTCCAAATTGTTTCTACATTACCTGCATTTAATACATCTAAAAATGTACTTTCCTTCATTTCATCTTCTGTCTTTTCACCTGAAGATTCTAATATTCCAGTGCTTGTAGATAATTGAATATCATAGTTTCCTTTTTTTACAAACCAGCAATTGGTAACTTTTCCAGAATTTGTTGAAACAATTCCTCCTAAATATGCTCCTATTATTTCTGCTGTACTATAACAATTAACCACTTCTCCGTTTTCTTGATTTGCTCCTGTAATACCTCCAATATATCTTTCTTGCAAATTTACTGTTCCTAAATTTCCTAAGTTATAACAATTAGAAATTTTCCCATGATTTTTTCCTATAATTCCTCCTTCAGCAGAAGAATAATTGGTATTTGTACTAATATCTCCCTTATTAATGCATTCATCTACATTTTGATAATTAATTCCTACAATACCACCTATATTCGTATTAGAATTCCATATTTTGCCTTCATTCTTACATTGTTTTATTATTCCATAATTCTGTGAACAAATTCCTCCTATAAATCCCATCATTCCTTTTATTTCTGCATAGTTATATCCTTTTATAATTTCTCCTGTATTGTTATAGCAAATACTTCCTAACCAACTTCCTCCTGCTGAAGTACTAATACTTTCGATTTTCCCATCAATCCTAACATTTTGAATTTTTCCTTCACTTGTTACACATATTATACCTGAATATGCTCCAACATATGCTTCTACAATAATCCTAAGATTCTCTATTGTTCCTTTATTATTTAAAAACATGCCTCTACTAGTTGAACTATCATTAATATACAAATTACTAATATTATATTCATTTCCATCTAAAGTCCCCTCAAAAGTTCCTAATGGTTCCCATTTATTGGTCTCACTTCCCTGCAAATCAATATTATTTTGTATACTATAACTAGCAGATGATGAAAATACATATGTTCTTCCTACTTCCTGTACCTCAACTTCTTCTCCACTTCCGGATCTTTTTCAATTGTTCTGCTGTATAGATAGGTATAATGTCTGTTTTTGCCTGTATATCCATTTCTTCTAACCATTCTTTTTGTTTATCACTTACTTTTTCTGGATCATATACCAAATTACCATTTTCTATACTTAATATTTCATTATATTCATCTGTTCTACCAATTAAATCCTCTAAACTTCCAAATTGAAAATCTTCTCCATCATTATGGTTAATTTCTTCTAATTCTATTTTTTCTTGTATATCTCTAATTTCTGTTCTAAATTTTGCCTTTGAGGCATTTATAATTGCTCCATCATCTCCTGATATTGTTCCTATGGTTATACCTGCTAAAATTAATATAACAATAACTGTAATTACTAGTGCTAATATTGTAATTCCTTTTTCATTTTTTCGTTCTTTTGTATTCATGTTTACCTCCTATTATTTTTCTTAGAGTTTTTAACTCTAGGAATTTTGATATTCCATTTTTTCTTGATAATAGTAGGTTTTTCGTATTCTTCATTAAAAATCTTGACTTTACTTTTTCATTTTTGCATTTTTTAAGTTTTTATTGACATATAGATATTTTATTGATATTATTTTTATAGAATTTCACTCTTAGAGTTAAAAACTCTAGGAATTTTTTGCTTTATTTTAAAAAAAATAATCCTTTTCCATGATTGGACTAGGATTAATTTTTTATATATTAAACTAATTGTAATATAGCAACTTCTGCTCCGTCTCCTCTTCTAGGACCTACTCTTAAAATTCTAGTATATCCTCCTACATTTTTATCTGCATATTTTGGAGCAATTTCATTAAATAATTTTGCTGGTAAATCCACGTTTTTACCTTCGCTATCTGTTACTTTATTTATTTTTCTCATAATTTTTCTTCTAGCATTTAATCTTGATGGCATATCTTTTTGTCTTTTTTCAGTTGTTTCTTCTTTTACAACTTTTAAATATTCTTTACCATTTTTGCTTTTTACTAATTCTGTTACTTTATTACCTTTAGAATCTAATTTTGCTTTTACAACTTTAACATCAACTTCTTCAAAGTTATCTTTTTCTTTGATTGCTAGTGCTATAATACTATCAGCAATTGCTTTTACTTCTTTTGCTCTTGCTAATGTTGTTTCTACTTTTCCATGCATGATTAAGTCTGTTGTTAATGTTTTTAACATTGCCATTCTGATGTCTGTTGTTCTTCCTAATTTTCTATTTGTAGCCAATTTTTTCACCTTCCTTTAACTAATGTCAGGGGACACACCTTACCTCCTGGTCACTTACACTTGGGACAAGGTATTTCCCCTCCCCTTGTAAATAATTGTTGACCATCTATAAAGTTATCTCCTTTTTCTATTTTCTACTCATCTTCTTTTGCGAAGTCTAATCCTAATGAATGTAGTTTTGCTGTTACTTCATCAAAAGATTTTTTACCTAAATTTCTAACCTTCATCATATCTGTTTCTGAACGATTGATTAAGTCTTCTACTGTTGCAATACCTGCTCTTTTCAAACAATTGAATGATCTTACTGATAATTCTAATTCTTCGATTGACATCTCTAATACTTTTTCTTTCTTAGATTCTTCTTTCTCAATCATTACTTGTGTATTTTTAGCTGCTTCTGATAAATCAATAAACAATTCTAAGTGTCCTGTCATTACTTTTGCTGCTAAACTTAGTGCTTCATGAGCTTTCAAACTACCATCTGTCCATACTTCTATCACTAATTTATCATAATCTACCATTTGCCCTACTCTCGTATTTTCAACTTGATAGTTTACTTTTTTTACTGGTGTATAGATAGAATCTATTGGAAGTACAGATATGTCTTGGTTTGGTTTTTTATTCTTTTCAGATGAATTATATCCTCTTCCTCTATCAGCAGTCATTTCTATTTTTAAATGTCCACCTTCTGAAACAGTTGCTATATGTAAATCTGGATTTAATATTTCTACTGTTCCATCTGTAATGATATCTCCTGCTAATACTTCTCCTTCACCTTTATGATCGATTCTTAATATTTTTTCTTCATTTTCTGAAAATTTTAGCCTAACATTTTTTAAGTTTACTATAATTTCTGGTACATCTTCTACAACATTTGGTACTGTTGAAAATTCATGTAATACCCCATCAATTTTAGCACTAGTTATTGCACATCCTGGTAGTGATGAAAGAAGAATTCTTCTTAAAGAATTTCCGATTGTTACTCCATAACCTCTTTCTAATGGTTCACATACAAATTTTGCATAATTATTTGTATCATCTACCTCTAGACATTCAATATTTGGCTTTTCAAATTCTATCATTTTTACCTCCCTAATATTTGAGATTATATCTCAAACTTTTTACAAACTTCATAGGTTTCTTTAGTAAAATTATTATAGTTTTTATTAAACCTGTATAATTAATTTTTACCATTATTTTGAGTAAAGCTCTACTATTAAATGTTCTTCGATTGGAATATCAATGTCTTCTCTAGCAGCTAATCTTAATACTTTACCACTCATTTTCTCATTATCTTTTTCTAACCAAGCTGGAACTGGTCTCTTAGCTGATTCTTCAATATTTGCTTTGATTGTTGAATTGTCTTTTTTGATTTCTCTTACTGTAATCACATCTCCTGGTTTTACTAAGTAAGATGGAATATCAACTTTTTGACCATTTACTTCAAATTGAGCGTGATTAACAAATTGTCTTGCTTGTGCTCTTGATGTTCCAAATCCTAATCTATATACAACATTATCTAATCTACTTTCTAAGATTTGTAATAGGTTTTCACCTGTTACACCTTTTTTGTTTGAAGCCATTTCAAAATATTTTCTAAATTGTTTTTCTCCAACTCCATAATATGCTTTTGTTTTTTGTTTTTCTCTTAATTGAGTTCCATATTCAGAAAGTTTTGCTCTTTTTTGTCCATGTTGTCCTGGTGCATAATTTCTTCTTGAAATACTACATTTATCTGAATAACATCTATCACCTTTTAAGAACAATTTTTGTCCTTCTCTACGGCATACACGACATTGTTCGTCTTTATATCTTGCCATTTTCTTTCTCCTTTCTATTAATGTCAGGGGACGCACCTTACTTTTAGGTTATTTTCACTCGGATTAAGGTATTTTTCCTCTCCTTGTGATTGATTGTTGACCTTTACTAAAGTTATCTCCTATTTTTTATTTTTGTTTTTTAATTAAACTCTTCTTCTTTTTGGTGGTCTACATCCATTGTGTGGTATTGGTGTTACATCTTTAATTGCACTAATTTCTAGACCTGCTGTTTGAAGTGCTCTGATGGCAGCTTCTCTACCAGCTCCTGGTCCTTTGACAAATACTTCAACAGATTTTAAACCATGTTCCATAGCTGCTTTTGCTGCTGTTTCAGCAACTTGTCCAGCTGCATATGGTGTACTTTTTCTAGATCCTTTGAAGCCTAATGCTCCTGCACTTCCCCATGAAATTGCATTTCCTTGTACGTCTGAAATTGTTACAATTGTATTGTTAAAACTAGAATGGATATGTGCTTGACCTTTTTCTATATTTTTTCTATTTCTTCTAGCAACTGGTTTTCTAGTTGTTTTATTATTAGCCATTGTTTTTAATTCCCTCCTTTATTTAAGTGAACATCTCTTTTATAAAATTGATTAAAAGTATTAAGATGTGCATTTTTGTTATTTATTACAAGCCGAATATTTACGTTCACATCTTACCAAAATTGATTAGAATTGGTATATTGTGCATTTTTATGAAATTAAGCAGACTGAAAATGTACTTTTGTACCTTGAAGTCTGATTAATGAATAAAAATGTGCAAGATGCCGATTGTAATCGATTTTTATACCTTGAAGTCTGATTAATGAATAAAAATGTGCAAGATGCCGATTGTAATCGATTTTTAATTATTTTTTACTCTTACTAACCAACTTCCTAGGACCTTTTCTTGTTCTAGCATTTGTTTTTGTTCTTTGTCCTCTTACTGGAAGACCTCTTCTATGTCTTAGTCCTCTGTAGCATCCAATTTCTGTCAATCTTTTAATGTTTAATGCTACTTCTCTTCTTAGATCACCTTCAACTTTATATGATTCGTCAATAACTTTTCTAATGCTATTAACTTCTTCATCAGTTAAGTCCTTTACTCTTGTATCTGGATTGATACCAGCTTTTTCTAAGATTTTTCTAGAACTTGATACACCAATTCCATAGATATATGTAAGTCCTATTTCTACTCTTTTTTCTTTAGGTAAATCTACTCCTGCTATACGAGCCATATGTTTTTGCACCTCCAAAATATTTTTTGTTTTTCTTTATTTTATCTTCTTGTTTTGTCTTAATTTCATTTAAAGGTGAAATGCCACTAGTGTTTACCCTAGTCTTTAAATTTCCTTAAGACATATATATAAACACAAATTTGATATGTAAATCATTTCTGATTTCACAGCCGCTATCCAATTTGTGTTATTAGCATTTTTAAGACTATCCTTGTCTTTGTTTGTGTTTAGGGTTTTCGCAAATAACTCTAATTTTCCCTTTTCTTTTAATAATTTTGCATTTATCGCATATTTTCTTTACTGATGGTCTTACTTTCATTTTTGCACCTCCTAAAATAATTTATATATATTTTTGGGTTAATTTTTATCTATTTTATTTTGCTCTCCAAGTGATTCTTCCCCTATTTAAGTCATATGGTGAAAGTTCTACTTTCACTTTGTCACCTGGTAAAATTTTGATATAATTCATTCTTAATTTACCTGATATATGGGCTAAAATTTGATGTCCATTTTCTAATTCTACTTTAAAAGTAGTATTTGGTAGTGCTTCTACAACTACTCCCTCAACTTCTATAACATCTTCTTTTGACAAAATCTTTCCCCCCTTAAAGAGCTTTTTATTATGCAAGTTTATCCATCGTGCATAATAACTATTGTATTATACATCATAATTAAAGTAATGTCAAGATTTCTGGCTCTTTTTCTGTAATTAAAATTGTATTTTCATAATGGGCTGCTAAACTTCCATCTTCTGTGATAATTGTCCACCCATCATCTAATTCTAAAATATTTGGCTTTCCTTGTATTACCATAGGTTCTATGGCTAATGTCATACCTGGTTCTAAGCGAATTCCTCTTCCTGCCTTTCCATAATTTGGTATACCTGGATCTTCATGCATTTCTCTTCCGATTCCATGTCCTTGAAACTCTCTTACAACTGAATACCCTTGTGAATGTACATATTCTCCAATAGCATGACAAACATCTCCAATTCGATTTCCTGGTTTTGCATATTTAATTCCTTCAAAAAAGGCTTGTTTTGTAACTTCTACTAATCTTTTGGCTTCTTTAGAAACATTCCCAATCATAAATGTTCTTGCCGCATCTCCATTAAATCCATCTTTTAGTGCTACTGTATCAACACTCACAATATCTCCTTCTTTAATGACTCTTGTTTTTGAAGGAATCCCATGAATCACTTCATCATTGATTGATACACAAATGGATGCTGGAAATTTTGGAACACCTCTAATTCCTATGTCATATCCTTTTTCTGCTGGAATAGCTCCCAAACTTCTCATCTTTTTTTCTGCTATTTGATCTAATTCATATGTTGTCATTCCTGGTTTTATTTTTTTTTCTAACTCTTTATAGGTCAATGCAACAACTTTACATGCTTCTTTCATCAATTCAATTTCTCTTTTTGATTTGATTGTTACCATCTTTTCTTCCTTCTTTCTATATACAATAATGCAAGAACATAAAAGCTGATAATAAGCTAATTTATCTTTATTATCAACTTTTATCTTATTCTATTTATCCGATTGTGCATTTCTAAAATAGTCAATGTATCTTTTGTTATATTTTATCTAGCAAACATAAAATTACTAATTTATTTCATTTTATTTGTTTAATAATGCAATAATATCATCTGCTACATCTTTTCCCATTCTATTAATTGAAAGACTTACTGTTTCTGTTTTTAATACACCTTTTTCATCATAATATTGTACTAATGGGCTTGTTTTTTCTTCATAAATTTCTAATCTTCTTTTTATTGCCTCTGGGTCAGAATCATCTGCTCTTTGTTTTAATGGTGAACCACACTTATCACAAATTCCTTCTTGTTTTGGTGGATTTAATTTTGTATTATATGTTGTTTTACATTCTTGATTTGTACATACTCTTCTTGTTAACATTCTATCAATTAATTCTTCTTTTGGTGTTACTAAATTTACAACTAAATCTACTTTTTTTCCGTTCTTATTTAATATTTCATCTAATTTTTCTGCTTGTTCAATTGTTCTTGGGAAACCATCTAAAATAGCCCCATTTTTTGCGTCTTCCCATGTTAATCTATCTTCTACCATTGGTACAGTTACTTCATCTGGAACCAAATCTCCTTTAGAAATATATTTGTCTGCTTCAATACCTAATGGGGTTTTTTCACTAATATTCTTTCTAAAAATATCTCCTGTTGAAATTTGTGGCAATCCTGTTGCAGTACTTATCATTCCTGCTACTGTTCCTTTTCCAGTACCTTGTGCTCCTAACATAATGATAATCATAAAAACACTTCCTTTACTTTAATTTTAGGGTTAATATTGTTTTAAAGTTATAGAAATATAATTTTCTATGCTTCTAAAATAACCTTTTTAATATTTATTATTTTTTACATTAAACATCCAAATAAACATTGAAAAAATTATTTTTATCATTTTTGCGTTTATAATTAAAAGATTGAAAATTGCCAAAATAGCCGTCTCCTTTGGCAATTTTCAGATTATAATGCTTTATTACATTATTTTTCTAAGAATCCTTTATAGTGTCTCATTGCTAATAAAGATTCTAATTGTTGAACAGTTTCTAGCGCAACACCTACAAGAATTAAAATTGTTGTACCTCCAAATGCGATGTTTAAGTTTGTAAATCTCATTAACATAGGTAATACTGCTATAATTGCTAAGAATAATCCACCAAAACATGTTAATTTAGAAACTACAGATGATAAATATTCTGTTGTTGGCTTTCCTGCTCTTATTCCAGGTATAAATCCGCCATTTTTCTTTATATTATTTGATACTTCTGCTGGATTAAATGTTGCATACGTATAAAAATACGTAAATCCTAAAATTAATAATAAATACACAATTGCATTTGCTATAGAATATCCAATACCTACATTTGATGTTGATGTAGCTATTGAGAAATTATATAATCCTGCTAAAAATCCAGTTTGACTTGCAATATCTGGTACAAATATTTGAATAATCATTGCTGGAAATGTCATAAATGATGATGCAAATATAATAGGCATTACACCTGCCATAGCCAATTTTAATGGAATATGTGTATTTTGTGCTCCTACCATTTTTCTTCCAACAACCTTTTTAGAATATTGTACTGGTATTCTTCTTTCAGCTTGTTGTACAAATACAACACCTGCAATTAAAATGATTGCTCCTATAACAATACCAAGTGCAAGTAATAGTCCTGTTGTACTAAATACACCATTTGGTATAATTAAATTCCATAATGTTGTAATAGCACCTGGTAAAGTTGATACAATACCTAAAAAGACTAGTATTGATATTCCATTTCCTACACCCTTATTGGTAATTTGGTCTCCAAGCCACATTAATATTGATGTACCTGCAACTAATCCAGCTACAACTAAAGCACCTGTTAAAAATGTGTCATCAACAAATATACCACTTGATCTATATGCAAAATAAATACCAATTGCTTCTACTAAAGCAAGTATAATCGTTAAAATTTTTGTATATCTATTGATTTTCTTTCTTCCTTCTTCTCCCCCTTCTTTCGTTAATCTTTCTAATGAAGGGATGATCATTGCTAACAATTGGATAACAATTGAAGCAGTGATATATGGACTGATTGTCATTGCAAAAATAGAAAATCTAGAAAAAGCTCCTCCAGAAAGAATATTTATCAAACTAGTTATTCCTTCTGTTCCTGTTAAAGTCGTATCTTCTGGTAGCATCGCTTCAGATAGTGCTATGCTATCTACTCCAGGTACAGTTATATAACATCCTAATCTAAATATAACAACTAATAATAGTGTAAATAATAATCTCTTTCTTACATCTGGTGTCTTTAATGCGTTTTTTAACGTTTTAAACAATTAAACCACCTCTGCCTTTCCGCCTAAAGCTTCGATTTCTTCTTTTGCTTTTGCTGTAAATCTTTTGGCCTTTACATTTAATTTTTTTTCTAATTTTCCTGTTGCTAGTATAACGATTCCATCATTAATTTTTCCGATAATTCCTTCTTCTAGAAGTGTTTCAGCTGTAACATCTGTTGCTTTTGATAAGTTAAGCATTTTTAATGTTACTTCTGTGTAAGTTTTAGCATGGATATTTGTAAATCCTCTTTTTGGTAATCTTCTATATAATGGTGTTTGACCACCTTCAAATCCTCTTCTTACACCTCCACCAGATCTAGCTTTTTGTCCTTTATGTCCTCTTCCTGCTGTTTTACCATTTCCTGATGAAGTACCACGACCTACTCTATTTCTATTTACTTTACTTACAGCTGGTTTTAATTCATCTAGTTTCATTACGGTTTGCACCTCCCTTATTTTATTCGTCAGGGGACACACCTTACCTCTTGGTCATTTCCACTTGTGACAAGATATGTCCTATTCCTTTTTATTTTTAATTAGATTATATCTTCTACTTTTTTACCTCTTTTTTTTGCTACTTGTTCAACTGTTTGCATTGCTTTTAATCCTTCTAATGTAGCATAAACAACGTTTCTTGGATTATTTGTTCCAATAACTTTTGTTCTTATATTTTTATATCCTGCAAGCTCTAATACTGGTCTAACACTTCCTCCTGCAATAACCCCAGTACCAACAGCTGCTGGTTTTAGCATAACTTTTGCACTTCCGAATTTTCCTACATATTCATGAGGTACTGATGTTTCTACAACAGGTACTTCGATTAAGTTTTTCTTAGCTTCTTGGATAGCTTTTTTAATTGCGTCTGGAACTTCTGCTGCTTTACCATTACCAACACCAACATGTCCGTTTTCGTCACCAACAACAACAACTGCACTAAATCTAAAAGTTCTACCACCTTTTACAACTTTTGCAACTCTGTTAATAGCAACTACTTTTTCTTTTAATTCGTTTTTTTCTTCCATCGGTTTATTTCCCTCCTTCTTCGATTAATGTCAGGGGACACACCTTACCCTTAGGTCATTTCCACTCGAGAATTAAGGAATGTCCCCTCCCCTTGTGATTTACTTATGACCTTTGTTCATGTGATCTCCTTTTTATTTCTATTAAAATTTAAGTCCGCCTTCTCTTGCTGCTTCAGCCAATTCTTTAACAACACCATGATATATGTATCCACCACGGTCAAAAACAACATCTACAATTTTCTTTTCAGCTGCTCTTTTTGCTATTAAAGTTCCAACTTCTTTAGCGGCTTCTTTATTGGCATGTTTTGTTTTAATTTCTTTATCTAATGTTGAAACTGCTACTAATGTATTTCCAGCAACATCATCGATAATTTGTGCATATATATTTGTATTACTTCTATATATACATAATCTTGGTCTTTCAGCTGTTCCAGATATTTTTCTTCTTACACGCATATGTCTTCTTTGTCTTTCCATTTTTCTATCTGTCTTTTTTACCATTTTTATTACTCCTTTCTTAGAAATTGAGTTCTATTTTACTTTTTAAATTAAATCAAAAGTAGTAAGATTTTTTCTTAAATTTTGATTTAAAGTGATAAGATGTTCATTTTTGTAAATAAAACAAAAATGTGGCAATTATTACTTTTAATCAAAACAATTTAATTTAATTTTAATCAAATTTAGTATATTGTGCATTTTCAATAAAATAAGCAGGATGAAGGCGTACATTGGTACGTCGAAGTCTGATTATTATATTGAAAATGTGCAAGATGCTGAAGTTGATTAAAATTTATTTACCTGTTTTACCTTCCTTACGTCTAATAACCTCATCAGCATATTTAATACCTTTACCTCTATATACTTCTGGTGGTCTTTGTTTTCTTACTTCTGCTGCTGTTTGCCCAACTAATTCTTTATCAATTCCTTTTACGATAATTGTATTTGGGTTTGGAACATCAAAAGTAATTCCTGCTGGTGCTTCAAATATAACTGGGTGTGAATATCCTAATGTTAAATTTAAGTTGTTTCCTTGTTTTACAACTCTGTATCCTACACCATTGATTTGTAATTCTTTGCTATACATTTGTGTTACACCAATTATCATATTATTAATTAAAGTTCTTGTCAATCCATGTAAACTTCTATTTTGTTTTTCATCATTACTTCTTGTAACTTTAATTACATTTCCATCTAATTCTATAGAAATATTTTTATCGAATTCTTTTTCTAAAGTACCTTTTGGTCCTGTTACATTAACTTTTTGTCCTTCTATTTTTACTGTAACATCTGATGGTACTGTAATTGGTTTATTTCCTATTCTTGACATCTTTGGATTCCCTCCTCTTCTTTTTTATTTCTTTTATTAATTTTATAAAGATAATTATTTGAATAATTAAAAGAATTATAGCAAGTGCTATATGTAGTAAACCTACCTCATAATTATACACCCCACCAAGCCATTGTCTTGAAACATTGAAGTATTCTATAAAAAATGTCGTAACTAAAGATATGATATGATATTTTATACTAGATTTGATTTTTATGATAAGTGCTACCGAAGCTAGAATTATGTTTACTACCCCCTATCCACAAGCCTATCTGTATTAGAATTAAAAATATTGTCCAACTCATACTTATCTCCACTATGTTATGACTAATTTCTGGTACTAGATACACTTTTCTTATATCCCTTTCCTTTTGTTCGCCTAATTATCTTATGGAATTACCACACATATGCTAATACTTCTCCACCAATTCCTAATTCTCTTGCTTCTTTATCTGTTTTTAGTCCTTGTGATGTAGAAATAATTGCAATTCCTAAGCCATTTAAAACTTTTGGTAATTCTTCTTTTGAAGCATATACTCTTAATCCTGGTTTACTGATTCTTCTTAATCCATCAATAACTCTTGTTCCTTTTTCATCATATTTTAAAGTAATTCTGATGATTCCTTGTGTATCATCTTTAATTTCTTCAAAAGATTTTATATATCCTTCTTTAAACAATATTTCAGCAATACCTAATTTCATTTTTGAAGCTGGTATATCAACTGTTTTATGTTTAGAACTATTTGCATTTCTTATTCTTGTTAACATATCTGCTATTGGATCTGTAATGTTCATTAATTACTTACCTCCTTTTTCTATTATTATTTCAAAATTGATTCAAAGTAGTAAGATGTGCATTTTTGAGATTAATTGCAAGTTGAAGGCGTACTCATTGTACGTCGAGGTTTGGAATTAAAAACACAACTTCTATTTTAACCATTTCGTTTTTAATAATTTTGATGAAATTGATTATATTGTGCATTTTTGTGATTAATAAAAAGCTGAAGTCGTACGTTTGTACGTCGAAGTTTTTTATTAATTGCAAAAATGTGCAAGATGATTGATTTCATCGAAATTCTTTTACCAGCTGGCTTTCTTAACCCCTGGAATCTCTCCCTTATGAGCCAATTCTCTAAAACATACACGGCATATTCCATATTTTCTAATATATGCATGTGGTCTACCACATAATTTACATCTGTTATATTCTCTTGTTTTGTATTTTTGTGGTCTTGCTTGTTTTATTTTCATTGCTTTTTTAGCCATAGTTTTTCTCCTTTCCTTTGACTAATTTTTGAAAGGCATTCCCATTAATTTTAATAACTCTTTAGCTTCTTCGTCTGTTTCAGCTGTTGTTACAAAAATTATATCCATACCTCTTAATTTATCTACTTTATCATATTCGATTTCAGGGAATATTAATTGCTCTTTTATACCCATAGCATAGTTTCCTCTTCCATCAAAAGAATTTGCTGATACTCCTCTAAAATCTCTAACTCTTGGAAGTGCTACATTAAATAGTTTGTAAGCAAAATCATACATTTTATCTGCTCTTAATGTTACTTTACAACCTACATTAACACCTTCTCTTAGTTTAAATGCTGCAATTGATTTTTTTGCCTTTGTTACAATTGGTCTTTGACCTGTAATTTGCATTAAATCATTCATAGCATTTTCTAATGATTTAGGATTTTCTTTTACATCTCCTAAACCTATATTGATAACAATTTTATCAAGTTTTGGAACTTGCATAATTGATTTATATCCAAATTTATTCATTAATGCTGGGATTACTTCTTTTTCATATTGTTCTCTTAATTTTTCCATTTTGTTTTAATCCTCCTTTCTTCCTATTTTAATTCTGCACCGCATTTTTTACAAACACGAATTTTTTTGTCTTTATCTAAACTATATCCAACTTTTGTTACTTTTCCACATTTTGGACAAACAACGTTTACTTTAGAAGTTGGTATAGCACATTCTACTGGTATAATTCCACTTTCGTCTCCTTGTTTTCTGGCTTTAACATGTTTTTTTCTAACATTAACACCTTTAACAACGACTTTATCTTCTTTTGGCATTACTTCTAATACTTCTCCTGTTTTACCTTTATCATTTCCAGATAAAACTTGGACATTATCGCCTTTTCTAATTCTCATTAGAGACTTACCTCCTTTACTTATTAATGTCAGGGGACACACCTTACCTCTTGGTCACTTCAACTTGGGTTAAGGAATGTCCCCTCCCCTTGTGATTTACTTATGACCTTTGCTAAAGTTTTTCCCTACTTTTATTTACAATACCTCTGGAGCTAAAGATAATATTTTCATATAATCTTTCTCTCTTAATTCTCTTGCAACTGGTCCAAAGATACGAGTTCCTCTTGGTGTTCCATCTTCTTTTATTATAACAGCTGCATTTTCATCAAATTTTATATATGAACCATCTGCTCTTCTTAGACCTTTTTTAGATCTAACAACAACAGCTTTTACAACATCACCTTTTTTTACAACGCCACCTGGTGTTGCTGATTTAACAGAAGCAACTATAACATCTCCGATATTACATGTTTTTCTATATGAACCACCTAAACATCTAATACACATAATCTCTTTTGCACCTGTATTATCTGCTACTTTTAATCTTGTTTGTTGTTGTATCATTTTTTGGTTCCTCCCTTCTTTAATTAATGTCAGGGGACACACCTTACCTTTTGGTCATCTCCACTCTGGGCTAAGGAATGTCCCTTCCCCTTGTGAATAACTGTTGACCATCGCTAAAGTCTTCTCCTTTTTATTATATTATTTTTTATTTAATGTCTGCTTTTTCTAAAATCTCAACTACTCTCCATCTTTTATCTTTAGAAAGTGGTCTTGTTTCCATTACTCTAACTTTATCGCCAATTTGGCAAGCATTTTCTTCATCATGTGCCTTTAGTTTATATGTTCTTTTTACTGTTTTTCCATATACACCATGGCTTACATTTGTTTCTACTGCTACGACAACTGTTTTATCCATTTTATTTGATTTAACAGTTCCAACCATAACTTTACGAAGATTTCTTTCCTCCATCTAGATTTCTCCTTTCTTAAGCTTTTTTGCTCTCAGCTATTTTTCTTTCTGTTAATACAGTATTTATTTTAGCTATATCTCTTTTTACTTCTTTAATCTTCATTGGATTATCTAATCCGTTTGTAGCTAAACTAAATTTTAATTTAAATAATTCTGTTTTTAGTTCACCTAATTCTTTCTCTAGTTCTGGTGAAGACATCTCTCTAATTTTATTTATCTTCATCATTATCACCTACCTTTTCAGTTTCTCTTGCTACAATTTTTGTTTTATTAGGTAGTTTGTTCATAGCAAGTCTTAAAGCTTCTCTAGCAGTTTCTTCTGGTACACCAGCGATTTCAAACATTACTCTTCCTGGTTTTACAACTGCTACCCAATATTCAGGAGCTCCTTTACCTTTACCCATACGAGTTCCAATTGGTTTTGCTGTAATTGGTTTGTCTGGGAATATTTTAATCC
Organism: uncultured Eubacteriales bacterium; assembly: GCA_949294555.1. Taxonomy (GTDB): domain Bacteria; phylum Bacillota; class Clostridia; order TANB77; family CAG-508; genus CAG-269. Next base: position 54,195 of record CASFHP010000029.1, read on the forward strand.
AAACTTTTCCACCTCTTTTTATATAACGAGTCATGGCAATACGGGCTGCTTCTATTTGGTTACCAGTAATTAATCCAGCTGTTACTGCTTGAATTCCCCATTCTCCATCTGTAACTTTATTTCCTCTAGTAGCTTTTCCTCTCATTCTACCTTTTTGCATTTTTCTAAATTTTGATCTTTTTGGCATTAATGGCATTATTTGTCTCCTCCTTCCTCTTGTTTAGTAGGAAGAACTTCTCCTTTATATATCCATACTTTTACACCGATTTTTCCATATGTGGTATCTGCTTCTGCAAATCCATAATCAATATCAGCTCTTAATGTTTGTAATGGAATATTTCCTTCTTTATAGAATTCAGTTCTAGCCATGTCAGCTCCACCTAATCTTCCAGATACTGAAGTTTTAATTCCTAAAGCACCTGCTTTCATAGATTTTTGCATGCATTGTTTCATAGCTCTTCTGAATGAAATTCTTCTTTCTAATTGTCCAGCAATGTTTTCTGCTACTAATTGTGCATCTGTATCAATATTTTTTACTTCTACAATGTTTAAGTTAACATCTTTTCCTATTTCTTTTGCAAGTTCTGCTTTTAAACTTTCTGCACCTGCTCCACCTTTTCCAATTACGATTCCTGGTTTAGCAGTATATAAGTTTACTTTAACGGCTTTTGCTGTTCTTTCAATTTCAATTTTAGAAATTCCAGCAGTATATAATTTTTTCTTTAAAAATTTACGGATTTTTTGGTCTTCTACTAAATAATCTGCAAAGTTTTTTGAATCTGCATACCATTTAGAATTCCAATCTTTGATTATTCCAACTCTAACACCTGTTGGATGTACTTTTTGTCCCATAGAATTTCTAGTCCTCCTTTTCTTTTAAAACTATTGTAATATGACTTGTTCTTTTTCTAATTCTTACTGCTGAACCTTTTGCAGCTGGTCTAATTCTCTTTAATGTAGGACCTTGATTTGCATAAATTTCAGCAACATATAAATTTTCATGTTTCATATCGTGATTATTTTCAGCATTAGCAATTGCTGATTTTAATAATTTTTCAATGATTTCTGATGATGCTTTTGGTGTGAATTTTACGATTGCTAAAGCTTCATCTACATTTTTTCCTCTTATTAAGTCTGCAACAATTTTTACTTTTCTAGCTGATATTCTTGTATACCTAAGAGTAGCTCTAGCTTCGTTTTTTACTACTGTTTCTTGCTCTTGCACTTTATTCTACCTCCTTGATTAATGTCAGGGGACTTAAGCTTTCCCCATTGGTCACTTCCACTCGGATTAAGGAATGTCCCCTCCCCTTGTGATTTACTGATGACCATCGTTATTGTGTTCTCCTTTTTCTCTTTCTATTTATTAACTTTTGTTGTTTTTTCTCCTGCATGACCTTTAAATGTTCTAGTAGGAGCGAATTCACCTAATTTATGACCGATCATCTCTTCTGTTATATAAATTGGAACATGTTTTCTTCCATCATGTACAGCGATTGTATGACCAACCATTTGAGGGTATATTGTTGAAGCTCTTGACCATGTTTTTAATACTTCTTTAGCTCCTGTCTCGTTCATAGCTTCTATTCTTTTTAATAACTTAGGTTGTACAAATGGTTTCTTTTTGCTTGATCTTGACATTACATTTTCCTCCTATTCTTAAAATTAAATTTTATTTTCTTCTCTTAACGATAAATTTATTTGATAATTTCTTTCTATTTCTTGTTTTATATCCAAGTGCTGGTTTACCCCAAGGAGTAAGTGGTCCTGCGTGTCCAACTGGAGCTCTACCTTCACCACCGCCATGAGGGTGATCTACTGGGTTCATAACAGATCCTCTAACAGTTGGTCTAATTCCCATATGTCTTTTTCTACCAGCTTTTCCTAATTTTACATTTTCATGATCGCTGTTTCCAATAACACCAATTGTAGCTCTACATCTAGCTAAGATTAATCTCATTTCTCCTGATGGTAATCTTACATGTGCATATTTACCTTCTTTAGCCATTAATTGTGCACTTTGTCCAGCAGCTTTAACTAATTTTCCACCTTGTCCTGGATTTAATTCAATATTATGAATTAATGTACCAACTGGAATACTATTGATTGGCATACAATTTCCTGGTTTGATATCTGCTGTTTCACCAGATACAACTTTATCTCCATCTTTTAATCCTTGTGGTGCTAAAATATATGCTTTTTCTCCATCTGTATATTGAACTAAAGCAATATTGGCACTTCTGTTTGGATCATATTCTATTCCGATAACAGTTGCTTCCATGTTATCTTTTCTTCTTTTAAAATCTATAATTCTATATTTTTGTCTGTTTCCACCACCTTGGTGTCTTACTGTTATTCTACCATAAGAATTTCTACCTGCATTTTTCTTTTTCTTTGCAAGTAATGATTTTTCAGGAGTTTTCTTTGTAATTTCTGAAAAGTCTGAAACTGTCATGTTTCTTCTTGATGGTGTGTATGGTTTAAAATGCTTCATTCCCATTATTTTATCTCCTTTCTCGCAAAATTAATGAAAAACTTCGCATTACTGTGTCAATCTTCATTGAAAAATCCTCGATGTACAAGCGTACAATCTGCGTTTTTTCAATTTTGATTTCCTTGTACTGCTCGTTTTTGATTAATTTTGAATAATTCTTCTTGAATTACTTTTTTCTACTTTACATTATTTACGGATGTTTTTCCTGCTCCGCATAACAGATATTCTTTATTCTCCGGGTTCTTTCCCGATATCTTTACTTTTTTGTTTTTTAAGTTTCATATCATATGTTGGCAATGTTGTTCTTCTAGCTGGTATCCTATCAGATTTTTCTTCTTCCTCTATTTTCCATATTGGTTTGTCATATTCTCTTGGATGTAAAAACACAATTTCTTTTGACAAACTTGTTAGCATTTCTTGTTGTTCCTCTGTTACAGGGAAACCATTTTCGATTTTTGTTGCCATCAATCTTAATGTTTCAGCTAGAACCTTTGCTTTTAATCTTTCTTGTTTATCCATAATTAAATACCAACCTCTATATTATATATTTCTTCCGCTAAACAAATCAAAATTAGTATATTGCTAGGCAAATTTTATAATGAACACCGGAGATGTGCTTATTGCACATTGAGGATTTCATTATAAAATTTAACGACGCAAGGTGCTGATTTTCATTCGTTTTATGCTCCCATAAACTCATCAATAGAATCTTTATATTTTTTAGCAACTTTAACTTCTTTTCCACCTTTTGTTAGATATGTTTCATCTGATGGATTTGTATCAATTGTAACAATTGCTTTTTTCCAGTCAGATGTTTTTCCAACATGGTATCCTACTCTTTTTTTCTTTCCTCTTACTGTAATTGTATTTACATTTAATACTTTTACTTCAAAAAGTTTTTCAACAGCTTTTGCTATTTCAACTTTTGTTGCTTTTTTATTTACTTTGAAAGTGTATTTACCTTCTTGTAATTGGTCATTACTTTTTTCAGTAACAACTGGTGCAATTATAATTTCTTCTGGTAACATTATGCGTACACCTCCTCTAATTTTTTAACAGTGTCTACTGGTAAAATTAGATTTGTATATTTTAATAAATCAAATATGTTTATGTTATTAGCAACGATTGTTTTAACACCTTCGATATTTCTTGATGACATTAAAACATTTTTATTGTTCTCTGGAAGAATAATTAATGTTTTTCCTTCAACTTTCATATCTGCTAATGCTTTTACCATTGTTTTTGTTTTGATTTCTTTTACTTCTAATTTATCAACAACTGTTAATTCTTTTTCTAAAACTTTAGAACTTAATACTGACTTAATAGCAAGTCTTTTTTCTTTTTTATTTACAGAATATTTATATGAACGAGGTTTTGGTCCTAAAGCGATACCACCTTTAATCCATTGTGGAGCTCTGATTGAACCTTGTCTTGCTCTACCTGTTCCTTTTTGTCTCCATGGTTTTTTACCACCACCTGAAACTTCTGCTCTTGTTTTTGTACTTTGTGTACCTTGTCTTTGATTAGCTAAATAGTTCACTAAAACGCTATGTACAATAGCTTCATTTGGTTCAATACCAAATACACTATCAGCTAATTCTATATCACTTACTTTTTTACCTTTCATATCTAAAACGTCTACTTTTGGCATTTCGTTCTTCCTCCTTCCTTCTATTTAGTAGCCTTTACAGCTGATTTTACTTTTAAGATAGCTCCTTTAGCTCCTGGAACACTACCTTTTACTAAGATTACATTTTTATCCATATCTACTCTTACAACATCTAGATTTTGTATTGTAACAGTAACTCTTCCCATATGTCCTGGTAATTTTTTACCTTTAAATACTCTACCTGGTGTTGATGTAGATCCCATTGAACCTGGTCTTCTATGATACATAGATCCATGTCCCATTGGTCCTCTGTGTTGTCCATGTCTTTTGATAACACCTTGGAATCCTTTTCCTTTTGATGTTCCTTGAACATCGATTTTTTCTCCTGCTTCAAAAACATCTGCTTTTACTTCGTCTCCAACTTTGATTCCTTCTATTGAATCTAATTTGAATTCTCTTAAATGTTTTTTGTTGGCTAATTTTGCTTTTGCAAAATGTCCTTTTTCTGGTTTGTTGATGTGTTTGTCTTTTACATCTCCAAATCCTAATTGAACCGCATTGTAACCATCTGTTTCTACAGTTTTAATTTGTGCTACAACACATGGTCCAGCTTCTATAACTGTTACTGGAATTACATTTCCTTTTTCATCAAAGATTTGTGTCATTCCAATTTTTCTTCCGATTATTCCTTTTTTCATTTTCTTTCCTCCTAACTATTGGCTGATATTTTGTATTAGCATTTTTAATGTTGATATCAGCTTGGTTTTGATGCTACATTGTATTGTAGGTTAAAATTTAATTATAATTTAATTTCTATATCTACACCAGCTGGTAACTCTAATTTCATTAAGCTGTCAACTGTTTTTTGTGTTGGATATAAAATGTCGATAACTCTTTTATGTGTTCTCATTTCAAATTGTTCTCTTGAATCTTTGTATTTGTGTGGAGAACGTAAAATTGTTACGATTTCCTTTTGTGTTGGTAATGGA
>CASFHP010000030.1 GCA_949294555.1 uncultured Eubacteriales bacterium
ATTTTTATATTTTTATATTTTTATTTCTCTATATAATATATATTATTTTGAAAAAATCTTTTTTAATCAATTTTACCTAATTATACCATAAAACGCCCGAAAATTCTAGATTACATAAAATTGAGACAAAATGGGACAGGTTGGGTTTTGTCTCATAATTGTAGAATTTTGTCTAAAATTCATAGTTCAAAATTCATCTGATTGGTTTAAAATTGTAATTGTTAGCAAAAGTTTTTTCATAACGGTTTACTCTTAGAAAAATTTACTATTTACGTACAGGAACGGGGTAGTAACTAGAAAATAATTGAAAGATATAAGATTAACAAAAATGTGATTTTGACAATAAAAAAGCTTGTAAAAATGTGATAAATGTAATCAAAATCTTTGCAAAAATGTGATTATATGGTATAATTAGAATAGATAATGTATATAGTATGGATAGGAAGTGAAACCAAATGAAGAGATTGATAATGGAAAAATTAATAAAATGGAAAGAAAGTAAATATAGAAAGCCACTAATCTTAAAAGGTGCTAGACAAGTTGGAAAAACATATATTGTAAAGCAGTTTGGAGAGGAAAATTATGAAGGTGTTGCATATTTTAATTTTGACCATGATGAAGATTTACACAATTTATTTGTCAATACAAAAGACCCTAAAAGAATTTTAGAACAACTAGCATTTATATATGGAAAAGCAATTTTACCAGAAAAGACATTGATATTTTTTGATGAAATACAAGAATGTCCTGATGCTTTAAATAGTTTAAAATATTTTCAAGAAGAGGCAAATGAATATCATATTATTTGTGCAGGAAGTTTGTTGGGAATAAGATTGTCACATACATCATTCCCAGTAGGAAAAGTAGAATTTATGAACATGTATCCAATGACTTTTAGTGAATTTTTAATTGCTGATAATTGTCAAAATTTAGTGGATTACATGAAGTCTATTACCAAAGTCGAAAATATACCAGAAATATTTTTCAATCAATTAGAGGAAAAATTAAAGGCATATTTCATTATTGGAGGAATGCCAGAAGCGGTCTATTCATGGGTAAATGAAAAAAACATGGAAATGGTAAATGCGATACAAGAAAATATATTAAAAGCTTATGAAAGTGATTTTTCAAAACATACACAAAATCATGAAGCAAATAAGATTTCTTTAATATGGAATAGTATACCATCACAATTAGCAAAAGAAAACAAAAAATTTCTATATCAAACGATAAAAGAAGGAGCCCGTGCAAGAGAATATGAAGGTGCATTAAACTGGTTAAATGATGCGAATTTGATTTATAAAGTATACAACGTTAGCAAGACAGATTTTCCATTAAAAGCATATCATGATTTAAGTTGTTTCAAAATCTATATGAATGATGTAGGATTACTTAGAAGAATGGCAAATTTAGATAGTAGAATTGTGATAGAAGGCGATAAACTATTTGAAGAATTTAAAGGTGCTTTTACAGAAAATTATGTATTAAATATGCTAACAATGCTTTACGAAGAGGTACCAAATTATTTTACTTTTGATAGATATGAAATAGATTTTGTAATACAAAATAAAAATAGAATTATACCAATAGAAGTAAAATCGAATAAATCAACTAATAGTACTAGTTTGACAAAATATAACGAGAAATTTAATAATGATATATCTATTAGATTATCAATGAATAATCTAAAAAAAGATGATAAAGTTTTAAATATACCGTTATTTTTGATAGAATATATGGAGAAATTTATATAGAAAAATCAAAACAACAAAACTCATACAATTTAAAATAGTATGAGTTTTTTGATATAAAAATGTAAAAAAATTTTCATTTTGTTCGCTTGAAATGTAAAAAAAATAGTATATAATAGAAACCATAGGAAAGAGAAAAACAAAGGAGCAAAAATACATGCAAGAAACAGTAAAAACAAAAAAAGTAGGAGAAATATTCAATGACTATCAAACAAAAGCCAACATACAATATGCCAATATTCGAGGGCTAAATGTCATCAAAAAAACAAACACATTAGAAGTCATATTATATTTTGACGAATATATAGAAATCAAAGAGTTATGGCTTTTTGAAAAGTTTTTAATAGAAAGATTTCATTTTGAACATATAGATATGATAATACATTATCATGAGGGGGTAGTACTAAAAGACATAAAGACAGAATGGAGGAACATCATTGCTTATATGTCTCACAAATATCCATTAATGAAGCCAATGCTTTTATTAAAAAGTGATGTAGAAGTTGATGGAAATGAAGTCAATATTAAAATGCATATTAAAGGTGCTGATTTTTTAAAAGCTAAAAAAACAGATAAAGAACTAGAAAAAGTATTGAAAAATTTATTTGGAAAAGAATATAAAGTAAATTTAACAGAACAATTGTCAAGAGAAGAGATAGAGGAAATACGTGAAGAGATTAAGCAAGTAGAGGAAAAAGCGATTGCCCATATTGAAGAATTAAATGCACAACACCAAAGAGAAAATGAGGAAAATCATGTAGAATATGCTAATGTTCCTGAATACAATGATCCAGATTATGTACCACCAATGGATATGGAAGGATATATTCCAGAAGAGGCTTTAGAAGGCGGAATACCAGCACATGAAATAGGCAACATAGATATAAATCAAGAAGAACAAGAATATATTATGGGAAAACCATCAAAAGCCAAAGAAAATAAAGTGGCAATTAAAGACATTACTGCAAGCAATTCAAGAATTACCATAGAAGGACGTGTTTTAACAAGTGAATGTCGAGAAACCAGAACAGGAAAAGGAATGTTAATTTTTGATATCTATGATGGAACAGGTACAATCACTTGTAAATCTTTTGCAAAAGACGCCGTTGAAGGAAAAGAAATTATTGAAAAAATTCAAAATGCAAAAGTCATTAAAGCAATTGGAAAAGCAGGATTAGACGCTTATGCTGGGGATGTAACGATCATGGCAAATACGATTATGACAAGTAACATAGAAGTCCCAGAATTACCGGAAGAAGATGAAAGTACACCACTTATTTTAGGAATGAACCCGAATATTACAGAACCATTGGTAAAAATTGCCGAATTAAATGTAGATGATGGAAAGGTTTCTATCAATGGAGAAGTCATTGATATGGAAGATCGAGAGCTAAAATCTGGAAAAACCTTACTTAGTTTTGATGTCTATGATGGAACCAGCAGTATGACTTGTAAAGCGTTCTTAAATAAAGATAATAGCAAACGTGTCATAAAAAGAATTAAAAATGCAAAAGGTGTTATCGTTGCAGGAACGGCACAAATGGACTCTTTTTCAAATGAATTAACGATTATGGCAAATACGATTGTAGAAGGAGAAGGCATTAAAAAGAAGATTAGAGAAGACCATGCAGAAGTAAAAAGGGTAGAACTTCACATGCATACACAAATGAGTCAGATGGATGCTATGACTTCAGCAACAGATTTAATTAAAAGAGCCATGAAATGGGGAATGAAATCCATTGCCATTACTGACCATGGTGTGGTACAAGCCTTCCCGGAAGCCCATAAATTACTAGGGTATGACAATCCAGATATGAAAATTATCTATGGGGTAGAGGCATATTTAGCACCAGATAATACGAGAACCGTATATAATGGCAAAAAACAAAGTATTGATACAACTTATTGCGTACTAGACTTAGAAACAACAGGATTTTCAGCAACAACAGAAAAAATTACTGAAATTGGCGTTATGAAAGTAAAAAATGGAGAAGTGCTTGATGAATTTAGCTGTTTTGTAAATCCTGAAAAACATATCCCAGAAAGAGTTACAGAAGTTACGAACATTACAGATGATATGGTAAAAGATGCAGAAACGATTGAAAAGGTATTCCCAAAATTACTAGAATTTTTGGGAGATGATAAAGAAACGGTTATTGTTGCCCACAATGCGAACTTTGATGTCGGATTTTTAAAACAAAATGCAAAAGTATTAGGTTATGATTTTAACTATACCTATTTAGATACTTTAAGCTTGGCAAAAGACTTATTCCCAGATTACAAGAAATATAAATTAGGAAAAATTGCAGAAAATTTAGGTATTAAAGTAGAAGTCGCACACCGTGCGTTAGATGATGTTGATACAACTGTGAAAGTATTTAATGTCATGATAGATATGTTAAAGAAAAAAGGAGCAACCATTGTAGAAGATATTGATAGAGTGGCAGCAAGTGAAGAAGCCAAAAAAGAAGAATACAAAAAACTAAAAACTTATCATGCGATTATTCTAGCTAAGAACTATGTTGGATTAAAGAATTTATATAAATTGGTTTCTATATCCCATTTGCATTATTTTTATAGAAAACCACGTATTTTAAAAAGTTTGTATAAAAAATATTCAGAAGGATTAATTTTGGGAAGTGCCTGTGAAGCAGGAGAGTTATATCAAGCAATTGAGCTTGGAAAAACAGATGAAGAAATCGAAGAAATTGCCAATGACTATGATTATTTAGAAATCCAACCAACAGGAAATAATCAATTCTTAATTAGAAATGGAACGGTGGCAGATGAAGAGGCTTTACGAGATATTAACAGAAAAATTGTGGAATTGGGAGAAAAATTAAATAAACCAGTTGTGGCAACTTGTGATGTGCATTTTATGGACCCACAAGATGAAATTTATAGACGTATCTTGGAAGCTGGACAAAAATATGATGATGCCGATAATCAAGCACCACTATATTTACGAACAACTGAAGAAATGCTAGAAGAATTTAGTTATTTAGGAAAAGAAAAAGCCTATGAAGTAGTTGTAACAAATACCAATAAAATATCAGATATGTGTGACCAAATCAGCCCAATATCTCCAGAAAAATGTCCGCCACATATTCCAGGCTGTGAACAAACCATAAAAGATATTGCTTACAATAAAGCACATGAATTATATGGAGAACCATTACCAGAAATCGTACAAACGAGACTAGATAAGGAATTAGACTCTATTATCAAAAATGGATTTTCCGTTATGTATATCATTGCACAAAAACTAGTATGGAAATCAAATGAAGATGGATATATCGTAGGTTCCAGAGGTTCTGTTGGTTCATCATTTGTTGCCAACATGACAGGAATTACAGAAGTAAATTCACTTCCAGCACATTACAGATGTCCAAACTGTAAATATTCAGATTTTACAGATTATGGCGTGAAAAATGGATTTGATTTACCAGACAAAGAATGTCCAAAATGTGGTCACAAACTAGATAAAGATGGAATGGATATCCCTTTTGAAACATTCTTAGGATTTAATGGAGATAAAGAACCAGATATTGACTTAAACTTCTCGGGAGAATATCAAGCAAAAGCCCATAAATATACAGAAGTTATCTTTGGAAAAGGAACAACTTTTAAAGCAGGAACGATTGGTACAGTAGCAGATAAAACAGCTTACGGATATGTAAAAAATTATTATGAAGAAAGACATATTCCAATTAATCAAGCAGAAATCAAAAGAATATCCCATGGATGTACAGGAATTAAAAGAACAACAGGACAACACCCAGGAGGAATTATTGTTGTACCAAAGGGAAGAGAAATCTATGAATTCTGTCCAGTACAACATCCAGCAGATGACCCAAATTCAGACATTATTACAACCCATTTTGATTATCACTCAATTGACCAAAACTTGTTAAAACTAGATATACTAGGACACGACGATCCGACCGTTATTAGAATGTTACAAGATATTACAGGAATTGACCCAACAAAAGTACCATTAGATGATAAAGCAACCATGTCTATCTTTAGTTCAACAGACGCTTTAGGGGTCACACCAAAACAAATTGGCTCAGAAGTGGGAAGTTATGGAATACCAGAGTTTGGAACAAAATTTGTAAGAGGAATGTTAGTAGATACCAGACCAACCACATTTGATGAATTAATTCGAATATCTCGGATTATCACATGGTACAGACGTATGGCTTGGAAATGCACAAACTTTAATAGAAGAAGGAACCGTAACCTTAACAGAGGCTATCTGTTGTCGTGATGATATTATGATATATCTAATCAAACAAGGCTTACCACCAAATTCAGCATTCAAAATCATGGAAACCGTACGTAAAGGAAAAGCTTTGAAAGACCCAGAAAAATGGAAAGAATATACTGCATTAATGAAGGAACACAATGTACCAGACTGGTATATCAAATCTTGTGAAAAGATAAAATACATGTTCCCAAAAGCACATGCAGCAGCATATGTAACAAATGCTTTCAGAATTGCATGGTTTAAAGTGCATGAACCAAAAGCCTATTATGCAGCATTTTTCTCAATCAGAGCGGCAGATGAATTTGACAGTGAAATCATGATATTTGGAGAAGAAAAAGTAAAGAATAAAATGAAAGAAATCGATTTGCAAGGAAATAATGCATCACAAAAAGATAAAGCCATGTATCCAGTTTTAGAACTTGTTTTAGAAATGTATGAAAGAGGTATTAAGTTCTTACCAATAGACTTATATAAATCAAGTGCCACAAAATTTATTGTAGAAGAAGATGGTATTCGTCCACCACTAAATAGTATAGCGGGACTTGGAACAGTAGCAGCACAAGGGATTGAAAATGCTAGAAAAGATGGAAAATTTATGTCTATTGACGACATGAAAATTAGATCAAAAGTAGGAGACTCAGTAGCAGACTTATTGAAAAAATTTGGATGCTTAGATGGCATGAGTCAAAGTAATCAACTAAGCTTGTTCGGTTAGGGACGTGCCAAATCGTTTCAAAATGATACCAAAAGGGACAGACTTGAGTCAATAATTAATATAAACACAAATTATCTATCAAATAAAAAAAATAAAAATTAAAAATAAAAGGGGAAAAAATGATTGGAATTTTAATAATTGTTGTATTAATATATGGTTTTTTTGCAGTAATAGGGATTATCATTTCTATGGCGAAAACAGGAGAAATCAATGTAAAACTTATATGGTTAGCGACAATTCCAATATATCTTATATTGTCAATTATTCCACTTTTGTTTGTATATGGTTTATTTGGAAGCAATAGAGGAATTGCGATTTTTATGATAACGATAATTTTTGGTTATTTCTTTATTCGATTGGGAATTACCATATATAATAAAATGAAAGTAAAATCATCAAAAAATGAAGGGATTTATATTAGAGATGTAGATGTGGAATATAGTCCAGCAGTACTTTCCTATTTACAAAATCAAAAAATTGAAAAGAAAAAAGATTTAATGGCGTGTATATTAAATTTATGTGCAAAGGGATTTCTAAAAATAGAAAAGAAAGAAGAAAATCATTATGAACTAAAAGCAGTACCAAATAAAGAAGAGGAATTACTGAAAAAAGACGAGAAATATTTATATAACAAGATTTGTAAGAAAGAAAAAATAAATTTAAACACATGGATAAGATATATAAGAGAAGAATTTGAAAGTTATCATTTCACAAAGGAAACAAAAATGCGTTTAAGTACAGTATTTTTAGCACTATATATTGGAAGTATGATAATTTTAGCTATATATGCTACAATAAGTGGAAATCAAATTAGTCAAGGAATATCTGATATGGTATTTATCACATTTTTTGTGGCTTTTGAGCTTGCTATATTAGAACCTATCATAAGAGTAATATTACGTCATTTAAGAAAAGGAGAATATCTAGATGGTACTTATACTGTAAAAGGTGCAAAGGAAATGAAACGATGGGATAAATATAAAAAGTTTTTAGAAGATTATACTTTGTTAGAAGATAAGCCACTAGAGAGTGTAATTGTATTAGAAAAACATCTTGCCTATGCAACTGTGTTAAATGTAAATACAAGTTATACCAAGAGTTTTATAGAACAATTAGAGATAACACATAAAATTAATTTAGAATATGTTGATAAAATGCTAGAAGAAATAAATCAAGAAGCTTAGAAAAAGTACTAAGCTTCTTTTAATGCTTCAAATTTATCACTAAATTCTGGACAATATTTTTTTAGATTAACGGGTCTTAAATTTTTATCAGTAAAACAGTGTTTCGTTTCGGCAATAATCACGTCATTACCTGTTTTTTTATCTTTTACTTCATAACCAATGGTTAGACGAACACCATTAAATTCTTTAACAATAACTTTAATAGAGATGGTATCTGAAAAAGTAACATGTTGCTTGTATTTACATTTTACTTCTAAAACAGGAATGGTAACGCCTTGTTCTTCAAATTTTTCAAAAGGCATATCGGCATCACGTAAGTAATAACATCTTGCTTCTTCTAAAAAACGAATATAGTTTGAATGATGAACAACGCCCATTTTATCGGTTTCATAATAATTTATTGTTCTTTCATAGACAAAACTCATAAAAATCGCTTCCTTTCGAAAAGGTATTATACAAAATAAAAAAACATCTGTCAAATGTTGCAAATATTAACATAACGTAGTATAATACGTATCATGCAATAGTGTAGGGGCTTTCTAGGAATATAGAAAAAAAGGAGGAACAAAAATGCTTCAGGTAAATGTCCGGTTGATAGGAACAATAGGTATCTATTGTGAAGGTATGAATGAGGTCAAAAAGATTTCCAAAATCCTTGTCGAAAAGAACCTTGAAAAGGTGGAATTTGAGAACAAGGAAATTCAACAGGAGCTGAAATATTTCAATGGTTTATTACCTGTTATAAAAACCATTGGATTAAGTAGTCGTAAAGAGAAAAGAGTGGATTTATATATGGCGACTACCAGTTTTGGAGCAAAAAAACCTGAATTTAGTATAATGGGAAATTACCCATTATATAATATGTTAAAGAAACTGATAGAGTAGCAGGGAGAAATCCCTGTTATTCTACTTATAGGGGAAAATCAAATTTTTTCTGTGCATTTATTATATAATTTTCCATTTTACCTAGAAATTATCCCAGACAAATGATATAATGCAAACAGAAAAAATAATATGTTAATAAATGCAATAAATAGCTTTAAAATAGAAAATAAAAAGTGATGTTAGAAAGTAGGAAAAATTCATGAAAAAAATAAATGGAGTCATATTACAAGCATTTGAATGGTACTTAGAGACAAATCAAAATTGGTGGAATACATTAGCTAGCAAAGCAGAAAAGTTAGCAGATATAGGAATAACAGCTTTATGGCTTCCACCAGCCTATAAAGGAATTGGAGGAAAAGATGAAGTTGGATATGGTGTGTATGATTTATATGACTTAGGAGAGTTTGACCAAAAAGGAACAGTCAAGACTAAATATGGTTCTAAAGATGAATATTTAAACTGTATTATGACTTTAAAACAAGCAGGAATAGAAGCATATGCAGATATTGTGTTAAATCATAAAATGGGAGCAGATATGTTACAAACCATTCCAGCAGAACAAGTAGATTGGGGAAATCACAATGCATTTATAGAAAATCAAGTAGTAAGAGTAGCTACAAAGTTTACCTTCTCAGGAAGACACCATAAATATTCTGATTTTGAATGGAACTGGACGCATTTTGATGGAATAGATTATGATGATAAAACCAAAGAACATGCGATTTTTCGCTTTAAAAATAAGACATGGAGCGGAGCGGTTGACGAAGAATTTGGTAATTATGATTATTTAATGGGTGCAGACTTAGATTTTAAAAACCCAGAAGTTGTGCAAGAATGTTTAGATTGGGGAAAATGGTATCTAGAATTAACAAAAGTAGATGGTTTTCGTTTAGATGCTGTCAAACATATTGACGCAAATTTTTATAAAGACTGGATAAAAACCCTAAGAAAACAAACAGAAGATGAATTATTTGCAGTTGGAGAATATTGGAGTGGCGATATATCAAAATTACATCGATACATCACAGAAACAGAGGGGCAAATTTCTTTATTTGATGTACCTTTGCATTATAATTTATATAATGCTTCAAAAGATGAAAACTATGATTTAACAAAGATATTAGAAAAAACATTAGTAAAAGAAAATCCAAGTAAAGCCGTAACATTTGTAGACAACCATGATACACAGCCAGGACAAAGTTTAGCAAGCTTTGTGGAAAGATGGTTTAAGCTACCTGCTTATGCAATTATCTTATTAAGAGATGAAGGTTATCCATGTGTATTTTGGGGAGATTTATATGGTATCAAACATGATAATATTGCACCACTTGAAGGATTATCAACAATGATTGATTTAAGAAAAGAAAAGGCCTATGGAAAACAAAATGATTATTTTGATCATCCAAACTGTATTGGTTGGACAAGAGAAGGCGATAGCGAACATATAAAATCTGGTTTAGCAGTATTAATTGCGAATAAATTTGACGCAGAAAAAAGAATGTATATGGGAACAGACCTAGCAGGAGAGAAATTTATAGACGCGATTGGTGGATGTCAAGATGAAGTGGTAATTGATAATGAAGGATTTGGGATTTTTAAAGTAAAAGCAAAATCAGCTTCTGTTTGGGTAAATGCATAAATTTAGTGGAAAAGTGATGGCTTATGTGATATAATATGACAGATTTAGAAAAATGCTCGAAGAATAGTGGTAATGTCAACATTTGAAAAAACATAAATAATTTTATAGAAGAAAAAAAGGAGAATGTAATGCCAAAATTTTTTGTAACAACCAATCAAATTGAAGGAAATACAATCAAGATACAAAATGAAGATGTGAATCACATAAAAAATGTTCTAAGAGCAAAAATTGATGATACAATAGATATATGTGATAGTCTTACTTCTAAAAATTATATTTGCAAAATAGAACAAATCGAAGAAAAACATATATATTGTCATATTGTAGAAGAAATTGACTCTAACGTAGAACCTCATACACAAGTCAGTATTTTTCAAGGATTACCCAAGGCAGATAAAATGGAATTGGTTATCCAAAAATCAGTAGAATTAGGTGTATATGATATCACACCATTGGAAATGAAAAGATGTGTGGTAAAACTAAATGAAAAGGACAAAGCAAAAAAAGTACAAAGATGGCAGAAGATAGCAGAAAGTGCAGCAAAACAATCAGGAAGAGATAGAATTCCTACAATAAATCCTATTATGAATATTAATACCTTATGTGAAAACATGAAAGAATATGATTTAGTATTGGTAGCATATGAAAACGAAAAAATGAACACATTAAAACAAGAATTAAAAAAAATAAAACAAGATAAGCAGAAAGAAATGAAAATCGCTATCGTGATAGGACCAGAAGGTGGAATTGATAAAGGAGAAATTGCTAAACTTGAAGAACACCATGCGAAAATTATCACATTAGGAAATAGAATATTACGAACAGAAACCGTTGCTTTAAGTATGTTGAGTATGATTATGTATGAATTGGAAATGGATTGAAAAAAAGTATAATTTTGGCTGGATCAAAATTTAATTCTTTTCCAATCAAATAATGTATATGAGAAAGAGGGAAAAAATGAAAAAAGAAAAGGCAAAAGTAAAAAATAAAGAGGCAACAGAAAAAGTCTTGAATAAAACAGAGGAGAGCATACATCAAGAAGAAAATGCAGAAGAAGCACAAACAATTATTGAAAGAGAAATGGCAAAGAAAAAAGTTCCAAAACAAGTTTCACAAGAAATACTAAAAAAGATATTTAAAAATTTAATCCTAGCAATTGTAGTAATGGCATATTTTATTGCATGCAATATTTTGTATACAAGATTGAATTTAGATAATATGGAACTAATTACAAAAGCAATTTCTGGCGTGTTTTTAATAACTAGCATTATTCTTTTAGAATTAGCCTATAAAAGAGATAGTGGTACATTAACCATTACAGCAATTGAATTACTAATATTGGCGACACATGCAATGTTTATTCACCATGTAATAACGATTTACCAATTTGATTATCAAACATATATATTGACTTCATCTTATCTGTTTGCCATATATTATGTACTAAAATCAATTATTATTTACACAAGGGCAAGAATGAAATATGTAAGAAGTCTTAGTGATATATCAGAAATTGTAAAAGAAGAACCAATAATAAAAGAAGCAAAAAAGAGAAAAAATGACGAAGAAGAAATTAGCGAAAAGAGCGTAGAAAAGAATAAAGAAATAAAAGAAAAAAAGCCAAAATCAATAAAAGCGAAAGACAAAAATAACAAAACTGCAAAAACAATTAAGGAAGAAAGTACACTTAAGAAAAGAAAGAAAAAACAAGCAGAAGAGCAAGAACAGGTAGAGGAAAAAAAGAAAACTATTAAAGAAGAAAAAAACAGTATTGTAGAAGAGAAAATAGAAGAAAAGCCAAAAAGAAAGCGTACAGCTAAAAGCAAGAAAGCGGAAGAAATAACGGAAGAACCAAAAAAGAAAAGTGCAACAAAGAAAAATCTTGAAGAAGAAAAAGAAAAGAAAGAACCTAAAAAAAGAAGAACAACCAAAAAGAAAGAAGAAACCAAAGTAGAAGAAGAAAATGAACAGATGGAAAAAATAGAAACAGAAAATTTAAAAGCAGAAAAAACGACGAAAACGAGAAAGCGTAAAACAAAAGCAGATGTAGAAAATGAGGCAGAGAATATAGAAAAAGTGGAACATCAAAAAGAAGAACCACAGGAAATTGAACAAGAAGAGGTTATCATAAAACCAACAAAACCAAAATCTAAAAGGGGAAGAAAGAAAAAAACGGTTGAAAAATAAGAAGTGTGTAGAGCTATGTAAATTGTGAATCATCTTCAACCAGAATATCATTAGAGAAAGGAATGTAGCAAAAGATGATTAAAAGTATGACAGGTTATGGTAAAGCCAATATATCTAAAAATTTAAGAGAATATCAAATAGAAATCAAAAGCGTTAATCATAGATATTTAGATGTTTCAGTCAAAATGCCTAGAAATCTAAGTTATTTAGAAGAAGAAATCAAAAAAATCATTTCAGAAAAATTAACCAGAGGAAAAGTAGATGTATTTGTTACCTTTAATAACAATTCATTAGAAGGTAGAGAAATCAAAATTAATACAGAAATTGCTAGAATGTATATAAAAGAATTAAGAAATTTAGCAGAATCAGAAGGGATTATAGCAGACATCCCTGTAACAGAAATATCAAAATTGCCAGATGTGTTAACGATTCAAAATAATCAAGATGACGAAACAATAAAAAACGAATTAGATGAAGTAACGCAAGAAGCAGTAGATAATTTAGTAGAGATGAGAAAAATTGAAGGAGAGAAAATTGCACAAGATTTACAAGCTAGAATTGACGATGTAGAAGAAAAAGTAAAAAAAATATCTTCACTTTCTACTGGACTTATTGAAGAATATGTAGTAAAATTAAATACGAGGATAAGAGAATTATTGCAAGACCAAGAAATTGATGAAGCAAGATTGGCACAAGAAGTGGTTATTTATGCAGATAAATGTTCTATACAAGAAGAGGTAACCAGGTTACATAGCCATATATATCAATTTAGAGAATTATTACGTTCTAATGGAGCAGTTGGAAAAAAACTAGATTTTATGATTCAAGAAATGAACAGAGAAACCAACACAATTGGTTCAAAGGCAAACAATTTAGAAATAACAAATGAAGTTATCAATATAAAAACACAATTAGAAAACATACGAGAGCAAGTACAAAATATAGAGTAAGAAGGGATTTGATTTTATGCAATTAGTAAATATTGGATTTGGAAATATTGTGTCAGCAGAAAGAATCGTTGCAATTGTAAGCCCAGAATCGGCACCAATCAAAAGATTAATACAAGAAGCAAAAGATAATAAAACAGCAGTAGATGCAACATATGGAAGAAGAACAAGAGCCGTTTTAATTATGGATTCAGGACATGTAATATTGTCAGCCGTACAACCAGAAACGGTTGGAGGAAGAATTGATAAAGACATTTCACAAGACGAAAACTAGATGATGATTTTAGGGACGGAGCAAAAAATCATCATTTGGTTGATAGTTATAAAAAATAGAAATAATAATTAAAATTAGGAAATGATGATTTTTTCTCCGTCCCAAAATCATCATTTAAAAAGAAAGGAATGAATAAAAATGATAGTAAAACCAAGTGTTTCAGAATTACTTACAAAAGCTAACAATCGATATGAATTAGTAATTGCAACAGCTAGAAGAGCAAGACAAATTGCTTCTGGTGCAACACCATTGGTAGACACAAAAGAAGAGTCACCAGTAACAATAGCAGCTATTGAAATAGCAGAAGGGAAGGTTGCAATAGAATGTTAGTCATATTATCTGGAGTAGCAGGCGCAGGAAAAGATACAATAAAAAAAGAACTAATAAAACGAATGGAAAATGTAGAATCATTACCTTCCTATACATCAAGACCAATCCGTGAAGGAGATGTGGAAGGAGGAACCTATCATTTTATATCAAGAGAAGAATTTGAAAAAATGATAGAAAATCAAGAATTTTATGAATACGATATTCATCATAATCAATATTATGGAACATCTAGAAAATTATTAAATGACAAAATTAAAAGCGGAAAAATTATCGTAAAAGATATTGATGTTAATGGAACAGAACATTTAAAAGAATTATTGGGCAATGATACCAAAGTGGTTACTATATTTTTACGTGTTCCAAAAGAAGAATTAAAACATCGATTAGAAAATAGAGTGGACAAGCCAAGCCCACAAGAAATTAAGTTAAGATTGAATCGCTTTGATTATGAAGAGTCTAGAATTAATATGTATGATTATGTTTTAAGAAATAATGACTTAGAAAAAACGGTACAAATTATTATGACAATTATTGAAAATGAAATAAGATTAGAAAAAGAAAACAAGAAATAGGTTAATAAATTTTGACAATCCTATTTATAAATATACAAAAATAAGCATGAATAGAAATATTCGTGTTTATTTTTTTACATTATAGGAAATTGTATTTCCTATAATGTAAAAAAACAAATTGCACAGAAAAATTGTTTTACAATTTTTCGCGCAACAAATCTTATACGCTTCTTGCTAGACCTTAAATTAATATAGCAAATATAAAAAGTAGAGAAAAGGTCTAGCGAAGCTAGATTTGTTCTTGTATAGGAAAAACTCGATTTTTCCTATACAAGAACATTGCTCCACTCTAACGATTGCACACAAATTTTGACTTGCGTAAAATTTGGCGCACGAACAATGACGCGGGCTTTAAAATGTTATAAATAGATAAAATGTTCAAAAAAGCCCGCTATTGTTCTATCATATTAAATGGGGATGAAAATTACTTGAAAAAATACATATAATTTAGTATAATAGTGACATTAAGAAAGAGAAGGGAAAGATAGAATAAGATTTGTATCTTGGGAAAGGAAGGAATTGATGATGAAGAAGAGAGTATTAACAGGAGATAGACCAACAGGAAAATTACATATAGGACATTATTTTGGATCTTTAAAAAAGAGAGTAGAAATGCAAAATAGTGGAGAGTATGATATCTATATATTAGTTGCAGATGTGCAAGCATTAACTGATAATTTCAATAATCCAGAAAAAGTAAGAAAAAATGTAAGAGAATTGGTTATGGATTATTTAGCATGTGGAATAGACCCAGAAAAAACAACAATCTATATTCAATCTATGATACCAGAAACAGCAGAATTAACAGTATATTATTCAAATTTAGTAACGATTGCAAGACTTCAAAGAAATCCAACGGTAAAAACAGAAATTGCACAAAAAAAAGAACTGTTTGGAGAAAGTGTAACCTATGGATTTTTAGGATATCCAGTAAGCCAAGCAGCAGACATTACGACATTTGATGGAGAATTGGTTCCAGCAGGAGAAGACCAAGAACCATTAATTGAACAATGCAGAGAAATCGTTAGAAAGTTTAATAGTATTTATGGAGAAGTTTTAAAAGAACCAAAAATTGTGTTATCAGAAGGACATAGAATAAAAGGGCTAGACGGAAATGAAAAAATGGGAAAATCGCTAGGAAATGCTATCTATTTATCAGACACAGAAGAGGAAATTACGAAAAAAGTCATGAGTGCAGTAACAGACCCCAATAGAATAAAAAAAGACGATTTAGGAAATCCTGATATATGTATGGTAGCATATTATCATAAACTATTTTCTAGTAAAGAAGAAGTCGATACTGTCTGTGCAGAATGTAGAGCGGGAAAAAGAGGATGTGTTGCTTGTAAAAAACAATTAGCAAAAAATATTAGCGAATACTTAAAACCAATTAGAGAAAAAAGAAAATATTATGAAGAACATCCAGAAATTGTAGATAAAATCTTGAAAGAAGGAACAGAAAAAGCAAGAAAAACAGCACAAGAAACCATGAAGAAAGTGAAAAAAGCAATGAAGCTAGACTATTTTGAATAATGTCCAATTGGGGACGTTTCTTTTTGAATTTATGGAGGTAAAAATGTTTACAGATTATACAAAAATTATTATTAAATCAGGAGATGGAGGAAATGGAGCCGTATCATTTAGACGTGAAAAATATGTTGCAGCAGGTGGACCTGACGGCGGAGACGGCGGAAAAGGTGGAGACATCTATTTCCAAGTTGACAAAGATAGAAACACTTTAATTGATTTTCGATATAATAAAAAATTTAAAGCAGGAAATGGCGAAAACGGAAGTGGAAGCCATTGTAACGGAAAATATGGAAAAGATTTATATATCAAAGTTCCAATAGGTACAGTTGTAAAAGATGTAGAAACAGGAAAAGTAGTTGCAGATTTATCAACACCAGGACAAACTGAATTGGTTTTAAAAGGTGGACGAGGCGGAAGAGGAAACTCTCATTTTGCAACATCTACTAGACAAGCACCTAGATTTTCAGAAGATGGCGATAAAGGCGAAGAAAAAGAAGTAATATTAGAATTAAAATTATTAGCAGATGTGGGATTATTGGGATTTCCAAATGTCGGAAAATCAACCTTTTTATCAATTGTCACAGACGCTAAACCTAAAATTGCCAATTATCATTTTACAACTTTGCAACCAAACTTAGGCGTTGTCAAAACAAAAAATGGAGATGGATTTGTCATTGCCGATATTCCAGGAATTATAGAAGGTGCAAGTGAAGGTGTAGGATTAGGAATTCAATTTTTAAGACATGTAGAAAGAACCAGACTATTATTACACTTTTTAGATGTATCAGGTCAAGAAGGTAGAAATCCAGTAGATGATTTTTATACGATTAATAAAGAACTAAAAAATTACAGTGAAAAATTAAGTACGAGAAAACAAATTATTGTAGCTAACAAAATTGATGTACAAAATGAAGAACTAATCAAACAAGTAGAAGAACTAGCCAAAAAAGAAGGATTAGAAATTTATAAAATATCAGCAGCAACCAAACAAGGGGTGCAAGAATTAATTGACCATGTGGCAGAAGTGTTAAAAACATTACCAAAAGAAGAATTGGTAGAAATAGAAGACAAAAAAGTATATACACTAGAAGAAAAAGAAGACGATTGGACAATCAAAGTAGAAGATGGCGTATTTATTGTATCAGGAAGAGCAGTTCAAAGATTGATGGGAAGAGTAAACATCGAAGACAATGAATCTATGTATTATTTACAAAAATGCTTGAAAAATATGGGAATTGAAGACAAATTAAAAGAGATGGGCGTTTGTGAAGGAGACACTGTTATTTTAGATGATTGGGAATTGGAATGGTATGAATGAGACAAATTGGACCAGGTTGGTTTTTGTAGCATTTTTGTCGAAAAATGGCGAATAATATAGATGTTTCTTTTTTGAATATTTTAGTTTGATTTACAAATAACAAAAAATGTATATACTATTTTATTCATTAAATGGCTAACATTACAAAATATACAAATTCTAACATTATCAAGTGTAAAATCGCTGGCGCACCGCGACTTTTCCACTTGATAATATAAAAATTTGTAATATTTTTCCATTTGCACATTTAATTTCATAAAATAGTATATACATTT
>CASFHP010000031.1 GCA_949294555.1 uncultured Eubacteriales bacterium
TTCTTCTCTTAGTATTTTTAGAAAATAATCTGAATATATTTCTTTCATTATATTGTTTGGAATGTTTAACTTTGGATAGCCTACTTCTTCTCCTTCTATTGTTAAATATCCTAAATAAAATAACATAGATATTAAATCCATTTCCGTAAATTCCATGTCTGGATTGAATTTTTGTCTTATCTCACTGACAATTCCTTCTCCTGACACTGTCTTTTCAATTACGTTTTCTCTTTCTTCTCCTTTGCATAGATCTAGCATTTTTCCTAATTTTGTATAATCACTTGCTATATTCATATCAATTAGTTGGTCTGGTATTCTTCCTAATTCTGTATAACTATTTAGAAAATATAAACACATATTAGAGTTATATATTTTTTCTTTTCCATGTAATGAAAATCTATATCCGTCATAGTTTTCTCTCATTGTTGGCAATAATTCTTCTTGTTTTTCTTCTTCTATATTTTGTTCTTTCATCAATGTTCTTAATTCTTGTTCTGTAAATCCCATCATCGCATTAAATCTTTCATCTTGCGTTTTATCTGAACTGATATTAAATCCTGACGTTAGACTATCTAATGTGATTGGTGCTACACCTGTTATAAATATTCTATCTACTACACTTTCTGTTCCCTTTTTTAATATCTCATACCATTTTCTTACTTTTCCATTTTTTGACACTAAATTTTTAAATTGATTTGTATTAAATCCTAATAATTCATTAGCAAAATGGTCATATTCATCTATAATGACATAGATTTTTTCTTCTGCTCTTTGCACCTTAAAAGCCTCTATTAAAGCATTTAATAATCCTTCTGCTGTTAATTCTGGATTTGTGTAAAAATCTAAAGAATATTTTTTTGCAAATCCATCTATTGATATTGCAACGCTTTCTTTAAATCCCTTTATTGTTGTTTCTTCATTTTCTGTATCTATTCCTGAAAAATTAAATTTTAATATATGATAACTATTTTTTAATTTTGTTGGATGTTTTCCTATATATGTGTTTCCATATAACTTTTCAAATTTATCTGCTTTTTTGAAATCATAATAATTTTCTAATGTACTTGTAAATAACGTTTTCCCAAATTTTCTTGGACGCAAAAATAAAATCCTTTTTTCTGCTAAGTTTTCCATTTTTTCTATATACATCGTTTTATCTACATAATAGTATCCATCTTCTACTAATTCTTCATAGTTACTAATTCCATATGGTAATTTTTTCACTTTAACCACTTCCATTCTTTAATTTTTGTTAAATGGCATGAAAATTTTGGCAATTTTATCTATACTTACATTCTTTAATTTATTATCTATTATAAAATTGTCAATATAACACATCCCTTGAGCAACTTTTGCAATATTATTTTCTTTCCTATTATATACAATTACGATAAAAAAATAAAGGAATTTTTGTAAATTCCTTTTTTTATTTTAAGCTATCTATTTTTGTTTTTCAACAATTTCATTTTGATTTTTATAAATACTATTTTCTGGAACCACACCTCTTACAGAAGACAATGGATAAATATTAGAATTTCTTCCAATAACAGTTCCTGGATTTAAAACAGAGCCACAACCTACTTCCACATTATCTCCAAGCATAGCACCTACTTTTTTTCTTTTAGTTTCTATGGTTTCTTTTCCGTTTTTTATCACAACTAATTGTTTATCTGATTTTACATTAGATGTAATAGAACCTGCTCCCATGTGTGCTTTATATCCTAAAATGGAATCTCCTACATAATTATAATGTGGTACTTGTACTTTATTAAATAAGATAACATTTTTTAATTCTGTTGAATTTCCAACAACGGCACCTTCTCCTACAATGGCATTTCCTCTAATAAATGCACAATGTCTTATTTCTGCTTCTTTACTAATAATCGCAGGTCCATTAATATATGCTGTTGGAGCAACCTTTGCTGTTTTGGCAATCCATACATTTTCTCCCACTTTCTCATATTCATCTGGAGATAATGTTTCTCCCAGTTTTAATATATATTCCCCTATATCTGGTAAAACTTCCCATGGATATGTACTTTTTTCTAATAATTCTTTTGCTATTGTTTCGTCAAGATTATACAAGTTTTTGATTTTGCATTCTTCCATTTTTTCTCATTCCTTTCTTCTTTAAGGATTTTCAGGGTGATGATTTTGGGGACGGAGCAAAAAATCATCATTTATTTTATGAAAACGATGATTTTTTGCTCCTTCCCCAAAATCATCACTCCGTTCCATAAATTCCTTAATTTCTGTTCCAAAACTTTTCATATAATTCCTTTGCCGTTTTAGGGCTATCAACACCATCTCTATTTTTTACTGGTGCAAAGTCATCTTCTCTTTTTCCTCTTAAAATGGCAATATCATCAAATAATTCAAAAGCATCAAATATGAAGGATTCAAATTTATATGAATTTGGCTCTGTTGGGATGACTTCTTTTCCATTTTCGTCTATATATGAATTTTTCTTAAAAGCACTATGATATATTAGTGTTTCTTTACTAATTTTTTCAATCGCTTCTATTGTATATAGATTACACATAATGTGAGCTTCTCCATATTTTAGTTCTCCATCACTATCTACTTCTTCTGCCATTTTATCTGGCATTTCAGAATATTCAATAACTTTTGGATGTCCATTCATTTTTGCAAATACCCCCACACGTTCATGCGGATTTGCTTTTACAATGGATTTTGAAGCAATTTGTACTTTTTTCTGGATAGCCATTCCTAACAAAATCGTATCTGCCATTTTTAACAAGGCATTGTCTACACCACCTATGAATACCCATTTAATACCTTTTTCTTTCATTTCTGCTAAACAGCCACTTGCTCTTAATGATGAATATGTACCACCATTTCCATCAGATGCTTCTTTTATTCTCATGTCTTTTCCGATTAATAGTTTTCCATTTACATCTAATAATGGTAATTCACTCTGTGCAAAAAATCTTACAGAATCTTTGTCATATCCAAAATAGTTATGTTTTTCCATAAATTCAATGGTTTCATCATTGTTTTCTTTGCTGGTCATGATATACCATGGTATGACTTTTCCATATTTTTGATTCGCTTCTTTTAAATTTTCTGCTAAAATTTCAAATAAATATTTTCCTTTTCCATACACATCTAATTTAAAAGTTCCCTTAGGCCCTGGGTGTCCCAATCTTGTTCCCTGACCTCCTGCCATGGTTACTACAGCATATTCTCCTTTTTCTATAACTGTTTCTCCTAGTGTTTGAAACTCTTCTTTTTGTTCTCCTGATAATTTTTTCTTATCTAGGTATGGTAGTGGCTCTATTCTATTTTCTTTTATCACTATTTCTTTTTTCGTATTGTCATATAATTCTTTAAGTTGATGAAAATCAATATTACTAATTTGTTCTATTAATGCTTGTTTTTTTTCTTCATTTACTGTTTCTAATAATTTAATAATATGGTCTTGGTTGTATACTTTTAATAAGTCTATTGTGTCCTGTATTTTATCCATTTAGTTCCGCTCCTTTTTGCTAATATAATAATAGTATATGTTTTGATTTTAATATTGCTATTTTATCATATTCATTTTTTTTTATCAAGTTTTTTGGAAAACTTGTCATAAACCTAAAAGCAGTCCAATATACATTAAGTAAAGTATTTTAGAACAAAAGCGATATGATTAACATTTTGAATGTAATTAAAAGGAGGTATATATGGAAAATACAAGATTGTATCAAGACATCGCAAAAAGGACTGATGGGGATATTTATGTTGGCGTAGTTGGTCCTGTACGAACTGGTAAATCTACTTTTATCAAAAGATTTATGGATTTATTGGTTATTCCCAACATAGACAATGAATACAAAAAAGAAAGGGCTAAAGACGAACTTCCACAAAGTGCTGGTGGTCGAACCATTATGACCACAGAGCCTAAATTTGTTCCAAATGAGGCAATTGAAATCACGCTAAATGATAACCTAAAATTCAAAACTAGATTAGTGGATTGTGTTGGTTATCTTGTAGATAATGCCATTGGTTATTTGGAAGATGACATGCCTAGAATGGTGAAAACACCATGGTCTGAGGAAGAAATTCCTTTTGAAACTGCTGCTGAAATTGGGACAAAAAAAGTTATTGAAGAGCATTCTACAATTGGTATTTTGGTAACTACTGATGGAAGTATTACAGACATTCCAAGGGAAGATTATATTAAGGCTGAAGAAAGAGTCGTAAATGAATTAAAAGCTTTGAACAAGCCATTTATCATTTTATTAAATTCAAATGACCCAGATTCAGACTATACCAAAGAGCTTGCAGAAAACTTAAGTGAAAAATACAATACCTCTGTTATGCCTCTTAATTGTGAATATTTGACTATTGAAGATATTAACACAATGTTTTCAAAAGTTTTATATGAATTTCCTGTTGACCAAGTCTGTATCAAATTTCCTAGATGGATTGATGGTTTAGACATGTCACATCCTTTAAAGACCGAATTATATAAAGAAATTAAAGACGCCTTTTCTAATGTAAATGTGTTAAAAGAAATCTCTGGCTGTGTCGACATGATTAAACAAACAGAAATTATTTCTAAAACTTCTATAACAGATATTCAATTAGGAATAGGAAAAGTTAATGTAGAAATCACTTTAAAAGAAGAACTATTCTATCAAGTTCTTTCAGAAATCACAGGTGTTGCTGTTTCAAATGAAGGAGATTTGTTTAGCATTATTTCTGAATTGGCTGATGTGAAAAAGAAATACGATAAAATTGCTTATGCCTTAGATGAAGTAAACAGAAAAGGTTATGGAATCGTTACACCTTCAATAGATGAATTAATATTAGAAGAACCAGAAATGGTAAAACAGGGCTCTAAATTTGGTGTAAAACTAAAAGCAATGGCACCTTCCATTCATCTTATTAAAACAAATGTTGCAACAGAAGTATGCCCAATTGTTGGTTCTGAAAAGCAATCTGAGGAATTAGTTAATTACTTATTATCTGGATTTGAAAGTGACCCTCAAAAAATCTGGGAATCAAATATCTTTGGAAAGAGCTTACATGAATTGGTAAATGAAGGCTTACAAACCAAACTTGCAAAAATGCCTGAAGAAGCTCAAATCAAGTTACAAGAAACTTTGGAAAGAATTGTTAATGAAGGCAGTGGCGGATTAATTTGTATTATTCTTTAGTTCTTTGGGGACGTGTTAAAATGGACAATTTTTGTCCAAAAGGGACACACCTTAGCTGTAATTAACACAAACAATAATAGACTATCATCACAAATTTATTTAAGTAAATAGAACATGCGGATTCCTTACACATGTTCTATTTACTTTAGCTTTTTTTATTTTAAATGCAAAACGTTGCATATAATGGAACTGATTTTATATTATTTTCGAAGCCAAAATTTTTTTCTGAAATTCTAATCGCATAAGTTGGATGATATTTTTTCATATACAAATCTAAACTTCTAGATTTTGTATGAATATTTGATTTTACTTCTATTGGTATAATATTCATCTCTTTTTGAATTAAAAAGTCCACTTCTGCGATTCCATTTGATTCCCAATAGTAGGTTTCATATCCATTTATTCTTAATTCATTTGCCACATAGTGTTCTGTTAATGGTCCCATAGAAATCATTGTAGGTTGTGTACTTAAGTCTATTTGATATAATGGATATCTTGCTTTATTCACAAATAGTCCCACATCTGACATATACAACTTAAACGCTGATAAATCTTTGTGCATTTCTAATGGTAATTCACTTTCTGCTTTAAAGACTTGATTAACAATACCGCTATTTTTTAGCCATAATATTGCTGGACCAAATAAACTTGATGTAGCTCCTTTTGAAATTACTTTGTATTGGAATTTTTGATTTTCTTTTGCTAATTGAACCGGTATGGAATCAAATGCTGCTATGATTTTATTAGATTCTGATGCATCTGCATATTTTGTCATATCTCGTACATAAGAATCCAATATCATAGCTTGAACATCTAATGTTGCAATCACTTTTTGCTCTTCTAAATACGTTTTTACAACTTCTGGCATTCCTCCAACAACCAAATAAGTTCTATATAATTTTAAACATAGTTCGTGTATAGTATTATCCATTCTTTCATTACTCTCAAAATGTTTTTGGATTTCTTCTATCAAATTTTCTCTTCCAATTGCTATTAAAAATTCTTTAAAAGATAATGGATACATATCTATCATTTGTACTTTTCCTACTGGAAAAGAATAATTTTCTCTGTTGATGGCTATCCCCAGTAATGAACCTGCAGCTATTATATGATATTCAGGTGCATCTTCACAAAAATATTTTAATGATGTCAAAGCCCTTTCATTCGCTTGTATTTCATCAAAAATTATTAATGTTTTTTCTGGCAATATTTTTTCTCCATAAAATAATTCTAATTTATTAATGATATATTTTGCATCTATACTATTATCAATTTGTTCACTTAATTCTTTATTTGTTTCAAAATTCACATAAATTACATTTTCATAATATTTTTTACCAAATTCTTTTATGATATATGTTTTTCCTACCTGTCTCGCACCATGAACAATTAATGGTTTTCTTGTTTTTGAATTCTTCCATTCTATCAACTTCTTTATAATTTCTCTTTCCATATTCATCACTTCCTATTATAATTATACTTTATAAGTTAGAAAAAGTCAATTGTATATATGATTTTTTCTAACTTATATATAACATCATACACTTTTTTAATTTATGTTATTATATTGAATTTTAAAAAACTATACTATGCAAAGCCCGAAGGGTAATTCCCTTCGGGTTGCTTATTTGTATGTTTTAGTATACTTCCATTGGCTCAGCTGGTTCTACTAATATTTTTACCACCTGAAGCCTATCTTCGATTGTTTCTTCCAAATCTTCATCATTAGATTTGGAAATTTGGAGAGCATTTCCTTGATATTTGGCTAAAATTTTTATTTCTTTATTATCATCAAATTTTGCCAAATATAGGTTTCCATTTTTATCTCCTATTTCATAATAGGAGATGTTGACAACGCTTCCCAAGCTTGTAAATCTAGTTCCTGGAATTGGATATATGATAGGTTTCCTATCGGGTTCTTTTGGTGTAGACAATCTCAATAACTCTCCGTTGTCTTTTCCCTTCATTGTAGCCAAAAATGTATTTGGCATACAGTCTACAGCTTTTACTTCGTCCCACTCTTCATTACTTTCTATAATGCCTGCTTCTTCACTGACTTCATAAATCTTCCACTTTCCGCCAATGACACAATTCATCTGATATCGCAATGGTTTAATTTTTACAGAATGTTTTTCCTTATCATAATAATTATATCCTAAAAAATTTTCTTCAAAGGTCTTGGAAATAACAATTTTATCGTTTTTCACATATATATATTTCCATCCTTCTTCTCCTAGTAATTCTATTCCTCTGTCTAATCCCGGATAATCATAATAATAAAGCGGTCGAATTTCAAAACCATCAATATAAATAATTTTACCAGAATTAAATTCTAGTAACGCTAAACTTAAGCTATTTCGATTGTTTTGAAATAACATACCTAATGTCCCAAAAGAATGCTCCCAGTGCATATTTTCTAATTCCTCAATTTCTACAACGCCAGGTTTGTCTTTCCATCGTTTAAACACTTTGTTTCCGGTACAAATTAACAAGTATTCATCTTGATTAGTTTGAACTACTTCATAATAAAACTGGTAGTTTTTATCAAGTGGTGCTAGCACCATTTCCTCCTTTTCAATAATCATACCTTTCTTTAATTTTTCTTTCCTTTTAACAAAGGCTTTAACAATGAAAAGACCATACTGTTTGAGACGATAATCTTGATTTTCTTTTTCATACCCTCTTCCTAATTTTTCCCGTATCCGAAGATACCTACAAAATCTTTCTTTCATTTCTTTTACTTTTTCTAACATACATTTTCCTCTCTTTCTCGCCAATATCCGGCTTAAAATTTGTTTACAGTTGCTTAACTGGCACTAGTATATCATAAAAACAACTCTTTTTCAACATTATGTAACTTAAAGATTTTTTCTTCTTAATTGTCCACAAGCTGCATCAATATCTGAACCTAGTTCTCTTCTAATGGTTGCAACAATTCCATGGTCATTTAAATAATCTCGAAATTTCATAATATTTTCATTTGAACTTTTAGTATATGACCCATTTTCAATTTTATTAATTGGAATTAAATTCACATGGCAAAGCATGCCTTTTAGCAATTTCACTAATCGTTTAGCATCTTCTAAATTATCATTATTTTCTTTTGCTAAGGCATATTCAAAAGAAATTCTTCTATGTGTTTTTTCTATATAATCCTTACACGCTTGTAATAATTCTTCTATATTATATCTATTGTTTACTGGCATCATTTTGCTTCTTTGTTCATCTGTTGTGGCATGCAAAGAAATGGATAATGTACATTGTATATTTTCTTCTGCTAATTGATAGATTTTAGGTACTAATCCACTGGTAGATATACTGATATGTCTAGCTCCTATATTTAATCCTTTTGGATGATTGATAATTCTAATTGCTTTTACGACATTATCATAATTGTCCAAAGGTTCTCCAATTCCCATAAATACAATATTAGAAATTCTAACGCCTGCATCTCTTTCTACTGCCATAATTTGTTCTATAATTTCTCCAGCAGTTAAATTTCTTGCAAATGGAATTCCTGTTGAAGCACAGAATTTACAGCCCATTTTACATCCAATTTGAGATGATACACATATACTAAATCCATGATGATATTCCATTAATACCGTTTCAATGGCATTTCCGTCTAATACATCAAATAGATATTTTTTTGTTCCATCTGATGCTACTTGTTTTTTTAATATCTTAAATTCTTTGATTTCATATACTTGTTTTAGTTTTTCTCTTAATTCTAGTGATAGATTTGTCATATCATCAAAATTAGATACACTGGCTTCATAAAGCCATTTAAAAATCTGCTCTGCTCGAAATGGCTTTTCTCCGATTTCTTTTAGTTCTTCTTTTAATTCGTCTAAACTATAGTCTTTGATATTTTTCATTTTAAAATCCTTTCATTTCTTTCGGTATGATTATGTTTTTGGGTCTATTTACTTTTAATAATTGTTGATATTGTTCAATGATTTTATAGTCTTTCCCATAAAAAAACATCATAAGTCTTCTTCTTATTTTATCAAATTTTGTTTGCTTTACAACAATTAATCCTGTTTCCATTTTTTTATGTGGCATAAGAACACCTACCTTTTTATCCAATTGGGGACGTTTCTTTTTGAGACATTATTATGTAAAGTCCCATTTATTAATAAAAATAATAATAACTTTACTCTTATACTTATATTTTTTTAGAACAATAAACTTTACATAATAATGTCTCAAAAAGAAACGTCCCCAATTGGACACTACAAAATTTTCTCTGCCATTTCTTCCATCTGTGCTATATTTTCGTTACTCATTGTTGATTTAATCGTTATGATTGGTTCAACAATATTGATATCTTTCATTTCTTGTAATATATTTTTCATACATTTTCCAGCTGAAGGTGCCCATGAGCCATTTTCTATAATACCTACTGTTCTGTTTTGATAATTTCTTTCTTTTAATCTGTCTAAAAATTGTTTCATAGGTGGGAACACACCTGCATTATAGCTAGATGATGCAACAATTAAATGTGAATACTTAAATGCATCTTCTACTGCTTCTGCCCAATCTTCTTTTGTTAGGTCTCCTAATACAACCTTTTTTGCTCCTTTTTCTTTTAAAATTTCTGCTAATTTTTCTGCTGTTTTTAATGTATTTCCATAAATAGAGCTACATGCAATATAGATTCCTTCTTCTTCTGGTTTGTAACTGCTCCATGTGTTATATTTATCAATATAATATCCTAAATTTTCTTTTAAGATTGGTCCATGTAAAGGACAAATCATTTGAATATCTAAATTTGCTGCTTTTTTTAGTAAGGCTTGTACTTGCATTCCATATTTTCCAACAATTCCGAAATAATATCTTCTTGCTTCACAGTCCCAATCTTCTTCTGGCTCTATTGCACCAAATTTTCCAAATCCGTCTGCTGAAAATAGGATTTTTTCTGTTTGTTCATATGTTACCATAACCTCTGGCCAATGTACCATTGGTGCCATAAAGAATTGTAATTTGTGGTTTCCGATGTCTAGTACATCTCCTTCCATAACAACAAATTTACGATTTGAGAAGTCTATTTCTTTAAAGAAATTTGCTAGCATATTAAAGGTTATTTGATTTCCTACAATTTTCATTTCTGGATATTTTTTAGCAAGTATCCCTATGTTATAGGCATGGTCTGGCTCCATGTGAGAAACAATTAAATAGTCTGGTTTTTCGCCGTCTAATGCTTTTTCTAAGTTTTCTATCCATTTGTCTGTTAATTTTTCATCAATCGTATCTAATACCACATTCTTCTTATCTTTTATTACATAAGAATTGTAGCTCATTCCATTTTCTAATACATATTGATTTTCAAATATCTTAATATTTTTATCACTTGCACCTATATACAAAATATCTTTTGAAATTGTCATATCACTTTTCATTTTCATCTTTACCCTCATTCCTTTCACGCCTTCTTTTTATTAACCAATATACTATCTCTTTATTTTCTTAACGCATTGCCAATCATATAAAATACGTTATTGGTTAACAACATCTGCTGCTTGATTTGTTATTAATGTATTTAATGAAACAAACGGAAACGTATATAATATTGGATTTCCATATTCGCTAAAACCAATTTGCTCCATTTGCATATCATTTACTTCTATGATTCTTTCAATGATAGAAGCTAATAATGTTGTAATTTGTTCACTATCATAATCATTTAATATTTGTACTTCATCTTCTGTATAATCTGCAATATTGATATCATCTCTAAAATTATTTGTACTGTTTATATTATATACAATTTGTTCTTCTTCTCCTCCTACTGTTGTTATCATTCCTAACTGATATGTTTCGTTAACAGTTGTTAGCTGGTCTAATCCTTCATAATTTGCTGTTAAGAAATATTGTATATTTTCTCCTGTATCTGTGTCTGTTGCATTAATTTCAAAACGATATGCCACTGTTCCTTGATTATTTGATTTTGTGATTGTAAAATCATTTTCTCCTGTTTTTAGCATAATACCATTCACGATTCCATCTGTTTGTGAAACACTTAAAGAAGTCGTTCCTTCAATTACACCTGATTCATTTATAGAATCTATATAATCTTGTAATAAACTTTGTGCTGTAACATCTACATCCTCGTCACTACTATTGTTAATAATTTCAAAATAATCACTTGTAAGTTGTTCTATTTTTGGCATTAATAATGAATCATTCTTTACTGTTTCTAAAACAGTAACCACTAATTCTTGTAATTGTTGATTTGTTATTTCAACTGAATATGTGGTTGTACCATTTTCTTCTGTTTTCGTAAATTCTATATCCTTTAGTTTTTCCTGTAAAAGTGATAAATATGTATCTTGCAATTGTTCTCTTTCTTCTTCTGTAAAATTAAAAATCTCATTTATGTTGCTATCACCAAGTGAATTTATCATTTCGTCGACACGTTCTGGATCTTGTGATCCCATATTTTCCATAAATTCTTGTATGCCTGTTGTGTCTACCCCTATATATTTACTTGAAATATAGTCTGTTTGTAATCCCCCAATATTATTTGCATATTTATATTTTATTGGAAAATTTACATCCTCTGAATAATTTAATGTAATATTTTGTTCACTTTTGCTTGCGGTATTATCTACCAAACCTGAATATTCTATGTTAAAATTGTTGATTGTCTCTAACACAGTATCCTCTATACCTTCTATATTCATATTTACACTAAAACTTCCACTGTCTTCGTATTTACCAGTTTCTTTTTTATCAAGATATGAAACATACGCTGTATCCATAAATCCATTTTGCATATCCAATGTTTGTCCTAAATATTTAAAAAATAATTGTTGATTTGATTTAAATAAATCTGTTGTAAAATATAAATAACAAGAAATTCCTCCTAAAATAAGTATGATAATTAGTAATATAATAATCATTCTTCCAATAACTTTGCTTTTCATTTGATTTTCCTCCTTTATTTTTTATGTTTAAATTCTATCATATTAACTTCTTTTTGTATATATCTATACTACAAAAAAAGTTGTATTCTTTTTTAAAAAATACAACTTTTTACTTTTACGCATATGCTTGACGTTTTCTAAAGTTAAGTAAGTTCGTAATTTCGTTTTCGCCTTTGATTGCCTTTTTCGTTTTCTTAGCTCTTTCTTGTTCAAGCTCTCTTTTTTGTTTTTCAGCCATTGATTGACAAATAGCTTTTTGATATGTGAAATGTGTGTCTTGTGCAATTTTGCTCCAATTATATTCATTTCTTACTTTATTTTTTGCTCTCTTCGTAATATCTGCACAAAGCTTGTGGTCATATAATAATTCTAGAATAGAATCCGCTATTGAATTTGGATTTCCGCAATATGCTTTCATTCCATTTTCTCTATGTTGTACAATTTCGTTTAATCCCCCAATATCAGATACAACAACTGGATTTTCTGATAACATGGCTTCTAGTGCTACAATTCCAAATGGTTCATAGGTACTTGGAAATACTGCTATATCTGCTGCTTTATACATTTTTTGAACATCTTTTCCTGCTAGATATCCTGCAAAATATACTTTATTAGAAATTCCCATAGCGTTTACTTGTGCCTGTAATTCATCTAGCATGCCACCTTTTCCACAAATCACCAATTTGGAATCATGATATCCATTTAATATCTTTGGCATTGCACTAATTAAATGTTGTACACCTTTTTCATAAACTAATCTTCCCATAAATAATATGATTTTTTCATTATCCATGGCAAATCTTCTTCTGAAGTTATAATCTCTTTCTATTCCATTAAATAAATTCAAATTTACACCATTTGGTACTACATTAATTTTTTCATAAGGTAATCCAAACAATCTTTGTAATTCATTTTTCATATAATTGCTATTAACAATAACTTCTGAAGCTTCATAGGTTAGCATCCATTCTGTATCATTAATATATCTTTGTGTTTCATCATGAATTCCACTATTTCTACCAGATTCTGTTGCATGAATTGTTGCTACAATTGGTATATTATATGAATTTTTTAATGTCTTTGCAGCATAAGCTACCAACCAGTCATGTGCATGAATAACATCAAAATTTCCTTGCTCTGCTATAATTTCATTTGCTTTTGCAATTAAATTAAAGTTTAATTGCATAATCCAATCGATAAAATTATTAGGATTTATCATATAATTATCTACTCTATATACTTTTACACCTTTATCATCTTCAAAATATGGTGCATCTCCATCTTTATATGTAACCACTGTTACATCATGCCCATCTTTGATTAAGGTTCTTGATAAATCATATACGACTCTTGCGATTCCTCCTACTACTCTTGGTGGATATTCCCATGTTAACATCAATATTTTCATTGATATACTCCCTTTCATTTCTTGATTTTCTTTCGTTTATGACAAATTAACACATTTTAATATATTTTATACATATTTTTTTAAAATGTAAATGGTTTTTTCAAAATATTTTTAATATTTTTTTGTCCTTTTGAGGACAAAAAAAGAATCAAGCTTATAACTTGATTCCTTCTATATATATTATGATTCTACTGGATAAACACTAACTTGTTTTTTATCTCTACCTTTTCTTTCAAATTTAACTGTTCCATCTACTAATGCATATAAAGTATCGTCACTACCTTTACCTACATTTGTTCCTGGATGTACTTTTGTTCCTCTTTGTCTCACTAAGATATTTCCAGCTAAAACAAATTGACCATCAGCTCTTTTTACACCAAGACGCTTTGATTCACTCTCTCTACCGTTATGGCTACTACCTTGACCTTTCTTATGAGCCATGATTTCTCACTCCTTTCGGTTTTGATTTTGTATCTCTTTGCAAATAATATTTCTCCTATTATTTGCTTTTATATTTTTTATAATTTTCAACAAAAACTTCATATTATTTTATTTCTTAATGAATGAAATTTTTATCTATTATATTTTTATGCTTCTGCTTTTTCTGCAACTTTTTTGCTTTCAGCTTTTGCACTTGCTGCTTTTGTTTCTTCTTTCTTAGCAGCTGTTTTGATTGATGTAATTTCTACTTTTGTATATGGTTGTCTATGTCCTTGTTTTCTTCTATAATTCTTTTTCGCTTTCATTTTGAAAACAATGATTTTTTTACCTTTACCATGAGAAACTACTTTTCCTTCTACTTTTACACCTTTCACATAAGGATTTCCAACTTGTACTTTTCCTTCTTCAGATACAAGAATTACTTTATCAAAAGTAACTTTTTTTCCTTCCTCTACATCTAGTTTTTCGAAAAATACAACATCTCCTTCTGCTACTTTGTATTGTTTTCCACAGCTTTCAATGATTGCGTACATCTAAAATGCACCTCCCTTATTTGTATACTCGCTAATCCTTAAAAAAAGGTAACTAACGCTAGTTGTTAGTATTTATGTACCTTGACTAAGCGGATTACAGTTACCTATTTTACCACAAAATGCTATTGCTGTCAATAATTTGATGTGATTTTTTTTTGCATTATGTAATATTAATTGCACGCTTTTTATATTATTTTAAAAATCATTTTTTGTTATCTATTTTTTCCAATATATCTTTTATAAAATCTTCCACTTTTTTTGCTCCAATATCGCCCTCTTCTCTTGAACGAACAGATACCGTATTTGCTTCTACTTCTTTCTCGCCAACAATTAGCATATATGGAATTTTTTGCAATTGTGCTTCACGAATTTTATAACCTGTTTTTTCATTTCTATCATCTACTTCCACACGAATGCCTTTTGTTTGCAATTCTTCTTTTACTTTATAAGCATATTCATGTTGATTGTCTGTAATTGGCAATATTTTTACTTGTACAGGTGCAATCCATACAGGTAAATTTCCTTTAGTTTCTTCTAATAAGAAGGAAATAAATCTATCTGAAGAACCTAAAATCGCTCTATGGATAACAACTGGTCTATGTGCTTTTCCATCTTCTCCTATATATTCTAGTTCAAATCTTTCTGGTAATGCAAAGTCTAACTGACAAGTTGGAATTGTTACATCATGATTTAATGCTGTTCTAATTTGAATATCAATTTTAGGTCCATAGAATGCTGCCTCTCCTTCTGCCTCATAGAAGTCTATATTCAATTCTTTTAAGATTTCTCTTAATTGACTTTCTGCTGTTTCCCACATTTCATCATTATCAATATATTTTTCTTTATTGTCCTTATCTCTTAATGATAATCTGTATTTGAAGCTTGAAGCTGGAAATCCAAAGTCTTTTTGATATACTTCTTTTATTAAATTTAAAACTCTACCTACTTCTTCTTTGATTTGGTCTGGTCTTACAAATAAATGGGCATCATTTTGACACATTTGACGTACTCTTTCTAGTCCACAAACACTACCACTTGATTCATAACGGAAATCATGTGCCAATTCCCCTATACGGATTGGTAAATCTCTATATGAGTGTATTTGATGTTTATATATCAACATATGATGTGGACAATTCATTGGTCTTAACACCATTTCTTCATTATCCATTTTCATAACAGGGAACATATCTTCTTTATAGTGGTCCCAATGTCCACTTGTTTTGTATAATTCTACATTTGCAAGTGATGGTGTATATACATGGGCATATCCTAATGCAATTTCCTTGTCTTGAATATATCTCTCTAAAATTCTTCTAATGGTTGCACCATTTGGTAAATACATTGGAAGTCCTGAACCAACTAATTTATGTGTCATAAAAATGTCTAAATCTTTTCCAATTTTTCTATGGTCTCTTTGTTTTGCTTCTTCTAAGAAATCTAGATATTCTTGTAATTGGCTAGCCTTTGGGAATGAAATGGCATATATTCTTTGAAGCATTTTATTTTTTTCACTGCCTCTCCAGTAAGCTCCTGAAGATGATAAAATTTTGAATGCTTTTACTTTTCCTGTGCTTGTTAGGTGTGGACCTGCACATAAATCTGTAAAATCTCCTTGTTTATAGAAACTGATTTCTTCTCCTTCTGGTAATTCTTCAATCAACTCTATTTTATATGGTTGGTCTTTCATTAATTCTAATGCTTCTTTTTTTGGCAATGAAAATCTTTCAATTTCTATATTTTCTTTAATGATTTTTTTCATTTCTTCTTCAATTTTTGCTTTATCTTCATCTGTAAATGGTGTTTCTACATCAAAATCATAGTAAAATCCATTATCAATACTTGGACCAATGGCAAATTTCACATCTGGAAATAATCTTTTTACAGCTTGTGCCATAATATGTGATGTTGTATGCCAATACGCTTTTTTTCCTTCTAAATCATCTTCTTGAAATGTATGAATGACTAAATTGCAATCTTCTTGTAATTCATATCTTAAGTCTTTTACTTCTCCATCTACTTCTCCACAAGTTGCATTTCTTGCCAAGCCCTCACTAATTTTTTTAGCCACTTCCAAAATGGTGGTTCCTTTTTCCACCTCGATGATTGAATTGTCTTTTAATGTCACTTTTACCATATGAAAACCTCCTTTAATTTATGTCCATATAGAATTTTACGTAAGTAAAATTGTTTGCAATATGTTTTTATATATTAGAAAGTCAGCATTTCTAATATATAAATCAAAAAATTCCTATGGACATTTTTAAAATATCCATAGGAGTGCTATATTACACGGTTCCATCCTATTTTTCACTTAATTTAAAGATGATAACGTATCTTACACGTTTGGCTTATTCGCCAAAAACTTGAAGAGGTAGTTTTTCAAATATGTTTTTCTAGATTAGCTTTCAGCCTTTGACCAATCCTCTCTTTAGATAACCTTTATTTTACTTTTTCTCTTACTTGTCTTTATCTTATGTCAATAATTTTATTACTTTTTTTAAAAAAAGTCAATAGAAATATTTACTTTTGTTTTTTTCTATTGTATAATGGGTTATGGTTTTCATGAAGTTGAAAATTTTTATTTGCTTCTATAGCTCAGTTGGTAGAGTGCAGCCTTGGTAAGGCTGAGGTCACGGGTTCAATTCCCGTTAGAAGCCCCACAATTTGGTCAATGGTCAATGGGGACGGAGCGATGACTTTGGGGACGGAGCAAAAAATCATCATTTTTATAAAAAATCTTTATAAAAATGATGATTTTTTGCTCCGTCCCCAAAG
>CASFHP010000032.1 GCA_949294555.1 uncultured Eubacteriales bacterium
CATCTAAGTGTGAAGCCCACCCCAAGATAAGATATCCCATACCGTAAGGTAGTAAGATTCCACGTAGACTATGTGGTTGATAGGTTGGAGGTGTAAGTGTAGTAATGCATTAAGCTGACCAATACTAATAAATCGAGGGCTTAACCACAATTTTAATAAAGAGAGAGAAAAAAATCTTAAAACTTATTTTTCATCTATGTATTTTTGAGTGTGCTATGCATACAATAATTTTCTAGTGACGATGACATTTAGGGTAATACCTGTTCCCATTCCGAACACAGAAGTCAAGCCTAAGTGTGCCGAAAATACTTGCGGGTTACCCTGCTGGGAAGATAGGTTGTTGCTAGATTTTTTTTTATATTAAAAAATCAATTGGATTTTTATAATACATAAAGATATAATTATAAAAAAATTTGAAACTTTAAGTTATGTGGGTGCAAATAAAATATTTTATTTCCAAAAGAAATTGAAAGTTAGAAATTAGGATATTATATAAAAATATTAAAGTATTATGGAATTTGGATATATAGATATGTTTATGGAACTTCTATATAGTAAAATTTTAAAATTCGAATAAATGATATATTAATTTCTAATTTTTACATATAAGGAGAAAATAAAATGGGAAAAGTGATGTGGAAACCAGGAACATTTTTGTATCCTTTACCAGCTGTTATGGTAAGTTGTGGAACAATGGAAAAGAGTAATATCATTACTGTTGCATGGACAGGTATTTTAAATACAAACCCTGCGACAGTTTATATATCTGTTAGACCGTCAAGATATTCATACAACTTAATAAAAGAACAAGGAGAATTTGTTATCAATTTAACGAATAAAGACTTAGCAAGGGCAACAGATTGGTGTGGTGTAAAAACAGGTAGCAAAGTAGATAAATTTAAAGAAATGAAATTACATAAAGAAAAAGCTAATTTTGTGAAA
The DNA here is from genome assembly GCA_949294555.1 of uncultured Eubacteriales bacterium. GTDB lineage: Bacteria > Bacillota > Clostridia > TANB77 > CAG-508 > CAG-269. Next base: position 943 of record CASFHP010000032.1, read on the forward strand.
TGTCCTATGATAAAGGAAAGTCCTGTTTCTGTGGAATGTAGAGTAAAAGAAATAAAAGAAATGGGAAGTCATCATGTATTTATTGCTGATGTGCTAGCGATACATGCAGATGAACAATATATAGATGAAAAAGGTGCTTTTGATATCTCAAAATGTGATTTAATTGCTTATGCAAATGGTCATTATTATGCTTTAGGAAAAAAACTTGGAAGATTTGGATTTTCGGTCCAAAAAAAGAAGAAAAAAAATAGAAAAATTCATTGACATATCAAGGAAAAGGTGGTAAAATATTTAAGCGTATGTATATTACGGACATACGCTCACATCGTTTAAAAAAGTAATGTAAAATTCGGAGGTGTATTTAAATGGCAGCAAAAGGTCCAAGAGAAAATATAACATTAGAGTGTACAGAATGTAAAAGAAGAAATTATACAACAACTAAAAATAAGAGAAACAATACAGATAGATTAGAAATCGTTAAATATTGTAAATTCTGTAAAAAACGTACAACACATAAAGAGACTAAATAGTGATACAAGCTATTTTAAGGAGGATATAAAATGGCTAAAAAAGATAAAAAAGTTACAAATAATAAGGAAAATAACAAAGAAAACAAGAACAAAAAGAGTTTTTTTAAAGGTTTAAAAGCAGAATTAAAAAAAGTTATTTGGCCAACACCAAAGCAATTGGTCAATAGCACAATAGCTGTTATTACAATTGTATTGATAACTGCAATTATTGTATTTATATTAGACTTTGCTTTTGAATCATTAAATACGTATGGTATAGATAAAATAAAAGAGTCTATTCAATCAATACAATCTACAACAGACGAGAATGATACAAATTCAAGCGAATCTGATCAAAATACAACAACTGATAACACAACAGAAGAAAATGCAGATAATCAAACAACTTCTGAAGAAGGAACAACTGAAGAAAATTCAACAAGTGAAAACAGTGAAGAACAATCATCAGATGAAGCAACAAACGAAGCACAAGACAGTAGTGAAAATAGTGTAGAATAACTTTATTAAGGAGGCTTATACAGATGTCTCAAAAAGATTATGATATGAGACCTAGATGGTATGTTGTACATACATATTCTGGGTATGAAAATAAAGTAAAAAAAGATTTAGAAAAAACAATAAAAAATAGAGAGCTTGAAGATTATTTCTTTGATATCATTGTTCCAATGGAAGAACAAATTGAAATAAAAGATGGAAAACGAAAAGTAAATTTAAAGAAAGTTTTTCCAGGATATGTATTAATAAAAATGATTGTAACAGAACAATCTTGGTATATTGTTAGAAATACAAGAGGTGTTACAGGATTTGTAGGTTCAGGAACAGATCCAATTCCATTAACAGAAGAAGAAATTCGCAATATGGGATTTGAAGATGTTTCAATCAATGTTGATTATGATATTGATGAACAAGTACAAGTGATGAATGGTCCATTTGAAGGATTTACAGGAACAGTCAAAGAAATTAACAAAGAAAAACATAAGGTAAAAGTTTTAGTTTCAATGTTTGGAAGAGAAACACCTGTAGAACTAGAATTTTCACAAGTTCAAAAAATAAAATAGGGAGAACATATTAACAAGGGTCAACAATTATTCACAAGGGGAGGGGACATTCCTTAACCTGAGTGGCAATGACCTAAAGGTAAGGTGTGTCCCCTGACAATAATAAAAGGAGGTGCCATTAAAATGGCAGAAAAAGAAGTTACAAATATTATTAAATTACAAATAGAAGCAGGAAAAGCAACACCAGCTCCACCAGTAGGTCCAGCTTTAGGTTCAAGTGGTGTTAACATTATGCAATTTGTTAAAGAATTTAACGATAGAACTGCAAACCAACCTGGAATGATCATACCAGTTGTTATTACAGTATATAAAGATAAATCTTTTGATTTTATTACAAAAGTACCACCAGTAGCAGTTTTAATCAAAAAAGCAATTAAAATTCAAAAAGGTTCAGGAAAACCAAATAAAGAAAAAGTTGCTAAAATAACAAAAGCACAAATAAAAGAAATTGCTGAACAAAAAATGCCAGACTTAAATGCAGCGTCATTAGAAACAGCTATGAGCATGGTTGAGGGAACTGCTAGGTCTATGGGTGTTGTTGTTATAGACTAATTAAAATAAATGAAAAGCAGCAATCTTCACATTTTTGTTAATTGTTCCAAACCTCGATGTACAAACGTACACCTTCGGCTTGAACCAATTAGACAAAAATGCAAATCTTACTACTTTTGATTTGTTTTGAAATATTAGTGTTTTGAATATTAGTGTTTTGAAATATCAGTATTTTAAAATACTAATAATAAAATAAATAAATTAATTGGGAGAGCTTTGCTCGTTAATACCAAAGGAGGTTAAAAAAATGAAAATGCCAAAAAGATATGCAGAAAGTGTCAAATTAGTTGACAGAACAAAAGAATATGATATCAAAGAAGCATTAGATATCATTGAAAAAATGCCAAAAGCAAAATTTGATGAAACAGTTGAACTACATGTTAAATTAGGGGTTGATTCAAAACATGCTGACCAACAAGTAAGAGGTACAGTTGTACTTCCAAATGGTACAGGTAAAACACAAAAAGTATTAGTTTTTGCAAAAGGACCAAAAGCAGAAGAAGCTCAAAAAGCAGGCGCTGATTACGTTGGAGCAGAAGAATTAATTCCAAAAATCCAAAATGACAACTGGTTTGATTATGATGTAGTTGTTGCAACTCCAGATATGATGGGTGTTGTAGGAAGATTAGGTAAAGTATTAGGACCAAAAGGATTAATGCCAAACCCTAAATCAGGAACAGTTACAATGGATGTAACAAAAGCAATCAATGAAATCAAATCAGGAAAAGTAGAATATAGATTAGATAAAACAAATATTATTCACTTAGGATTTGGAAAAGTTTCATTCGGTGCTGAAAAATTAGCTGAAAACTACGAAACAGTCATGAATGCAATTATTAAAGCTAAACCAGCAGCAGCAAAAGGTCAATACATTAGAAGTGTTGCAATCGCTAAAACAATGGGACCAAGTTTATTTATTAATCAAAAATAAGAAAATAAAATAACTAGCCAAAGACAGTAGGCAACCATAAGTCCTACCGAGGTTATATAGAGTTTATTAAATATGTATACAAAACACTCTTTATATCCTCGTGTAAGGATAAAAGAGTGTTAATTTGCGTTACGGGAATAATATGTATTAATTATTATACAAGTAAAATCCTGTAAGGTAAAGTAATATAAAATAGCAAAATCTAATGGGAGGTGAAAAACACATGGCAAGTGAAAAAATATTAAATCAAAAGAAAGAAGAAGTATCAAAATTAGCAGCAGAAATGAAAGAAGCTAAAATTATACTTTTAACAGATTACAGAGGAATTAATGTAACAGATGTAACAAACCTAAGAACAGACTTAAGAAATGTAAATGCAAAATATGCTGTTATAAAAAACAATATCACAAGAAGAGCATTAGCTGAATGTGGAATCGAAGGTTTAGAAGATAAACTAGTAGGACCAACAGCAGTTATTATGAGTAATGAAGATTACTTAGAACCAGCAAAAGCAATTTACAAATTTAGTAAAGATAACGACTACTATAAAATCAAAGGTGGTGTTATTGAAGGTAAAGTTATGACAGCAGAAGAAATCATCACTTTAGCAAAATTACCATCAAGAGATACATTATTATCAATGCTTGCTGGAGCATTACTTGGAAATATTTCAAAAGTTGCAGTTGCACTTGATCAAGTAAGAATCAAAAAAGAAGCAGGAGCTGAAACAGTAGAAGCACCAGCAGAAGCTTAAGAAAAATAATAATTAGAAAAAAGTCATAATAAAGCAATTAAAATTGCAAACATATCATATTTAAAAATAAGAGTAGTGAACTTAAATCACAAATAAATAAATTTAGGAGGATTTTAAAATGGAAAAAATAGAAAAATTAATTGAAGAAATCGACAGCTTAACAGTTGTTGAATTAGCTGATTTAGTAAAAGCTATAGAAGAAAAATATGGAGTATCTGCAGTAGCAGCAGCTGCACCAGCAGCTGGAGCAGTAGCTGGAGGAGAAGCAGCAGCTGAAAAATCATCTTATGATGTTGTTTTAACAGAAGCTGGAGATCAAAAAATCAAAGTTATCAAAGTAGTTAGAGACGCTACAGGATTAGGATTAAAAGAAGCTAAAGAATTAGTTGATGGAGCACCAAAAACAGTTAAAGAAGGTGTTTCTAAAGACGAAGCTGAAGAATTAAAAGCTAAATTCGCAGAAGTTGGAGCAGTTGTTGAATTAAAATAGTTAATTAGTGACGTGCCAAAAAGGTGACTTTGAGGACGGAGCGATGACTTTGGGGACGGAGCAAAAAATCATCATTTATTCTATAAAAAATTGTATAAACATCTTTATAGAAATGATGATTTTTTGCTCCGTCCCCAAAGTCATCGCTCCGTCCTCAAAGTCACCTTTTTAGCATGTCATTAACAAAATTTTTAAATATGGGTAGAAAAAATGACAAAAGTATAATATAATGTCAGTATAATAAAAGCAAAAAAAGAAAGGAGGAATATCACATGAAATACATTGGGATTGTTGTTGCTATGGATGAAGAGAGACAAGAAATTTTAGACTTAATGAAAGATACAGAAGTAAAACAAATCTATAATTTACGATTTATAACGGGAAAAATACAAAAGAAAAATTGTGTACTAATAAAAAGCGGAATTGGAAAAGTGAATGCTGCCAGAACCACACAAATATTAATTGACAATTTTGATTTAGAATATGTCATCAATGCAGGTGCTGCGGGGGCTATTAATTATTTGTTAAACATAGGAGATGTTGTGATTGCAAAACATGTTGTACAGCATGATTTTGATATTACGGCATTTGGACATAGTAAAGGATATATAACAGGTGTAGGAGACAAAATTATATGTGATAGAGGACTTGTAGCAGCATTTGAAAACATGCTAAAAAGTAGAGAAGAAAGAATATATAATATCAAAATGGGAATTGTAGCGTCAGGAGATATCTTTTGTACACAAATTGAGATGAAAAATAAAATTAATGCGAAATTTAATGCAGATGTGGTAGATATGGAATGTGCTTCAGTTGGACAAGTATGTTATTTAGATGATATTCCTTTTATCAGTATTCGCTGTATATCAGATATTCCAAATGGCAGTAATGAAACAACATTTGATGAAAATTTAAAATTGGCTTCAAAACGATGTGCAAATATTATAAATGATTTTTGTTGTCAATTTTAACAATATCGCTTCGCTCTAATGAAAAATTGACTAACAATGTTAAATTATTCAGGATTATTTGTATAATTATAAAAATAAAAGCAAATAATGATAATAAAGAAAGGAGTGATTTTTTTGGATAGAAAAATCAGAGTAGTACAATATGGTACTGGAAAAATGAGTATATATACAATGAGATATGTATACGAGAAAGGTGCAGAAATCGTAGGTGCTATTGATGTAAACCCAGATGTTATAGGTAAAGACATAGGAGAAATAATGGGATGTGAAAAGAAAGGTGTCAATGTTGTAGCTTTAGAAGATGCAGAAAACATGTTAAAAGAAACAAAACCAGATATATCCATTGTAACAACCATGAGTTTGATTGCAGATGTAGAAGAAGCATTGATGTTATGTGCAAAATTAGGAATAAATGCTATAACAACCTGTGAAGAAGCTTTTTATCCAGGTAATTCTAATCCAGGTGTAACAAATAAATTAGATGAAATGGCAAAAAGCACAAATTGTACAATAACAGGAAGCGGATATCAAGATATTTATTGGGGACAATTAATTTCAAGTATTGCAGGTTCAACACATAGAATAACAAAGATAAAAGGTAGTTCAAGTTATAATGTAGAAGACTATGGAATTGCCTTAGCAAAAGCACATGGAGCAGGCTTAACATTAGAAGAATTTGATAAACAAGTAGCTTCATTAGACAGAATTTCAGATGAGGAAAGACAAGCAACAATTAATAAAGGAGAATATTTACCTTCTTATATGTGGAATGTAAATGGTTGGTTATGTGCCAAATTAGGTTTAACAGTAAAATCACAAACACAAGAAACAGTACCACAAACATATAGTGAAGATATTGAATCTTCAACATTAGGAATGACAGTAAAAGCAGGAACAGCAACAGGAATGAGCGCAGTAGTTACTACAGAGACAGAAGAAGGAATTACATTAGAAACACAATGTATAGGTAAAGTATATTCAAAAGAAGATTTCGATAAAAACGAATGGACAATTGAAGGAGAACCAAATACAACATTAATTATTAATAGACCATCTACAGTAGAATTAACATGTGCATCTGTTGTCAATAGAATTCCAGATGTTATAAATGCAAGAGCAGGTTTTGTTCCAACAGAAGAAATGGGAGAACTAAATTATAGAGTAAAAGCCTTGAATCAATATGTAAAATAAAATAATGAAAAATGAAAAAAGTATATACTTTTTTCATTTTTTATGCTATAATATAAATAGTGGAAAAATATATTTTTGGAGGTAAAAAATATGTTTGAGAGTAAATATAGTAAAGTATTAACAGTAATATTAGTTATTGTAATTATCGCCATATTAGGACTATTAGCATTTTTAGGATATGATTGGTACAACAAATATTTTACAGATAAAGATGCGTTGGCTTTTGTTGAAAATTATACAAAAGATACATCAGATGATTCAGATAGTGATAATACTTCTACAGATGACAATACTTCAGCAACAAGCCCATTAGATAGCATTGACAGAACAAATACGGTATCTGGAGCTTCTGGAAATGAAATGCCAACATATAAAGGATTTAATGTAGTAGGAACAATTGAAATACCAGCAACAGATATTGAATATCCAATACTAGAAAAAGTAAGTAGAAGTTCTCTAGAAACATCAGTAGCAATGCTTTATGGAGCAGGAATCAATCAAGTTGGAAATACTGTCATTGTAGGACATAACTACAGAAATGGATTATTCTTCTCTAATAATAAAAGATTAAATGTGGGCGATAAAATTTATATTACAGATAACTCAAAAAATAGATTAACATATACAATATATGACAAATTTGAAACAACACCAGAAGATGCAAGCTTCTATTCTAGAGACACAGGAGGAATTCCAGAAATCACATTATCAACATGTAATGATGATAGTAGTAGAAGATTAATTATATTTGCTAGAGCAGAATAAAAAATATATTCATAAAATGAGATAAAAAAGAACATTAGAAAAAATCTAATGTTCTTTTTTGTCGAATGGGAAACAATTATCCTATTCGACAAAAGTAAAGTTGTCACCAAACTATATTGATTGATTTCCAGGAATGAAATAATCAACAACACCGTAGATTAAAGCACCAATGATTGCAGCCATCCATGAAATAGTATAACCAGCTACAAAGAATTGTGTAACATATAATGTAATAGCAGCTAGTGCAAAACCTACAAAACCTTTACCAAATGGACTAGCATGTAGACCAGTAAATTTAACAATTAAGTAGTCAATAATACTTAATACAACGGCTGCTATAATAAGTGTTGCCCAATTATTAATACTAAAACCTGGTGTAAAAAATGCTGTTACAGCTAATACGATAGCTGCAGTAACTAATCTACCAACAATTTGCCATACTGTAGATGTTCCTGTTTTAGCATTTGTTCCTTTTGCTTCTGACATAATAGATAACCTCCTTAGTTTTTTTACATTATGGGAAATACAAAATCCTATAATGCAAAAATAATATAATTCATAATGTATTTTTTCAGGTTCTAAAAGTAGTATTTACAAAAAATTTTTTTTTATTCAAAGTAAGAATAAAATAAACATAAGTTGTTAAAAATATAAATAAAAAAAGTTGGATTTCCTAGTATCAAAGCAACAAACTTTTAATGTCATAAAGAAAATCATCAACTATAAAAGGAGAGTATCATGTTAATTACGTTTGTTAGATCAATTGTTTTATACATAATTGTATTGATTGTTATGAGATTAATGGGAAAAAGAGAAATTAGTCAAATGCAGCCATTTGAGTTAGCGATTTCCATTATGATAGCTGACTTAGCATCTATTCCTATGACAGAAATTGGAATTCCCATATTTAATGGAATTATACCAATTTTAGGATTGTTATTAATGCATTTAATCATTTCAGTGATTAATATAAAAAGTATCAATTTAAGAAAAGTGATTTGTGGAAAGCCAAGTATTTTAATTTATAGAGGAAAAATTGATGAAAAAGTATTAAAAAAAGAAAGATTTACCATTAATGAATTACAAGAGCGACTAAGAAGGAATAATATTGTCAATTTAGGTGATGTAGAATATGCAATTTTAGAAACCAGTGGGGAAGTAACAGTTATCCAAAAACCAGAAAAAAGGGGAACAATACCAGAAGACTTTCAAATTGTACCAGAATATGAAGGAATTCCTTATGATTTAGTCATTGATGGCAAAGTTATACATGAAAATTTGAAAAAATTAGGTAAAAATTATGAATGGTTAAAAAAACAGGTAGAGCCATTTAAAATAAAACCGGAAGAGGCATTAGTAGTAACAATAGACGGAAAAAATCAAATTTTCTGTCAAAAAAAGGAGGAGAAAAAGAAATAGATGGTAAAAGAATTTATTATTTGTGTCATTATCCTTATCTTAATATTTGTGGGAAATGGAATCACACAAGGATATAGTCGAGATTCTATTGAAGATATAAATGGAAAGTTAACAGAGTTAGAACAAATTATTGATAAAGAAAATCAAGAAGAAATTGATCAAGAAGAGGTAAATAAAAGAGAGGAAGAAATAGACAAACAATGGGATGACATGTTTTCAAAATTGGCGTATTATATTGAGCATGAAGAACTTGAAAAAGTTGCAAAAAATTTAGAAAATATGAAAACATATTTGAAATTAAAAGAATATGATAATGCTATTAAAGAAATTCGTGAAGGAATTTATATTTTACAACATATAGAAGATAAGTATTCTTTTAATTTACAAAATATATTCTAAAAAAATATTTACAGTTGATTTAAGAAAACGTTATTATGCAATTCAATATAGAAGTGGTAAGTATTCATAAATTATTTAATAATACTTACCACTTTTATATAAGTTAATCAAAAAATTGATAAATCTCTTTTAAGACATAAACCAATTTTTTGAATTTATGAACATTCAATTATTTATTTTCTAAAGAATCAATCTTTGCATATTCTTTTAATTTTTTATAAACTAAAGCATTAATCGTACCAGCAGGGAATTTTCCGTTTTTATCTTTTTTACCTGCAGGAACACCTGTTAAAATTTCAATTCCTTCTTCAATAGTAGATATGGCATAAATATGGAATAATTTATTTTTTACAGCTTCAATAATTTCATCAGATAATTGTAAATTATCTACATTTTGAACAGGAATCATAACACCATGTTCTCCAGTTAATCCACGCATTTTACAGATTTGGAAAAAGCCTTCTATTTTTTCATTAACACCACCGATAGGTTGGATTTGCCCTTTTTGATTTACAGAACCAGTAACGGCAATGGCTTGATTAATTGGAATACCAGAAAGGCTAGAAAGTAGGCCATATAATTCTGTACTAGAAGCACTATCACCATCAACGCCGTTATATAATTGTTCAAAACAAATGCTGGCAGTTAAACATAAAGGAATATCTTGTGCAAACATCTCGCCTAAATAGCCTGTTAAAATTAAGACACCTTTAGAATGTGAAGGACCAGAAATTTCAACCTCTCTTTCGATATTGACAACACCGCTTTTTCCAGTATAAGTATTTACAGTTATTTTTGCAGGTTTTCCAAAAGAATAATCTCCCATACTCATAATCGTTAAACCATTTAAGGTACCTACTTCAAAGCCAGATGTGTTAATCAACAAAGAATTATCTCGAATCATTTCTACATATTTACTATCATATTTTTTCACTCTATCAATTCGTTCATCCAAAGCCTTTTGAACAAATTTTTCTGTTACAACTTTAGATTTGGATATTTTAGCCCAAGTAGCAGCCTCTCCGACTACTTGCATTAAATCATCAAAACGAGTAGAAACTTTGTGATGACTTCCAGCTAATTTAGAAGCATATTCAACAAGTTTTGCCATAGCACTTTTATCTAAATGAGGCAATCCTTCATAAGCACAAAAACCATGGATAATTCTTGCTAATTTATTTAAATTATCATTGGTAATAGGTGCGTCATCTTCAAATTCTACTTTAATTTTAAACAATTTCCTAAAATCAGAATCCATTGATAATAGGGTTTGATAAATATTGGCATTTCCAATTAAGATAACTTTTAAATTCAAAGGAATGGGTTCAGGTTTTAAAGAAACTAAAACCATAGAAGAACGTTGATCAGCAGTATTTTCAATAGCAATGTTCTTTACTCTTAATGCTTTTTTCAAAGCTTCATAACACATTCCATTAGCAAGCAAATCTTTTGCTTGGAAAATAATATATCCGCCATTTGCTTTTTGCATTAAACCAGCTTTTAACATGGTGTGGTCTGTTTTTAAAGCACCATAGTAGTTTTCATATTCCAAAGAACCAAAAATATTGTGATAAGAATAGTTTGTATCCATGATAACGGGAGCACCTTCACGGTTGGAATTATCTACAAAAAGATTTACACGATAATTTAAAGTAGGGTCCATTTTTCTTGTTGTTGGATTTTGTTGAGCAGCAATATGTTCTTTAGAATCTTCTTCCAAAAAAGTAGGAATATTTCTCAAAACATCTTGTTTTACATCTGTTAAAAATTTATTGATTTTTTTATTTCGTTTATATTTTGATTTTAAGTAATTAATATGCACATTAACTGTTAAAAGTGCTACATTAGACTGCCATTCAGAAATCTTTTTGTCAGATTGTCTTTCAATTTCCTTAATTTGTCCAATAACATTCATAATTTGTTCTTGTACAATTAAAGAATTTTGTTCATATTCTTGTCTTACAGTTTCATCTAATTTATCAAATTCTTCTTCTTCAATTGGTTTTCCATCAACGATAGGGGTCATGTAAATACCATTTTGTGCAGATTTTACTGCAAATTTATATTTTGCTGCATCTGTATTTAATTTTTCTAGTAAAGCTGCTCGTTTGGTTTCATATTCTTGTCGAATTAAAGCCTTTTCTTTTTCAAAATCGTCAGCATTAAAAGTTTTCTTAATATCTTTTTTTATCTCTTTAATGAAGCCATCCATAGCGTCTTTAAATTCTTTACCTTGGCCTGCTGGCAATTCAACAGCAATTGGTTCATTAGGATTTTCAAAATTATAGATATAACACCAATCAGAAGGAACTTTCTTTTTGGTAGCAATTTTATCTAAATAATTTTTGGTATACATGGTTTTTCCAACGCCACTAGGACCTTCTAGGTATAAATTATAACCTTTTACATCTACTTGAATACCAAACTCTAAAGCTTTAATGCCTCTATCTTGTCCAATGCCTTCTTGAATAGGTTCTAACTCTTCTGTAGTCTCGAATTTAAAAACATTAGGATTACAAGTTAATTTTAAATCTTTATAATTTAATTCATTTTTATTTCTCATTTGTTACCTCCAAAATTTTTTCTTAGTGTTACCATTTTTTACTGTTTTTATGATATAAATACAATAAAAAATGAATATTTGTACAAAGGTATTGTATATTAGTTATCGAAATTTGTAAATAAAAAAAGAAGAAATTTCACAAAATTTTCTAAAAACTATTGACAAAGAAAATCAAACCCAGTATAATTTATAAATGTCAGGAATAAACGCAGGTGTAGTTCAATGGTAGAACCTCAGCCTTCCAAGCTGATGACGTGGGTTCGATTCCCACTACCTGCTCCAAATTAGAACAACTTACGAACTATAAAGTTTGTAGGTTGTTTTTTTTACTATTATACCAAAAATAACATTGCACGAAAAAATGTATAAATATGGGTGAAACTCTTGACAACAACAAACAAATGTTTTAAACTATTAGTAGCTTGTAGCAAAGGATGTGAAATTATGGAAGAAAAAAGATTAGCAATTCAAGATGAATTAGATATTGAAGATATCAAAAATTTAATTTATACTATTCGAGGGAAACAAGTTATGTTAGATAGTGATGTTGCGAATATATATCATTGTGAGACTAAATACGTAAATCGTGTAGTAAAGAGAAATTTAGAAAGATTTCCAGAAGAATTTTGTTTTCAATTAAATGAAAATGAATTTGAAGTTTTAAGGTGCCAATTTGTCACCTTAAAAGAAAATGGAAGAGGACAACATAGAAAATATTTACCGTATGTATTTACAGAACAAGGAATAGCAATGTTGTCAGCTTTATTAAAAAGTGATATTGCAGTAAGTGTTAGTGTTAATATCATGAAAGCATTTATTGAAATGAGGAAATTTTTAATGTTAAATGGACAAGTATTTGAAAGGTTAATAAGTGTAGAGAATAAATTATCAGAACATGATAGAAAGTTTGACGAAGTTTTTAATAGTCTTCAATTAGAGGAAAATATTAAGCAAAGAGTATTTTTCGAAGGGCAAATATATGATGCATATAGCATAATTATAGACATTATAAAAAAAGCAAACAAGAAAATCCTAATTATCGACAATTATATTGATGATAGTGTTTTGAAAATGCTAGCTAAAAAGAAAAAACATGTAGAAGTAGTTATTTTAGCATCTGATAAAACTAATATTCAAAATATAGATATTCAAAAATTTAATAAAGAATATCCTATATTAAAAATTTCTAAAACAAATAAGTTTCATGATAGGTTTATAGTAATAGATAATAGAGAAATGTATCATTTGGGAGCCTCAATCAAAGATTTAGGAAAAAAATGTTTTGGAATTAACAAAATAGAAGATAAAGAAATTATAGAAAAAATTATTAATTTATAAAAACAGTTAATCAACTTTATATTTTAGTAAACTACTCTTTTTGTATCCATTTTGCAAATTCAAATTAGAATAAGGCAAAGAAAATAATAAAAATAAAAATAGACAATAAAAAACACATCTGTAACTTGCCAGTCTGATGTGTTTTTTAATATGCTACTTTTTTTAATTTTGCAACAAAAAAACCTTCATATAAAGCAGATGGGCAAATACACAAAGTACCAGCAATAGAAACAGGTAATAAAGTAGCATTAGAAAAGGAAGTACTATCAATTGGAAGAACCTCAATCTGCTTTAAATCGATAAATTTTTTGATTATCTCTTCATTTTCCTTAGATAAAATTGAACAAGTCGAATATACCATTTCATGACCTGGTTTTAATAGAGTAATCGCTTTCTTTAATAAGTCAGTTTGTGTTTTTGAAGAACGTTTTACTAAATCTTCTGTAAAAGTAGATTCTAATTTCTTATCAAAAATAGAAAACGTACCACTTCCACTACAAGGGGCGTCTAATAAAATTTTGTCAAATGAAAAGAAATCATCTAAAAATCTTGCGTCTTTTATCATAACATTTACACGATTAGCACCTTGTTTATGCAAGTTATATTGTAATCTTTCTGCTCGAATTTTATTTTTTTCACAAGCAGTAATATATGCTTTATTTTCAGAAAGTGCTAACATTTGCGTCGTTTTACCACCAGGTGCAGCAGCCATGTCTAAAATATTTTCATTATCTTTTGGAGATAATACAAGTGGTGGAAGCATAGAAGATAAACTTTGCAAATAGATTTCTCCATTTTGATAAATATCTAATTCTTTTATTTCTTTTTCTGAAATTTTTTCCAATATAAATGCGTCCTTATACCAAGATACTTCTTGGTAAGAAATGTGCATAGAATCAAAAACCTGTTTTATATGTTCAGTATTTGTTTTTAAGGTATTTGCTCTTAATGTAACTGGTCTTTTTTGAGCATAACCATCTATAATGATATTTGTTAAATGTTCTCCGTATTGTTTTAGTAGTAAATTATATAAAAAATCTGGTATCAAATCCATTAAAAAGGCTCCTTTCAAATGAAAAATAAGGCAAGTTTATTTTTCTATATCATACTATATGATGTATTAATATGTAAAGAAAAAAACTCTCTTTTAGTAGAAGAAAGTTTTTGGTAGCTATAATTTAACAGCTTCTTTAGAAGAAGACATGGTATTATTTTTTGCATAAGGTTTAACTATGTCAGTTCTATATAAAAGGTAATCAACGCTTGTGTTATAAAAATCAGCTAGTTTGCATAATAATTCTAAAGGAATAGTTCTTTTATTTAGTTCGTAATAAGAATAAGCAACTTGAGAAACATTCAAAACTTTACTTAATTCTTTTTGTGTTAAATCATTATCCTCTCTAAGATTTTTTATACGCGTTTGCATATTTTTTAAATCCTTTCTAAATAAAAATAACAAAAATGTTAATACTATAATTGAATCTAAAAAAATTATAAAATAAAACATACTGTTATATTGACTTTTAAAACAAATTGTTTTAGAATAAAAATAGTTGAAAAGTAGCAAAACTACGTAAAAGGAGGATTCAAATGATAAAAAATGTAGAAAATGAGCGTAAACAAGGAAAAGAAAAAATCATAGTAAAGGTATAACACTAATTGCGTTAGTTATTACAATTATTGTTTTACTAATATTAGCAGGGGTCACAATTGCAACTTTAACAGGAGAGAATGGAATATTAACGAGAGCAAGTGAAGCAGCAGAAAGGACACAAGTGAAGCAGCAGAAAGGACAGAAAGAGCAAACATAATAGAACAAGCACAAACAGACATATTAGGAATACAGGCAGAAAAAGAAAGTTCTCAAATAACAGAAAATGAATTAGAAACAATCTTGGAAAGTTATGGAACTCTGAATGGAGAAGGAAATGTATTAGATAAAACATTAGTAACAGAAAAAGGTTATCAAATTCCTGTAAAGGAGATATATGATGGTACATTAGTAAGAGAACCTATTATTTTAGAAATAGGAGACTATGTAAAGTATGATGTAACTTATACAGATGTGTATACAGGAAATGAATTTACAAGTGAAACTGGATGGAGAGTATTAGAAACAGGAACAAATAATGGAGATGGAACATATACGGGATTAAAGCTGATATCAACAGGGATACCAGCACAGTTATATTATGTCAAAACAACGATAACAGATAAAGAGTATAATGGAGCATATGGAAATTGGGCAGGAAATGCAACTCAAAGAAATGCATATGCAGATTTATTCTGGTCTTCTTATAACGATAACAATGATAATCCAAATATGTATGTAGCAGCAGGTTTATATTATAATTTTACAAAAATAAGATTTAGTAGAGAACTTGACCAAGACGAATACCCAAATGAAAATGAGGGCTATTATATCAATATAAATGGTCAAACAGAAGGTGAACTAGAAGAAACAGCATTTTTAAAGGATGGAGCAATCGGTGTACACAATTTAACATTAGCAGAATTAAATATAGCAAGAGGAAAAGAAGATTTAAAGTCAGAAGATCAGCTAACTGATAATGATGGAGCAAAAGGATTGTTTAATCTTACTGAATTAGAAGGATATGAGAGCAATAGTTTTTTAAATATGTATATTTTAGCTTCTCCAACTAATAGTAATAATGCTTTGTTTGGTTTATGGTCGCTTAATGTGCTTATGCCCATAAGTGATGGTAATAGTCGGCATTCGTCCAGTTATAGAATTACCTGACAACTATCAAGTAGAGAAAATAGAATAATACAAAAATATGTAGGTTAGTTTAATGAGTCCAAATCAACATAAATGGATAAGCCAATTGAAAGAATAATAAAATATATTAAAGAGATAAACAATATAAAAAGTTTATCTCTTTTTGCTTATGAAGTTTAGCATTAGGATATACTCATAAAAAATTATAGTATAGTTCAAATAAAAGTTTCAAAACTGTTTCAGATAAAATAATCACATATTTTGTAGAAGAAATATTGCAATTATTCCCAAAAACAGTTGATATTTTTTAAAATTTAATATAAAATCTATAAAGACTTGAAAGTAAGGAGGATACGAATGATTACTTTAGAAGATGTTAGAAAGAACGAAGAGGTTGAGGCTTTAATAAAAGGTGCACAAAAACAATTGGACGGGCTTCGGTTATACAGAACACAGTCATAGACATATTTCCATTGTTTCAAAAAGAGCAGGGGATATTTTAACAAAACTAGAGTATCCAGAAAGAACAGTTGAACTTGCCAAAATAGCAGGATATTTACATGATATTGGAAATTGTGTTAATCGTGTAGACCATGCACATAGTGGAGCCATTATGGCATTTAATATTTTAAAAGATATGGGAATGCCAGTTGAAGAAAGAACAGAAATTATGATGGCAATTGGAAATCATGATGAGAAAACAGGAACAGCAGTAAGTGATATATCGGCAGCGTTAATACTGGCAGATAAATCAGATGTGCATAGAGACAGAGTAACGAACCAGAATTTATCAACATTTGATATCCACGATAGAGTAAATTATGCTGTAACAAATGCAAACTTGGAATTAAATCCTGAGGAAAGAAAGGTGAAATTAAATTTAACAATTGATACAAAACTATGTCCAGTTTTAGATTATTTTGAAATTTTTATGGATAGAACTATGATGAGTAAATATGCAGCAAAATATCTAAAAATTTGGTTTGAATTGGTTATCAACAATACAAAGTTATTATAAGGAAGGGAAAGAGAACAATGAAAAAAATAAAAATAATCACAATGATTGTATTAATTATCCTAATTACAATGGTTTCATTTTTTGGGATATATACACAAGTACAAAATAGAATGGAAAATCAAGTAAAAGACTATGCACTAGATATGGATTTAGGTGGTGCTAGATATGTGAGATTGGCTGTTAGTACAGCTAGTACAGATATCATAAGAGACGCTGATGGAAATGAAGTACAAACAGATGAAGAAATGACAGATGGACAATTAGCAGAAAATGGCTATACAAAAGAAATTGTACCAAATAATAGTGAAGAAAGTTTAACAGTAGAAAATTATGAAAAATCAAAAAAGATTATAGGCGAAAGATTAGAAAATCAGGGAATTGGAGAATATGAAATTTCTTTAGATGAAGAAACAGGAACAATTTTAGTTCAATTACCAGAAGATGATTTTACAGATAATTTTGTAAGCAATATCAATACAGTTGGAAAATTTGAAATGATTGACGCAGATACACAAGAAGTATTAATGGATAATGGAGATATAAAATCTGTTAATGTTATGTATGGTGCAAGTTCTTCAACATCAACAGCAACAACTGTATATTTAAATGTTGAATTTAACAAAGCTGGTAGTGAAAAATTAGAAAACATTAGTAATACATATGTAGAAACAACAGACGATACAAATACTACTGAAGATACAAACACGACAGATAATACAACAAATACAGAAGCAGAAAATACATCATCAGAAGAAAATACAACAGATAATACAACTTCAAGTGAAACAGATTCAACAGAAGAGGAAACAACTACAACAAAAGAAGTAACACTAAAAATTGATGATGAAGAAATCATGACAACAAGTTTTGATGAACCAATTGAAAATGGTACATTACAATTATCTATCGGAAATGCAACAACAGATACAGACACTTTACAAGACAATCTAACACAGGCAACAGCAATTGCAAGTGTATTAGATTCAGGAAATTTACCAATTCAGTATGATGTAGAAACAAATGAATATATCTTATCAGACATAACAGATACACATATTACTTATGTGGCTTTAGCAGTTGGTATTGTTCTTTTGATTGGGCTTATCATATTTGTTATCAGATATAAAGTAAATGGATTATTATCAGCAATTGCATTTATAGGATTAATTGGTTTATACTTATTAGTTATTCGATATACAAATGTAAGCGTATCAATTCAAGGAATTGTAGGAATAATCGTAACCATATTATTAAACTATATCTTTATTAATAAACTATTATTAAAGATCAAAAATAGTGAAGATAGTAAAAAACTAGAAACGGTAAAAGAAGGAATAAAGGAAAGCTATAAAGAATTCTTTATAAGACTTGTACCAATATGTATATCAATCATTGCCTTCTGTTTTGTAAGTTGGACAACCATTAGTAGTTTTGGAATGGTAATGTTCTGGGGTGTGGCTTTGATTGCATTATATAATTATTTGATTACAGCAACCATGTTAAAAGTGAAAGCAAAAAAATAGGAGGTATTTACAGATGAAACAATTCATAAAAAGTAAACAACTAAAAATCATATTAATCATATTGGTAATCTTGGCAGGAATTGTTATGATTGCTGTAAAAGGTTTCAATTTTGATTTGAAATATCAAGATACACAAAGAGTAGAATTATATTTACAAACAGAATTTAATAATGCAGATATTAAACAAATTACCAATGAGGTATTTGGTAATCAAAAGGTAATGATTCAAAAAGTAGAAGTTTTTGAAGACTCTGTTTCTATTACAACAACTTCTATATCAGATGAACAGAAAAATAATTTAATAACGAAAATCAATGAAAAATATGGAACAGAATTAACAGCAGAGGATATACAAGTAGAGAATATAGCACATACTAGAGGAAGAGATTTAATAAAACCATATATTCTTCCATTTGCTATTGCAGGTATTGTGACATTAGTATATTTAGGTATTCGTTATTATAAATTAAATACAGCAAAAGTTGTTGCAAAAAGTATAGGCATTTTACTATTAACACAAATCCTATTGTTTAGTGTTATTGCAATTACGAGAATTCCAATTGGAAGATTAACAATTCCAATGGTACTATTGGTATATCTTGTTACTTTGTTTGTAATAACAAATCGATTTGAAAAGAATTTGAAGAACAAAGAAATAGAAGAAAAGAAAGAAAAAGGTAAGAAAAAATAAATAGTAAGTTTTTATATGTACTAGCAAAAATTATCTTATATTTTATAAGATAATTTTTGCTAATTTTAATTTATAAATAGAAATCATTTAATTAGCCAACAGTCATTTTATAATATTTTATGAGATTAAATGTGCAAATGGAAGAATATTACAAATTCTTATATTATCAAGTGGAAAAGTCGCGGTGCGCCAGCGATTTTACGCTTGATAATAATAGAATTTGTTTATTCTGTAATGTTAGCCATTTAATGAGTAAAATATTATAAAATGACTGTTGGCGTTTAATAAATAAAGACTAATGATTAAATTATGTATTATTTTAATTCAACAACAGTCACACCCATTTCTCCTTCGCCAAAAGTACCTAATCGAAAAGATTTTACATGGGCATTTGTCTTTAGAAATTGATGAATACCATTTTTTAATTTTCCAGTACCTTTACCATGAATAATTCTAACAGTTTCTAATCTTGCCAGAGAACAATCATCTAAAAATTTGTCAATAACAAAAGTGGCTTCTTCAACATTCATACCAATAACATTGATTTCTGGTTTAACCGTCTTACTTTTAGAAATATGAGAAGCAGGAGAATGTGTTGTGGTATAAGAACTTTTTTTCCCAGAATTTGCATTTTTAGAATTTTGTAATTGGTCTATGTTTAAATTGATTTTCATACTTCCAATTTGTACTTGAACTTCGTTATTTCTAGAAACATTTGAAAGAATTGTACCTGTCTGATTGAAAGAAGGTACCAAAACTTCTTTTCCAGGATAGATATCTTCTTTGAGAAGTTTCTTGCTATCATCTACGGTATTGGAAGTAGTTTTTTCCAATTTAATAGCATTAATTTTGGTATTTAAAGAATTCCTTAAAGTATTTACTTCCTTAGAATTTGTTGCATTTGATAATTCTTTTATAATTTCACTGGCATCTTCTTTAGCTTCTAACAAGATATTTCTAGCTTTAGTTTTGGCAGTATTTATAATTTCTTTTTCCTGTTTTTCTTTTTCAATATTTTGTTTTTGCAATTTTTCTTTTAATAAAGAAATTTCTTTAGAATCTGCTTCTATTTTTTCCTTTTCTTTTTCGATAGATAATTGATTATCATATATATTTTTTAGTAATTCTTCAAATTGTACATCATTTGAAGACATCAAACTTTTGGCTTTTTTAATAATAGAAGTGTTTAAGCCTAATTTTTGACTGATTTCAAAAGCATTACTTTTTCCAGGCACACCAATTAATAACTTATAGGTTGGAGATAATGTTTCTATATCAAATTCAACAGACGCATTTTCAAATCCAGCAGTTACTAATGCATATTTCTTAAGTTCTTGGTAATGTGTGGTTGCAATTGTAAGGCTACCCAAATTTTTAAAATAATCTAAAATTGCAATTGCCAAATTGGCACCTTCCACTGGGTCAGTTCCAGAACCTAATTCATCTACTAAAATCAAAGAATTTTCATTTGCTTGTTTTGTAATTTCAACAATATTGGTCATGTGAGAAGAAAAGGTACTTAAAGAATCGGCAATACTTTGGTCATCTCCAATATCAGCAAAAATGTTGTCAAACACAAAAATGCTAGAATGTTCATCAGCTGGAATATTTAAACCACTGCAAGCCATACAGGTAAGTAAGCCAACCGTTTTTAGGGTAACCGTTTTTCCACCAGTATTTGGACCAGTAATTAATAAACTTGAAAAATCTTTACCCAATTCAAGAGATATTGGAACTACTTTATGGCTATCAATTAAAGGATGTCTTGCATTGATTAAATGGATTTCTTTTTTAGTATTAATTATTGGCGTAATTCCTGAAATCGCCTTTGAATACTTGGCTTTTGCAAAAATGAAATCTAGCGTGCGAATGATTTCAACATCCTTTTGCAATTCTTCAATATATGGATAGAAAAGGGATGTCAATTGTTGCAGGATTTTTTCAATTTCCACTTCTTCTTCCAATTTTAGTTGATTGATTTCATTATTCCATTCAAAAATAGAAATTGGTTCAATAAATAATGTAGAACCAGCATTTGATACATCATGCACAAAGCCTTTTACTTGGCTTCTATATTCTTCTTTAATCGGAATAACAAATCGACCATTTCTAATGGTAATCACATTTTCCTGAATATATTTTGAAAAACTAGAAGAATGAATCATGTCATTTAACTTAGAACGTATATCTTGCTCTAGATTTCGGATTTTCTTACGAATTCTTTGCAATTCTGGCGAAGCCTTATCATCAAGTGTATTTTCATCAATAATAGAAGAGGTAATCTTGTTAATAACGCCTTCATTAGAATACAAATTAGAAAAATGTGCTTCTAAAATTGGGAAGTCATTGGTATCAATATAGTCTTTGGCAAAATATGATTTCAAATTTTTTGCACAGACAAAAATGGTATTCAAATCTAATAAGCCTTTTATTGTCAAAGTTTGAGAACTTTCCAATCGAAGAATATAATTGTGAATATCACAAATATTATAAAAAGAAGGAAGAGAATTTCTAAAAACTAAATTCACAGCTTCTTCCGTTTCAGCTAATTTTTGTTTTACAATGTTTGCATCATGATATATGGTTAGTTGCATAGCAAGTTCTTTTCCTAAATCGCTAGAACAATACTTGCTTAAATTTTCTAATACTTTATTAAATTCTAGTTTGTCTAAATAATGTGTGTTCATATATATTAATTCCTTTCATTTTTCAATATCACTATTATACAAGGATTTTGTAAAATAGTCAAAATTGTTGTATTGATTTTATAACCTATGTATGTTAGAATGCGTGTAAAGTAAAAAAAACAGGAGGTAACTAATGACAGGAATAGGTATTGGAATTAGTGACTTTAAAATGTTACGTAAAAGAGAAAATTATTACATAGACAAAACAATGTTTATAAAAGATATTATAGATAATCAATCAGCGGTAAATGTAATAACAAGACCTCGAAGATTTGGAAAAACCTTAAATATGAGTATGCTAAAATATTATTTTGATTGTAGACAAAAAGATAATAAAGAATTATTTGAAGGCTTAAAAATTATGAATCAAGATGAAAAGTACACTTCAAAATTGGGGTATTATCCAGTCATTTATATTACATTAAAAGATGTACAAGATACAAATTATGAAAATATGTTGTTAGATATGAAAACAGCAGTGATTGATATGTATCAGGAACATCGTTATCTATTAGATAGTGATAAAATCTATCCAGAAGAAAAAGCCAGAATAACAGATATATTATTTGCTAGAGAAGACGAAGTAACACTAAAGAATAGTGTAAAAGAATTATCAAAATATTTAAACAGACATTACGATAGACCAGTAATACTATTAGTTGACGAATATGATGTACCATTACAAAATGCTTATGTAGAGGGATATTATGATGAGGCAGTAAAATTCTTTAAAACATTTTATGGATTAACTTTTAAAGATAATCCATATTTAGAAAAGACAGTATTAACAGGAGTATCTAGAGTAGCAAAAGAAAGTATATTTAGTGGAGCAAACAACTTTAAGGTATTTACAGTATTAGACAATGAATTTGCAGATGATTTTGGTATTACGGAAGAAGAAATGGATAAGGTAATACAAGATTTCGAAATTGAAGATGAAAAAGAAGAAATCAAAAAATGGTATGATGGATATACAATAGGAGATGTAGAAGGAATCTACAATCCATGGAGCATATTAAATTATTTAACAGACAGAAAATTAATACAATATTGGGTAAATACAAGTTCAAACGATTTAATCAAATTAGTATTAAAAAATTCAAGCACAATCAAAGAAAAGATAGAAAGATTATTGAAAGATGAAGAAATAGAAGTACCAATCAATTTAGAAACAGTGATAGTAGGAATAGAAAACAATGAAGATAATATCTGGGGATTAATGCTGGGGACAGGCTATTTAAAAGTAACAGAAGTTGTAGATTTAGCAGAACATATCTACAAAGTAAAATTACCAAATTATGAAATAAAGCTATTATTCCAACAAATCATAAATGATTGGTTTAGAAATAAAGTAATTGGAAATGATTTGAAAAGTATCTTAAAAGATTTAATAACATTAAATTTGAAAGAATATGAAAAGAAATTTGACATACTAGTGAGAGAAATGTTTAGTTATATGGTTGTAGGGGAAAACACTGCGGAAAACTTTTATCATGCATTTGTACTAGGTATGTTAGTAGGATTAAAAGACACATACTACGTAAATTCTAATAGAGAATCAGGAATAGGAAGATATGACATCATGTTAGAGCCAAAAGATAAGAATGGAAATAGCTTTATAATGGAATTTAAAGTTTTAGAAGATAAAGAAGAAAAAACAATAAAAGAAACGATAGAAAATGCCAAAAAGCAAATAGAAGAAAAAGGATATGAACAAAATTTAAGGGAAAGAGGATTTAAGAACATTACAAAAATGGTTTATGCATTTAAGGGTAAAGAAGTAAAAATGGAAGTATATTAATTCGTTTGAAAAAGCAAAAAAGTAAAAAAGCATAAAAATATTAAAAATAAATATCCAAGAAGTAAAAAATGATTATGTTAAAATACAGATTAACAGTATTTTAATATAATCATTTTTTTAAGTATAGTTAATACAATTTCCTAAAGTTTAAAAAAAGCAAAATTATTAGAATAAAATTCTTGCATTATTTTTTGTCTTCTTCTTTTTTCTCTTTAGGTATAACAAT
Source organism: uncultured Eubacteriales bacterium (assembly GCA_949294555.1). Lineage (GTDB taxonomy): Bacteria > Bacillota > Clostridia > TANB77 > CAG-508 > CAG-269. Next base: position 24,590 of record CASFHP010000032.1, read on the forward strand.
ATTTTTTGGCTTTTTATCATCTGTATTTTGTGGTTTTATTGGGCTAATATGGTCATGTACAGGAGAAATATCTAAATCATTTTCATTACCTGGTACAATTTCTATTTTTTTATCCTCGCTCATAGGATTACCCCCTTAGTTTTATTTTTTTAATCTTAGCATATATGTGAAAAAAGTGCAAGATAAAATTGACAATTTATGTAATTTTATGTCCAATTGGGGACGTTTCTTTTTGAGACATTTTTTAATCAATTATTTGATGGTAAAAATTTTAAACAAAAATGTTTATTATTTGAAATATGCAAAATTTAATTTAAAAAATTTCGAAAAAATAAAAAAATTTTTCTTAGAATTTAATACTCTAAGAAAAATTTTTACGACTCAATTTTAACAATAAAATATAGCAATGTCAATAAAAATATCAAAAGAAATTTTAAGAAAAAGTTTTATAAAAAAATCTATTTTTAGAAAGTATTTATCGTAAACAAAAAAGCTAAAACATTAAGTATATTAGATGTTTCAGACTTTTTATATTTTCTTAGAGTATTAAATTCTAAGTAAAAAAATCAAATGCGATATTATATTAATTCAATTTAACAAAATAAATAAAATTAAATTGTTTCCCAATAATGTTTATGGATTATAAATTACAAGAAAGAAATACTAATACTTATATAAAAAAAGAGTTAATATTAGGAAAAATAACTAAAACAAAAGAAAAAGGGAGGTAAAAATGAGAATAAGTAACAATTTAAGCTTAAAAATAGTAACAAGCTCTTTTGACAATAAAGGTCATGAAAAAGAAAAAATAAACGAAAAACAAAGAGGGATTACTTTAATCGTACTAGTTATAACTATAATTATATTGTTAATATTGGCTGGAATTACAATTGGAGCAATTACAGGAGAGAATGGAATTATAGGAAATGCAGGAAATGCCAAAGAAGAAACAGAAATAGCAAATGAAAAAGAAATTGTAAATACAGCAACTGTACAGGCTATGGGAAATAATAAATATGGAAATATTGAAGAAGATAAATTACAAGAACAACTTGATAAAATAACGGATACTGGTAAAACTAATGTACAAATAATAAGAAGAAAGCTTATTGTTGAATTTACAGATTCCCATAGAATGTATCGTATTGATGAAAATGGAAATGTGTTTGAATATGTTTATGCAGAATTACCTATAATGGAAAATGGATCTGCTTTTAATAATAGAATGGGGGATTATAAAACAAAGATTTTAACAGTAACTGTTCTAGACAATATAAATATACCAGAAAATGTATACAAGATTTTTGATGTATCAAAAAATCAAGATGAAACAGTAAAAGCGTGGTTAATTACGAATTCTGAAAATGCAGATATGTATGACTTATATATAGGCGGAGAAGAAGGGGTAGAGATAGAAAATTGTTCTGATATGTTTAGGGAATTTTCAGGATGTACAAATATTAATATAGAAAACTTATATACAGAAAAAGTTCAAACTTTCGATAATATGTTTAATGGAGATGCCAAACTACTTGAACTTATTGCTTCTCCTACTCTTGTTACCAGTAAAGCAACATCTTTGCAATATATGTTTTACTTATGTACCAAGCTTAAAAGTATAGATACTAATCAATGGGATACAAGTAATGTAATTAATATGTTTGGAACATTTAGAATGTGTCAAAATATAGAAGTATTTGATTTAAGTAATTTTGATACAAGTAAGGTAGTTTATATAGATTATTTATTTCAGCATTGTCAGAAATTGAAGACTATATATGTAAGTAATAAATGGAATAATAATAAAGTTACTAGTTCTTATAATATGTTTCAAGGATGTACAGCATTAAAAGGTGCAATAAGTTTTAACACGGCTAATGCTAATGATATAACTTTAGCAAATTATGAAACAGGATATTTTACATTTAAAAATATAGAATAACGTTACTTTTTCATATACTATATAAAGAAATATACATGAGCGACACATTACTAAGTAAATGTGCCGTTTTGTTATTTGCTTAAAATGAAAACAAAGAACTATGTACTAAACGTATTGTAGAACAAATAAAATTGAAAATTCAAAAGTTACATAAAATCCTCGAAACGCCTTGACATATCAACATATTTTTGACATAATATATAATGAATTTTAATAGAGAAAAGTAGGGAAACAAATGGAAATAGAAAAAACAAAAGCAATTATAGAAGCCATATTATTTGCCGCAGGAAGAATTGTAAAGACTAGTGAATTCATATTAGTTTTAGAAAAAAATGAAGAAGAAATCAATACCATTATAAAGAGTATGCAAGAAGATTACAGGGCAAATAATCGAGGAATAGAAATCATTCAAGTAGAAGATGGCTATCAACTAGCAACGAAAAAGGATTTATATGAATATATATATCCCATTTTAGATAAACGAACAAAGCCAAATTTATCAACTGCAGCATTAGAAACCTTATCCATTATTGCATATAATCCTAGAATTACAAGAGCAGAGATTGAAGCAATAAGAGGGGTATCAGCGGATGCTTGTGTATATAAATTACTAGAGTATGGACTTGTAGAAGAGGCAGGAAAAACAGACCTGCCCGGTAAGCCGATGGCTTATAAAACAACAGATGAATTTTTGAAAATGTTTGGGTATAGTTCATTAAAGGATTTACCAGAACTACCAAAATATAAATTAGATAGCAATCAACAGATTGTTATTGGTGAATTGGTAGAAAACGAAGAAGAAAGAAAGGATGAAAATAATGAAAAATGATAAACAATTTGTAAAAGATATTACGAATATAGATGAAAATTTTCCACAGTGGTATACAGACATTGTATTAAAAGCAGGATTGGCAGATTATACAGATGTCAAAGGATTTGTTGCCATTAGACCTTATGGATATGCCATTTGGGAAAATATACAAAACTATACAGACAAGAAGTTTAAAGAGCATGGGGTAAAAAATATTTCTATGCCAGTATTAATTCCAGAAAGTTTGTTAAATAAAGAAAAAGAGCATGTAGAAGGATTTGCACCAGAGGTTGCTTGGGTAACCATGGGTGGAGGAGAAGAACTAGAAGAAAGATTATGTGTAAGACCTACTTCTGAAACAATCTTTTCTACTATGTATTCAAAATGGCTAAGTTCATGGAGAGATTTGCCATTTAAATATAATCAATGGTGTAATGTATTGAGATGGGAAAAAGAAACTAGACCATTTTTACGTTCAAGAGAATTTTTATGGCAAGAGGGACATACCATTCATGAAACAGAGGAAGAAGCAAAACAATTTACAATGGATATGTTGGAAGTATATGCAGATGTCATAGAAAATTTATTAGCTATACCAGTATTAAAAGGTCAAAAAACAAAAAAAGAACAATTTGCTGGAGCAGAGGCAACTTATACAGTAGAAACATTAATGCAAGATGGAAGAGCCCTACAAGGAGGAACATCACATTATTTTGGTCAAAACTTTACAAAAGCATTTGATGTTAAATTCCAAAACAAAAATGGAGAGCAAGAATATGCATATCAAACATCATGGGGCGTCAGTACAAGACTAATTGGAGCAGTTATCATGGCTCATGGAGACAACAGAGGGCTAAAATTACCACCTCTAGTTGCACCAATTCAAGCAGTGATTGTGCCAATCGCACAACAAAAAGAAGGTGTGCTAGAAGCAACAAATAAATTAAAAGAAAAATTGAGTAAAAAATTTAGAATGGAATTAGATGATAGAGATAATTATTCTGTAGGATATAAATTTAATGACTGGGAAATGAGAGGTGTACCAGTTAGAATTGAAATGGGACCTCGTGATATCGAAAATGGAGAGGCTGTTTTGGTTAGAAGAGACACTTCAGAAAAGATTTCTGTAAAATTAGAAGATATAGAAGAAAAATTAGAAGAACTATTGAAAGATATCCAAAAATCTATGTATGATGTGTGCAAAAAAAGAGTAGAAGAAAAAACAACAACAGCAAAAACGATGGAAGAATTAAAGAAAAACTTAGATGAAAATCAAGGATATGTAAAAACAATGTGGTGTGGAAACCAAGAATGTGAAGACAAAGTAAAAGAAGTAACAGGTGCACCATCTAGATGTATACCTTTTGAACAAGAACATATTTCAGATACTTGTGTATGTTGTGGAAAACCAGCTACAAAAATGGTAGTTTGGGGAAGACAATATTAAAAAGAGACAATTCGGGCCAGGTTGGTTTTTGTCTCACTTTTGTCGAAAAATGGCGAATGAATATTTCCTTTTGGGAATTTTTAGTTTAATTAAAAAATAATAAAAAATGTATATAATATTTTATTCATTAAATAGCTAACATTTAATCTCGCAAAATATTATATACATTTTTTGTTTAGTTTCAAATTTAATTTAAGATATATCTTCAAAGAAAATATCATATCTATTCGTCATTTTTCGACAAAAGTGAGACAAAAACCAACCTGGCCCGAATTGTCTCTAATCTATTTCTTTTCGCTTTTTTTCAATTAATTTTTTATCTTCATCATCTAAATTTTCTAATGAAAATTCTAGTAACTCAATAACGGCTCTATTAAAAGAAATATTTTTTAAATCAGCTAAAATTTGAATATCATTAACTAAGTTTTCTGGTAGCCTTAGAGTTTTAGTGATACCACTATGATTTCTAGGAATTTTTAATTTTTGCAAAATTATCACCACCAATCAATAAAAATTTGGTTATTATAAATATTTTACAATTAAAAAATCATAAAATATGCACTTAAAAGTGCTTGCAAAAATGTTGCACTAATAGTATAATAAAAATGTAAGTACAAAGATTAGAAATTAAAAAATAGATTAAAGAATAAGGGAGAAATAATGTGAAACCAAAGGATAAATATGGTAAAAAAAGGTATAAAAAGAAAAAATGCAGATTTACTATTATAAATGCCATCGCTATTACTTTCTTACTTTTAGTAGCAATTATATTAACGAAAATAACTGAAAAAAAGAAAAAATTCGCGAGGTCTATAATAATAAATATGCATATAAAAAAACAGATTATAAATAAAAATATCATTAAAGATAAAAATGATTTTAGAAAAAATATATGAATGAAATGTAATATAAAAATTAGAAAGTATACATACAAAGAAATATATATTATATGCATACTTTCATATAACAGAAATAGCATAAACTAAAATTCGCAATTCTTAGGTGTTCTAGGGAAAGGAATTACATCACGAATATTTTGCATGCCAGTTAAGTACATAATGGCTCTTTCAAAGCCTAAACCGAAACCAGCATGGTCACAACTACCATATTTTCTTAAATCTAAATACCAGTTATAACTATCAATATCCATATTTAATTCTTTCATTCTTGATAACAATTTATCATAGTTTTCTTCCCTTTGGCTACCACCAATGATTTCGCCAATTCCAGGAGCTAAAAGGTCAGCTGCTGCAACAGTTTTTCCATCTGGATTTTGTTTCATATAAAAAGCTTTAATTTCCATTGGATAGTCTGTTACAAAAACAGGCTTTTTAAAGACTTGCTCACAAAGATATCTTTCATGTTCTGTTTGTAAATCAACACCCCAAGATACTTTAAATTCAAATTTGTCATTTGCTTTTTCTAATTCTTTGATAGCATCAGTATAGGAAATTCTAGCAAAGTCAGAATGAATAACATTATTCAATCTTTCTAATAAACCTTTGTCTACAAAATTATTAAAGAATTCCATTTCTTCTTTACAATTTTCTAATACATAAGAGAAAGTATATTTAAGCATATCTTCTGCTAAATCCATATCATCATTTAGGTCTGCAAAACAAATTTCAGGTTCAATCATCCAAAATTCTGCTGCGTGTTTTACAGTATTTGAGTTTTCAGCTCTAAATGTTGGACCAAATGTATACACATTTCTAAAAGCAGTTGCATATGTTTCTACATTTAATTGACCACTTACGGTTAGATGTGCAGGTTTTCCGAAAAAGTCTTTTGAATAATCAACTTGTCCATCTTCTGTCTTTGGAACATTGGCAAGGTCAAAAGAATTCACATTAAACATTTCTCCTGCACCTTCAGCATCGCTAGATGTAAGAATAGGGGTATGAACATACACAAATCCTCTTTCTTGGAAAAATTTGTGGATAGCATATGCGAAAACACTTCTTACTCTAAATACAGCATTAAATGTATTGGTTCTTGGACGAAGATGTGAAATTGTTCTTAAATATTCAAAAGAATGTCTTTTCTTTTGAAGTGGATATTCTAAATCACATAAATTTAAAATTTCTATGTTGCTTGCTTGAATTTCAAAAGGTTGTTTTGCATTTTCGGTAATGACAAAAGTACCAGTTACTTTTATAGAAGAACTGATAGATAATTTTGCTATTTCAGCAAAGTTTTCTAATTTGTCACTAAATACAATTTGTACATTTTTGAAAAATGAACCATCATTTAGTTCGATAAATCCAAATGTTTTAGAATCACGGATGGTTCTTACCCAACCTTCTAATGTGATTTCTTTATCTTTATATTCGTTTGTATTTTTGTATAAATCTTTTATGACTAATTTTTTCATAAATATGAAACCTCCAATCGAAAGAAATATTTTCAAAATTTTTAACTAAAATATTTTTGTGATATACACAAAGGTAATTATATCCTAAAATACTTAAGAATTCAATTGTTTTGTAAAATTTTATATGATTTTGAATGGCTTTGATGATTTGGGGACGGAGGAAAAATCATCATTATTTAATTAAAGTTATATAAAAAACATTTAAAAATTAAAAACTGATGATTTTTCCTCCGTCCCCAAATCATCAAAGCCATTCAAAATCATCAATAGACAAAAAAATTCCTAGAGTTCAATACTCTAAGAAAATTTTTACAATTCAATTCTAACAATAAAATATAGTAATGTCAATGAAAATGGCTAAAAAAATTTTTTTCTAAAAAATAAAAA
>CASFHP010000033.1:0-3057 GCA_949294555.1 uncultured Eubacteriales bacterium
ATTTCTTTTAAATATTGTTTATATTCATTTTGTCTTTCAAAATTCTCTTCAATATATTTCTCTGCATTTTCATTTTTTAACTTTGCATTATCTTTTATTTTATACATATTTTTTACTTTATTTAACATCATAATTTCCTGCAACATTTTATACATACTTTGCTTATATTCTGTTCCTATACTAAATTTTTCCGTTCTGGGTAGCTTTATCATGATATCTAACATATATTCTATATACTTTTCTGATTTAGGTATTAATGCTAATTTGTTTTCTTGTTCTTCTTTTGAAACCATATCTTTCTTTCCCTTTTCATCTCTTCTTTTTTAGAATTATTTTTATTATTTATTTGTTCTTTATCTTTTATATAATTTTCTTTGGATTCTTTTAAATAATTCTGTTCTTCGTTTTCATATAATTTTGATAAAGCGATTATATATTTATCCGGTCTTTTATATTTTCCTGTACCTTTGGAACAGATATAACAATTGATATTTTGTTCTTTTAAATTATTATTATATTTTCCTTCATAATCTTCTAATATTTGCAATTCTTCTTTTTCCTGGTCAAAATAATATACAATATAACTATATCTCTTTTGCACTAGTAAATCTGTATACTTCTCTAATGAATTTATTGGAAAGCCAACTTTGCATATCTCTGGTTTAAAACAACTAACTTTTAAATTTATCAGACGATTTAATAAAATTGCATCCTTTCCTATTGAGATATAAAAATTTCCCATATTACAGATAACTATTTTTCCATCATTTTTCTTTTGCAATAATTCCATCATTTGACTAAATCCCATTATTAACACCACTTTCTATTATTTTCGTGCCATTTTTTTGTGCTTGAAAAGCACAAAAAAACGCCACGTTAGTGGCGCCACGTTAGTGTTGAAAAGCACAAAAAAACGCCACGTTAGTGGCGCCACGTTAGTGAGAATTTTTTCCAATTAAGCAAAATTCGTTTTTCAAACGTATTTTGTTAAATTTGAAAAAATTCCTCTCTTAACGTCTAAAGTCGTTAAGACTTTATGATTAAAACTTTACCTTTAAAGTAATTTTATTGTCTTTTGCAAAATTCCGTCTTTAGCTTTCAGCATTACAATATAAAGCGGGCCTGAACCCAACGCCGTAGCTAAGAGAAGAAGAATAGCTGTTACGCCTGTAAGCTGGATTACCAGAACCATTGTTGTCGTAATTACCGCCCACGATTAACTCTGTTAACAGTGCTGTAAGCCTCTGTTGTCCATTCCCATAAATTTCCTGCAAGGTCATATATATGATTTTTTTCTGTTTCTGGCATAGAACCTGTATTTATTAAACTTGTTGTACCTGAAAAAGTATCATCTCTATAATTTCCCCAACTACTACTATTTGCTACAATCTCTTCTGACGTTACTGCAGCTGTTTCATACAACCATCCCAATGTTCTATCCCATGCTGCTCCTGTTAATAACGAACTTTCAAAGTTTTTATCTTCTTCTGATATACTATCATACATATGCTGTGTATTTTCTAAAGCTGTGATTTGATCTATATTATTCCAAGGATTTACATTTTCTACAATTGCTACACTTCCATTACTCTCACTTGCCTCATATCTTCCGATATAAAATCCTCCATTGGCCTTTACTAAACCTGCATAATTACCCTCTGGCTCTGAATACTCTTTCATAAATGAACCATCCATTAAAAATTCTTCTTCTGTTTCATATCCCCAACCAGCCAATAATTCTTCAAATGTATCAAATCCTTGTGTTTTTGCATATCCATCTGTTGTTTGCCAATCTGCCATTGTATCTATTTCATACAAACTATGCACATTTAAAAAGACCTTCTTTGTTTCTCCTCCTGCTACTATTGTTAATCTGTATGGCCCATTAATTGTTGGGTCTATTTCTGTATTACTATAACTTGTTCCTAAACTATCTATATTGGGTAATGTTATTTCATCTCCATATGGGTCTGTTAAACTTATACTTTCTATATTTCCTGATTTACTTGTTACATTTATTTGTATTTTTTGATCTTTATCCACTGGCACCCACACAAATTCATTTCCATTACTATCTTGTATTACATATCCTGTATCTACTGTTCCTTCTCCTGTATAAGTAAATCCTGTTGGTACTGGTGGATTTATTACTTTTTCTCCAACTATTTTCATTGTAGCAATTATATTAGATATAGTTGGATCTGATATATTTCCATTTTCATCTATTGTATATTCTCTCCCAGATTCAAATGTTACGGTTAATGTTCCATCTCCATTATCTACTACTGTTGCACTATATCCATTTTTTTCCAACTCTTCTTGTAATTCATCTGCACTTACTCCTGTTCCATTATTATCTGCCAAAATGCCAGTATATGCTAGTCCTATTGCTTCTTTTTCTTCTGCTATTTCTGTTTGCTCACTTGCCTGACTTGCTCTGGTTAATATTCCATTTTCTCCTGTTAAAGTTGCAATTGTTACACCAGCTAATATTAGCAAAACAATGATCGTAATTACTAATGCTATTAACGTAATACCATTATTCTTTTTATTTACTTTTATTTTTAGTTTTTTACCTTCTATTTTTTGCTTTCTCATTCTTTAAAAATCTCCTTTCTTTTGTTTCTTTTGCATTATTTATGTATTATTTCATTTGTATATTTTTTCCGTATATAAAAAAATAAAGCTAATTTTCTGAATTTAATAAAGCTATAAGCTATTTATTTATGTTTATTTGTTCTTAGAGTTCTTGAAATTTTTTCTTAATTCTCTAACTCATTTTCCCCTATTTTCGTAAATAGTATTCACGTTTTTTACTCTTTATATTCGAATAATGATATTTATTTTTCAATGTTCGTACTACTTACAAAAATAGTTTTTTGACTGTATTCATTTTATCTGTTTTGATGAATTAAGTCAATATATTGTCGTATTTTAATTCTTGTTTTTTACTTAGATTTCAATACTCTAAGAAAGGTTTTTACTTTTTAAGTTTAACAATAAAATATAGTAAAGTCAATAAAAAACCAAAGAAAATTTTAAAAAATTTTTAAAAAA
>CASFHP010000033.1:3121-18683 GCA_949294555.1 uncultured Eubacteriales bacterium
TTTCTTAGAGTATTGAACTCTTAGAAAGATTTTTTCTTTTATTAATCAAAAATAATTGAAATTAAGACAAATTTTTATCTTTTAAGTTAAATTTTACTTATACTTTATTTATACAAAGCATGCCTTTCATGATAGTAACTGATTAGACAAATTTCGACAAAAATGAGACAGATTGCTACCTGTCCCCAATTGTTTCAATTTTTTTCAATTCTTCGTTTCTTTTGGTTTTGTGTGTTGTTGTTTTGATTAATGGTTCATCTGTTAATATCATATGTACCATATATTTATATTTTGGCAAAGTTTTATTGATTTCTTTTATTTTGTTCCAAATTATTTTGTATAATTCTTCTTGTGATATGTCTCCATATTTTTCTTTTACGATTTCTTTATTATAAACTACCTCAACAGCTACTTTGATTTTGCTTTTGTCTTCTTTGTCTGGCATTCCAAATACAAATGATTCTTCTATTTCTTCATTTCGGTTGATTAATGTTTCTAGTTCTTCTGGAAATACTTTTTTTCCATTTTTTAAGACAATCATGTCTTTTTTTCTTCCTGTGATGAATAGGTAACCATCTTTGTCTACATATCCTAAATCTCCTGTATGGAACCAGCCATCTTGCATGACTTCTTTTGTTGCTTCTTCATTTTCATAATACCCCAACATGACATTTGGTCCTTTTACTGTAATTTCTCCTATTCCGTTTTCGTCTTTGTCTACAATTTTGACTTCTGTGTGTTTCATTGGAATTCCGACTGAGCCATATTTTGCGTATTTATCATTTTCTGCTGCTATTACTGGTGATGTTTCTGTTAGACCATATCCTTGTACCATATGTATTCCAAATTCATTGAATTTTCTTTCTGTTCTGCTATCAAATGGTGCACCTCCTGCAACAACAAATCGCATTTTTCCACCTAGTCCATCAATGATTTGTTTAAATAGTTTTCTTCGTACATCGATATGGAATTTTAATAGGAAATTGCTGACTTTTGTTGCTACTTTTATTAGTTTTGTTTTTCCTTGCTTTTCGATTTCTTTTTCAATATTGGCATACATTTTATCAACTAATAGAGGTACCCCTACAAATACAGATACTTGATATTCTAATAGATTTTGCTTAATATATCGTAATCCATCTGGAAATACCGTTTTGACACCACATGCTAACATGACTACCATTGCTGTTGAACCAAATATATGATGATATGGTAAAAAGGCAATATTGACATCTGTTGGCAAGAATGTTTCTACAATTTGCATGTCATATACATTTGTTGCAATTCCATATTGTGATAACATAACAGCTTTTGATTTAGAGGTTGTCCCAGATGTAAATAATAAGATACTCATTCCTTTTGAATCCACTTCGTGATTTACAAACTCTTGCTTTCCTCTTTCTAAAAGTTCTTTTCCTGTTTTTAGTAGTTGCTCGATATTTTCAAAGCCTTCTATATTGCTCATGCAAATATATTCTTGGATATTGGTTTTTTGATTTTCTTTAACGACTTGTATTTTATCTAATAATTTTTCATCAAAGATAATGGCATCTACTTTGCTTCTGATTAGTGATTCTTCTAGTTCATTTTCTTGTAAGTCTTTGTCTAATGGAACAGAAACTATGCCACCTAATAAACAAGCTAGATGAGAAATTGCCCAGTGATATTGATTTTTTCCAATAATGGCAATTCGTTTTCCTTGTAATCCTTTTTCATATAATGCTGTTCCAAGTGCATTTATATCTTCTAATAATTGTGTATAAGTAATATTTTTGTATTCTATTTTATCTTCTTTCTTCTCTTTAATTGTAAAGGCTATATTTTCTGCATATAGCTTTACAGAATTATATATAATCTCTTTAATATTATCAAATTTTGGGACTTCTCTTAATTGATTTTTCATAACTCAAACCCTCCAATCTGGTTTCCTAAACTAGATTATCACATCAATTTGACTTTGTCAATATTGACTATCTGTTTTAAACATGATAATATGTATATAAATAATAAAAGGAATGAGATTAGATATGAGTAGTGAAACAATTAAATTGCATATTCCTAGGTGGAAAGAATTGCCTAATGTTGATTTATATTTGGACCAAGTGGTTACATTAGTAAATGAAACATTATCTTCTTCCCTATCAAATTCAGATTCTGAAGAAGATACATTCATCTTAACCAAAAATATGATTAACAATTATGTTAAAAATAAAATTATTGAACCACCTGTAAAGAAAAAATACAATAAAAATCATTTAGCTAAATTTTTTGTTATTTGTGTTTTGAAAGAAGTGTATAAAATCAATGATATAAAAATATTGATTGGTTTAGCTTTAGATAGTGCACCGATTGAAATTGCATATGATAATTTTTGCAAATTGTTTGAAAAAGCATTAGCTTGTGTGTTTGAAAAAACCGATTTTATCGATAATTATTCTACAAATGACCGTAAATATTTGTTAAAGTCTGTTTTACTTTCTTGTGCTTATGCGATTTATACAAAAAAAGAAATAAGTGAAAATTAATTCATTTATTTCTTTTTATTGTCTTGTTTTTATTTTATTACTTCATTTTTAAATAATTTTTTCTTTCAAAAGTATAAACTGGCACCATCTCTCTTTTATGTTTTGATGCATTGTATCTTTTTAAAATTTCCTTCTTAGCACTTTCTTCTGTTGTTCCTGTTTCTATCATTTCTGCAATTTGACTATATTGAATTCCCATTTTTTCTTCATCTGTTTTTCCACCTAATCCATCATTTGGTGCCTTTTGCAATATTTTCTCTGGAACCCCTAAATATTTTCCAATTGCCAATACTTCATCTACTGTAAAGTTTCCAATTGGATTAAAATCTGAACTATTGTCTCCCCATTTAGTTGTATAACCTACCATGGCTTCACAAAGATTTCCTGTTCCTATTACTAGATAGCCTAAACTTTGTGCTATTCCATATAAGGTGGTCATTCTTAATCTTGGCTTTATATTAATTGTTGCTTCAGTCGATAATTCTTTTATTGGAAAAGCTTCTTTTTTTAATCCTTCTTGTCCTATTGAAATATGTATTGCTTTTTCTAATTCATTATATGTATCTGTTAAATCTACCTTTAAAAAATCTACCCCAAAAGTATCTGCAACCAATTTGGCATCATCAAAATCATTAGAAATAGAATGACAAGGCATAGATACAGCAACTACATTTTCTTTTCCTAATGCCTTTGTTGCCATTGCAATTACAGTTGCCGAATCTTTTCCTCCACTATTTCCAACAACAACACCTTTTGCTCCAGTTTGTTTTACATATTCTTTAATCCAAGCAATTGCACCTTCTGCCTGTTTAATCAATTCTTCTTTTTCTAACATTGTTCTATCTCCTTTATTTTTATTTAATTTATATATTTTTTTGTCTTTCATAAAAGTATTTTTCAAAAATATATACCTAAGCATATATGTGCTTGACTGTTTACATAAAAACGTCTCAAAAAGAAACGTCCCCAATTGGACATTATCTATATAACTTTTGCTCTTCTATGTATGCTATCACTTCATCAGGTGTTAAATATCGTATACTTTTCCCTGATTTTATTTTTTCTCTAACAAATGTTGAACTTAAGTTGCTTCTTATCGTATCTTTTGCTTTTATAAATGCTTGTCTATGATTTCTTAAAAATGCATTATTCTGAATAATTTCTTCCATATTGTCTTTATCTCTTTCTAAGATATAGATTTTGAAATTTCTTGTTAATTCCTCTGCTTTATTCCATGTATCTAATGTTTTTAAGTTGTCACTTCCTGTTAAAAAAGCGACTTCATAATCTTTGTATTCTTCTTGCAATTTGTGTAATGTTTCTACTGTGTATAGTTGTCTTACACTATCAATTTCCACTCTAGATACTTCAAATTTTTCATTTTTGTCACAGACTGCTTTTAGCATTTGATAACGGTGTTCATTTTCAATTAAGTTCATTTTTTCATATTGGCTATTTACAGGAACAAATACAATCTTTTTTATTTCTGGATATTCTACTACCATTTGTTCTGCAAGTGAAAAGTGTGAGTTTAATGGTGGGTTAAAACAACCGCCAAAAACAATGATTTGTTTTTTATTATTTTCCTTTTTCATATCATTCTCCATTATCTTCCCTTAAATATTCATATGTATTTTCCTATAGTTTTTTACTACATATTCTTGTACAATATATCACATCTTTAAAAGTTTCACAATTGTTTTTATTAAAAAAATGAACTTTAAGGACCCCCTAAAGTTCACACACCAATTCATTCATTAATGTTTTTACTGAAACAATTTCTTTTACTCTTTCTACATTACTTCCGCAAAATACCAATCCTTCTTTTAGGTTACCCTTTACTGCATTAATTAATGCCTTTGTAATACAATATGGGGTATTTGCTACATTACAAGTTTTTATACATTGATAACATTTATCAACCTTACATGGTTCTTTTTCTGTTCGTTTTATAAATGTATTATATATTGCTCTTCCTGGCATTCCTACAGGGCTCTTTATAATTTTGATATCCTCTTTTTTGGCTTGTACATATGCTTTTTTAAATTCTTCTGATGCGTCACATTCATTTGTAGCAACAAATCTGGTTGCCATTTGAACCCCATCAGCACCTAAGTCTAAGAATTTTTTGATATCTTTACTATCCCATATTCCGCCAGCACTGATAACTGGTATTTCCTTTCCAGTTTCTTTTTCTACTTCTTTAATATAGTTTACAATTTCTACCGTGATATCTTCTAATTTAGGTTTATGTTCTTCTTCTAACTCTTCCTTTTTAAATCCTAAGTGTCCACCTGCTTCTGGTCCTTCTATCACAATCATATCTGGAACATAATCATATTTATTCATCCAGTGTTTCACGATTAATTTACAACATCTTAGTGAAGAAACAATCGGTGCAATTTTGGTTGCTGTCTTTTTTACATACTCTGGTAAATCTTTTGGAATTCCTGCTCCTGATATGATTAAATCTATTTTTTGTTTTACACATTCTTTTACAATACTAGCATACTCTTTCATAGCCACCATGATATTGACACCTAATATTTTGTCTTCTCCTGCAATTTCTCTTGCTTTTTTGATTTCTTTCCCAATAGCTCTTAGATTTGCTTCTTTTGGGTTTGTTTTAAAATCTGGTTCTTGATATCCAATATCTGCTGTGGAAATAATGCCTATTCCACCTTCTTTGCTTACTGCTCCTGCTAATTTGTGTAATGAAACACCAACACCCATTCCGCCTTGTATAATAGGGTATTTGGATGTCTTATTTCCTATTTTTATTCCTCTCATAAAATTCCTCCTCATCAGTTTATAAAATCAAGTCAAATTGTTGCTTTGAACTCTATCTATATACTTTATACCTTTTATAAACTAAGAGCAATGTTTTTTTATGAATTCACAAAAAATTTACAGATTATTAAACCAAAAGCATAAATTCTTTTTTTCATGAATCTTTTCTTATGATTACTTTTCCATTAACTTCCATGATAGAATCTTCATTTATAATTTCTCCCACAGAATCCACAATGATGTTTCCGGATTTTGGATTTTTTATAGATACAACATTACCTTTTATATCTGCTTCTACTTCTGAATATTCAAATGCTAAGTCTGTATCTTCCATTGTACAATTGATTAATTTTAAATTTTTACAATAGCAAAGTGGTTGTGTACCAATTATTTTACAGTTTATAAGTGTTAAACCATCTGAAAACCATGCTAAATATTCGCCTTTAACAATAGAATCTTTTACAATTACATTTTTACTATGCCAGAACGCATCTTTCGTATCTAATTTACAATTTTCTATTTCTAAATTTTCCATATATTGAAAAGAATATTTGCCTTGAAATTCCACGTTTTTTAATTTTACATTTTTACTATCTAGAAAAATATATTCTGATTGGATTTTTGTATCTTCCATACAAATATCATTACATTTCCACCCAAATTCTGGAGAATCAATATTTGAATTTTTAATTTCTGTATGATTACATTCTCTTAATAATTTAATTCCTTTTTAATCACAATTTTCTATTAATCCATCATCAGAATACCATATTGGTGCACGTGTCTTTTCATCGAATGTAGAATGGATTAATTCATATTTTTTAGCATGCCACAATGGATATCTTAAAGAAAATGCACAGTCTTTTACAGATATATTTCTTGTTTCTTTCAATACAGATTCTCCATCTTGCTTGCCTGCAAATGTACAGTTTATAACTTCTGTATCTTTTAAATTATACAAGGCTCTTTCTTCATCAAATGTTTTATTTTCTATTACATTTTTATATTCCATTTTTTACCTGTTCCTTTCTTTATATAAATTTGACTACTTTATTCATCATTTCACTTAATCTTATATATACTTGATTAGTTAATACACAATCATTTAATGCTCTATGTTCATTTCTTTTCGTTAAATGAAAATATGTAATTAAATCATCTAATTTATGATGTCTTAAATTTCTCCATGAAAAGAATCCAAACTTGTTGTTTCTATGTCTACTACTGTATAATCTTCTACATCTTTTACTAAACTATGTCCTTTATATATTCTACAATTTTTGTTAAGATTTCTCATACATTTACTCCTCTTTTAATATCTATTTAATCTTTTTTTATATTTCTTCATTATATTAGCACAAATGAGAGCAACACTCAATAGAATTGCCCTCATTTATATGATTATACGATTTGTTGCCCATTTTCTGAAAGCAACACCCTGTGTTGCTTTTACTCGATATCCAATAGAAATAATCATATCCAGATTATAATAATCTACCATATGAGTTTGTGTTTTTCCTTCAATAGCACCATGCTTAGTGGTTGTTGCAAATTTTGCAATAACCTTTTCATTTTTTATATAAGTTAAAACCCTTTCTGATTTTCAAGCACTTTTTTAGCATAGGAACATTCTGCAATAAGCTTTTTGTTCTCTTTTTGGGCATTTTCAATAATACATTCTACCAATTTTCTGGCAATTCCTTGTCCTTGATAATGATTATCGACTTCTGTATGTGTTATATTCCAACAATCTTCTGTTTCTAAAAAATCACATTCTCCTATTTGTGTTGTGCCATCAAGTGCTATTGCTCTATTTTTTTCTTTTTCAAATAAAATTTCAATCATCATATTTTTTCCTTCCTATACTTGAATATATTTTTCACTTTATAAAAATGTCTTTATAGCCATTCCTTATTTTTCTTTAAATAAATTTTTTGCTTCTAAAAATCTAACGTCTTCTGGTATCATATCATAACAATTTTTGCTTCTCAAGACATTTTGATATAATTTGTAACATTATCTGATAATGTGAACAAATATGCTATTGGGAATACAAATATCACTAATCTTAATAAAGATATGATTAGTGGTCTTGCTGCATATCCCAAAGATTGTAACACACCTTGTACAGCAACTGAAAATCCCATAAAGATATATCCTATACTAGCAATTCTAAGTGCTACAACACATATATCGGTAATTTCTGTCGTACTTCCTCCTGCTAATCCAAATAGACTTGATAATGGTCTTGCCAAAATCTCAAATACAATTGTTAAAATAAAGGTAACAATGAGTGAATCCATAATACCATATTTGATACAATCATCTATTCTCTTCTTATCTTTCATTCCATAATTAAATGATAAAATAGAAATAATTGTATTTGATAATCCAAATGCAGAGAATAGTGCAATTTGTTGCACTTTATAATAAATTCCAAATGAACCTACTAAAATGGTTTGGTTAGCATGTGCTAAATTTAATATAGCATTCATTCCTGCCATCATAACAGCCAATAATCCTTGCATAAGGGCAGCAGATACACCAATATTATAAATTCCTTTAATAATACCTGCTTCTGGCTTAATATATTTCACATTTCCATTGATTTCTTTATTTAATGTATAATGGAATATCATTGCCAATATCAAAGATACGATTTGTCCTATAACAGTAGCCCATGCAGCTCCTGCAACACCCATTCCTAAAGGGAATATAAATACATAATCTAATACGATATTCGTAAGTGCTCCTGTGATTTGTGCAATTGTAGAAAATATTGTTTTTCCAGTTGCTTGTAAAAATCTTTCATAAACTGTATAACCAATAGAACCAAAAGATACACAAGTACAAATTTGTAAATATGTGGTTCCCATTGAAATAACTTCTTCATTTCCACCAGCAAATAATGAAATGAACCATTTAGAACCAAATGCTCCAAATAAGAAGAATACAGCAAAAATACATATACTAAGGAATATTCCATTTCCTGCTATTTTGTTTACTTTTTCATTGTCTTTTTTTCCTAGACTTTTTGATAATAAAGCATTTAATCCTACACCTGTTCCTACCCCAACAGCAATGATTAAAATTTGTATTGGAAATGCAAGTGTTAATGCTTGATTTGCTAATGCTCCTTTTTCTCCCATGTTTGTTACAAAGATACTATCTACTACATTGTATAGTGCTTGTAATACCATAGATATAATCATAGGTAATCCCATTTTCCAAAATAGCTTTTTCATGGGTGCAACAGCCATTTTGTTTTGTTTAACTTCTTCCATAATTCCTCCTTCTTGTGTGTAAAAATTTTCTATTAATAAAAAAATAAGACGCAAATCCATGAACTGGATTTACGCCTTTTCAGCTACACGCCACTTAGTATTTTAGCACCATTTTTTTATTTTTGCAAGTTCTTATTTCAAAAAATTTTTAAAAAATTTTTAAAAATTCGTTACAATTTCTATATTCCAAATTCTTTTGCATATTGGACAACACCTTTTATTTCTGTATTTGTTTCATTCAATTTCACAGCCATAAAATTTTCATTTTGTACCTCGAAAGGTGCTTGTATTCCATATTGTATTGCTGGAATGTATCCAAACTTTGGATAATAGTTCTCACTTCCTAAGACAATAGAATAATGATAACCTAGTTTTTTAGCGATTTTATGTCCCTCTTCTATTAATTTACTTCCTATTCCCTGTTTTTGACATTCTGGTAATACAGCAAGTGGTGCCAAGGCTAATTCTTCATGATTTCCTACTTTTATTTTTGTAAATAAAATATATCCTACAATTTTGTTATCTTTAACCGCTACTAAGGATAATTCTGGAATAAAGTTATCACTATTTCTTAAATTCACTACTAAATCCTGTTCGTTTCCATCACTATGCTCAGCTATTTCAAATGCTGTTTTTACTAGCTTATATACCTCTTCATAATCCTTTTTATTTTCTTGTCTTATTTCTATCATATATAATCTCCTTATATAATTACTTTTTCTATGAATTCATATTAACACAAATCAATATAATTATCAATTTGTAAAAATAGAATTATTCTATATTTTAATCATATAAAATAATTCTATTACTATTTATTCTATTTTTTTAATATAATAATAAATTTACTACCTTTCCCTAATTCACTTTCTACTTCAATCTTTCCATCTACCAGTTCCATCACACGATATACAATAGAAAGACCAATTCCTAATCCTGCCCCATGTTTACTTTTATCTACTTGATAATATCTTTCAAAGATATGTTCCATCTGTTCTTCTGTCATACCAATCCCATTATCTTTTATAACAATAATAATTTCTCCATCTTTTTCTTTTAATGAGATATTGATTTTTCCACCTTTATTTGTATATTTTATACTATTGCTAATTAAATTAATCCATACCTCTTGCATCATGTTATAATTACTATAATATTTTACCTTTTGCAATTGACAACATTTGATTGTATTATAGTTTTCGAAAGTTAAATAATCGTAAACTTATCGTTAAATTAACGTTAAAAAAATAGACTTATCAAAACTCGAAAACATTGATAAGTCTATTGGTGCAGATGGGAAAGTTCGAGTTGTTACACATAGCCATTTTAAGCCTTTTTTTATATTCTATCCGAGCAGATTCCGAGCAAGTAAAAAACAATTTTATATCAATAAATAATTTTGAATATTAATTATTATTGCTTAATAATTGCTCTAAAATCTTATCCACATTAGGAAAAATAATATTTTTCATTCCATGATTGTAAAGATTTAAAACTTTATTAGCTTTATAAATTACCTCTGTTTGTAATTTATTTGACAATCTTATAGCTACTTTATTTTTTATATATTGGCTTTCTACATATTTTTTTGTTACAGGAAACATATTTTGTATTAAGAATACACTATATGTGTTGGCAACATTTCCAAAAACTATAGTATCTATTGATGGCTTTTTTCCCAATTTTATTTGTTTTTGTATTTTATAATTATAAATTTTCTGATATTTTTCTATCTTAGTACTAACAGGAATAAACCAGATAATATCATCATATTTCTTGCTTTTAAAACAATAATAACATGGTCTTTTGTTTCCATTTTCTTTATTTTGCATTAATTCTGAATCATCTATAATATCAAAAAATGAATCTTTTATAAAATAAAAACAACCTATATTTATTTGCATGTATAAATACTCCTTTATATTATTAGAGACTTACCATTTCTGGTAAGCCCCAATAAATTTATTCACTCTCTTATTTGTTAGTCGCTCAAAGAGGTGGCGACAAACACATTTATTCACTCTCTCATTTATTAGTCGCCAAAGGGGCGGCGACAAACACATTTATTAAAAACAATGATGTTCTTAATTATTATATTCATAATAGCATAAAATATGCTCTATTGTCAACAAATTTTGCTTATTATTTCATATATTCCATATTTCATAAAATCTTTTTTTCAAATCCTAATTTTTAATAAAATTTCTAATTCTTTCTATCATACTAAATATTTTTTATTATTTTACAAATTATTTATTTCTATTTCTTCAACGATATATCCTTTTCCACCTACTAAAACATTTGATATCAAATTATTATTTTCTTCTAAAAAAACAATAATTTGAGATGGATTATCTAATTCATATCCTTGTTCAAATACATATTTATTCTTTTTTATTCCATATTTAAATAAGTAACAAGCTAAAGCACAATTTGAAGTTCCAGTTGCAGATTCCTCATTTATTCCATATAACGGTGCAAAATTTCTACAAATTGCTGTTAATTCTTCATCATTATTTACTGTAAACATATGCATTCCAATTACATCTTTTTCTTTACTTATCTTTTTCATTTCTTCAAAATTAGGTTTTATTTTTCTTAAACTTTCTCTATTATCTATCGGAACTAGTATATCCTTTAGACCTGTAGAAACAATTTGTATTGGATACTCTTCATCTAGGATATTAGTATCTATGCATTTTTCTATTTCATGTTTATCTATAATATCATAATACTTTGGCAAATTTTGTTGCATTAGTATTAATTCTTTCTTTATTTGTATATTTAATATTCCCGATTTTGTTTCTATTTTATATGATGATTTACTTAATTTTTTTAAATTATTTAAAACTACAAATGTAGCAATAGTAGCATGTCCACATAATGGTACTTCTTCTACTGGCGTATAATATTCCAACTTAAAATCTGCTTTATCGCTTTTTGAAATAAATGCTGTTTCTGAATATCCTAATATTTCGGCTACCTTCATTTTTTGTTTGACAGTCAAATTATAATCATTGATTAAAACCCCTGCTTTATTTCCACCTTTTTCATCTTTAGAAAAGGCACTTGCTACATATATTTTTATCATAAATTCATTTTCTCCTTTTTTAGAAATTATTAATAATTAAATTAATTATTAATATAATATTTTTCAAACTTTTTACTCTGCTTTTATATCTTTTTATTATATCAAAATTAGCACAACTAACCATAATTAATAAAATCTTAAAAAATGTGTCTTTATTTTTATCTATACGGTTATGTGGCATTTGATAGTTTCTATCTATTAAAATTCGATAGTATTTTTTAAAGTTTCTACCACTTCATTATGTATTTTTCCATTAGTTACAAGTAACGTATCTATTTTATCTCGTTTATTTCCTTTTAAGTTTGTGATTTTACCACCAGCCTCTTTTACAAACAATTTTCCAGCTGCTGAACTCAATCCAATGCTAGGCTTAACATTTATCACACCATCTATTTTTCCTGAAGCACACCAACACAATTCAATTGCACTAGAAACTATTAATCTTAATCCTCTTACTTTAGAAGCTAGACTTTCTTCAACTCTTAATATATCTCTAATATGTTTTTCATTGTAATGAGAAGTTAAACAAAATGATAAAATACTATTACATAATTTTTCATTGTTTGAAACTTTGAGTCTTTCGTTATTGCAAAATGCCCCCTGTCCATTAAAGGCATAATATACATCTTTTTGATTGTAATCAATCACTAAACCGAAAATAGTTTCATCATTTTTCTTTAAAGCAACAGATGTTGAAAATAAAGGAATTCCAGCCGCAAAATTTATTGTTCCATCAATTGGATCAATAAACCATACATAATCACTATTTCCAACAATTTTTCCTTTTTCTTCTGAATAAATTGAATGTTCTGGAAACCATTCTCTAATTTTTTCAATAATTTTTGTCTCCATATACATGTCAACATCTGTTACAATATCGTTCAATTCCTTATTCCTTATGTTTTTATCTAATTTCGTTGCCTCATCATAACTTGTTAAGATAACATTTTTTAATTCTTCTACTAAATTAATATCTATATTCATAATATATTGTCCTTTCTTTTATAGATTTATCATACCTTCTTATAATAGAATTTCAAATTAATTTCATGCCCACCATAATATTTTAATATTCGTTGCATTCTTTTATTCTCTTCACCAGTTGCACAAGATACTATTTTTATATCTTGATTTTCTTCTCTTAATTTTTCTATTAACTTAAAGAAAACTCCATATTTTCTATATTCTTCTTCAACAAACATTTGCGAAATCCATAAAACCTCTCCATCATTAGCCCAATAAAAGTATGAGTATAATATCATTCCTACAGGCTTATCATCTGTTTCTGCTACTAAGCAATTGAATTTAGGCTTATCACAAAAATAATCTTTATCAATATTTTTCCTTAAACCATTCGTTTTTTCTGTATCATTAACATCGTTTATTATATTGTTAGCATGTATTATAAAATCTTTATGTTTTTTATTAGCTTTTAACACTTTTATTTCTTTCTTTATCTTTTTACCTCATATATAAATTTTAAGAATTTCTTTCGATTATAATATCCGATACTGTTAAATTTGTTTCGTTTAAAACATTATCTAAAATTGTTTTAGCTACATCTTTAGGATTCATAAAAGATTTTTGTTTTTCCTCTGATATATAGTCTCTGCTATTTTTATAAAAATCTGTATTGATTCCGCCAGGATAAACTCCAATTACTTTTACACTAGTTCCTTTATAAGCTACTTTTAAACTTTCTGTATAACCTTTTTCTCCCCATTTAGTAGCACAATAAACCGCTTCTTGTTTATTTCCTCTTAACGCTGCAGAAGACATGATATTTACAATTTTTAAATCTTTTTCATTTTTTGCTTTTAATACTTCTGTTGAAAGTAAAATCATTCCTTCAATCCCTTTAAAACATTTAGTAATATCGTTTTTATTATATAATGTTGGCATTTTGAAGGCTGGCTCTCCTGCATTATTAATTAATATTTTTATATTTCCTAAATTTGATATTTCTTTAATAGTATTTACAATAAATTCTTCATCTGAAATATCGCCAATAAATCCTTCATAATTTTCTTTATATGTATTGTTTAACATTTTCATTTTTTCAAAATCTCTATCTATATTACATACAAATAATCCTTTTTCAATAGATTGTTTTACTAATTTTAAGCCTAACCCATTTGCTCCTCCAGTTATAATTATTATTCTATTCTCCATATTATCTATCTCCAATATAAATTTATTATACTTATACCATATTTATTTGAAAAAATCTAGTTTTCTTATTTATTTGCATGTATAATTCTCCTTTATATAAATAAACTGTTCTTAAGTCAAAAAAATAGACTTATCAAAACTTGAAAGCATTGATAAGTCTATGGTGCAGATGGCCGGAATCGAACTGGCACGAGGTTTAACCCTCGCAGGATTTTAAGAATTTAAAAGACTTTGTTAAATATCATTTTTTATTCTTATTTAAAACCATTTACCAAGCACCAAAATGCTACAATTCTCTAACTTTCCTTCAATTTAATTTAGATTATACACTCTTTTTTTATTTTTCGCAACTACCAAAATTACAAAAATTTTTGTAGAACTTTTGTAGAACTCTAAAAAAGTATCTATATATTTATTTCCTCTAAAAAGTAACAAATTAAAAGAAAATGTGCTATAATATAAAAAATTTCTTAAAGGAGGAAAGCTTATGTTTGAATTAAAACCAACAGATGAGAATGTAGAAAATACTTTAATAGAAAATTTGCTTGACAGAAATAAAACTGTTTTTCAATTTTTAAAAATTTTATATTCTTTAAAAGAACAGTATTCTTTATGCCTTGATGGAAATTGGGGCACCGGAAAAACATTTTTTATTAAACAATGTATTAGAACTATAGAATTATTAAATATGACTTCTGATAAAGTAGATGGAAATTTAAAAGAATTTAAAAATAAATTAGATAGTGAATTTAATGAAATAAAATGTGAAAAAGAACTTTTTCCTATATATTTTAACGCATGGGAATATGATTCCAATAGAGATCCATTAATAGCTTTTATCTATAGTTTAATAAATGATATGAATTTAGATTTATCAATAAAAAATGTAAATGATGATTCTACATTTCTAGATAAGCTAAAGAAATTAATGTCTTCTTTTAAATTTGGTGGTACTATAACCGATGAAAAGACTGGGATGTCATATGGAGCTGAAATACAATATACACCTCAAGATAAACCTAATATGTTAAAAGACGTTACTTCAATAAAAAATATTGAACAGCAATTTACTGACTTACTAAATAGTATTCTACCAGAAAGAGCTAATAAGATTATAATTTTTATCGATGAATTGGATAGGTGTAATCCTATATTTGCTGTAAAATTACTTGAAAATTTTAAACACTTTTTTAATAATGATAAATTTATATTTGTATTTTCTACAAATATACTAGAATTAAAAAATACTATTAATAATTTTTACGGTAATAATTTTAACAGCTCTTATTATTTACAAAAATTTTTTGATTTACAATTTGAATTGCCCAAAGCCAATCTAGAGAAGTATATTAATAATCAGTTAAAATTAAATTTTACTGGTTGGCAAGAAGTTATAATTAATGAAATTATGCATATATTTAATTTTTCATTAAGAGATTGTAACAGATATTTTTCTATGTATAATTTTGTTTACAATTATATGATTACATCTAATTGGGTTGAGAATAGAAAATCTCACGAACTTATAAAATATGTAATATTTCCTACACTTTTAGCTTTAAAGATTAAAAAATTTGAATTATATAATAACATAGTTTGCGGAAATCGAGTAGAGGATAACACTTAATGTGTTTCTCCCCTCTCACACCACCACTCAAGCGGTTCTCGCAAGTGGCGGTTCAATTTATCTTAAATATGAA
>CASFHP010000034.1 GCA_949294555.1 uncultured Eubacteriales bacterium
TCTTTCTTAGAGTATTAAAATCTAAGAAAGATTTTTCTAAATTTTAGAAAATTATATCTTTTTAAATATTATCGGTTTCAAAATTTATATAATTCAGATGTAATAAAAAGTTTTCAATTTTTTATAGTAGTTTAAACTACTATAAATTTTAAAATCAGTCAAAGCTTCCACTTTTTAACCCTGACAAATCTAATGTAACATAGGAAAAACCTAAATTTTTGATTTTTTCTATTATGTTTACATCGTTTTCAATTTTATTATTAATATTTGTGTTGTTTTCATCTGTTTTTCTATTCTCGTTTTTTATATTGTTTAAAATTATTTCAAAGTCTTCTGGGTTAACTTCAATTCTGGCAATATCGTTATGAACTCTTACTCTTACTTTTTCTATCCCTAGCTTTTTTATAATCTCTTCACCCTGTTCTACCTTTTCTATTTCTTCTTCTGTCAAAGTTGTATTATATGGGAATCTAGTTGCTAAACAAGAATTGGATGGTTTGTTCCAAAATGAAATTCCTAAAATTTTGCTATATTGCCTTATTTCTTCTTTATGAATATCAAATTTAGCAAGTGGACTAAGAACACCCACTTCTTCTGTTGCTTTATTTCCTGGTCTATACACTGTTAAATCATCTGCATTTTTTCCGTCTAACAGATTTTCGTATTCATTTTCTTTTGCTACATTTTTTAGTGTCGTCATCAATGCTTTTTTACAATGATAACATCTATCTTTATGATTTTCTCTAAATGCTGTAATTTCTAATGGCTTATATGGTACTTCTATGTATTGGAAGTTATTTTCTTTCAAAAAATCTATTGCTTCTTTATAATCTTTTCTTGGTACCATAATACCATTGGCAATAATGGCTATTACATTTTGTTTTGGCAATACTTTATTTGCTAAATATAATAAATAACTAGAGTCAATTCCCCCTGAGTAAGCAATCGCTACTTTTCCAAGTGTTCTTAAATATTCTTCTAATTGGTTTTGTTTTTCCATTTTTCCTAATAAATGTTAGCCTTCTTAAGCTAACAAATTCTCCTTTTCTTAAAATTATAAGCTTTGAAAGCTTATCCAAATTGAATAAGCCTTAAATTCATTGTTTTACTTAACTTTTATATAAATTTAACAAAATTGATTGATTTCTTCTACACATTTTTCATCTTTTATTTAAGAAATTGCAAAACATTTCTTTCCTAAATTCTTTAAGGATGCCCCTATATGGTATAATGTTTGATTATCGATTACAATAAACCTGTCATGAAATTTGTTTGTTCATATTACTTTTAATGTCGAAATTACTGTTTAAAATTAACTGTTTAAAGTCCCAAATTGTGACTTTAAAGATTTCAAGAAGGTATCCTAAAATATGAACCCTTTTTCAAATAATATAATTAATTATTCCTCATTATCCTGCTGTTTTTCTATTTCTTCAATGTCTTTTATATGTAATTCAATTTCTTCTACTTTTGGTAATTGTGATTGCAAATATTCCGGTATATCTTGTAAAAGTTTATATTCACTTACGCCAACAGGTTTATTTATATCTTTTAAAGCATATTCTGCTGTTAGTTTGTCTTTTTCTTTACATAGCAATATCCCGATTGTTGGATTATCTCCATCTTTTCTTAACATATCATCTATTGCTGATAAATAGAAATTTAATTGTCCTGCATCAGTAGGTTTGAATTTTCTTGCTTTTAGCTCCACTACAACATAACATCTTAGTTCTAAATGATAAAATAATAAATCTATATAATAATCTATATCACTTACTGTTATTTTATATTGATTTCCAACAAATGCAAAACCATTTCCTAATTCAATCAATACATTTTTTATTTTTTCAATCATGGCTTCTTCTATTTGTTTTTCTTTTACTTGCCCTTTTAAAGCAATAAAATCAAATATATATGGATCTTTCATTGTTTGCATAGCTAAATCACTTTGAACATTTGGCAAAGTGTTTTCAAAATTTGTTACTTTCTCTGCAACAGCTTGTCTTTCATATAATTTATATTTTATTTGATCCGCTAAAACATCATGAGACCACCCATTTTTTATCGTCTCTTTCATATACCATTTTCTTATTTCTTTATCTTTAATTTTGCTTATCAATAAAACATTATGTGACCAAGGTAATTTGGCAGACAATGTCTGCAATATTTCTACATTAGGATATTCTTTATAAAAGTTTCGCATATTTCTTAAATTTCTACTTGAAAATCCTTGAATATTTGGAAACTCTCTTTTCAAGTCTATTGATAAATTATCAATAAATCTATTTCCCCATTCGCTATTTTCTAATATTATTTTTCCAATATTCCAATACAAGTATATCATTTCTGTATTTACTGCTTGCATTGCTTTATATTGAGATTTTAAAATTTCTTGTCTTATATTTTCAAATATTTCTTTATATTTACTAATATCTATACTATTTTCCATTATATTCCTTCTTTCCAATTTGGCAGACGCCGTCTGCCAAATTTGTTTATCTCTTAACAATTAGAATTATACCATGTATTTTTCTAAAATTCATCATAAATTTTAAAAAAAGATGAACTATATTTATTTTGTCAATCCATCTTTTAAATACATAAAAATTTTATTTTTTCTAAATGGTTTCTATATTTGTTAGTCTTTCAAAAACATGCCCATTTGTTGATAAAAATTTTCTCATTTCCACAAAAGCATTCATAATGTTTATACTTACTTTAATAGATATGCTATTTCTCAGTAAACCAGAAAACATTGCTGTTCCTTATTTTCTAAATACATATGGAAAATATTCTCTATGTTGTCCTCTTCCTTTATTCTTTAAGGTCTCAATTTGTGACCTTAAATGTTTCAAATTTGAAGCTACAATTTGTTACTTCAAGTTCTCCACTTCTAAAGTCTACACAGCTAAATGATTAATTTGATTTGCTATATATCCTGCAGCATATCCATTATCAATATTGACTGTAGCAATGCCATTACTACAAGAATTAATCATTCCTAAAAGGGCTGTAATACCACCTAAATTCGCACCATATCCCACTGAAGTTGGTACAGCGATGACTGGCACTTTTGCTAATCCTGCGATTACAGAGGCTAACGCACCTTCCATTCCCGCAATCGCAATAATACAATTTGCCTTTTCTAATTTTTCTCTTTGTGACAAAATTCTATGAATCCCTGCCACACCCACATCATAAATCCTTTCTACATGACTTCCAAAAAATTCTGCTGTTTCTGCTGCTTCTTCTGCTACTGGAATATCTGCTGTTCCACCTGTGCAAATAGCAATGTTTCCAATTTTCTCTTTTTCCTTTTCAATTTTTAAAATTCTAGAAATCGGATTATATTGTACTTCTAGAATATCTTTTTTTACTAAATCAAATTGTTCTTTGCTTGCTCTTGTTCCTAATACTTCTCCATTTTCTTTATAAATTGTTTTATAAATATTAGATAAATATTCATCTGGTTTACTTTGGCAAAATATGACTTCTCCTGTGCCAATTCTCTCTTTTCGATTATGGTCAATTTTGGCATACCCTAAATCTTCATATTGGTTATTTTTAATTTCCTTTTCTGCTTCCTCTATACTAATTTCATGATTTTGTATTTTTTCTAGTATTTCTTTAATCTCCATTATTTTATGCTTCCTCCTTTGTCCAATTGGGGACGTTTCTTTTTGAGACATTTTTATGTAAATCATTTGTTTTTTTATAAAGATATATAACAAAATCAAATAAACAAATATGAATATTCACTTTAAATTAATATGACCTTATAAAAACTTAATGATATACATATAGTATAAATATGGATTAATAGTACTTGAAAATTCTTTCATGTGATAGATTTACATAAAAATGTCTCAAAAAGAAACGTCCCCAATTGGACATCAATACAATTCCTTTAAAGGTATATCATTTTTTTGTGCCAATTCCTTCATACTTTCATATTCTGGATAAATGTAGGTTTCTCCATTATTGACAACTTTTTTTGCTTTTAGTTTGCCATATTTTGTATCAATTGTAGTCAATTCTCTTTCTAATTCTGTTCGGTATTCATAGCGATAACGAATTCCAATGGTTGTTGTTTCTTTAAATATGATGTTTTGTAATTTTTGAATGTCTGGTTCTTTGCATACAACCGTTAAACGATATGCTGGTCTATTCTTTTTCATGAAGATTGGTGTATAAAATACGTCTAATGCTCCATTTTGAAATAGTTGTTCTTCTGTATATCCCAATATTTCTCCTGAACAATCATCTATATTGGTTTCCATGACTACGATTTTTTGATTTTCTTCTTGCATTTCGCCATAATATACTTTTAATACATTTGGAATTTTTAAGTCTTTTGTTCCTGCTCCCCAGCCAATTTTTTTGATTTTCATAGCTGGTAATGTTGTAAATTCAGAACTTAGTTCTGCAATAATGGCTGCACCTGTTGGTGTTACCAATTCTGTATCAATATCGATTTGTCTAAATTTTACATCGGAATTTGCAAATATTTCACTTGTTGCTGGGACAGGAACTGCCATTGTGCCATGGGCACATTCAATAAAGCCATGTCCATCATTTACAATACTTGAAATGATTTTGTCTGGATGAATTTTATTGATTAAGATAGCTGTTCCTACAATGTCCACAATAGAGTCTATCGCACCTACTTCGTGAAAGTGTACTTCTTCTAATGGTTTATTGTGAACTTTGCTTTCTGCTTTGGCTACCCTCATAAAAATCCTTTTTGCTAAGTCTTTACTTTTTTCTTCAATTGAACTATTATCAATAATTTCACATACATCATGCAAATTTCTATGTTCGTGATGATGTTCCTCTCCATGAACGTGAGAATGCTCATGTTGATGTTCTAAAATCACATCAACATGAGTACCTGTAATTCCATTTTTTACTTTTTTAGATATTTCTATTTTGTATCCATCTATATTTAATTTTTTTAGTTCTTCTATTAGATAATTTTCGTCTCCAATAATTTCTGTTAATGCTGCTAATGTCATATTACCACTAATTCCACTTGAACAGTCAAAATATAATGTTTTCATATTTTTCCTCTTTCTTTTTAATCTATATTTATAATCTCATACTCTCTTGTTCCAAAGCCAAGCTCTGCTGCAGCTTCTATCGTATGAACACCATTTTGTCTTTCTACTCTTTCTACAAAATGATCTCTTCCTGGATCTTTTGAATTATATACTAAATCTATACAAGCTTGATCAATAGCAATTGGGTCTTTACTTGCTAAAATACCAATATCTTTCATGCAAGGATCTTCTGCAACTGCACAACAATCGCAATCCACAGATAAATTACACATTACATTGATAAATACAATATTTTCACCAAAATGTTTAACCACACTTGATGCTGCATCTGCCATTGATTCTAGGAATTTGTTTTGTTCTGGTAGGTTATTCCATATTGTATATTGGTCTTTACTTTGTCCAGCTGAATGTATCCATGATTTTCCTTCTGATGAAGCACAACCTATTGATAATTGCTTTAATGCTCCACCATATCCGCCCATTGGATGACCTTTAAAATGTGATAAAACAAGCATAGAATCATACTTTTCAATGTCTTTTCCGACAAAGTTTTCTTTTAATATTTTTCCATTAGGTATTTCTAAAACTACATCTGGTCCTTCTGAGTCCATAATATCTACATCAAAATATTTAGTCCAACCATGATTCTCAATTAATTTTTTATGCTTTTCTGTTGAATTTCTAGCACCTTCATAAGCAGCATTACATTCAACAACTGTTCCATTAACCTTTTCTACAATGGCTCTAACAAATTCTGGTCTAATATAGTTTTGGTTTCCTTGTTCTCCAGAATGTAATTTAACTGCCACCTTTCCAGGTAAATTAACTCCTAATGCTTCATACATTTTTACAACACTTTCTGGTGTTATTTCCTTTGTAAAATATACTTTTGATTTTTCCACAAAAATCCTTCCCTTCTTTATGAATTTGTGCCATATTTTCTAAGCAAATTAATTTTTTAATTACTTTGACACTTACACTATAAAAATTATCTTTACATATATTCAAAAATTTATTCATTTTCTAATGCTTGTGCTACTCTTTCAAGTTCTTTTCTAATCTCTATATGTTGTGGACAAGCTTTTTCACATTGGCCACATTTAATACACTCACTTGCTTTCTTTAATCCATGCCCACCAACTAGCCATTGTTCTTGATGTTTTGCAGCTGCCATATCTTTATATAAAGTTAAATAATTCATTGCTGTGAAAGAACCTGATATACCAATATGCATTGGGCATACTTTTGCACAATAGTTGCAAGTCGTACAAGGAATTAGCGGAATTGTATTTAAGACCTTTTGTGCCTCTTTTATGGTCTCTTCTTCCTCATCTGATAGTTTTGTAAAGTCTTTCATATATGAAATATTGTCATCCATTTGCTCTATATTGCTCATTCCAGATAATACTGTAATAATTCCATCTAAGCTTGCTGCAAATTTAATTGCCCAAGAAGCAAGTGAAGCATCTGGGTTTGCTTTTTTGAACACTTCTGCTACTTGTTCTGGTGGATTTGCAAGCATACCACCTTTTACTGGTTCCATGATGATAACTGGTTTTCCATATTTTCTTGCTACTTCATAACATTCTCTAGATTTAATTGCGGGATTTTCCCAATCTGCATAGTTGATTTGTAATTGTACAAATTCCATTTCTGGATGTTTTTTCAAGATTTCTTCTAATTCTTCTGGTGTTGAATGGAATGAAAATCCAATATGTTTTATTTTTCCTTCTTGTTTCTTTTCTTGAATCCATGACCACATATTAAAATCGTCAAATGCCTTTGTTCTTGTCTCTCCTAAGTTATGCAATAAATAAAAATCGAAGTAGCCTGCTCCTGTTTGTTTTAATGATGTTTCAAATTGTTGAATAGCATCTTCTCTTGTTTTACAATTTATCCAAGCTGCATTTTTTGTTGCCAATTGAAATTTTTCCCTTGGGTAACGTTCTACTAGTGCTTGCCTTATG
The DNA here is from genome assembly GCA_949294555.1 of uncultured Eubacteriales bacterium. Lineage (GTDB taxonomy): Bacteria > Bacillota > Clostridia > TANB77 > CAG-508 > CAG-269. The sequence continues at coordinate 7,028 of CASFHP010000034.1, forward strand.
GCATCTTCACTTCCTGCATATGCCCATGCGGTATCAAAATAGGTAAAACCTGCTTCTAAAAAATGGTCTACCATCACTTTTGTTTGTTCAACATCAATTTTATCTTCTTTCATAGGTAATCTCATTAGTCCAAATCCTAATTTTTTTATTTCTTCTCCTAAATATGGCATTTTCATTTCTCCTTTACTATTCTATTTTACTTTTCTAATCTTTACAAAATACTTTGTTCAAATATGTTTTATAAATCCACTTGCATTTCTTTAATTATCCTAATTTGTTATATTCTTCGTCTGTCACAGGTTCGCACCATTCGTTTGAAGTATCTTCTCCTGGCACTTCAAATGCTAAATGGCTAAACCAACAATCTTTTTTAGCTCCATGCCAATGCTTTACATTTGCAGGTATTGTAACCACATCTCCTGGTTTTAAACTTCTTGCTTCTTTTCCTTCTTCTTGATACCAACCTTCTCCATCAACACAAATAAGGATTTGTCCACCACCTTTACTTGCATGATGAATATGCCAATTGTTTCTGCATGCTGGTTCAAATGTAACATTTGCAATAGATATTGCTGATTCTCCTGGTTTCGTTAAAGGTTTTAAATATGAATTTCCAATAAAATATTGTGCAAATGCTGTATTTGCTTCTCCTTGTCCGAACATTCCTCCATGTTCTTCCTTTGTATCATCATCTGCATATACTTCTTTTGCCATATTAAATACTGCCCAAGCATTTGGCCATCCAGCATAAAATGCTGCATGTGTGATTATTTCTGCCATTTCACTTTTTGTTATTCCATTCTTTTTTGCATTCATTAAGTGATGTTTTAAAGAACTGTCAAATAATCCTTTTCCCATAAATACACATATTGTTACCAAAGACCTATCACGTAATGATAACTTATCCTCTCTTGACCATACTTCTCCAAAAAGTACATCATCATTCAACTCTGCAAATTTAGGTGCAAACTCTCCTAAATTATCTCTCCCTGCTGTTTGTTTTTTCATAACAATTCCTCCTTTAAATTTTTATTTAGGGTTTAAAGCAATCCCAAAACTTTACATTAAGCTTTTATCTAATATGTTTTTGTCATATAAGTCAATTTTCATATTCAGCCTATCATATGCCTCTTGCATATCATCTAACTTTTTCTTAAGAATTTTTCTTTGCTCTACTAGGATTTCTCTTCTTTCTTTTATTGTTTCATCTCCTTCGTCAAAAAGCTGAATATATCTCTTCAAGAAACTGATTTCTAGTCCTGCTGCTCTCATACATTTTACAAATTGAATTCTTTGTAAATCATTTTCTGTATAATTTCTAATGCCATTATCTCCTTTTGCAATTGGACCTATTAATCCTTCTCTTTCATAATATCTTAGGGTATCTTGTGTTAAACCAAATTTTTGGGCTACTTCAGATATTTGCATATTTTCCTCATCTCCTACTCTCATTTTATTGTACACACCCCATCTATTTTTATACACTTATTATATATCACTTAGAGTTAACTTCAAGTCAATACCTTTTTAATATTTTTATAATATTTTTTAACTATAGTTCACTGTAAAAAAAATTATTTTATAGAATGTTGATATATAAATATTTTTAAAGAATTCGAATGCGACCGGAATAGTTTTACAAATTCTTAAGATAAAGCCATAAAGGGTCCTGTTTTCGGGTATTGTTGTGGCTTTATCTTTAGAATTCGTTAAATGGGAATGTAGGGTAGCCGAGAATCTTTAAAAATATTTATATATCAACATTCTTATTAATTTTCGTCTATAAACTGTGAATTGTAACTAACTAAATATTATAAAAGGGAAATTGAGGTGTCTCAAAATCCCTTAATTATTTAGTACTTCTTGTTAAAGATGTCCATAGACCTAATGTTTCTTTTGGTACTGTTCTATGAGTTGTACATTCTTCTGGTAAATTGTCTTCTGTAAAAATTTCTGTATATGTATTTGTACAGTTTCTTGAAGCTAAACAGCCTGTTGTTCTACATACAGTTCTTTCTACAATTCCTTCTGGTCTTGTAAATGTCACACTTGGCAAATCTTTATGTATGTCTGTCATAACTGCATCCCAAATTTGTCCTGCTGGATTTCCATTGAAGTATACTGGTTCACTGTTATCATATCCATACCAAGTTGCTGCTGCATAATATGGCGTAAATCCACAAAGCCATCTGTCATAAACATTATCTGTTGTTCCTGTTTTTGCAGCCACATCCATTCCTGGTATTGCACAATATGTTGCCGTTCCACCACTTCTCACTGGCTCTTGAACAATGCTTTTTACAATATATGCATTTTGTTCTGACAATACTCTTCTGGTTTCTTGTTTTGGTTCTAGTACCACGTTTCCATCAGAATCTACAACACTTGTATAAAAGGTTGGTGTGATATAAACACCATCATTAGCAATTGTTCCATAAGCTGCCGCCATTTCTAATGGGCTTACACCGCTTGTCATACCTCCTAATGCTAAACTTAATACATTATCTGTTGTAGAATTTAAAGAGGTTATTCCCATATTTTGCAAGTATTCTAATGATTTTGCTGGTGTTAGTTCTGTCATAATTTTAACAGCAGGTATATTTTGAGATGTTCTTATAAAACTTCTTATATTTATTAGACCTTTAAATCCATTATAATTCTCAGGTTCATAATTTTTTCCAAACCTTGTTGGGCTATCATCATAGACCGTTGCAGCAGTAATAATTTTTTCTTGTAAAGCTGGTGCCACCACTGCTAATGGTTTAATGCTAGAACCGGTTTGTTTTTCCATTTGTGTTGCACGGTTCCAGCCAGACTCTGTTTTTTCTCCCAATCCTCCTGCTACAGCAACCACATTTCCTGTTTTATAATCAATAATCGCCATTCCAGACTGTGTATGCTCATTTAATAATGTTCCATCTGAATTTCTTCTATTACCTTTTCTAATATATGTTGATTTTGCATATTCTTCCTCAAGTCTTGCTTGAATGTTACTGTCCACAGTTGAATATATGGTAAGCCCACTACTATACACATAATTTCTTGCCATCTGTTCTGTTAAGCCTTTTTCTTCCATAACCTGTTCTACTACTTGAGAAATCACTGCGTCCGTATGATAAGAATAGACTGTTCCTTCATTAATATTTCCTGTCCCAAATGTCAAACCATTATTTACTTCAGCAACTGCTGTGTCATATTCTTCATTTGTAATATATCCTAACTCTAGCATTTTATCTAAAACGGTTATTGTTCTATTTTTTATTTTTTCTGTATTATCTTCTGTTGTGCTAAAAGGATTATATGAATTTGGAGAATGATTAATTCCCGCCATGAAGGCACATTCTGCTAAAGATAAATCTTTTGCACTTTTGCTAAAATAGTATTCTGCACCAAGTTCTACACCGTGTAAATTACTACCTCCAACAAATAAAATGTTTAAATATAATTCTAAGATTTCATCCTTGGATATCATTCTTTCTACTTGATATGCTCTTTGCCATTCTCTGATTTTTCTCTTGATACCTTCAATTCCAGTACTTTCATTGTCATTTGTTATATTTTTTACTAACTGTTGGGTTATCGTACTCGCACCATAACTACTCTCTCCATTTAATAATGTAGTCATAACAGCTCCAGCTGTTCTTTTAAAATCTACACCACTATGTTCATAAAATCTTTCATCTTCAATAGCAATATAGGCTTCTGGTAAATCATCTGCCATATCTTCTAATGTAATGATTTTTCTTTTTTCATCTCCACTTAAGTCTGCAAGTACATTTCCGTCTTTATCTACAATCACAGAATTTGAAACTTTAATTTCTAAATCTTCTTTTTGAATATCAATATTTCCTGTTTCAAACCATCCTAAAAGCAATCCTGCAAATGCCCATATACCTGCAATGATTAGTAGTAGTGCTAAAATAACAAGTATCAAGAAAATTTTCAAGAAGAATTTTAGAACTTTATGCTTTTTACGTTTTTCTTCTTTCTTGGCTTTCTTTTCTTTTTTGGCTTGAAGTTTTTCTTCTTTTCTTTGTTTTTTATCTATTGAGCGACCTTCTTTTTTCTCTACCTTTTTCCATTTATCATCTTTATTTTCAGATGTATCTATTTCTATTTTTTCTTCATCATCTTTTTTTAATTCTTTTGGATTTTCTATTTCTTTATTTTCATTTTCCTCTTTTTCTTTTTTATTTTCTTTCTTTTCAGCTTCATCTTCTTTCAGTTCTTCTGGTCTTTCAGCTAATACGACTGCTGTTTTTGGTTCTGTTGTATCCTGCTCTTGTTGCATTTCACTTTTATTTTCTGTTTCAATTATTTTAACTTGTATTTCTTTTTCTTCTTGTCCTTTTTCTTTGTTCACATCATTATTAAGCTTTTTTGTTTTATCTTTTTCTATATGCTCTTCTACATTGTTTTTTTCGGTTTTTTCATTTGTTTTCTTTGAAGTGCCATTTTTCACTTTTTTATGCATTTGTTTCTTTTTCAAGTTTTTCTTTTTATAATTTTTACTATTTCTCTTCTTCTTTCTTTTTTTCATGTCTTATTCCTCCTTTTGCAATATTTTTAGCACCCCAATTATTGTCAAATACATTTAATTTTATTTCCAATAATATGTTTTTATGAATACTTGTCTTCAAGAAGTTTGTATTTCCTATAATGTAAAAAATCTAACTGTATTTTACCATATTTTTACTAAAATTACTAGCTTTATTTCACCTTGTCGAAAAATATTTTATAAATCCCTCTATTATTTTATAGGAAAAGAACTACTATAAAAATAGTAGTTCTAAAAAAAATAAAAGGGGATGTTATTTAAATACCAAATGCTTTTTGAAGCAAATGGTATTTTATTGTTAATGAGTGTATCACTTTAACCCCGCTCTAAGTCAATACTTTTTTAAATAAAAATATGCAGATATATCAAATATCTACATATTTATGGTTTACACTTTTCATTTTTAGTCTATTTTTTCATATTAATGTCTAAAATGTCTCATTCCTGTGAAAATCATTGCAATCCCATATTCATTACATTTATCAATAGAATCTTGGTCTCTGATAGAGCCACCTGGTTGAATAATAGCTGTAATTCCAGCTTTATGTGCAGCTTCCACACAATCTGAGAATGGGAAGAATGCATCTGATGCAAGAACAGCTCCTTTTGTTACACCTTCTCCAATCAATTCTTCTGCATGTTCTACTGATTGCTCAGTAGCCCAAATTCTATTTACTTGTCCTGGTCCAATTCCAATTGATTGTTTATCTTTTCCAAGAGCAATTCCATTTGATTTTACATATTTTACAATTTTCCATGTAAATAACAAATCTTCTAATTCTTTATCTGTTGGTTTTCTGTCTGTTACTACTTTGTAATCATCTAATAATTTTGAGTCAATTGTTTGTACAATGACACCACCATTGATTTTCTTAATATCTAAAGCATTTTCTGGTTGTTTTACTGTAATAGATGGTAATTCTAATACTCTTACATTTTTCTTTGTTTGTAATATTTCTAAAGCTTCTGGCTCATAAGATGGAGCAACAATTACCTCTAAGAAAATTTCTTTCATTTCTTGTGCCATTGCTTTTGTAATCTCTCTATTTGATACAACAATTCCTCCAAAGATTGAAGTTTTGTCAGCTTCAAATGCTTTTTTCCATGCTTCATAAATGTCACTACTACTTCCTACACCACATGGATTTCCGTGTTTACAAGCAACAACTGTTGGTTCATCAAATTCTTTTAATAATTCTAATGCACCGTTTGTATCATTAATATTATTGAATGATAATTGTTTTCCATTTAATTGTTTTGCAATTGTAAGAGACCCCTCACATTTCCCAATTTCTTTATATAATGCACCAATTTGATGTGGGTTTTCTCCATAACGCATTTCTTCTACTTTTTCATATGTTAAGGTTAATTCTTGTGGTAATGAATTATCTTTTCTTTCGTCTTTTAAGTATTTACATATCATAGCATCATAACTTGCTGTATGTTCAAATACTTTATTCATTAAATAGAATTTTGTATCTAGTGATACTTGTCCATTTTCTTTTAATTCGTTTAATACTTTTTCATAATCATTTGGGTCTGTTATAACTGTTACATCTTGGTAATTTTTAGCAGCGCTTCTAAGCATAGTAGGTCCACCAATATCAATGTTTTCAATTGCTTCTTCTCTTTTTACACCTTCTTTTAATATTGTTTGTTTAAATGGATATAAGTTAACAACTACAAAATCAATTGTATCTACATTTAATTCTTCCAATTGTTTCATATGGTTTGGATTACTTCTCATTGCTAATATTCCTGCATGTACTTTTGGATGAAGTGTTTTTACTCTTCCATCTAAACATTCTGGAAATCCTGTATAATCAGATATTTCTGTTACTTTTACATCATTTTCTTTTAATTTTTTGTATGTACCTCCTGTTGATATAATCTCAATTCCTAATTTTTCTAATTCTTTTGCAAATTCTACTATTCCGCTTTTGTCTGAAACGCTAATTAATGCTTTCATAATTACCTCCTTAAATTTCTATGATTTATATTTAGTTTAAATATTTACACTGCACTACTATTATATAGCATAAAAAGGCTTTGGTCAAATGATTATTCAAATTTTATGTTAATTTTACAAATCATCTGTCTGTATCTTTTTGTGCAGATTTAGCATCAAAGAAATCTTCACATATTTTTTCTAATTCACTTATTTTTTTCTTTGGATATTGATTGCTTTTCTCCGCGTTTTCTTGTAATCTTCCTATTTTTGCTTGTAACCATCTTTCATAATATTGATAGCAATCTGCTTTTTCTATAAATCCCAATTGTTGAATAACTTTATATACTTCTCCAGTCCATATATGCTCTCCAGGGTTAAATGGTTTTTTCCCTTTTTTTTCTAAATCTTCGCTAGGTTTATCTTGAAAAAAAATCCCTATCCCAGAAAACATCAACATGTATTTATCTTTCACTTGTTGTATCGTATCTTCTACCATTTGATTTACTTTTTCCTTTTCGTCAGGTCGTAAACGATAATCAAATCTATCATCTTCTCCATCTAATATATAAACAAATCGATATAGCTGTTCATAATTTCTCATCATTCTTTTTTTTAATTCTTCTATATTTTCTTCTTTTGTTAGAAATTTTCCATCAATATGAAAATCTACATACTTACAATTCAAATCCTTATTTGTATAATACATAATTCCTTCTAGCAGTTTTTCTCTATTTTCCATTCCATGTAAAAAATATTGGGCAAATTTTTTTTCATTAAGTTCTTTGTACTTCTTTAAATAGTTTTGTATTTCTAGTGCATTCTGTCTGATTACACCATATGTATAGTTCGTGCTTGGTGATAATTGTGTTCTAGCAATACTTCCTACATCATACCATTTACATCCACCCTTTTCCCATTTCTCTATATCTGCTGAATTTCCCGTTTCTAATACAGACATGTAAGATAGCGTAATCCAAGGCTCTTCTTGTGACGCAGGATTTTCCCTTTGCATATATAAAAGTTTTTTGGTATCGACATCTAATTTTCCTTCATAATCTTCTATTGTTCTTCTGACTTCTCTTTCTAATATATGATTACCTTCTTGTATTTGAAATGTAGAACTAATACTTTCTAATTTATTATTCTGCCCTCTTTTTAATAACCATTTTCCATCTATAGAAAAAATGTTGTTTTCTATTTTTACATAGCTATCATTTGGTATAGCAGTCATCTTTCGTAGTTCTGCTATATCTTTAGGTGCTTTAATATTTAACCCCATGTTAACTACCTCTTTTTTTCATTTCTTTACTTTTTAATTTTTCTATCTTTAGTAGTTCTATTCAGATATATCACATATTGTTTTAATAAGCAAGCTTTATAGCATACTTTCTTTCAAAAATATTTAAGCAGAGCTTTAAAACTCTGCTTAATTAATTCAATTTTTAATTTGAATTCTCTCTCATTATTAATCATTATTTTTTATTCATATAATATTTTTTCTCTGCTAGTTTATCTTGAACACCTCTTAAAGCTTCTCCAAATCTTTGGAAATGTACGATTTCTCTTTCCCTTAAATATCTTAATGGGTCTAAAACATCT
>CASFHP010000035.1 GCA_949294555.1 uncultured Eubacteriales bacterium
GAGGGTCTGAGTGAAAGAGGCTCATGGTTTTATTGCGTTAGTTCTTCGAAAATTTAGCTTATACAAAATCATGAATGACTTTATATTATATATTGCTTAACAGGCAAAACCGACTTAACCTCTGAATAATTACCATTTTTTCACTAAAAAATTCCATAAATATGGAACTTTTATTAAAAATATGGTAATATATATTAGAAAATGAAGTTATATGAAATAAATGAAGGAAATAGAAAGAAATAAAAAAATGGAAGAAAAATGGAATTCAAGAACAGAATTATTAATAGGTAAAGAAAATATAGAAAAATTAGCCAAAGCCAAAATCCTTGTATATGGAATTGGAGGTGTTGGCTCTTTTGTCGTAGAAGGTCTTTCACGTGCAGGAATAGAAAACTTTATTCTTGTAGATAATGACGTAATTTCTCCGAGCAATTTGAATCGACAAATTCATGCCACAGTGCTTAACATTGGTAGATTAAAAGTAGATTGTATGAAAGAAAGAATAATATCTATTAATCCTAATGCAAAAGTAGAAACCCACTTACCAGAAGACATAGAAGATGGAGAAGAAAGTTTAATAGATAATACTATAAGTTATGTGATAGATGCAGTAGATACTGTTACGACAAAACTAGAGCTAATACAAAAAGCCAAAGAACAGAACGTTCCTATCATTTCTTGCATGGGGACTGGAAATAAACTAGACCCAAGCAAATTTGAAATAACGGATATTTATAAAACTTCTGTATGTCCATTAGCAAAAGTTATGAGAAAAGAATTGAAAAAAAGAGGAATACAGGATTTAAAAGTGCTATATTCTAAAGAAGAACCAATAAAGCATGAAGAACAAAGTAGAGTGCCAGCAAGTATTTCTTATGTACCTTCTGTTGCAGGTTTAATGATAGCAGGAGAAGTTATTAGAGATATTATTAAATAATAAAAAATAATAGAGGAGCTAGTAAATATGATTATTGATGTAGTAGATTTGAGTTTTGAAACACTTCAATTTACCAGAAGATATGACACGAATAGATACAAACGAGGAACTCAAATATATAATAGAGGAAATGTACAAGTAGAAGAAGTTGAAACAAATGGAGATAATCATTATACAATTGAAGCTACTGTTGAAGGTAATTATGATAATTATACAACAAAACTATCAATAGATGGAAATACAATAAAAGATAGTTCATGTACATGTGAAGATTATCGCAACGGAAATTTATGCAAACATATAATAGCTACGTCTATGGAAGTAATAGAACCGCATTATGCAAGTACAGTAGAAGGAAGAAAAAAATTCAAGAAAAGAAAAAAGAAGAAGAAAGAAAAAGATTAGAAGAATTAAGAATTAGACAAGAAGAAGAAAGAAAAAGACGTGAATATGAAAGAAAATATTATAATGGATTAAGAACAATAGAATTGTATAAACAAAATTCAAGAGAAGGAATTACAAATACACTAGATTTGATCCATCTATATGAAAAAACCAATGAAATTAAACACAAAAAAATAGGAGAACTTGCAACTTCTATAAAATTGGAATATTCTGTGGAATTAGAAAACACATCAACACTTAAACTTTCTTTCAAAATAGGACAAAAAAGAATGTATGTATTAAGTAATATATGTGATTTTTATGAAGCTTATCAAAACGGAAGCGAATTATATTACGGAAAGCAATTAAGATTTATTCCTAAAAGAGAAAATTTTACAGAAGATTCTAAAAAATTATTCGATTATATTATAAAATATGCAGAAATGGTGGAATATAACAATCGATATAGTGATTATAGAATGTCTAGTTCTATGAATAAATCGATATATATCACATCAGAGCATATCGATGAATCTTTTGAATTAAATAAAAATAAAGGAATTTTACTTCATTCATATTATAAAGGAGATTCTAAATATGAATTTACAGACAAAAAATTAGATATATCGTGCACTCTAAAAAAAGAAAAGGTGAAAATTCCTAAACATAGTTATTGGTATTATGATGAATCAGATTTAGAAGAAAGTGAAGAATATGTATTAAAATTAAACATTACAGATTATGAAATTTTGCTATCAAATACGAAAATGTATGTTTTCTATCAAAATAAAATTTACACAATGGATAAAGACAAAAATCTTATCAAATTATTTGAATTATTCGAAAGACAAGATATCATATTAATTCCAGAAGACAAACTACAAGATTTTAAAGAATATGTATTACCTAAAATTAAATATATAAAAACAGAGGAATTGCCAGCAGAGATTGTAAAAGAAGGGTTAATTGTTAATCAATTAGCTTCTAAAATCTTATTGGATACAGATGATGAAGGAAACGTTTTGTTAGAATTAAAATTTTGCTATATGGACTATGAATTTAATATTTTAGAAACTGGTTACAAAACATATGTAAAAGAACATGATATTGTTAGAGATATACCTGCTGAGACAGAAGTTATTAAAAGAATATTTATGGATGGTTTTGAACTTGTTGCTGGAAGAAAAGAATTTGTCATGAAAAATACAGATGATATTTATGAATTTTTATCGCATAAAATTGAAGGGTATATGAATGACTTTGAAGTTTTAGCAACAGACAAATTTAAAAATAAACAAATAAAACAACCCAAAATATCTAATATTGGAATCAGAATTGACAATGGTCTATTAGAGTTGGATATTTCAAAAATTAATATAAATATTAGTGAAATAAAAGATATATTAAAAGACTATCATATTAAAAAGAAATATCATAAATTAAAAAATGGCGACTTTTTAGATTTAACAAATAATGAAGATTTGAATTTATTAGATGAAATGGCAACAACATTGGATATAGATTATAGTAAAGTCTCAAAAGGGGTTGTAAATCTTCCAATTAGTAGAAGTTTTTATTTAGAAAAACTAGTAGATAGTAATAAAGAAATTATGGTAGCAAAAAATGAAACATTTACTGAATTGGTGGATAGCATAGGGAACACTGAAATTTCAAAAAATATCGAAATAGATAAAGATTTTGAAGCAAAATTGAGAGACTATCAAAAAGTAGGATATAAATGGTTAAAAACACTAGCAATGTATAAATTTGGAGGAATCTTAGCAGATGATATGGGGCTTGGAAAATCTTTGCAAATCATAGCAGTATTACAATCAGAGCTAAAATCAAAACACAAAACAACATCAATTGTAGTTTGCCCAAGCACTTTAGTCCTTAACTGGAAAGCAGAAGTTGAAAAATGGTGTGATTCGATAAAAGTATTGATAGTTAGAGGAACAGCAGAAGAAAGAAGCGAAAAATTAAATCATTATCAAGATTATGATTTAGTCATCACATCTTATGATTTATTAAAAAGAGATATCGAAAATTATGAAGATAAAAATTTTAAATATATTATTGCAGATGAAGCACAATATATGAAAAATGCATCAACGCAAAATGCAACATCATTAAAAAGTTTAAAAGGTGAAATTAGATTTGCTCTAACAGGTACACCAATAGAAAATTCAATAGCGGAACTATGGTCTATATTTGATTTTATAATGCCAGGATATTTATATAATTACAACAAATTTAAGAAAAAATTTGAAGAACCAATTTTAAAACTTGAAGATAAAGAAGCATTAGAAAGATTAAAAAGATTGATTAGTCCATTTGTTTTGAGAAGAGTAAAAAAAGATGTATTGACAGAATTGCCAGAAAAAAATATAACCATCATGAGAAATGAAATGGAAGAAGAACAAGAAAAATTGTATCTATCATATTTAGCACAAACAAGAAAAGAAGTAGCAGAAGAATTAAGTGATAGTAGTTTTGAAAAAAGCAAATTTAAAATCCTTATGTTACTTACAAGATTAAGACAAATTTGTTGTCATCCAAGCTTGTTTATTGAAAACTACAAAGGAAGTAGTGGAAAGCTAAAACAATGTTTAGATTTGGTTGTGGATGCAATCGCATCAGGGCATAAAATATTGCTATTTTCTAGTTACACATCTATGTTTGAAATCATTGAAAAAGAATTAAAAAAACTAAAAATTGATTATTTTAAATTAGTTGGAAATACACCTGTAAATCAAAGAATTGAAATGGTTGATGAATTTAATAACAATCCAGAAATAAAAGTCTTTTTAATTTCTTTAAAGGCAGGAGGAACGGGGCTTAATCTAACATCAGCAGATGTTGTAATTCATTATGACCCATGGTGGAATATATCAAGTGAAAATCAAGCGACAGATAGGACATATAGAATAGGACAAAAAAATAGTGTGCAAGTATATAAACTTATTACAAGTAATTCTATCGAAGAAAAAATAAATAAAATGCAAGAAAGAAAAGAAAAACTATCAAAAGATATACTTTCAACAGAAGAAACATTTATCAATAAGATGTCAAAAGAAGAAATTTTGGATTTGTTTAAATAAATCTGATTCAATATTATAAATGCATTTAGAAGTTAAAGCAAGGAAGTTTAGAGGAAGACTAAATTTCCTTGTTTAATGTTATTAATAAGAAATGAATAAAAAATTTAGATATTTTTAGAAAAAATGTACAAAATAGAATTAAAATAATTAAATATATGACAAACGAACAAAAAGACAAAAAAGCAGAATTTTGTTCAGTATACTGTACAAAAATAGTGACAAAAATCCCAAAATTATATATATAAATTTTGAATATGAAGATTATGCTTTCATAAAAACAGACACAAATCTACATGAATTTATTACAGAAAATATTGTGTATAATGAATTAGTATCACGTGGATATGATGTAAAAGTAGGTAATTTAGAAAAAGCAGAAATAGATTTTATAGTTACAAGATTTAAAGAAATAATATATATTCAAGTTGCATATATATTGGCAGATGATAAAGTCATAGATAGGGAATTTGGAGCATATAAAGGAATAGAATATAATTATCCCAAATATGTTTTAACAATGGATAAATTTGATTTTTTACAAGATGGAATTATTCATAAAAACGTAATAGATTGGTTATTAGAAGAAGACAGTTAGAGAACTAGCTGTCTTTTTTTATATATAACAAGATACTTAAATGACATATATACAATAATATATAAAAACTATATAAAAAAACATTAAATGACTATAAAATCTATTAGAATATACAAAAAATATAAAATAAGAAAATGCACTTGACAGATTAAAAATACTGATGTAATATATAAGCAGAAAAATACTATTGTATCTTTCTACAATTAAAAATTAGCCAAGTTTTATAACTTGACTAATCCATTATTTCAAATCATAAATACACGACCAAATGCATTTAGATTAACACTATTATACAAAAAAACACCAATAATGTAAAGGTATTTATGATGAATATTTCAGAAAGGAGGACTTTTAATTTCTATATTTTTAACAAAGGAGGAGATAATCATGGATATCAAAAAATTATTGGGCAATATAAGAATAGAACTTGAAGTCGTTTTAGATATTTCAAAAAAAGATACGAAAAAGGATGACTGAATTTAGAAATGGAGAGAGCAAATTCTAAAATTTAGAAAATAGGCTCTCCTCCTATAATATAAAAATATAGAAGAAGGGATGAAGATGGAATTTAAAAGTATAAAAGAGATATTTCAATATTTAATGAATGGTTACAAATATGAATTAAAAACAGTAACAACCAAAAGAGGAGACCAAAAAAGATTAGAAAATGAAGAAATAGAAAGTATAATTGACACACAATTGCAAGAAAGAATAAAAATTGAAGACTTATATATCAAAGTTAAATTAGGCCCAGCATACAACAGAAAAGAAGTGCCATGGATTCAAATATATTCAATAGAGAATAAAAAGGGAACAAAGGGAAGATATATTGGTATAAGCTTTAATGCAGAAGAGCAAATGGTGGATATATGGATAGGTTTTGGGCGTTCAGGAAAAAAACAATCACAAGTCTTAGTAGAAGCCAAAGAATTTATGCACAAATATATGTTAATAGAATCAGATTTAAAAAATGGTTTTATATATAATGACAATCCTAAAGATGCATTTATTATTAAGAAACAAATACAATTGAAAGAATTTAAAGATGAAGAATTTTTAGAAGATTTGTATTATTTATCAAATTTGTATAAATCATATGAAAGAAAATATGAATTAGCTGTTTTCAAGGAAGTGGAAGAAAAAACAGATGAAGATGAAAAAATGAATGTAAATAAATATGATTTGGCAAGGATGAACCAAACAATGCTATCTTTGGTTGAAGAAATGGGAAGATTGGCAAAAGAAATACAAGAATTGAATTCTAAAATTTGAAATAGATAAAAGCAAATCCGAATAAAAATAAAGCAAGTTCTAACCCAAAAAATATAAGAATACAATTAAACAAAAGTATTCTAAATAAAAGGAGTTAGAATAGATGAAAGGTGTATCAATAGAAGAACGTGCAACAGAACTTGCACACTATATTATAGACTCAAAAGATACTGTCAGAGGTGCAGCAAAAAAATTTGGAATAAGTAAAAGCACAGTACATAAAGATGTATCAGAAAGATTAAAAAAAATAAATCCAAGTTTAGCACATGAAGTAAGAAAAATTTTGGATGAAAATAAAGCAGAGAGACACATAAGAGGAGGGATGGCAACAAAATTAAAATATAGTCATATGCATAAAAAGTAAAAAAAGAACTAGCGTATTTTATAAGAAATTTTATAAAACCACTTGAAACAAAAACAAATGTTTGATATTATATAAAAATAAAATGTTTTTATATTTAGGGTGTGGTTATGTGAAAGAATCTTATATAAAATGTTTAAAAAAATTACGAGAATTTAGAAAATCATTAAATAAAAAAGAAGATTTAAAAAGAGGAAAGCTTTATTTTATATGGCTCAAAGATAAAACAGAAAAAATACAAAAAGAACAAGATGAAGAATATATTTATAGAAATATAGCTAAATATACGCTAAAAAATTATGTTATTAGTAAATATACTTATAATAAATCAAATAAAATTGTTAAATCTATTATTAAATCAAACTATATTTTTAAAGACAATAAATATATATTTAACAATCAAAAAATACCTTTAGAACATATAAAAATACTCATGAAATATGTTTTATTTAAGAGAGGAAATGTTGTATGGATAGATTTTGGCTTTAATGTCGGAAATGAATTTGGTGGTATGCATCCAGCTGTTATATTAAAAAATTTTGAAAAAGATTTATTTGTCTTGCCTATATCATCAAAAAAACCAATAGAATATTTAAGAATAGAAAAAGAGTTGGAAAATGGGAAAATTACAATAGAAGAATCTAAAAAACAAAAAAATGAACTTACAGAGATAATTGAATTAGATAAAATAAATGGTTTTAAGAGAATGCTTAGATGGGCAAGGATTACAAGAATGAAGAAAGTAAGTATATTAAGATTGAATTTTTCTGGAACAATAGGAACATTAGATGGAATTTATATGGACAGTATATCTAATAAAATATGTTTAGAATTTAATAATACAAACAAATCAAGTTCGAAAATATGAAAATTTTACTGAATAAATCGTTGACTTATCACATAAAATATAGTATCATAGTATTAGAAAGTAATCAATAGAGATTGCTATGAAAGGAACGAAGGTTCCAGTTGAATTGCTATGAAAGGCGACTAGTTAGAAATAATTAGTTGCCAGTTTTTGCATTATAGTAATTATATTTGCAACGAAAAAAGGTTAGATAAATTTACTGAAACAAATTTGATTTTTGTCATATTTGACAAAAATTACTAAATATGCTAAAATAAGAAACATATTTAAGAGTTTACATAGAGCAATATAGCTTGAGCTGTAAAGGGTAGTAAAAAATATAGATAACTACTTACACTTATAAAGTGAGATATATAAAGTCTTGCAAAGGAGTCTTAAAAGATTTTTTTGCAAGGCTTTTTATTTTAAAGGGGATGAATTTTTATGAAGTATAATAATCAAAAAAATAAAGCTTATGGAGAGTTAGAATTAGTATTTCCAACAAAAGAATATAAAAAAGAAGTTGAAGAATATTTACAAGAATTTTTGAACAATGGAGAAAACGAAATTGCTGGAGATGGTGGACTTGATAGAATTAAAGATTTTGACAAGTGGTTAGAAAAGATACGAAATGATTTATCTATTAATACAATAGATAAAGATAGAGTTCCAGCAACAGTATATTTAACTATAAGGAAATCAGATAAGAAAATAGTTGGAAATTTACAAATAAGACACTTTTTGAATAAAAAAAATATTAAAGTATGGCGGTCATATAGGCGATAGCGTAAGGCCATCTGAAAGAAGAAAAGGTTATGCAACAGAACAAATAAGATTGGCATTAGAAAAATGCAAAGAATTAGGAATAGATAGAGTATTAATGGATTGTGATAAAACGAATATTGGATCTGCGAAATCTATTCAAAATAATGGTGGTATTCTTGAAAATGAAATATATGTAGAAAATGAACTTGTACAGAGATATTGGATTAGTTTAAAGTGAAGATTTGTTACCAATAAATATTTAAAAGAAATGATGGGAGATGATGTATAATGTCAAAGTATTTTAAAAAACTAATAGGGGAAAGAATTTATTTATCACCAAGAAATAATGAAGAAATAGAGAAGTTTACAGAATGGTTAAATGATTTTGAAACAACAGATTATACAGGTAGAAGTGCTATTATAACAACACTAGAAGGCGAAAAGAAATATTTTGAGGAAAATATGGATAAAAACTATAACTTTTTTATAGT
The DNA here is from genome assembly GCA_949294555.1 of uncultured Eubacteriales bacterium. Taxonomy (GTDB): domain Bacteria; phylum Bacillota; class Clostridia; order TANB77; family CAG-508; genus CAG-269. Next base: position 8,754 of record CASFHP010000035.1, read on the forward strand.
AACACTTGATAATGATAAACTTATAGGAACAGTAGGATTAGAAAATTATGATGGTATTAATAGAACAGCAACACTTGGAATTTTTATAGGAGATAAGGAATATAGAAGTCAAGGCTATGGAACAGAAGCGATTAAACTTATATTAGATTATGGATTTAATTATTTAAATTTGAATAATATAAAACTAGATTTAATGAGTTTTAATGAGAGAGCCTTAAAATGCTATCAGAAGTGTGGTTTTAAAGAATATGGAAGACGAAGAAAATGTAAGTTTATTAATGGAAAGTATTATGACACTATAGAAATGGATATACTGGCAGAGGAATTCAAAGGAAATTATATAAAAAATAAAAATCAATAATGAAAAAAACTAGCAAATAGTTAGAAATAATTAGTTGCTAGTTTTTTGATTGTTTTCAAGATTAATAAGTAAAAAGTATAAATTAAGAAATATTTTGAGTAAAAAAATATCACCAATTTACAAAAATCGACATAGAATATAATAGCTTAACTTTTAAGGTGGTATTGATATGGAAAAGGTAAAAATCGGAGATATTGTAGGAAGAAAATCATATAATAAAGATATTCTATTTCGTGTAAAAAATATTATAAATACCAAAAATGGTCAAATTGCCATTTTGATAGGAATTGTAGAAAGAGTAGAAGCAGATAGTGAACTAAGTGACCTAGAAAAGGTTAGTGAAGATAGAATTCAGGCAGATTTAAGCAATATACAAAAGCGAATAGAAAATAAAATTAAAGAATTAGAAATTTTAAATACAAGTACAAAAAAACAAGTTATAACAGGAAAAATATTGCATTTAGATGGGGACAAAAAATATAGCGAAAAATCTTATCGATATTATAAAAAATTAGGACTAAATGCTATTGTAAAAAACATACCAGAATATAAACAACCCAAAATAATATATAAATTGTTGAAAATATATGAACCAGACATATTAGTGATAACAGGACATGATGGAATGTTAAAAAAAGCATCTAGATACAATGATTTGTATAATTATAGAAATTCTAAATATTTTATAGAGACAGTGAAAGAAGCAAGAAGATATGATAAAGAAAATAATAAAAAATTAGTAATATTTGCAGGAGCTTGCCAAAGTTATTTTGAAGCGTTAATATGTGCTGGAGCAAATTTTGCTTCTTCTCCAGGAAGAATATTAATAGATTTTATGGATCCACTAATTGTAGCAGAAAAAGTAGCAACAACGGAAAAGTATAAATATATAACCATTGAAGATATAGAAAATGAATTAAGAGATGGAAAACAAGGCGTGAGTGGAATAGGTGCTAATGGGAAAATGTATAGAATAATAAAATAAATATATTTGCTATATTCTTAAATACAAATGCTTAAATACGAATGGAAGAGAGATAGACAATACCATATAATTATGCGAAAAATATTAGAAAGATAAAGTATTATATAAGAACTGAAATACATTTGTAACATAATTGTAACACAAAAGTAATATTGAGAAATAAAAAGCGTAGAACGCCTGAAAATCAGGCGATACAAAGGTTTTACACCAATATACTTTTTTTGACATTTTATGTCAAAAATGCTATAATCAACCTATCTTAAGGGAGTAGGTGATAGCATGATTTGTAAAAATGACATAGCAAATCTAAAAACTGACATCTTAGAGAAAGTGGGGCAAAAGATAATTGTCAAAGGGTCTTTAGGTAGAAGCAAAGCCTTTGAAAAAGAAGCTACAATAGAAAAAGCGTATCCAAATATTTTTGTAGTGAAATATGAGGAAAATAATAGAAACGTAACATATAGTTATACAGATGTTTTAACAAGAACAGTAGAGGTTGAAGTATTTGATGGAGATTCATATAGTCCATTAATACCACCACCAGTTAACTTAAAAAAGAAGAAACTAACAGAAACATAAAGGAAAACTTGAAAAGGTTTTTCTTTTTTTTGTCCAAATGGGGACGGAGATGATTTTGGGGACGGAGCGAAAAATCATCATTTATAAAGAATATTTCATTAAAAACTTTTAAGAAATAAAATGATGATTTTTCGCTCCGTCCCCAAAATCACCGCTCCGTCCCATTTGGACAAAAAAATTTCAAAAAGCGAGATTTGTTTGTTATAAATCACAGTTTACCTTCATATATATAGTATAAAGAAAATGATAAGGAGGTAAATAATGGTTGTAAATACGATAAAAGAAAATTTACGTGTAAATAAAAAAGTAGCCACAAGAAAAGAAATCATATTTGTAGAAGGAGATGTAATTGTTCCAGATGCCAAGCCAGATGTTTTAAATATAATTTGTACAAGTGGGGTAGCATGTATTTATAAAAAAGAAATCATAGATGAAAAAATAAAAATAGAAGGCAATGTTGATACATACATCATGTATATGACAGATGATAGTCAAGAAAGAACAAGAGGAATTAATACTGGCCTAGATATATCAGAAGTCATCAATATTCCAAACATAACAAGTGAGATGGAAAGTAATGTATGTACCAATATTAAAGAAATAGAAGCAAAAGTGATTAATGAGCGAAAAATCTCTATAAAAGCAACAATTGAATTAAATATCGAAATTTTTTCAAAAGAAGAAATTTCAATTGTGAATAGTTTAGAAAATGATGATGAAATTAAAATGTTGCAGGAACAGTTATCTGTCAATTCATTGGTAGGAAGCGGAGAAACAAAAATCTATGCAAAAGATAATATTTCCATAGATAATATTGACAATTTAGTAGAAATCCTAAAATTAGAAGTGGGAATAGGCAATAGAGATATCAAAATCAGCTATAATAAAGTTCTAACAAAGGCAGAAGCACAGGTTAAAATTGTATATCTAACAGAAGATAACAGAATAAATAAAACAACTGCCACTATACCAATTATTGGTTTTGTAGATATCCAAGATGTTAATGAAGGGAATTTTTGTGATACCAATTATGAAATGCGAAACATCATTGTAAAGGCAAATTCAGTAGAAGAACATTCTATCTATATTGAAATGGAAATTGCTGTGACAGCAACAGCATATGAAGAAAAAACAATTAATATGATTCAAGACTTATATAGTCCATCTGAAAACATTGAATTTAACAAAAAAACAGTAAGAACTATTGCAGGAAAAAGAGAAATTTCCAGCACGAAAGAAATTAGTGAAAGGATGAAAGTTGAAGAATTACAAGGAAGAAACATCATTGATGTGGATATTGTTCCTAATATGATAAAGCAAAATGTAATGGGCGATAAAATAACATATAATGGAGAGTTAAACCTAAGTTTTATGCTTATGGGAGAAGATTTGGAAGTAATGCAAAAAAGAGAAAGTATCCCTTTTGATTTTAATATTGAAAATATAAGCGATGGTGACAATTTAAACGTACGTACAAACATAGAAGTTGCAAGTCAAGACTTCATTATTCAAGAAGGTGGAGAAGTTTTGGCAAATATTCAGATGAATATGAATACTGTACTAGATAGAAACATTAATATTAATACAATTGATGAAGTACAAACAAATGGAGAAAGAGAAGAACAAGATTATAGTATTATTATGTATATTGTAAAAAAAGGCGATTCTTTATGGAAGATAGCAAAGATGTTTGGAAGTACAGTTGATGATATTGCCAGAGTTAATGGAATTGAAAATGAAAATCTTATCTATCCAGGACAAAAATTATTTATACCAAGATATAAAAGAAAAGGCATGAGTAGCAAGCAGGCTTCTATGATAAACTATGCCTAAGATTTATTCAAGAACGAAGATACGAATTCCAAATGTATTAGGAAATATCAAAAATAAAAGAAAAATGGCTATGATACTTATTTTTATCACAGCCATTATCGTATCTGGAAAAATGATGTTAGATGCTGTCAATCCCATTTTTGATACATTGTGTGAAAACGAAGCCAAAAGTTTAGCAACCATCATATCGAACGAACAGGCAACAAATGTAATGAGAGAACATAGTTATGATGAATTATTTACAGTCGAAAAAGACTCGAATGGAAATGTTACTATGATAAAATCAAATGTAATTCCGATAAATGAAATTATTTCCGATGTAGCAATCAAAATACAGGAAGAGATTAACAAGCAAGGCAGAAAAGATATTCAAATCGCTTTGGGAAGTTTTACAGGTATTAAATTATTAGCAGGAAGAGGACCAGGAATACAAATCAGAATATCTACTGTTGGAAATGTAGAAACAGATTTAAGAAGTGAATTTCAAGCACAAGGGATTAACCAAACACTGCACAGAATATATTTGCAAGTAAAATGCGAAGTGAGTATATTAACACCGTTTAAAGACATTACAAGAGATATTACCAATCAAGTATTAATTATGGAAAATGTCATTATTGGAACCGTTCCAGATACATATTATAATATAGAGGGAATTGGTACAAATGATGCACTTGAATTTGTAGAATAAAAAACACGTGTTAGGAAAATTAGAGATTGTGTATATAAATTGTAATTCATATACACAATTTTTTGTTGAATAGGAAACAATATGAAACTTTAAGTTACGCAACTCAAAGTGAAAATAAATTGCCAAAAATACAAAAAGCATATATAATAGATATGTCAAGTATAAAGT
>CASFHP010000036.1 GCA_949294555.1 uncultured Eubacteriales bacterium
TAAAGCCACAACAATACCCGAAAACAGGACCCTTTATGGCTTTATCTTAAGAATTTGTAAAACTATTCCGGTCACATTCGAATTTTCAAAAAATATTTATATATCAACATTCTTATTAATTTTCGTTTATAAACAGTGAATTGTAACGAATAATTACCAACTTTTTTAAAAAATTTTTATATTATAATGATTTTTTTTAATGCGTATGATATAATTTAAGCAGAAAATGAATTACAGGACAGAAAGCGGTGAAACAACCAAAATGAAGATTGGAATTGATTTAGGCGGAAGTCATATTGCCATTGGCGTTGTAGACAATAAAGGAAAAATTTTAGAGAAAGTTGAAAAACGAATAACAGGTCTAGAGAAGAATGGAATAAAGAAAGTAATTGAAGATTATATTTTTGATAAAACAGCAGGACTCTTTTCACATTATAAGATTACAGAAATCGGTATTGCCATTCCTGGGACAGTTAAAAATGAAGTGGTTGTCAAGTCAGTTAATTTAGGTTTAAAAAATTATGAAATTGTTAAAAATTTGCAAAATAGAATTGATTTACCAATTAAAATTCGTAATGACGCAAAATGTGCAGCGCTTGCTGAAAATGCATATGGAGCATTAAAAGCCTATAAAAGAAGTATATTTTTAACTTTAGGAACAGGTATTGGTGGTGCAGTGATTATTGATAATAAACTACTAGATACAGGAGAACTTCCTGGTTGTGAATTTGGACATATGATTATTGAAAAAAATGGAAGATTATGCAAATGTGGAAAAAAGGGCTGTTGGGAAAAATATGCTTCCATGAAAGCTTTTAAGGATGATTTAAGAGAAATTCTACATTTGGATGAGAGAACGAGCGGAAAAGAGTTACTAGATATTTTAAGAAAAACAGATAAAAATCATCCCAATTACCAACAAATTAATAAATTAATAGAGCAATATATTAATTATCTAAGTATAGGAATATCTAATTTGATTAATATTTTTGAGCCAGAAGCCATTGGAATCGGTGGAAGTTTTGTTTTTTATGAAGAAATCTTTTTAGATAAGTTAAAAAGAAAAATTTTAGAAGATAAGCTTTTATTTAATGAAAGAAAAGAGTTATTAATGCAAACAGCTATATTAGATAATGACGCAGGAATAATTGGTAGCACATTATGATAAAAGAGAAGGGAGAAATTTCATGAGAGAAGAGAAGAAAGCAACAAGACAAAGTTATGGAGAAACTTTAGAAATTTTAGGAGAAGAAAACAAAGATATTGTTGTTTTAGACGCTGATTTATCAGCTGCAACAAAAACAAGTATTTTTGCTAAAAAATTTCCAGATAGATTTTTTGATATGGGAATTGCAGAGGCCAATATGATGGGGGTAGCAGCAGGCATGGCGTCTTGTGGAAAAATTCCTTATGTTAGTACATTTGCAGCTTTTGCAGCAGGACGTGCCTATGATCAAATACGTTCTAGTATTTGTTATCCAAATTTAAATGTAAAAATATGTGCAACACATGCAGGAATTACGGTTGGAGAAGATGGTGCAACACATCAAATGCTAGAAGATTTAGCATTGATGAGAGCTTTGCCAAATATGACAGTGATTTGTTCATCTGATGATGTTCAAACAAAATATTTAGTAAAGGAAATTGCCAAAATACAAGGACCTGTATATATGAGATTGGCAAGACTTGCAACACTGGGAATTTATGAAGAAAACCAAACATTTGAAATCGGAAAAGCAGTTCAAATTGGAGAAGGTACAGAAGCCACTGTTTTTGCAACAGGAGTGGTTGTGCCAGAAGCCATAAAAGCAATGGAAATCCTAGAAAAAGAAGGTATTCATATTAGGGTAGTAGATATGCATACCATAAAACCAATTGATAAAGAAATGATTATAAAATCTGCAAAAGAAACGAAAAAGTTAATTTCTATTGAAGACCATAGCATAATTGGTGGATTAGGAAGTGCAATTGCAGAAGTTCTAACAGAAGAATATCCTTGCAAATTAATCAGATTAGGAATTAAAGATACATTTGGAAAGTCTGGAAATGCAGTGGAATTACTAAAATATTTTGGACTTACAAGTGATGGAATTATACAAACAATAAAAAACAATTAAAAAAGTACAAAGGAGAAAAACAATGGAAAACGAAAAAGATGAAAAAGTAAATAAGATACAAAACGCGATTATGAATAGTTTGGCAAATATTTATCAAAAAGCAGAAGAAATTGAAAAAGTAGATAAAGAAAGAGCAGATTGGATTGTTAAAAAAGTAGAAGATATAAGAAAAGATATTGCAGATAATCATACACAACCAGTAGAATTTTTAAGTGAAATTATGCTAATCCAAACAGAAATTATGAATTTTTTAGACTCAGATACATATAAGAAAAAAAGTAAAAAGCCAGAAAATACGGCAATAGATGAAGCATTAGCAACAATTGGAAAGCAAACAATAAGTGAAGAAGATAAAGCAGCTTTATTACATAATCAAAATGAGGGTACAGAAACAAAGCAAACTGCAGAACAAAGCCCAAATAACGAAAATGAAGCTGGGAAGTGGATGCAAATTTATGTGCCACATAAGAAACATTTTTGGCAAAAGATAATTGAGAAAATTGTAGGATTTTTTCATAGAAAACAAGAAGTTTATTAAAGATGTCAATGGGGACGGGGATTTTGACAACTATTTAATTTTAGATTTATTTTCTATTAAAAATTTAAAATGTTGTCAAAATCTCCGTCCCCATTGACAACCCCATTGACAATTGTAAATTTTGTGTGAATTTTTTGAAATGAAGAAAAACGGAGAAAAACGATAGAAAATGCAAAAAAACCAACATTTTCTATTGTTTTTTTACCTAAAAACTATTGCAAATTTTGTTCTTTATTGTTATGATTAGAATGAATAAATTATATAATAGAATATTATGCAAAAAATATATAAGGAGAGCAGAAGATGATTGAATTTAGAAATGTTACAAAGACATATGACACAGGAACAAAAGCAGTCAAAAATGCCAATTTTAGAATAGACAAAGGTGAGTTTGCTTTTTTAGTAGGATCTTCAGGAAGTGGAAAATCAACACTTATTAAATTAATTCTAAAAGAAGAAGAGCCAACTTCAGGAAATATTATAATCAATGGAAAAGACACCACATTTTTAAAACCAAATCGAATCCCATATCTAAGAAGAAGTATGGGGGTTGTATTTCAAGACTTTAGACTATTACCAGATAAAACCGTATATGACAATGTTGCTTATGCTATGTATATTGTAAGAGCAACACCAAGACATATTAGAAGACAAGTTCCAATGGTGCTTTCATTAGTAGGACTAAGTGGAAAGGCAAAAATGTATCCAAATGAATTATCAGGAGGAGAACAACAAAGGGTGGCACTAGCAAGAGCTTTGGTAAATAATCCATCTATGCTAATTGCAGATGAACCAACAGGAAACTTAGACCCTGACACAGCATGGGATATCATGACATTACTAAATGATATTAACATGAGAGGAACAACGGTTGTTGTCGCGACACATGCGAAAGACATTGTAGATCAGATGAAAAAAAGGGTTATTCACATTCGAAAAGGTGAAATCATAAAAGACGATAAAAAAGGTGGGTATGAACTGTGAAATATAATATATTAGGATATTTAATTGGAGAAGGATTTAGTAATGTATTCAAGAATAAAAAATCAACTGGTGCCTCACTCATGATTATGTGTGCAACCATGATTATTTTTGGTGTATTTTTAATCTTAAGTGAAAATATCAATCATTTTGTACAAGAGGTAGAGGATGCACAAGGAATACAAGTATTTGCAACAGATGAAGCAACAGATGAACAGATTCAGCAATTAGGGGAACAAATTAACCAAATAGAGGGTGTTAATACAACAGAATATGTATCAAAAGAAGAAGCATTAGACCAAATGAAACAGCGATTTGCAGAAAATGAAGATCTATTAGATGGTTATGACGGAGAAAATAATATTTTTACAGCTTCTTATGTTGTAACATTAACAGATTTAACATTAAGCCAACAGGTTCAAAATGAAATATCTCAATTAGATAATGTAAAAAAAATTACAAGTTCTAATGAAACGGTATCAACCTTAATTGATTTGGCAAATGGGGTAAAGATTGTAACAGGTGTTATTTTGGCATTATTAGTTATTATCTCAATATTCATTATTGCCAATACAATTAAATTGACAGTACATGCAAGAAGAAAAGAAATTTCTATTATGAAATATGTTGGTGCAACTAATGGATTTATCAGATGGCCATTTATTGTAGAAGGTATGATTATTGGAATCATTGCAAGTGCCATTTCCATTGTGATTGTAGCTGTTGCATATAACTTTATTGCTGAACAAATGGTAAATTCACAATTTATGAGAACCGTTGGTGTTAGCTTAGTTGGATTTTCAGACATGTTTAGTTCAATCATATTTATATATATGTTACTAGGAATTGGAATAGGAGCCATAGGAAGTATTATTTCTATGAGAAAATATTTAAAAGTATAGGAGGAGAGCATGCGTAAAATTTTATGTAGTGTTTTCGCTTTTATCATCATTTGTACATATATAACTGCGGTATATGCAGAAGACAATACAACAAACAATACAAGCAATACAAACAGTAACAATTTAACAGACTTACAAACACAACAACAAAATTTACAAGATCAAATAAACCAATCTAATGAAGAATTAGAAGAAGTGCAAAGTCAATTATCAGAAAATTTACAACAAATTGAAAAATTAGACGAAAAAATCAGAGAATCAGAAAACGAAATAGAAGAATTGAATACACAAGTAGAACAATTACAAGAAGAAATTGCTAGTATTCAATCACAATTAGATGTAGCAGAAAAGAATTATGAAAAGCAAAAAGAGATTATGGAAAAGCGATTAGTAGCTATTTATGAAGCTGGTGATACAAAATATATCGATGTACTACTAAATTCAAGTAATCTTTCCGATTTTTTGTCAAGTTATTACTTGATTACAGAAATTACATCAGTAGATAAAGAGTTACTAAATGATGTAGAAGCAGAAAAGAAAGAAATTGAATTATCAAAACAAAAATTACAGAAAAACCAAGAATCTTTAGCGACTGCGTTGAAAACGCAAACACAAACTGCAACTGTGCTACAAAATACAATGACATTAAGAGAAAACTATTTAGCAAGATTATCAGATGAGGAAAAAGCAAAACAAGCACAAATTGATGAAATGACGGAACAATATGAAGAAGTCAATAATCAAATATTAGAACTTGCAAAGCAAGGATTAGATACAGCCTATATAGGGGGCGTGCTTGCTTGGCCAGTACCAGGATATACCAAAATTACCTCAAATTATGGAATGAGGGTACATCCAATAACAGGACAATATAAATTACATACAGGTGTGGACATTAGTGCACCAATTGGTGCCAACTTTGTAGCTGCCAATGATGGAATTGTAACAAAGGCAGGATATAATACAGCATATGGAAATATGGTTATCATAGACCATGGTGGTGGTATTTCAACATTATATGCACATGGTTCTGAAATTTTGGTAACGGTTGGACAAACGGTTAAACAAAATGAAGCAGTTTTAAAAGTTGGTTCAACAGGATATTCAACAGGAGCACATGCACATTTTGAAGTTAGAATTAATGGGGTGGTAACAAATCCAATCCCATATATCACAAATGGACTTGTACCAGGAACAGAAACAGAAGAAGATTCACAAGAGGATATGACAGCACAATATTAAGGAAGTAAAAGAAACAAATGTAAGAGGAGAAGAAGGAGAAAAACAAAATGAAAAAAATAGGACTTAAAATCATAGGAATAATGATTATAGCAATTATCATATTACAATTTAATGTAGTTATAGCAGCAACAAAATCAGAATTGAATGCAAGTAGTAATGAAACAGATCAAAAAATAGAAGAAGCAAAAGAAGAACTAGAAAATATCAATGCGGAAAAATCAGAAACCTTACAACAAGTAGAAGATTTAATTATGCAAATTTCTTCTGCACAGTCAGAAATCGATGAGCTAGATAGCCAAATAGCAGATATGAATGCACAAATTGAAGAAGCACAAAATAAATTAGATGAAAAACAAGAAGAATATGACGATAAACAAGAATTGTTAGAAAAAAGATTAGTAGCTGCTTATGAAGCAGGAGAAACTTCATATTTAGATGTATTACTTTCTTCAAGCAGTTTAACAGATTTAATTTCTAACTATTATATGATATCAGAAATTACACAAAGCGATATGGATTTAATGGAAAAAATCAAGAAAGAGCAAGAAGAAATCGAAACAGCAAAACAAACCATTGAAACAAGCAAACAAGAATTGGATAGTGTAAGAGCACAAAAACAACAAAAAGCAACAGAATTACAAAATACCAAAAATGAAAAAGATAATTATGTAGCACAATTAAATGAAGATGAAAAAAATACACAAGCAGAACTAGAACAATTTGAACAAGATAAAAGAGACATACAAGCACAATTAGCAGCAATTGCAAGACAAGAGGCTGCAAATGCAAGCAATTCAAATGTTTCTAATATTACCAATAATCCTAGTAGCAGTGGATATATTAGACCAATTGTAGGATACAGTATTACCACTGGTTGGATGGGATATAGTGGACATACAGGTGTTGACTTCAGTGGTTCAGGAATAGCAGGAAAACCAGTATTAGCAGCAAAAGCAGGAACAGTTGTTACATCAACTGCATTAAAATATGCAAACGGAAATTACAGAAGCTATGGAGAATATATTGTTATCAATCATCATGATGGAACTATGACATTATATGCACATGGTGCACCAGGATCAAGATTGGTAAGTGCAGGACAGACTGTTAGCCAAGGACAACAAATTATGAGCGTTGGAACAACTGGAAATTCAACAGGATATCACTTACATTTTGAAGTAAGAGTAAATGGAACACCAGTAAACCCAACACCATATTTACCTTAATTTATGATATGACTTTACACTTGAATTTTTAATATTTGCTTTATGACCTTTTACGAAGTTATAGAAAAAAGGAGGAAACTTATGAAGAAAGTATTTAGTAAGATACTAGGGGGATTAATTAGTGCTGTACTCATTTTACAATTTAATGTTATCGTATATGCTGATGAAATAACAGATTTGCAAAACGAGCAAGCTTCTAATGAAGAAAAAATGCAAGATGCCCAGGAGCAAAAAGATCAAGTTACACAAGCAAAAAGTGAAGCATTGCAACAAGTAGAAGAAATCGAAAATCAAATAGCAGACTATGAAACTCAAATTAATGCGTTAGATACAAAAATAGCAGACTTGAATAATCAAATAACAGAGGCAGAAGAACAAATTAATCAAAAACAAGCAGATTATGATGAGCAACAAGAATTACTAGAAAAAAGGCTTGTGGTGACCTACGAGTCAGGAGAAACATCATTTTTAGATGTATTACTTTCTTCAAAAAGTTTAACAGATTTAATTTCAAATTATTACATGATTTCTGAAATTGCACAAGCAGATATGAACTTAATGGAAAGTATAGAAAATGAAAAAAATGAAATAGAACAAGCTAAAACAACATTAGAACAGAGCAAACAAGAATTAGATTCATCAAGAAGTGAAAAAGAAAGTATGTCTGTTCAATTAGAAAGTGCTAGGCAAGAAAAAGCAACATATGTATCACAATTGTCTACAGAAGAACAAGAGTTACAAGCACAAATTGACGAATTAGAAGAAGCAAATAAATCGATAGACGCAGAAATTCAACAAAAGCAAGCAGAAATTCAAAAGAAATTACAGCAACAAAGACCATCATCTGCTGGAAGTTCTTCAGGAAGTAGCTCTTCAGGAAGTAATTCTTCAGGCGGTAGTTCTTCAGGTAGTAGTTCAAATGGCGGAACTTCAACAGGTGGAGGAGCGGTTAGTAGCTCAGGATTTATTTATCCAGTTCCAAGTGGATATACAAGAATTACGACATATATGTATTATTCAAGTGGGCAATATCATGGAGCAGTTGACTTTGGTTCAAGCGGAATCAATGGACAACCAGTTTATGCTGTGGCAGATGGGGTCGTTGTAACAGCAAAAGCATTAAAGTATAGTTATGGAAATTACATTATCATTGCACATTATAACGGATTATATACATTGTATGCACATGGACAATCAGGATCTATTAGAGTTTCAGAAGGAGACTATGTTTCTCAAGGGCAACAAATTATGAATGTAGGAAGCACAGGAAATTCTACTGGACCACACTTACATTTTGAGGTAAGAACAAGTCCAGGATTATATGCCAATAGAGTAGACCCAACAAATTATTTACCTTAATACTATAAATAGAAAATATATAAATTTATGTGAATTTAAGATATAGAAAATGATTTTTTAGAATAAAAGTACATATTATAAGATTTTTTTATCATGTGTCAAGCATGAAAGATATAAAAATTTTATAATATGTACCATTATTTCATCTATTAGGAAAATCATACTGACTTTCTAACATTATAGAAAATTGCATTTCCTATAATGCAAAAAACAAAATTGTACAGAAAAATTGTTTTACAATTTTAGTTATTTGGAATGTTCATTGGATTGTGAAATATAATACATATAGATATTTTCATAGAAAGAAAGGAAGAAAGCAATGGAGGAAAAAAAGAGATATAAAGTATATAAGATTATAATGCTTGTTGTTTTAGTAGCATTTATAACCTTTCTAATCACATCAATCGCATTTTATCAATACTTTGTAAAAGGGGACAGTTTAAGCAAATATTTAACATTAATGACATCTGATACAAGTAAAGACATTTCACAAACATTAGATACTTATCGAGCAGTTATAGACAAATACTATCTAGGAGAGGTAGATGAAGAAAGCTTAAAAGAAGGTGCTATACAAGGCTATATAGAAGGATTAGGAGATCCATATACAGAATATATTTCTGCAGAAGATATGCAAGACTATTTAGAAGATACAATGGGAAATTTTGTTGGAATTGGAATCTATATGGTAAATGATACAGATACCAATCAAATTATGGTCTTATCTCCAATAAAGGGTAGTCCAGCAGAAAGAGCAGGTATTCAACCAGGAGATTACATCATAGCTGTTAATGGAGAACAATGTACAGCAGATGATTTAACAGTTATTTCAACAAAAATTAAAGGAGAAGAAGGCTCAACTGTCAAATTACAAATTTTAAGAGGAGAAGAAACATTAGATTTTGAAATTACCAGAGAAAATATTATTGTAAATCCAGTAGAAGGAGAAGTATTAGAAAATAAAATAGGCTATATAGAATTTTCATCATTTGATGAAAACACCGCAGATGAATTTAAGACAAAATTTGAAGAATTGCAATCACAAGGCATTACATCATTGATTATTGATTTAAGAAATAATGGTGGTGGAATTGTAGATGAAGCTCTACAAATTGCAGGCTATATTGCAGATAAAGATTCTGTATTACTATATGAAGTAGACAAAGACAATAACGAAACAGTGGAAACAAACGAAAGTGATCCGATTATCAATATGCCAGTAATCCTCTTAACCAATGAAAACACAGCAAGTTCATCTGAAATATTGGCAGGCGCATTAAAAGATTTAGGAAAAGCAACGATCGTAGGAACAAAAACTTATGGAAAAGGTGTTATTCAACAAATTTTAACACTTCCAGATGGTAGTGGATTGAAAATCACAACAGAAAAATATTTAACACCAAATCGTACAGAAATTAACGAAATTGGAATTGAACCAGACGAAGTAGTGGAATTACCAGAAAGTGTCGAAAATGTACTAAATGTTGAAAGAAGTCAAGATACACAATTGCAAAAAGCAATAGAGATGTTGTCAAACTAAAAAAGTTCAATAGGAAAAAGTGGATTTTCCTATATCATGAAAAAACTTTTTAGAGTAAAGAAATAAAAGGGAATGTTAAAAATTAAAACTTTAACAAAATTGCCTTTACGAAGGGAATGAAACAAAGAAATGAATTTACCAAACAAATTAACTATATTTAGAGTCATATTGGTTCCGATTATGGTCATCATACCATTTTTTGGAATACAGGGAGATTTATGGGGAATACCAATTACATATTTAATTATTGATTTTGTATTTATATTAGCTTCACTAACAGACAAATTGGATGGCTATATTGCAAGAAGTAGAAACCAGGTAACAGCTTTTGGAAAATTTTTAGATCCATTGGCTGACAAAATATTAGTATTGGCAGCCATGCTGATGTTAGTAGAGATGAATAAATTGCCAGCATGGATACCAATTATTGTATTAGCAAGAGAATTTCTAGTATCTGGATATAGATTAATTGCTGTAGAAAAAGGCGGAGAAGTCATAGCAGCATCAAAATGGGGAAAATTAAAAACGGTTACCCAAATGTTAGCTATTATTCTTGCATTCTTAGACTTGCATGCATTTGGAGAATGCTTTAATGGTAGTTTGCAAGGTGGCGACTTTGTATTAAATGTGTTTGTTACTATTATGATGATTGTACAAACTATTGCAACGATATTTTCTGGAATAGATTATATGAGAGGTATTAAAAAATATATAAAAGATTAAAATTAATAAAACGGTGAAGAAAAAATGAAATTTGTATTGACAAATTTCATTTTCTGCCGTAAGATATGGAAAGTATGTGTATAAGAAACAAAAAATAGACATACATGTGCAAAATTATTTTGCAATGATTAGCACAAATATGTACATAATTCAAGGAGGAATTACTATGGAAGAAAAGGAAGTTATATTAACACAAGAGGGGTATAATAATTTAGAGAAGGAATTAAATTTTTTAAAAACAGAAAAAAGAGCAGATATCGCAGATAGAATAAAAGTTGCATTAGGTTTTGGAGACCTATCAGAAAACTCAGAATATGATGAAGCAAAAAATGCACAAGCTGAAAATGAAGTAAAAATTGCAGAATTAGAAAATAAATTAAGACATGCAAAAATTATAGATGAAAAAGATATCGATACAGAAACTGTTCAAATTGGAAATAAAGTAAAAGTATTAGATGTTGAATTTGACGAAAAAATTGAATATACTATCGTAGGTTCAACAGAGGTAAACTTAGCAGAAAACAAAATATCAAATGAATCACCTCTAGGAGAAGCACTATTAGGTGCTAAGAAAAATCAGACAGTCGAAGTAAACGCACCAGCAGGTGTCATGAAATATAAAATATTATCAATCAAAAAATAGACAATTGGGGACAGGTTGGGTTTTGTCTCATTTTTGTCGAAAAAAGGCGAATAATATAGATGTTTCCTTTGGATATTTTAGTTTTATTTATGAATAACAAAAAATGTATATACTATTTTATTCATTAAATGGCTAACATTACAAAATATACAAATTCTAACATTATCAAGTGGAAAATCGCTGGCGCACCGCGACTTTTCCACTTGATAATATAAAAATTTGTAATATTTTTCCATTTGCACATTTAATTTCATAAAATAGTATATACATTT
>CASFHP010000037.1 GCA_949294555.1 uncultured Eubacteriales bacterium
TTTTTCTTATTTACAAAATTTTTTAAAAAAATTATTCGTTTTTTTGTGTTAAGTTTTGATTACAACTATATTACAAGTTATTTAGCTGTGAATAGTAACCTTGGAATGTTAGATGCAGGAAAAAAATTGAAAAAAATATTGACTTATTTTTACAAAAATGGTAGAATATATACCGTTATGATAGATTGCATGAAATGTGCAATTCCGTAACGGTATATTTATTTTATAAAAGACAAATATGTCAAAAATATGACAAGATTTTTATAAGATAAATATGAAAAATAAAAATCAGGAGGTGAAATTTAAGTGCCAACAATTAATCAATTAGTAAGAAAAGGAAGACAAACTGGTGTAACAAAATCAAAATCTCCAGCATTACAACATGGATGGAACTCAAAAAATAAGAGATTAACAAATAACAGAGCACCACAAAAAAGAGGTGTTTGTACAGTTGTTAAAACTGTTACACCTAAAAAGCCAAACTCAGCTTTAAGAAAAGTTGCCAGAGTTAGACTTTCAAATGGTTATGAAGTTACTTCATATATTCCAGGTATCGGTCATAACCTACAAGAACACAGTGTTGTATTAATTAGAGGTGGTAGGGTAAAAGACCTTCCAGGTGTTAGATACCATATCATTAGAGGAACATTAGATACAGCGAATGCAAGCGCGTTCTAAATACGGAGCTAAAAAACCTAAAAAATAATTAAAATAAATGAAATCAGGCATCTTGCACATTTTCGCTAAATAATTCAAACTTCGACGTACAAAAAGTACGCCTTCAGCTTGTATTATTTATCAAAAATGCACAATATACCTAATTTGCTTTATTTTAAACAAAACAAATTGAAAGCAACAACTTGCTTAGAAATTGTTTTAATAATTAAGGTTTAAAAGCAAAAAAAGAAAATAATTAAAAAAGAACTAGTGCTTGTACTCTTACTAAACTTAAGGTACTTAAATTTAGATAGAATATATAGCACTATGCGGAAAAGGAAACTTTTCAGAGTACCGAGAATACTTTTTTAAGTATTCAATAAAGGAGGAAACATCAAAAGATGTATCCACTGATAAAAAAATAAGGAGGGAAGAATAGTGCCAAGAAAAGGATATGTAGCAAAAAGAGATGTGTTACCAGATCCAATTTATAATAGCAAAGTTGTTACAAAATTAGTAAACAATATCATGCTAGATGGTAAAAAATCTGTAGCACAAAAAATCGTATATGATGCATTTGACATCATAAAAGAAAAAGAAGGAAAAAATCCACTAGAAGTTTTTGAAGCAGCTTTAGAAAATGTTATGCCAGTTCTTGAAGTTAAAGCAAGAAGAGTTGGCGGTGCAACATACCAAGTTCCATTAGAGATTAGACCTGAAAGAAGACAAACTTTAGGTTTAAGATGGATTGTAACATATGCTAGAAACAGACATGAAAAAACAATGGCTGAAAAATTAGCTGGTGAATTAATCGATGCTGTAAACGGAAACGGTGGAGCATTCAAGAAGAAAGAAGATACACATAGAATGGCAGAAGCTAATAAAGCCTTTGCACATTACAAGTGGTAAAATATAGAGAGGGGGAAATAAAGAAATGGCAGGAAGAGCATACCCACTTGAAAGAACAAGAAATATAGGAATAATGGCTCATATTGATGCTGGTAAAACAACAACAACAGAGAGAATATTATTCTATACAGGAAAAACTCATAAAATAGGAGAAGTTCATGAGGGTGCAGCAACAATGGACTGGATGGAACAAGAACAAGAAAGAGGTTATTGATACACCTGGACACGTTGACTTTACAGTAGAGGTTCAAAGATCTTTAAGAGTTCTTGATGGTGCCGTTACAGTTTTAGCTGCAAAAGGTGGTGTTCAACCACAAACAGAAACAGTTTGGAGACAAGCTGATAAATACAAAGTTCCAAGAATGGTATATGTAAATAAAATGGATGTTACAGGTGCTAACTTTGAGCTATGTATAGACCAATTAAAAAATAGATTAAAAGCAAACGCAGTAGCAATCCAATTACCAATTGGAGCAGAAGACAATTTCAAAGGAATTGTTGATTTAATTAAAATGAGAGCTTTTATTCATAAAGACGACTTAGGAAGAGAAATTGAGGAAACTGATATCCCAGCAGACATGCTAGAAGATGCTAAAAAACATCGTGATATTATGATAGAAGCTGTTGCAGACCAAGATGAAGAATTAATGATGAAATATCTAGAAGGTGAAGAACTAACAGAGGAAGAAATTAAACGTGGTTTAAGAAAAGGAACAATTGATAACACAATCGTTCCAGTATGTTGTGGTTCTTCATACAAAAACAAAGGTGTTCAAGAATTATTAAATGCCATTGTTGATTATATGCCATCACCATTAGATATTCCACATATCAAAGGTGTTGATTTAGATGGTAATGAAGTTGAAAGAAAAACTTCTGATACAGAACCATTTGCAGCATTAGCATTCAAAATTGCAACAGACCCATTTGTTGGAAAATTATGTTTCTTTAGAGTATATTCAGGTACATTAGAATCAGGTTCTACTGTATTAAACTCTAATAAAGATAAAAAAGAAAGAATCGGAAGAATCTTACAAATGCACTCAAATCACAGAGAGGATATTGACAAAGTATATGCTGGTGATATTGCAGCTGCAGTAGGATTAAAAGAGGTAACAACTGGAGATACATTATGTGATATGAATGCACCAGTTATTTTAGAATCAATGGAATTCCCAGAGCCAGTTATCGATATCGCTATCGAACCTAAAGATAAAGTGGCTCAAGAAAAGATGGCAGTTGCATTGGCAAAACTTGCTGAAGAAGATCCAACATTTAAAACATATACAAACCAAGAAACAGGACAAACTATCATCGCTGGTATGGGTGAGTTACACTTAGATATCATTGTTGATAGATTGAAAAGAGAATTCAAGGTTGAATGTAATGTTGGTAAACCACAAGTTGCTTACAAAGAAACAATTAGAAATAAAGTAAGAGTTCAAGGTAAATTTATTCGTCAATCTGGTGGTAAAGGACAATATGGTGATGTTTGGTTTGAAATGGAACCATTAGAGCCAGGTAAAGGAATTGAATTTGAAAGTAAAATTGTCGGAGGAGCAGTTCCTAAAGAATATATTAAACCAATTGAACAAGGTATGAGAGAAGCAGCTGAAAGCGGTGTACTTGCTGGATATCCAGTTATCGACTTTAAATGTACATTAATTGATGGTTCATACCATGAAGTTGACTCTTCAGAAATGGCATTCAAAATTGCCGCATCTATGGCTTTCAAAGAAGGTTGTAAACAAGCTAAATCAGTTATTTTAGAGCCAATCATGAAAGTAGAAATAACAGTTCCAGAAGAATACATGGGAGATGTTATTGGAGATGTAAATTCAAGAAGAGGTAGAATGGAAGGTATGGATGGAAATGATGGAATGCAAGAAATCCATGCATTTATACCATTATCTGAAATGTTTGGATATGCAACAGATTTACGTTCTAAAACACAAGGTAGAGGAACATATTCTATGGAACCTTCTCATTATGAAGAAGTGCCTAAATCTGTGTTTGAGCAGATTGTTGCGTCTCGTGCTAAGAAAGACTAATTAATTTGACCTAAAATCACTATCTTGCACATTTTTATTAAGATAATGCAAACCTCGATGTACAAAAAGTACACCTTCGGCTTGCCGTACTTAATAAAAATGCACAATATAACGATTTTATACTGATTTGTAAAATAAAGTTGAAAAGATTTTATGAATGAATATATAGGACTTTATAATATTTATGGAAAATGCTTGATTTTTTCAATAAAATGTTATAAAATGCTTATACTAAAAGAAACTTACGTTATTAAATTTAAATTATATAAAAAGGGAAGGAAGTGCGAAAACTATCCTTTACCTAAATTAAAAGGAGGAATTAAAAAATGGCAAAAGCAAAATTTGAAAGAACAAAGCCACACGTTAACATTGGTACAATCGGACACGTTGACCATGGTAAAACAACAACAACAGCAGCTATTACAAAATATTTATCATTATTAGGAAAAGCTAAATATGAAGCTTACGATCAAATCGATGGAGCTCCAGAAGAAAAAGCAAGAGGAATTACAATTAACACAGCTCACGTTGAATACGAAACAGATAAGAGACACTATGCACACGTTGACTGCCCAGGACATGCTGACTACGTTAAAAACATGATTACTGGTGCTGCTCAAATGGATGGAGCAATCTTAGTTGTTTCAGCAGCTGATGGCCCAATGCCACAAACAAGAGAACACATCTTACTTGCTAGACAAGTTGGTGTTAAATATATCGTTGTTTACTTAAACAAATGCGATATGGTTGATGATCCAGAATTATTAGAATTAGTTGAAATGGAAGTTAGAGATCTATTAACAGAATATGGTTTCCCAGGAGACGAAATTCCAATGATCAAAGGTTCTTCATTACAAGTATTAGAAAGTACATCAACAAATCCAGATGATGAAGTTTACAAACCAATGAAAGAATTAATGGATGCTGTTGATAGCTATATCCCAACACCAGAAAGACCAGTAGATCAACCATTCTTAATGCCAGTTGAAGACGTATTCACAATTACTGGTAGAGGAACTGTTGCTACAGGTAGAGTAGAAAGAGGAACAGTTAAATTACAAGACGAAGTTGAAATCATCGGTCTTACAACTGAAAGAAGAAAAACAGTTGTTACAGGTGTTGAAATGTTCAGAAAATTATTAGATCAAGCAGAAGCTGGAGATAATATCGGAGCATTATTAAGAGGTGTTGATAGAAAAGACATCGAAAGAGGTCAAGTTCTTTGTAAACCAGGAACAATCAATCCACACACAAAATTCACATCAGAAGTATACGTTTTAACAAAAGAAGAAGGTGGAAGACATACACCATTCTTCAATGGATATAGACCACAATTCTATTTCAGAACAACAGACGTTACAGGTGTTATTGAATTACCTGCTGGAACAGAAATGGTTATGCCAGGTGATAACGTATCAATGACAATCGAATTAATCACACCTATCGCTATCGAAAAAGGATTAAGATTCGCTATTCGTGAAGGTGGTAGAACAGTTGGTTCAGGAGTTGTTGCTGATATAATCCAATAATTCTAAATGAATTTTAAATAGTATAAAATAGCAAGGGATTACAAATATGTATACCTTGCTATTTTTGATTATAATAAAAAAATTAGTTGATACCTTCTATGTTTGAAATACAAGTTGACTTTATGTAAATATTAAGATATAATATAGGTATTAAAAAATAGGAGGTAAATACCATGAAAGAAGTAGAGGAAAAAATTGCTCGGTTAGAGCAAATTATTGACAAGAATTCTGAGGAGACCGAAAGATTGAATGAGGAATTTTCTGTTGCAATCGAGCAGGCAACTACACTAGAAGAGTTGCTTGATGTAATCAACGAATATGAAAAAAAACTCGTTGAAATGACAAATAATCATTTAGAAAATTTCCACAAAGTAAATCAGGAAACGTAACATCAACCCAGCCGTATATTTTTTTATATGGCTGGGTAAAATTTTTGACAAATTTGCTTGTAATTTTATAAAAATAATAATAAAATAGATATGTCAAAAATAGAATGAAGTAATGAAAGAAAAAATTCCATATTTAAGGCTTAAGAAAGGAATGATAATAACAATGAAAATAATACTTGATGCCATGGGCGGAGATAACGCACCAGATGCCAATATAAAAGGAGCAGTAAATGCAATTAATAAAGTAAAAGCAGAAGTTATTTTAGTAGGAAAAGAAGAAGTCATCAGAAGCAAGATAAAAGAATTTTATGGAAAAGAAATGGAAGAAATTTCTGATAGATTAAAAATAAAAAATGCAACCGAAACGATAGAAATGTGTGATACACCAACAGTTGCTATTAAACATAAAAAAGATTCATCTATGGTAGTAGGATTTAAAATGCTAAAAGAAGATGAGGGAGATGTCTTTATCTCTGCTGGAAATTCAGGAGCTTTACTAACAGGAGCAACACTATTAGTTGGAAGAATTAAAGGAATTGATAGACCAGCATTAGCAGGAATATTGCCAGCCTATAAAAGCCAGTTATTATTAATAGACGCAGGCTCTAATACAAACTGTAAGCCAATCAATTTATTACAATTTGCACAAATGTCTAGTATCTATTTAAGAAACACATTTGGAATTAAAAATCCAGCAATTGGATTATTAAATATTGGAACAGAAGAAACAAAAGGAAATGATTTGGCAAAAGAAAGTTATAATCTATTAAAAGAAAAAGCGGAAGAATTAAATATTAATTTTGTAGGAAATGTAGAAGGCAGAGACGCTTTCTCTGGAAAGATAGATGCAATTGTTACAGATGGATTTACAGGAAATGTCTTCTTAAAAACAACAGAAGGTTTAGGAAAATTTGTAAAAAGAACATTAACTGAGAGTTTAACAAGAAATTTATTAACAAAGATTTTATCTGTTCCTGCACTTCCAGCAATCAAAAGATTTAGTAAAACGATGGATTATAAATCTTATGGAGGAGCCCTATTTTTAGGTGTAAAAAAACCAGTTGTAAAAGCGCATGGTAGTAGTGATGCTTTATTATTTGAATATACGATTATTCAAGCAGAGAAATTTGTGGAAAATAAAGCAGTGGACAAAATGATAGAGGAATTTCAATGATGTCCAATTGGACACTGACTTAATCGTATAAAAAGAAAAATATTTATCAAATGTACTTGACAAATATACAAACATATAATATAAATGAGGATATAAGAGCAAAATATCAAAAAGATAAAGGATTTGCAAACTTGAGAGGAGGTGAACTCGGAAGATGAGTTCAGAAGAAGTTTTAGAGAAAGTAAAAGGAATTATTGTAGAGCAATTAGGTGTTGCTGAAAATGCAGTTACAATGGAAGCATCTTTTATAGATGACTTAGGAGCTGATTCATTAGATATTGTTGAATTAGTAATGGCATTAGAAGAAGAATTTGATATAGAAATTCCAGATAGTGATGCAGAAAAAGTTGTAACAGTAGGAGATGTAGTTGATTACATAAAAGAAAATGTAAAATAGTAAAAAATAGAGAAAATTGATTTTCTCTATTTTTTTTCGTAGTATAAGAAATTTTACGTTTTAGATAACGCATTGTTTTTTTCTATTCATAAAGTACTGTGAAGCAGTCTTCACATGTATGTTTTGAAAGTATTATGTCTGCAAAACGGTATTTAATATCTCAGAAAGATTTTGATAAAAATACAACAAATAATCTAACATCGTTTTATGTTCTATAGTAGTGTTTACAAAAATATCACCAGAATACACAATATTTCCGTCCAGCTCTAAGGTTATTGTTCCAATAGAAGTTCCTTTTTCAACAGGCGCATTTAAAACAGATTCACAGTTTATATAGACTTGAAAACTATTTACCAAATCTTCTCTTACTGGAATAGAGGGATATGGTAAATTTTCATATGTAATATCTAAATAGTTAGAAACACCTTTAGAAATTGTGATAGTATGGCTAAATTCTTCTTTCCAAGTTTTAAAATAATCAGAAACAATTTCTTCAACATTTACATAGGTAAAGTGATTAAAAGCATATTCAATTAATTTAATACTATCTGTGGTTCGATATTTTTTAGTATCAGCACCTAATACAACACAGATGATATCCATATCGCCTCTTTTGCAAGAAGTTACTAGACATCGATTAGCACCATTTGTAAATCCTGTTTTGATACCATACACACCATTTAAAACGCCTAACAATTCATTGGTATTGGTAAGTGCTTTAGGATAGCCATTAATTGTAATCGTATAATTTTTAGTTCCAACAATTTCAGCAAAAATTTCATTATTCATAGCATGGTTAGCAAGAATAGCCAATTCATAAGCAGTGGTATAATGCTCATCTTCATCTAATCCGTGAGGTGTAACAAAATGTGTATTAGATAGTCCCAGTTCTTGTGCTTTTTTATTCATTAGCTCAGCAAAACCACTAATAGACCCTGCAACATGTTCTGCTAAACTAACTGCTGCGTCATTTCCAGAACACATCATTAGACCATATAATAGATCATAAACAGTAATTTTATCCCCAGTTTTTAGGCCTAATCTGGAACCACCTGTACCAGCGGCTTTCTTAGAAACTTCGACTGTATCTGATAAATTGCAATTTTCAATTACCACTAATGCTGTCATAATTTTGGTTGTAGAAGCCATTTTTTTCTTTTGATTTTCATTTTTACCGACTAATATGGTATTTGATTTTCTATCAATAACGACATATGCTCTAGAATTAATGGTAGGAATTTCTAGACTATCACTACTGGTTTCTGTACTTTCAATATCTCCTAAAATTTCAGAAATATCAAAGTCATCTTCTGCTGGAGATAAATCGTCTGCAAATACATAGCTACAAGTAAAAATAAAAATAAAGAAAAATAGCATTATTTTTTTGAAAAAGTGAAAAAAACTCATAATATCAATACCTCTAAATAATGGTATGAATTTTGAAATGAAATTATGACAGTAAAGTAAAAATGATCTAATGTTACGGATATAAAGAAAAACAAATCAAATTAACATAAATGCTTGAATTTGCAACAAAAATGTAATATAATTGTAATGGATAGTTAAAAAAACAGAAATAGTCCGCAAAACTGATATCCCTAAGGATATAAAAAGTCATTATTTATATAGTAGAAAACAAGAAAAAAATGTTATTGACTTAATAAAAAAAAGCAGTAAAATATAGATACAAGGGAATAAGAGAGATAAGGAGAGAAATTTTATGAGTTGCAAAAAATTGATTAAAAGTTTGACAGGAATTTGCTTAGGTATTTGCTTAATGATGTTGCCTAACGTGGTAAATGCACAACCAATGTCGCCATCTTTATACTTTGGAATTACAGAGTTAAGAGAAAGTGGAATGGGATATTCCATAGGAGATCCTGATGCAAATGAAACAACAGGAGAAGCAGCAAAGATTTGGAATATTGAGCAATATAGTGGACAAAATACAAATGACCCAACACAAACCAATGTCTATTGTGTGAAAGCAGGGGTAGGATTTACTGAAGGCGCAGGAACAAGGGAAGTACAAGAATATGATTTACAATTCAACATGTACACAGATAGAGATGCCATAGCAGCACAAAATGATGTGTTAAACGGATTGGTAACAGAAGGCCATTACAACGAGTTATTAGCATTAGCGAATATCATGTACATTCCAGATATTTCAACAGAAGCCGAAAAAGAACAATTGATTGCAAATGCAGGAATTTACCAAGAACAATATCCAAGTGAAGAATATTATTTGACAGATGATGAAATCGAAGCAGTTCAACAAGCAGCCATTTGGTATTTCACAAATTATGGAGAAGAAAATGGAAAATATGATAAATATGAGAATACAGGATGGCTATGGTATACAACAGATGGAATTGATTATCAAAATTTATCAGGATATAATCCAACAAATGTAGATCCAAATTCAGGAGCAGGAAGAGCAAGACAAGAGCAAGCAGAATTATTATATAAATATTTAATCGATACAGCAGAGGCAAATGCAAGCCAATATGCAGATGGCAATGCAACTTATAGAAATACATTAACGTTATATGCTTCAACAGAAAATGGAACAGCACAACCATTGATGGAAGTAGAAAGAGTGTCAGAAGATTTTGATTTGGCATTAAGAAAATATATAACAGAAATCGATGGACAAACTGTACAAAATAGTAGAGTTCCTGTAATTGATGAAAGTAGTTTAGAAAATGGAACAACAGCTACCTATTCTCATAGAAAAGATCCAATTATGGTGGAAGAAGGTAGTATTGTAACATACAATATAACCATCTACAATGAGGGAAATGTAGCAGGAAGAGCAACACAGATTATTGATCAATTACCACAAGGATTACGTTATTCACGGAATAAATACAGCAGGATTTACAGCAACATATGATGAAGAAACCAATAGAGTGACAATCACAAGAGAAGCAGGAAATGCAAATAACTTAGAAGCATATACAGAAGGAAATTTATCATCAGAAACAATTGAAATAGAATGTGTTGTAGACACAAGTGAAAATGGAAAAATTTTAACAAATGTTGCATGGATAGCAGAAGCCATTGATGAATATGGAAACATAATAGATGAAGTAGGGGAAGATCGAGATTCTGAACCAGCAACAGCACCAAATGTTAATCAAGATAATATGGATAACTATAGAGGAAACACAGAAAATAAAGAAGATTTAACAGATTCAGATTATTTCTATAGAGGAGAACAAGATGATGATGATTTTGAAAAAGTCATTGTCCAAAGTAATGAATTTGATTTAAAATTAATTAAGAGAATTACAGAAATTAATGGAGAAAGCGTACCAGAAAGATTGTTAGGTGTCGATATTACAAATTTAGCAAATGGAAGTCAAACAACAGCTGATTATGAGATGAATAAAACACCTATTTCAGTTGGTACAGGAGATTTAATTACATATACATTTAGAATATATAACGAAGGAAGCATAGACGGCTATGCTGAGGAAATTACAGAAGAAATTCCAGAAGGTTTAGAGTTCTTAGGAGCAGATATAGATGCCAATATGGAGCCAATAACAGATGAAGAAGAATTAGCAGCTGTAGAATATAATACATCAATAGGATGGACATATGTTGAAGGAGATTCTACAAAAATATCAACTGACTATCTTGGAAGAGGTAAAGGAGAAGAAATTACAACACCAGGAGCCAATTTAATAAAAGCTTTTGACGCAAATAGTAGTTATTCAGACACAGAAACAGAGAAAAATCCAGATTATAAAGAAATATCTGTTATCTTCAAAGTTACAGCAGAAGATCCAAGTATTGGAATTATTAGAAATGAAGCAGCAATTACAGAAGACGCAGATAGTAATGGAGATCCAGTTGATGACAGAGATTCTTCAACAGATAATTGGGTAAAATATGAGGATGACGAAGATTATGACAATGTGATTTTACAAGAATTTGATTTAGCCTTAAGAAAATTTATCACAAAAGTAGATGAAGAAGATGTAACAACAAGAGTACCAGAGGTTAGTTATGATAGAGAAGAAGAGGAACTTACTTATGAACACACAAAAGAGCCAGTTGAAGTAATAACAGGAAATGTTGTGGAATATACAATTAGAGTTTACAATGAAGGTGATATGGCAGGATATGCAAATTTGATTTCAGATGATATTCCAGACGGATTAAGATTCTTACTAGAAAATGCAACAAACACCGAATATAGATGGGTAATGTATGATGAAGAAGGAAATATAACAGAAAATCCAGAAGAGGCAGTAGAAATTAGAACAGACTATTTATCAAAAGAACAAGGAGAAGAAAGAGCAAATGAAGATACAACAGAAGAGGAAACGGTAGAAAATCCAAATTTATTACAAGCATTTAACCCAGACGAAGAAATTGGAGAAGGAAATCCAGATTATAGAGACATCAAAGTCGCATTTGAAGTAGTAGAACCAAATACATCAGATAGAATTATCGTAAACTCAGCACAAATCACAGATGATAGTGATGAAAATGGAAATCCAGTAGAAGATATCGACTCAATACCAGATGAATGGAATGACGGAGAAGATGACCAAGATAGAGAATACATCAGATTAACATATTTTGACTTAGCATTAAGAAAATGGGTAACAGAAGCAATTGTAATCGAAAATGGACAAGAAACAGTAACACAAACAGGACATACAGCAGAAATGGATCCAGAACCAGTCGTAA
>CASFHP010000038.1 GCA_949294555.1 uncultured Eubacteriales bacterium
GCGTTTACCACTATTATAATTACAGCTGGTTAGCCAGAATAAAATAGTGTTAAAAAGGAAATTTTTTTACTGGCTAACCATCAGTAATTTCCTATACATCATAGTTTTGCTAATATTAGCAGGAGTAACCATAGCGACTTTAACAGGAGAAAATGGAATATTAACAAGAGCAAGTGATGCAAGTGAAAGAACTAAGCAGGCTAATGCAGAAGAGCAGGTACAATTAGCTGTGGTTGCAAGTATTGGAACAGATGGAAAAATTAATACAGAGGATTTAAATGATAATTTAGAAAATATAGAAGGATTGACACATGAAGGTGAGGCAATAGTAGATAATCCAATAGACAGTTTACCAACAACAGTAGTAGTAGATGAAAATAATGTTATCATAAGAGAAGATGGAAGCGTAGTTGTATCAGAATGGACACAAACAGGATATGAAATTACAAATGGAAAAATAACGGTAAAAGTAGGAGATTCTGTATTAAACTATGATGAGGGAATAGAAAGTACTCAAATAGAAACAACAGAAAGTGGGCATACAGAACAACAAACATTAACAACAGAAAATTTGGGCTGGAGAATTTTAGGAATAGGAGAAAATGGCGGATTAGAATTAATAAGTGATAATCCAACATCAACAATAGTAACATTAGCAGGAGAAACAGGATATTTAAATGTAAAAAATGTACTGAATACAACATGTAATGAGCTATATGGAAGAGGAAAATATGCAGAAAGTGCAAGAAGTTTAAATGTAGAAGATATAAATAAATTAGCTAATTATAATCCAAAGACATATAGTGGAGAATTATATAAATATAGATTTTCACCCGAAGAAGGATGCATGCAATGGTGTAACTCTACGGATAAAGGAGAAAACTGGAATGAGTGGGAAAATATAACAGATGCAAGATATCAAACTTTTAGAATGCCAGGTTCAACAGAGATAATAAGTGTAAATAACCCAAAAGAAAGTGAAGAAATAGAGAAAACCTACTCTTATAGTATATCATCCGAAATAACTGATATCAATATAGCAAATATGATAACAAAAGGAACAGGAGATAGCAATGTAGCCCAATGGCTAGTTTCTCACAGTGAATATGGTAGCACTTTAGCTGTTTTTTTTGGCATACAAAGTGTGATTAATGACAATGTGGGATATACTAACTTGGGTCGCTCCAATGACACTACAATGTCTGGTGGTCGTGCTGTTCGTCCAATAGTAACCCTACAATCTAATATCCAGTTAGAAGGAAATTCAGAAAATGGTTGGATGATAAAATATTGAGTTTGTCAAAACTGATATATACTCTTCTCTTGAGTCTTTCTAATCAATACTCTGCGTTGAAAATAGATTAATTACAAAATATATATGAAAACGTTCCTAAGAATTAATTTTTCTGGAACGTTTTTTTCGTCCGTTTTATTCTTAAATAAAAGTAAATATTTATACTATCTAGCAACATTCAAGAAAACAAATTTGCTTTAATATATATATAAAATGTCTCAAAAAGAAACGTCCCCAATTGGACATTTAATCTTGAAAATATAAAAAAATAGATATACAATGAAGAAAAAAAGGAGGGAGCATATGGGAGATAACGAAAATAGAAAGGTCTATGAACCAAGGATTGTTAAAAATTATAGGGAAATGATAGAATATTCTGTCAAAAATTATGCTGATAAAGTAGCATATAAGTATAAGAAAAATGGAGACTTGAAACATGTAGAATATGTAGAAAAAACTTATGCACAAGTGGGAAACGATATTAAAGCCTTTGCAACAGCATTATTAAATCAAGGTTTAGAGCATAAGAAAATTGTGGTTATTGGAAATAACCGCTATGAATGGTGTGTTAGCTATTTAGCAGTTACAAGTGGCAATATGATTATTGTTCCATTAGATAAAGCCCTTCCAGACAATGAAATAGAAAACCTAGTAACAAGAAGTGAAGCAGAAGTTGCCATTTTTGATAAAAAATATGTAGAGGTTATGAAAAAGTTAAAAAAAGATACAAATGTCAATTTGCAAATGCTAATTTGTATGGATAATATTAAAGATGAAAACATAGAGAAATTTTCAGAACTTTTACGAAAAGGAGAAGAATTATTAAAAAATGGCGATGAGCGATATGATAAAGTAGAAATCAATCCAGAGAAAATGTCTATTATGCTATTTACTTCAGGCACAACAAATGTTCCCAAAGCGGTTATGTTATCTCAAAAAAATGTATGTGCCAATTTATCTGACTTTGCTTCTTGGGTAAAGCTATATCCAACAGACACATTGCTTTCTTTTTTACCTATCCATCATACCTTTGAATGTACAGTAACTTTTCTTTATGGATTTTATAGTGGTTGTACAGTTGCCTTTTGTGATGGACTAAAATATATTCAGAAAAATTTAGCAGAATACAAAGTTTCTGTATTTGTGGCAGTGCCATTAGTATTGGAAACAATGTATAAAAAAATTCAAAAAGCTATTCATGACCAAGGAAAAGAAAAATTAATCAATCGCATGATAAAAATCTCTAATGGACTTTTAAAATGCAAAATTGATTTAAGAAAAGTCATTTTTAAACAAATATTAGATAATTTAGGTGGAAATATTCGTTTAGTTTTGTATGGTGCTGCACCTATGGACAAAGAAACCATAGTAGGGTTTAACAATTTTGGAATTGAATTGGTACAAGGCTATGGACTAACAGAAACATCTCCAGTAATTGCGGCAGAATCTGATAAAGAGAAGAAACCAGGAGCAGTAGGACTAGCATTACCAAGCTTAAATGTAAAAATCGATAATCCAGACGAAAATGGAGAAGGAGAAATCTTAGTCAAAGGTCCAAGTGTTATGATGGGTTATTACCATAATGAAGAAGAAAATAAGAGAGCTTTTGTCGATGGTTGGTTCAAAACAGGAGATTATGGATACATAACAGAAGACGGATTTATCTATGTAACAGGTAGAAAAAAAGACATCATTGTATTACGAAACGGAAAAAATGTATACCCACAAGAAATAGAAAATCTAATTAATAAAATTCCATATGTTACAGAATCTTTAGTATATCAAAGGGAAAAAGACAAAACAGATACTATGCTTTGTGCAAAAATTGTGTATGATAAAGATTTAATAAAAGAAGCAATAGGAGAGAAAACAGAAAAAGAATATAAAGATCGTATTTGGGAGAAGATTAAAGAAATTAACAAAGAATTGCCAGTATTTAAGCATATAAAAAACATAACAATTACGACAGAACCTTTAATTAAGACAACAACACAGAAGGTTAAACGTTATGAAGAATTAAAAAGAGTTTAAAATTGTTAAAGGAGACAGATGATGATTTTAGGGACGGAGCAAAAAATCATCATTAGTGAAAATTAATTTATGATATAATTTCAAGAATTATAGAATGATGACTTTTTGCTCCGTCCCCAAAATCATCATCCCTTTCCAATGAACTAATGAATTTATGATTAAAATTCATAATATCGCACATACTATTCTTGAGGTGGTTTGCTTGAGAAGAGCCAAAAAAAGAAAAAGTACTGGTAAAAAAATAATGATAACAACGATTATTTTATTACTATTATGGATATTTGGGTTTTATATATATGTTACATATAATAATATAGAAATTTATGATTCAAATTACACAGCTCAAAGGACACAATCCACAATTGAAGAACAAACTGTGGAAAACGTAGAAGAAGAAAGTAAAACTGTGGCAGATGTAATTGAAGAAACGATAGAGAGTGTTGTGGGGATATCAAAACTAAAAAATGCAGGAACTTCTATATTCTCGGAAAGTACAGAAAGTCAATTAGGATTGGGAACAGGTGTTATAGTCACAGAAAACGGGTATATTTTAAGCAATGAACATGTAACAGGAAGTAAATATAGTAAATGTTATGTCACATTAGAAAATGGAAATAATTATGATGGAACAGTCGTATGGAGCGATTCTAATATTGATTTATCTATTGTAAAAATAGAAGCCAATAACTTAAAATATCTTACATTAGCAGATTCAGACAATATCAAAATAGGCGAAACAGTTTATGCCATCGGAAATCCAATCGGATTTGAATTTAGAAGAACGGTTACCTCTGGGATTATTAGTGCCAAAAATAGAACCATAAAAATAGAAGAAGAGGAAAATAGTTCATATATGACAGACTTGATACAAACAGACGCAACCATCAATCCAGGAAACAGTGGAGGCCCACTAATTTATCCAAACGGAGAAGTCATTGGAATAAATACAGTAAAAATAACAACAGCAGAAGGAATTGGATTTGCTATACCAATTAATATAGTAAAACCAATAATAGAAAGTTACCAAAATACAGGAGATTTCCAAGAAGCCAAAATTGGCATGTATGCTTACGATACAGAAGTAATCCCATATTTAGAAACAGGAACAAGTAGCAGTTTTCAAGAAGGAATATGTGTAACAGAAGTAACAAAAAATGGTCCAGCAGAAACAGCAGGCATAAAGGAAGGCGATATTATTACACAAATAGACGATGTGAAATTAGAGACAATGAATGATTTAAGAGAATATATTTATACGAAAAAACCAAATGATGAAGTAACTTTGGAAATTAATAGAGGAAAAATTAAGAGAGACATTGTAGTGAAATTAGGAAGGTGATGATTTTGGGGACGGAGCAAAAAATCATCATTCTATAATTCTTAAAATTATATTTTAAATTAATTCTTACCAATGATGATTTTTTGCTCCGTCCCCAAAATCATCACCTGTCTCCAATTGTCTCATCCATGATATCATATTTTCTAGAATAGTCTTTGGTTTCTTCATTAGAAAGATATACTTCTGATGTATTAGCTTTTAAGAATTCAACAATTTCATAAACGTCTATCCAAATTTCATTTGGACTATCAACCTGAGATTCGTCAAAAATTAATTGCATTCCAAAATGCAAGTGAGCAACATTAATATTGTTCACATTTTCTTTTATGCTATAGCCAGTCATTCCAAGATATCCAATTACATCGCCAGCTTTTATTGTATCGCCTTTTTCTAATCCTTCTACATATGGGTGGTCTTTTCGTAAATGTGCATAGTAATAATATCGTTTCCCATCAAAACTTCTAATGCCTACACGCCAGCCACCATATTGATTCCATCCAAGTTGTTCTACTATACCTGATTCGACTGCTATAATGGGTGTTCCGATACTTCCCATTAAATCATTTCCTAGATGTGTTCTACGAAATCCATAAGACCTAGAGTTTCCAAAGTCTTTATAATGTGTAAAGTAATAATTTTTGGCAATAGGCGAAAAAGCTTTTAACCCATAATGACTTTCATAATAGGTATTTCCATTATCGTCTGTAGTTTCAATAGCATAATTACCAATAAATCCACTTAAAACAGCAGAATAGGCCTCTAAATAGTAATCGTAAAAAGTGAGTGTGGATGTGAGGTCTTCCATTGTTTTTCCACTTTTTAAGTTTTCTACAATTTTATCTAAATCACTGGATTTATAGTTCTTAAAATTTCCTCCATAAATACAAGCCAGATAGGCTAATAATTCAATCCAATTATATGTAATCGCTTCATTATTATTGTGAGAGTTGATATCTAATTCAGATGTTCGTTTTAAAACACTGCAAGGAACTGTGAAATCTACCCATTTTATAAAATCATCTTCGTTTTCAGAATTAACTGTGATGGCAGTGGATGGCTTTTTGCTAAAATAAAAAATGATAGCAGAAACTAGAAAGATGATAAGTGTCAACAGAGATATACATAGTACGAAATGCTTTTTTATATGTATCGATTTTATAACCAATCAAAACACCTCATAAAAATATATGAATGTAGGATTGAAAAAATGACCAAATCAATTTACAACATTCCAGGTATTTCCATTATCTTCTGAAACGAAATATTTAGAATCATTACCATTATAATCTCCATCTGAGCCTTGTGAAATCTCCAAAGTTAATTTACCATCTTCCTCTGTTGGCAAATTGTAATAATCATATATATCACTATCAAATACATCTAATTTAGAAAAAGACAATCCGCCATCTCTTGTCATATATAGTTCTGAATAATCTCCAGGTGTTGAAGGCATAGTCAAAAATCCGATATCTTCTGTAATAAATTTTATCTGGCTGGAAGTTTTAAAAATTGTTTCTTCTCCTCCTTCAGAAATACCTCGACTAACTTCTGTCCAATGGTCGCCACCATCTGTAGTCTTACTGATTTTTCCAAAAGCAATTCCCATTGCGGTATCTTCAATTTCTAACATAAATCCAATATTGCTATCAATAAAATGAATATTTTGAATGCTAGTATTTGCGTCAATTTCTACTGTATGCCAATGGTTTACCATATTATCAGAATATACTAAATATCGTTTATGATTAGCATTGTAGAAAAATACGGTTTTCTCATATGAGATTTGGTAATTATAGTCTGTGTACACATCTTTCATATCTGTAAAATCCCCAGGTACTTCGGTAACAGTATTACCATCATAACTAATATATAAAATGCCATTTTGTATTTTATAATCATTTGCACTTACATTAACCAACTTATAATTTGCCAAATCACTGTCATTTTTATAAGTAGCACAAGTAAATTTTTTAGCAACTGTTTTATCCATGGAAACTTCGCAAACCGTAATTGTTCCGCCATTTTTAATCAGTTTTGTGGTATCGTCTATCTGACAATCCTCATTAAACACAATCACATATTTAGGTAGATTATTTGCATATAAAACCAAACTGGTCAACCCATATTGTACACAATTATCATATTCAAATAAAGTACTTATATCATCTTCACATATAGTGATGCCTTTAGAATCAACATAAATTTTATCAGGTCCATCATAGGAATTGCTTGTTTGCCAAGTTCCTAATAATGAAGTGGTTATATAATAATATGAAGAAACACCTTCTCTACTGCCATAAGTAACAACATAGTCTCTAATCGTATTGTCAGTGTCCATATATGTTAAGTTGCAAGTATCATTTGTTAGCCATTGATGTTTAATGTTTCCATCTATGACATTTGGTAATTCTTCATTAGGTGTAGCAAAAATAAAAAATCTTGGTGAATAATACAAAGTTGCTAAACCAGTTTCTTTGTTTTGCTTTAAAACCAAACCATTAGAAAAATTGCCTGAAAAACTAACAATACAATGATTTTGAAAGCCATTATGGAACATAAAAATGAGATTTATCAATGTAAGTATTCCACACAAACTATATGTAAGGATATTTTTTATCTTATTTTTCTTAATCCAAAAGATAGATAATGTTGTAGCAGATAGGATAATTAGTTCATTGATGATGTAATATAAACTATCAATAACATATTCATAATTATGTCTTTTTAGGATAAACAGATATCCAACTTGTGTAACTAGGCAGACAATAAATATTATGAAAGCAATGATAGAAATTACTTTTTTGATTTTTTTCAAACGTTTACGTTTCTTTTCCTGAGATTGTGTAATATTTTCGATTGCTTCTTCAACTGCTTTTTTAACATCAATTTCTTTTTGGATACCAATTTCACAATTTAATAATTCTGTAACAGTAATGTGAAAAGTATCAGCTAAAGAATTTAACATAGAAATATCTGGGAAACTTAAACCGCGTTCCCATTTAGAAATGGCTTTATCTGTAATATTTAGTTTTTCACCTAATTGTTTTTGCGTCATATTGTTTTCTTTTCTTAATTTTTGTATAAATTTTCCAAATTTTTCATTATCCATTTGTATACCTCTTTTCATAAAATTTATAAGAAATGTAATCTTGTTGTATACAAAAAATACTATCATTTTATGCGATTTTTATCAACCGACTGTTGGTAGAGTTCGTGAAAAACGTTGGTGTGAAAGGAATATGTTATAATTCTTTTTAAAGAAGCGATTTTAAATCCTTTATATAGCAAAGCATATATTTTGTCTATTGTATTTTGCAAATAGATTTTTTGTTAATTTCGTTCGTCTTTGGATTTAAAATTTCTATTTTTCTTAAATTAGGCAAAGATTTTTTTATATCTTCAATAAAAATATTGATTTTCTAAAAAATTTTTTATTCGTAACCACTATAATATTTACAAATAAATTGCAAAATTATGTAAAATGATATATAATTATCAAAAAGTAGCTTATTAACCTTGCAATAATAATTATTAAGGAGGAATTTTATGAGTCATAAAAATTGGCGTACTGGAACACCTAACAGCAAAAAGCGGAGAATAGAAGAAGTTGCATATTTATATTTTGCAGGCTGGAGCAAAGAAGAAATTGCAACAGAAGCAGACTATTCTATAAGAACAATAGAACGTGATATTGCATATATTGAGACTCATAGGGAAGAATTTTTAAGCTAAACTTAAGAGCTAGATTAGATTAATTTCTAGTCTAGCTCTTTTTTTGGATAAAGAAAACCCCGCGTTTTACGTGGGGTTCTAAAAGCTTCTAGCTATGAGTGAAATAAATCTCCTCCTTTGATATAATATTTTTGGTTTGGTC
>CASFHP010000039.1 GCA_949294555.1 uncultured Eubacteriales bacterium
GACATATCTATTATATATGCTTTTTGTATTTTTGGCAATTTATTTTCACTTTGAGTTGCGTAACTTAAAGTTTCATATTGTTTCCTATACAATAAAAAAAGCCATAACAAACATTATGACTTTTTACAAACTACAATATCTTTATTTACTATAACTTTTTACTGATGTATCTCAAACATATCTTTACCTTCTCCGCAGACTGGGCAAACCCAATCATCTGGTAAATCCTCAAATGATGTTCCTGGTGGTATTCCTGCTTTTTCGTTTCCGAATTTTGGATTATAGATATATTTACATTCTATACATTCATATCTTTGGTTGTCCGAATTTTCTGTTTTGAAATTTCTATAGCCTAAACTAATCGCTACAATTACCATTAACAAGAAAGACAATGCCTTCCAGATACCACTTTCTAGCATGATAACAGCAAATATTCCAAAAGTTGCACTGATTCCATATAGTATTAAAACTGCTTGTTTTTGGCTAAATCCTTTTGCTACAATTCTATGATGTAAATGCCCTTTATCTGCTTTGAATATCGCTTTTATAGATTTTCCTTTGATTAATCTTCTAATAATTGCCCAAAATGTATCAAATAATGGTAAGCCTAAAACGATTAATGGCAATACGATAACTGCTGCTGTATATGTTTTTGCCACCCCTAATATAGATATAATGGACAAAGAATATCCTAAAAAGTTTGACCCTGTATCTCCTATAAATGTTTTTGCTGGTGCAAAATTAAATGGTAAAAATCCAACTAATGCTCCTGCCAATGCTGTAATTAATAAAATTGCTACCATTGGCGAATCATTTAATACAAAAATAATTAATAGTGAAATAGCAGATATAACAGAAATTCCTGAAGATAATCCGTCTAATCCATCTATTAAGTTAATGGCATTTGTTACCCCTACAATCCAAATGACAGTTATGATACTTGAAAATATTTCTTGCATTTCAATGGTATCTAAAAATGGCAATGAGATATCTTCTATTCTTACACCAAATGCAACCGCTACAATCGCAGCTACTAATTGTCCTGTGAGCTTTTGGATTGGTTTTATGGTTTTTATATCATCAATAACACAAGTAATAGAAATTACAATAATTCCTAAAAACATACCTAACAGTTTCTTTCCATACTGTTCTATTCCGAAATAGATTTATCGAATTTTCTATACTCATAACGATTAATAAGTATATCACAGAAACTAAGAAACCTAGTATGACTGCTGGACCTCCAAATTTAGGCATTGCTTTTTTATGCATTCTTCTTTGGTCTTTTGGAATATCCACAGCACCTACTTTATGTGCTATTTTTATGGTATACGGTGTTGCCATAAATGTCACGATAAATGCAAGCAAAAATGCAATTGCAATATCTCCCCACATAATCATTCCTCCATATTATTTCATATTCTCATTTTCTATTTCTTCGATTATTTTAATTCTTTCTAAATGTCTTCCACCTTCGAATTCTGTTGCTAGCCACATTCTTAAAATGCAGATGGCCTCATTAACACTTATATAATCTGCTCCTAATGTTAAGACATTGCTATCATTATGCATTCTAGAGAATTTAGCTTCTTCTTCATTATAGCAAGGTGTACTTCTGATTCCTTTAAATTTATTAGCTACAATACTCATTCCTAATCCAGAACGACAAATTAAGATACCTTTTTCTGCTTTTCCTTTTTGAACAGAAAGTGCTACTTCTTTTGCGATGTTTGGATAGTCTACTCTTTCTTCATTCATACAGCCACAATCCATATATGGAATTTCCTTTTCATCTAAATATCTTTTGATTTCTTCTTTTAATTTATATCCTCCATGGTCGCTTCCAATTGCTATCATTTCTAATTCCCCCTATTTCTAAATGAAATACTATCTTTTTAATTTCATTTATATATTTTCTTCCTGTTTTAAATTTTGTCATGCTATACAAAAATATATCATAAGTTTTTTTAGAATACAATAAGAAATTAGAAAATTTACTTGCATTTCACAAAAAAATGTGTTAGAATATCAAATGTTATAATGAATAATTGACTAAGAGGAGGTGCTTATAGATGCCAAATATTAAATCAGCTAAAAAGAGAGTTAAAGTAATTGAGAAAAAAACTTTAAGAAATAATATGATAAAATCAGGATATAAAACAGCTGTTAGAAAATTTGAAGAAGCTATTGAAGCTGGAAATTTAGAAGAAGCTAAAGTTCTATTTTCTGAAGCAACTAAAAAAATAGATCAAGCTTGTACAAAAGGTGTTATTGTAAAAAACACAGCAGCTAGAAAAAAATCTAATTTATCAAAAAAATTAAATGCAGCTATGGCTTAACAAAATAAAGATTATGCATAGTTTTTATTAAAAGCAACTTTTTTAATTATATAAAAGTTGTTTTTTATTTTTATCATTATTATATAATTTCTAAAACCAAGCTTTTATAGATTGTATTTTATAAAATGATAATAAATTTATTTTACAGGAGATAAAATTATGGAATTAGATAAAGTAATTTCAAATAGAAAAACTATAAGAAAATTCAAAAATAAAAATGTTTCAGATGAAGATGTATATAAAATTATTCAAAGTGCTATGTTGGCACCATCTGCAAAAAATAGACAACCTTGGAGATTTTATATTTTAGATGATAAGCAAAAAGAAAATATTACAAACATGATGTATCAGTGGGATAAAGAATATCCAGATATTCATACAAGTATTAAAGGTTCTGCTAATCAAATGAAAACAGCTAATAAAGCTATTATGATATTTACACCAAATTATCATAGCAAAAACAAAAAAGCGTATTATAAAAAGCCAGATTATTTATCTTTAGGTGCTGCTATTGAACACATGAATCTAAAATGTTTTGACTTAGGTTTAGGTTGCACTTGGCTTTGTGATACATTATATGTTGCAGATGAGATTAATGAATATTTAAACTTAGATGATTTGGAACAAGTTTCAACTTTAATCATTGGATATCCAGAAGAATTGCCTGAGAGAAGAGAACGTTTTCCAATAGATAAACTTTTGCTAAATGATATCCATAAGGATAATATATGTAATAGTGATAGTAATGATAATAATAATGAATAAGGATATCAAATTCAATATGATAATTATCTTTCTATTGTAACAAAAAAACCACCTAAAGCAAATCAGCTAGGTGGTTTTTTGTTAATTAGGGTTAGGTTCTAAAAAATTCGTTTTCAAGTGTTACTATTTCATCAGATAATCTCTGCGAAATAGTTTTTTTGCATTTTTGTGTTTTCTTTTCACTTTCATAAGCCATCCTACATGAACAGTTTACTTTTGAAATTTCTTCAACAGCTTTTTGTTTATCTTCTAAGCTAGAAGCATTTACAAAGCTATTGTAAAAATTCATCAGGATATCATGACATTTCTCACAGGACTTAGGATGAATAATAGCGTCTTTGCCATGAAACTCATTTACTCTGTTTCCCCACCAAGATATATATACTCTATCAAGAGCACTTCTTGGTATTTGAGATAATACATCTACAAATTCCCAGTGGGAAATTATAGAATATCTTCCCTGATTATACATATGCTTTAAAAGCGTATAATTTTTAATGTTTATTGGAAACAGTACGATATCAGTGCTTTTTGGACAATTTTGAAGAATATCTTCAACAGTATTTAAAGCATCCTGAACCTGTTCTTGGATTGTCAGCAATGGTGCACCAACCAGAACGTTTAGGCTAGCTTCTATGCCGAGATTTTGGCACTTCTGTACCAATTTGAAAAACTCTTTAACATTTATGTCTTTATTATAAATTGATAAAGTTTTTTCATTAGTACTTTCTAACCCAAACTCGAAAGCGAGCTCATGTCCTTTCAATATTTGAAGGATTTTATTGAGCTTTTTTTCAGTGACAGTTGTGTAATGAGTCTCAAACTGGACTCGATACACCTTTGTTTTTGCTACAATTTCCATTATTTTATATTGTAGCTCTTCAGGTAGTTCCCTGTCATCTAAAAAACTTCCAGAGGACTCTAAAATCAATGTTTCTATATTTGAAGGTAGATACCTACAAATATGCTCCACTTTTTTTAGAATCTTTTCTTGGCGTACAGGGTGCTTAAAACCGTAGTTACAAAAAACACAAGCGTTGTGACATCCTTTACTTGGAATGTACAACTGGTAACTTGTACCGCCAGATGGGATTAATGAAGCATTTACTTCAACCCCTGCAAGACAGTCATCTTGCATCCGCATTTTCCAAACCGCATTTGTTAATGTTTTATTCATAAAATCTCTCCTTTTGTTGTTGTGTTGAACCTATCCCTACAAAATGACCCAATGGTCCTATTTATACAGTATCATTTTTTGCAAAATAAAAACCAACTATTTTCATACATAAATAGTTGATTTTTATATAACGGCTATATATATTCTTGTTCTTTTATCATCAATATATTCCTCTATATCTGGTACATCATCCAAGTTATATCCTGAATAAGGAATAAAGTTTTTATATAAATCATGTGTAAATTTTCCAATAGCTTTAGCCTCTATTGTGTCTATTTCAAATACTAAAAATTTCTTGTTTTTAATACTATACAGTTTACTTCCTTTAAATTTTTTTGTGCTTGCAATATAGTAGGTAACATCGCTATCCTGATTATAGTTATAGACATTGTATTCCACAAGACCATAGGCATTTCCTTGAAAAATATCTCCTTTTTCCCTATATACATCCTTCCAAAACTTAGATGCCATTTCAGATATATGGCTCATCTTTACATGATTATGAATCGTATAAAATTCAAAACTAACATCTTCAACCTTTTCAAATGTTAGTTCTTTTTGTTCCTCACAAACATTTTCAAACGTTAATATTGGAAAATATGTTATATTATTCATATTTTTATGAATATCTTTTGGTAAAAATCCCATCATCTTTTTAAAGGCTCTAGAAAAAGATGTTCCTGAATCATACTGATACTTAATCGCTACATCTAACACTTTACTATTCTTTTCTAATAAATCAATCGCTGCCATACTCAATCTTCTTTTTCTTATATATTCAGCTAATGTTATATTTGTTACAAAAAAGAATACCCTGTGAAGCGTATATTCGTTTACTAATAATATTTTTGCTAAATCTTTATATTCTAATTTTTCTGTCAAATTTTCTTCTATATATTCTACCAATTTTTTTAATCGATTATTATTTTCTATATACATAGTTTCTCCTCGTATTTTTTGTTCTTCTTTAGTATACCACTATTTTTTTTATTCTTCAATCGTCCTCAAAAGTAATGGCGAAAACTTCCATTGTTTTTCATTTTGCTTTATGTTACCATTGATATAGTAGTTTAGAAATAGAGGTGTTTAATTTATGATTAAAGCATTTTTACAGAATTATAGACATTTTGATAAAAAGATATTACATATTTTAAAAATGGGTCTTTGGACTTCTTTTATTATCTGTATTATTTCTGCTATCATTCTTCTTACATATATGCTACTTTATACATATCCATCCGTTTTTTATACGGGTATTTTTGGTATGATTATTGGTTTAAATTTCGCTATGAGTTTTATTATTTCTGCTACAATTATTGATGATGTAAAAAAAGAAAGTTTTTAATTGATTAGAGGATATACAAATTCAAAATTGTTTAACTTGTATATCCTCTATTTTATTCAAATGTTGGGTATCCATCTTCTCCTAATTTCCACTTTTTCCAGTCTGATGGATATTGATTGTTTTCATCTTTATACGAATTCAATTCATTTACAAATTCTTGATTTTTCATATCTGTTTTTGTTATTATATTTCCTGTATATGTTTCTGAACTTCCTATATACTTATCATCTATATTATACACATTTGTACATTCTAAATTACTACTTCTTACATTTCCTATAATGCCACCACTATATACAGCTTTTCCTGTTATTTCTCCTGCATTATAACAATTTTTAATCGTTATATTATCATTGTCGTTTTGCACCAAACCTATAAGTCCACCACATCCTGAATAAGATATGCTAGCTTTATAGAAATCTATTTTTCCTAAATTATATGTATTGTACAATTCTAAATTTGCTTGCCACTTATTATAATATCCTATAATTCCACCAACACCTGCGTAGGTTCCTGTTATATTTCCGAAATTAGCACAATTGATAAATGTAACGTTTGCACTAGCATAATCTACAATGCCTCCTACTCTTATTGATTCATTATATACATTCATATAGTTGTAGCAATTTTTTATAATGTTCTCTCCACTCTCTATTCTTTCTATTATTCCATTTGTATTATTTGTATTTTCTACCCCATATACTTTTAAATTTTCTATTATACCATTTCGTATACTTCCAAAAAAAGCACCTTTATATAAATTTTTAATTTTGCAACCATTTCCATTAAAATTCCCCTGAAATGATCTTGCTAGTCCATTGGTATAATTTCCTATTGGATTAAATCCAGTTCCTGTTGTCATTTCATTTATTAATGTATTTCCATCATTTTCGTCTCCATTGATATCTCCAAAATCTGTTCTTTCACTATTTTGATATGATAACTTAGATTTAAAGTCTAGACTTGTTTTTAATTCTACATATTTTCCACCAAACTTATTGGCTGTTGTTATCTCTACTGTCTCTCCATTTTCTAGTCTTATCCCTTCTCCATTTACCATGTTAGAAAATGTTACCAAATCTTCTATGCACCAGATTTCATATGGATGTTCCTCACTTCCATCTAATGCCTCTCCATCTTTTCCGACAGTAATATCTCCTGGATATTTGTCTTCTTCATATATATTTGCTTCTCCTACATTTCCATTTTGGTCAATAGTATAATAACGATTACTTTCTTTGAACAATACTTCAAACTCTTCTCCAATATCTGTCGCCTCTGTTTTTCCTTCTCCTGTTTCTTTGTCTAGTTGCTCTTGTAATTCTTGTTCTTCTATATTTCCATATTTATTATTTCCCATTGCTTGCACGGTTGCTTTCTCTAAAATGTCTTTCTCATTAGCTATTTCTGCTTCTTCTTTGGCTCTTCCTGCATTTCCTATAATTCCATTGTCCCCTGTTATAGCATTTATTGTAATTCCTGCTAAAATTAATAAAACAATGATTGTTATAACTAACGCCAACAGAGTAATTCCTTTTTGTGTTTTTGTTTGATTTTGTATTTGATCCTTTCGAGTAATTTTCCTTACATATTTTTCTTTCATCTTTTATACCTCTTTCTCTTTATTTTTCTTTTGTCTAGTCATTTTCAGTCTTTATCTTTTTTGCTATATCTCGCTATTTTTATACTGTTTCCAAGCTTTTTGTCTTTTCTTTCAGTCAAATACTTAAGGAAAAAAGAAAAAGTAGGAATCACTTGCTACTCTAAAATTACAAGCGATTTCTACTTTTTGAATTTTTTATTTTTTTAATTTTTTCTTCTCTATTTTTATTCTCTCTATCTATTGACTTTCCTGCATTTTATTGCTATTATATCTTTAGTTTTACTATCCTTAAGTATCTGACTTAAGGAAATTTTATTGTATAAAAAATGTTTTTTATATTCCCATCAACTATAATTTCATAACAATACTATAATGCATTAATTTCTTCTTCTGTTAATCCTGTTACTTCTTGAATAAATTTAATATCTGTTCCTTTTTCTTTCATTTTTTTAGCAATTTCTTTTATGCCTTCCTCTCTTCCTTGCTCCCTTCCTTGTTCTATTCCTTTTTTTAGTCCAAATCTTTCCACTGCTTTTTCATCTCTAATTGCTTTTTCTCTTAACTCTGCCAAGATTTGCATTCTTTCATCTTCACTCATCACTTCTAACTTTTCTTTTGCTTCTTTCATCTCTTTATTTTCTTTCATATACTTCTCCACCTTCTTACTTTCAGGATTTTCTATAAATTCTAG
Organism: uncultured Eubacteriales bacterium; assembly: GCA_949294555.1. Classification (GTDB taxonomy): domain Bacteria; phylum Bacillota; class Clostridia; order TANB77; family CAG-508; genus CAG-269. Next base: position 7,921 of record CASFHP010000039.1, read on the forward strand.
CCATTTTACTAATTCTTCATCTTGCTCTTCTCCTGCTAGTTTATATATCTTTGGTATCTCAATTATATGTATTTCTAAGTCTTCTGTCAAGACCAGCTTTCTCTTCTTTTCTTCTATTATCTTCCACTTACTATGATATTCTAATTCTTCTAATCTCTTTATTTCAAAATTTACTATTAATACTTCTATTGTCTTCTTTAGTTCTACATAGTCATTGCTTGATTTTAGATTTTTTCCATATATTCTTGACCAATAATATAATATTCTTTCTAATAACTTATCTTTTTCTACCATCTGCATTTCTACATTACAATATTCTTCATTATCAATTTTTACTAACACATCTAATATTCCCATTTTATCTTCTAAATTTTCTCTTCTTAATACAATGTTTCTACTTAAATCCACTTCTTCTAGTTCTTCATCTAGTATCGCTTCTAAAAATTTCTTTGTAATTCTTTCACTTCC
>CASFHP010000040.1 GCA_949294555.1 uncultured Eubacteriales bacterium
AATGCGGTTCTTGCGCCCGTGATACGCTATATATAAAACGGTGTAGTTTGAGTACCGTTTTTGCGTGAACGCTTGCAAACCTTTAATGAAGTCCTCTTTAGTGGGACACTTGCGGTAAATGTATTTGGTCTTGGAGAAAGTAAACAACAAGTCCAATATGGGTTTTATGCTTTGGCTGCTGTGCGGATGTTTGTTCCAGTTGCCCTCTAAACAGTAAATGTACCGTTGTGTGGTTTCCGCACGTGCCATATATCTACATCAAAAAACAATCGGTTAAACAACATCGTTTCTTGAAATGCCAGTACCAACCGCCTAAACCGTTTGATTTTCCGCTAATATCCGTTTTCATGCTTGTTTTTCCTTAAATAGTGATGCAAAGTTACGAAAAAGTCTATATCTTTGCAATATAAATAATTGATAAACAGATATCTAATAGTAATCGCAATGAATGTTTTACCATTGTTTTACCCCAGAAAAGGAAAAAACGCTGTAACTTGTTCAGTTACAACGTTTCGTGAGATTTTCAAAGTGGTGCCACCAGGAATCGTAATCTAACGATAAGTGGCTGAATATCTTTGATGTATCTTTTAGCTAAAAACGTAATCTCCCGCTATTGCTCCACCGGAGGCTTGCTGTATTTTGCATAAGGTGGCGTGGAGGTTTCCTGCTGCAAAGTTATGAATTTTTGTTTGAATAAGAGAAAAAAGTCAGATTTATATATGACTTAAAACTATATTGAACAATTCTTTGTACTTCTTTATATTTGCTCTTATTGTTTTAAACTTTTCACTATCAAATATAATATCAGGCATTCCTTCTTTCTTTACTTTTAAAATTTCTTTATTTCCTTCTTGATAACTTATACAGTGAGCTAGATTATTACGCACCATAATAATATCATTTTCATAATCTTTATAAAACGTACTCTTTTCAAAATCAGCAATGTTTTCTTTTTTTATAATTTGATTTATAGCTTTTGCTTTTTTTGATGATTCAAACTCTAAAGTCCCAATAATATCTTTTATATCAAGACTTTTCCATTTATGTTCGCATTGTTTTTGACACTCTTTAGTAGTCAATTTGCGTTTTAATGATTTTTCAATATCATCAGTAATATGTTTATGAAATAACTTAATTCTTTCGTCTGTTTTATTTTCAACAAAATATTTATAAGCAATTTTTTCCATCAATATATCTAATTCGCTAACTTCAGACATTACAATACCTCTAATTATTTGTAAATCTGATAGTTTTTCTATTGTAAGATCTATCATGGATTTCATTTTTTCAAGTAGTTTTGGATTTCCGTTCGGCTTTGGAATATTAAAGAAAGTAATACGATCAATATTTAGTTTTGGAACTTCCTCTAATGCTGAATAGAACAATATTTCTGTATTGACACTCTGATTTCTAACAAATGAGATAAAATCATCCCCTCTATCTTTATCTCCTATATTATAGTCGGAAAATATTACATCATATTTTTTTGAATTTATAACATTTTTAGCATCTTCTACCGATTCAAAGAAATCTAATGAAGGCTCAAAAAATAAATCATTAACGTATTTATATAGAGTTGTATGATAATCTAGTTCCATAAATTCATCTTTTCTATCATCAACCCATAAAATATTATATTTCATAATTAGAAAGAGATTTTAAATTCAACACCTTTTTTAAGTTTATTATTTACAATTATTTTTCCGTTCATTTTTTGAACGATGTCTTTAATATGACACATACCTAATCCTCCTCCTCCTGTTGTGGAAAATCTATAATCAAAAATATGCTTAAGTATGTCATCAGATATTCCATTTCCGTTATCTCTATATATAAGAATAGGATGTTCTCCTATGTCCCATGTAATCTTCACTTTGTCAGCTTTTGCATCAATAGAATTTCTTAGGAGATTTTCTATTATAATTATAATCTCTAGTGGGACAAATTTCATAGTATAATGCTTAGAATAATCATCGATTTCTATGATTGGTTTTTTGTTAATTGTTGAATAAACATTTACAATATATTCATTTATGAATGCTATAATATCTCCGTTTATTTTTTTTACTTTTGTGTCGAATTTTGCTTTACTAACAAAATTTGAAAGTGTCGCAATTTCTTCGTTTTTTATCAATAATTTATCTATTTTTTTTATTGCCAAATCAAGGTCGTTATTTTTAATTGCATCTATAGCTTGCAATGCTATTTCTGAAATAAGATTTGACGTATGCGTTATATGATGCTGAAGATTTTCAAGCTGTTGAACATCTTTTGTGACATCAGAACGCAAAAATAGATTCTCTGAAGTTATTAATTTAACCTTGTTTGATATTGCAGCTACTTCTTTTTTTATAACTTCATTTTCTCTTTCAGCTTCTTCTTTTGCTTGTTTTAATTGAGAAACTTGTCTTTCTACAGCTCTTGCTTGTTGTACAAAAGTAGGATTATTAGTTTCCTCTGCAATACGAGTTAAATTTTTAACTAATTGTGTTGCGCTTTTTTCTTGTTTAGCTTCATAAATATGCAAGAAATCACTATTGTATGAAATATCTATAACATCTTTTGCTCGTGTTAAAGATGTTATAATATCAAATATTTTATCTTTAACGTCCTCAGGCTTTAACTCAGGTTGTATAAGTTCTCCGGTTTCTTTGTCAAATTTTTCATCTCCCCATTTTATAATTCCTACAGTATATGCCTCTAATCGTTTGAGGGCTTTATCATAAAAAAAATTATATAGCTGTTCCCATGATTCATTTTTTATTAAACCACCATCTCTACTAGTTGTTTCTTTTAGATTAGATTTCTCTCCATTTATTTCAATTCTTCCTATTAAATCACGTGTTCCGAGAAATCGATAAAATCCTTGTTGTTTCCTTCTGTCAATTTGTAATGTATCATCTCCTTCTTCACCAAATGGATAAATTCTAAATCCATTTTTATAAATAAAAACAGAACCATACTCAACTGAGTTTACTCCCATTATCTTCTTGAAGTTCATTTTTCCGGCTCTATTAAGAACAAAAAGTAGGATAGTTATATCAAATAATTTGTTATATGGATTTTTTTCTTTTAAAGAATAAATTTCTACACCTCTATCAATTAAAGTAGTTTGAATAACTCCACCATTTTCAATTATAGAAACTTTTATTTGGGTTGTCTTTAATCCTAATGATTCAAATACAACATTTTTAATTATGCCATTAACTTTCTTTCGTATTTCATTCTCTTTTTGGTCTCTTAAAATCTCATCAGGCGCAATAATCTCTATCGAGAAATCATCTACATTATTTTCTTGAATAGGATTAATTAATTTTTCGAGTGATGTTTTTAGGTTCAATATTCGATTTCTATCCCATTTATCTCTAAGGCCAGATATTTCTAAAATAGTTCCATGTATAAAATTCTCATAAGATATTGATGGATTTGTTTGATGAGCAACTTTGATGTCAATAAATTCTTTATTGGAATCTTGCTCGAAAGACGTCCAATCAATATTTAGGCTTTCAATTTTTGCATTTGGCTCGTTTTTCAAAGTGATCAGGTTTAAATAAGTTCCTAATCGATCGCATGAAAAACGACCGACGCCTTTTGCACCGGCAAAAATTCTTTTATGTTGTATCTTATCTCTGTAATCTTTACCTTCTGAGCCGTCACGTTTATCTGAATGTGCAACAAAAAGCCATTTATTATTTAAATCATTTATGTTCATTCCATATCCATCATCCCAAATAATAATTTTAGCATTTTCTGGATCATATTGATGTTCAAAAATGACCTTTACTGTTTTTGCATTTGCGTCAAATGAATTCTTAACAAGTTCAAAGACAGCAACAAACTCATCTGTAATTAGTTCCCTTCCAATTAAATCTTTAAGGAAGGAACTTATTCTAAATTGAACTGCAGCCATAATTAAATTAGTTTTTTTAATACAATACCAGCTAATTCTGCAAACAAAGGTGGAATAGCATTGCCTACTTGTGTATAACGAGGAACCTCTATTTTGCGCATTTCTCCTCCTGTCGTATATTTCTCTTTTATTTCGTACCAATCTGGAAAAGATTGTATACGTGCACATTCGCGAACAGTCATGATTCTTGGTTCGCAATAATGTAAATAATCATCAGGATGTCCTGTTATAGTTGGTGAGATAGAATCTGCATCTAAAATGGTTATACTTCGCTGTTTAATGTTCCACTTTTTACGTTCATCTCCATCTATACGTTTACCTCTAACTCCACAATTAGCTAATAATTTTTTAAAACACTCTAATTTTTCTGAAGAGTGTTTCGCAAAACTATGACTATCAGGTATATTGTGTGTTTCCGCATAATCAGTCCTTAAAAACTTTTGGTAATCAGACTCTTCTGCGCCATATATGCCAGACTTAAATCCTTTTCTATCTGGGGTCGGAATTTCCCCATTAGATTGTAACAAATCAGAAATAGCTTCTTTAAGAGTCGTACTTGTTGTTAGTCCCTTTGATTTTAGAAATTTATTTTTGTGAGATTCTAACATCTCTTCAAATTGATCTGGAGAGCCTAGAGACTTCTGAATGCCAATCAAAATAAACCTATTTCGTCTTTGAGGTATTCCAAATTTTGAGAAATCTATAATATTAGACTTTACATTATATCCTAACATTTTAAGACCGTCTATTACTTTTTGGGAATAAGGTATTGCCTCTTCATTCTTTTTTTTATCAAATGCATAAGTGAAGCCTTTTACATTCTCAAATAAAATAATTTTAGGTCTGACTAAATCAATAAATTTAATGTAAGAGAAGACGAGATTATTACGAATATCCTCTTCAACTCTCTTTCCTGCCATGGAAAATCCTTGACAAGGAGGTCCTCCTGCTACTAAATCGACTTTTCCTCTCAGTTCTTTTAATTCAATCTTGTAATTTTCTAACACCTCATTGATATCATGAGGTGTTTGAGGAAGCCATTTAGGCCAATTAAAATGTTTTTTCTTATTTATTAAATTTGCCTTTAATGTTTCAAAAGCAAAAGGATTCTTCTCAATAGCAAAAAGTCCATTCCACCCAGCTTGATATAGCCCAAGTGAGAGTCCTCCACATCCTGCGAATAAATCAATTACTGTATGTCCTTTTTTTTTTGCCATTCCTAGTTCAAACTTAAATTATTGATTTCTAAATAATTAAACAATACACTACACCTATTATAAATACAAAGATAGAAAAAGTGTCGTTAAAAACGAAATATTATAAAGTTTTTTGTTCCTTTAATATATTCTTTGTCATGAATTATTACATACAAAAAAATGTATGTAACTTTACTGAATACCTAATAATAAGCTATTATAGTTGCACCAATAATGTTTCTTATGAAAGATAGTATAATAAATAACTCAATAGAGAATTTATATTTAATTGGAAATGGATTTGATATACACCATAAAATAAAATGTAGGTATTCAGATTTTCAAGAATGGTTATATGAGAATAACCCAGTATTAGAAAACAGACTTTTTCAAGTTTACGATCTTCATCATGGTGACCTTTGGGCTTCTCTAGAAACTAATTTAGGAGAAATTACTACAGAATCAATATTAGAAGGATATGTCTATGGTCCGATGTTACTTTTTATTTCACAGGGCAATAATAAACCTATAGCATTAAGCATGGATGAGTATACAGAGAATGTTAGTGAAGTTGGTTATACGCTGAAGCGTTTGTATGATGATTTGCAAGTTGAATTTACTAAATGGATACTTCAACTTGAAGATCCCATTCCAAAGTATAAGGTAAAAATTGAGAAGTCTAATACTCTATTTATTAATTTTAATTATACGCAAACATTGGAAAATGTGTATGGAGTTCAGCCATCAAATATATTGTATATTCATGGATGTGTAGCTACAAATGAGGATTTAATATTTGGTCATAATAAAACCTCTGAAAAACTATTGAAAGAATGGAACGAGGATAAATATTCAGAAGAGGAATTGGTTACTTTAATAGAAGCTGCTAATGAAATAGCTATTTTATACAAGGATGTTAATGAGATAATTAGAAAGAATGCTTCTTTTTGGAAAAAGATTCAAAACATCAAAAGGATCCATGTATGGGGTCTTTCTTTATCTGAAATCGATGTACCTTATATCAAACATATTAATTCAATAATAAATTCAAAAGATGTATTTTGGGAGTTTAGTTGGTACTCAGACTCAGATAGAAAAAGAATTGTAGAGATAATTACTAATATAGGAATAACTCAATATTCTTTAGTAAAATTAGAGGATTTAATTTGCATCACGCATAAACAATTGCAACTGTTTGATTATTAAATATGGGAATTAAATAACACCTCATTATAGTAATAAAATTATATCAGGACTTTCATTCTTCTCATGATAAGCAGAAGTCTATTATTGATGTTAATAGACTTCTATTTATCAATTTTATTATTTAGCGTTCTTTAAGAACAAAGAATACAATTGATCTTTCTGATTTGTTCACCGCTATTGCATTGTTTTTATCATTTTTTCTATGAAAGCTATTTCTTCTCTTGATAAATCATACTTGATATACAACTGTTTGTCTATATCAGAAATATTATTATTCCAATTAATATCAGATCTTTCCGTAAAATTTTGCAATGGAATAAACTGAAACTTATCAGGAGAAAGATTTATAGAAGATACAGCCAGCATTAATAAAAACCTGGCAAAACGAGTTTGAATATATTTATATTCATTTTCAACAATAGACTTATCTTCCGATGCACCAATAATCAAATAGGAATCTGTACAAACATCATTTGGCCCTATAATTTCTGTCCTTGAAACGATTCTGAATTGGCCGTTTTTATCAGGCTCACCGGCATGTTCAGCTGTAACTTTGCTCATAAGAATTTTGTATTTAGAAAGTAGTTGATTTGAAGCTGAAACAGCAGTTTTAGGAAGCCATGATACCCCTTCGCTTGATATTAAACGAAGATCTCCAGATTTATCACCTCTGATATTTGATGACAAACCAAATGGATTACGTGTACTTACTATTGAGGCAAAAGTTTTATCTGATTGACATTTCTGAATTATATGGATAGCAGGATTATAGCGGATAAATACTGCAAACTGATCTAATGGGCGTGATACTGTGTCACGTAATAATCCTTGGACAGTTGTAATCGAACAATCCCCATGGTAGTTCGCATCCCATAATATGTAATTTACACCTCCACCAATACTTGATGTTGGGAAACAATCCTTTGCATTTATATAATCGAAAATATAACGAATTCGTTTATCAGACAACATATTCGCTCTAAATGAGTCCAATCCTTTACCTCCTGCAAACCATCTAGAAGGCATAATCATGGAAATATATGTTGGATTTATAAGTTTAGCTATTTCAACAAATAAGTTATAAACAGGTTTTGCACTGACACCAGCACCTCCATCCATAATTTGATATGGTGGATTTCCCACTATAGCATTAAATTTCATATTGTCATTATCTATGGCTTTCCAGTAAGAACGACCTTTGGCAACTTTGGCTACAAAGTTTTCCGGTTTGTTCTTAATCTGGTTGATTAAATCTTCAAAATATCTTGTATTCACTTTAGCTTTACGGAATCCGGCAAGCGTACGCTTGGTAATACTCTTTGCCATTGGAGTCTTGCAGATGACAAAAATGTTCTCAGCTATGACCTTGTCCCATACAGCCTGCTGCTCCTCTATTGTTTCTACAGCGAACAGAGAAGCCTTCACTTTGGTCCGATATATACCATATGCCATATAAAGCGGATACAATCCGGATTTGGAGTTGATCTCCAGAATACGGGATTCAGGGGAAAAAACTTCTGCGGTAACTTCTCCTTTGTCTATAAACCGTGGTTCAGAAATTACATTCTGATACTCCGTGTCATAGAAGTTATAGCCTCCAAGACAGTCACCGAGGTGCATGTTTACCACGCGCCACGGAGTAAGCACCGTTTCCTTATCCGGATTACGGAAAGTACTGAAGATGTCCGTAATCCGTTCGATTCGTTCCTCTATACTCAGTTTGTCCGCGGCACGGGCCAACGCACGGATTCGTTTTCCAGCCGCACAGAATATTTCCGGGTCATAGTATTTTTTGAAGCTGTTGAATTTCTGCTTGGTCACTCCCTTGGGCATGAACTCTTCCCATGACTGCGGGTCAATGAGTGAGGCAAAATTATCAATCGTGATTTCCTGATTCTCATCACTCAGTTCCGCACCATAAATCAAC
>CASFHP010000041.1 GCA_949294555.1 uncultured Eubacteriales bacterium
CGTTTACCACTATTATAATTACAGCTGGTTAGCCAGAATAAAATAGTGTTAAAAAGGAAATTTTTTTACTGGCTAACCATCAGTAATTTCCTATACATAATTGTTTTGCTAATATTAGCTGGTGTGACGATTGCAACTTTAACAGGAGAAAATGGAATTTTAACAAGAGCAAGCGAAGCAGCAGAAAGTACAGAAAAAGCAAATGTAATAGAACAAGCACAAACGGATATATTAGGAATACAGGCAGAAAAGAAAGATGGAAACATAACAAAAGGAGAATTAAAAACTGTATTAGATACGTATTTTAAAACTGTACCAGACGATTATACAACAGAAACAGTATTAACAACAAAAGATGAATATGGAAATCATGAAATAGCAGTATCAGAAATATACAATGGAAATTTAGGAGAAACACAAGAAGTTATTTCTAAAACAGAATCATATGTAGGATATTATGCAGATATAAATGGTGATAAAACAGCAGATGGTATCATCTATGCAGATTTAGCAGTGGGAGGAAGTGGACAATGGCCAGCTGATGATGAATGGGGTAATTATGAAATTCCAAAAGTAGAAAGTGGACTAAAAGAATATTCTTTAAGTGAAACAATGCAAAACGGACCATTTGGTCCAAAATATGTAATATCACCAGAAGGAAGTGGAACAGATAGATTTTATGTAATGGCATTAAAAGATATAGGAGATGGAGCAACATATTGTTGGTATGACGCAGCATATGAGGATGGTGGAAAGCTAGATAATCCAGTAGATTATTCAGTAAGTGATTTTGGACAAGGAAAAACAAATACAGCAGATGTATTGGCTAAATGGAAAGCAGGAGAATGGGGAACACAAAATGATAATGGAACGTACCAAGACATGTGGGGAGAAATAGAAGATGAAATAAATGCAGGATGGTTTGTACCTTCAAAATCAGAATGGGCAGCATTTGGAGGAGAACTAGGAATAGCAACTAATTATACAGAATATGGTCTTAGCGATTGCTACTGGTCTTCTTCGCAGTACGATACGGGCACCGCGTATGACGCGTACTTCAGCGATAGGTATTTCAACTACGACGGTGTGAGTAACTACAACTATGTTCGCCTGAGCACGACTTTCTAATTTTGTAAAAAATTAGAAAAACAAAAACACGTTATGTAAGTATATTGCCAAAAAGCAAAAAAAGTTATAAAATACAATCATACAAATTAGTGTATGGTTGTTTTTTTGAACGATAGGGACATGCCATTTGCTAATTTTTATATAAATATGCACAATAAAACAAAATAAAATTGCACAACAAAATTACAAAAATATGCACAACAAAATAACATAAATTTGCACAATAACATTGATAAAAATAAACATTTATAGTGAACGATTTGTCACGTGCCCAATGTTCAGAATTTTAAACAATAAATAGAAGGAGATTAAAAAAATGAAATTACATGTTGTATTAGTAGAACCAGAAATACCTCAAAATACAGGAAATATTGCAAGAACATGTGCTGCTATTGGTGCAAAATTGCATTTAGTATACCCATTAGGATTTAGTATTTCAGAAAAAGCAGTTAAAAGAGCAGGATTAGATTATTGGGATAAATTAGATATAGAAGAACATATTTCATTTAAAGAATTTTTGAATACATATAAACCAGAGGAAAATAATATGTTTTTTGTAACAACAAAAGGAAAACATGTCTATTCTGAGCCAGATTTTAAAAATATGGAAGAAATTTTTGTGTTGTTTGGAAAAGAGACAAAAGGATTGCCAGAAGATATTTTACAAAAATACATAGATAAGACAATTAGAATTCCTATGAGACCAACTTTAAGGTCATTAAATTTATCTAATTCTGTTTCAATTGTTGTTTATGATATTTGTAAACAAAAAGATTTTGAGGGATTAGAAGAAATTAGTAGCTATTTTGATTAAGCTTTGTATACTAGCAAAACAAGAAAATTTTTTAGTGTTTTTTATGGTATAAAAATAATACAGAAATCATTTTGACTAAGATGAAACTCAAAGTTTTTAATAAAAACATAAAAAAGCATTGAAAAATCTTTTAATAAACTATATAATATGAAAAACACGTAAGATAAAGGAGAATACAAATGAACGCATTTCAATTTGTGCCAGAAGGATGGAACGAAACAGTAGAAAACTTCGACATACAAAAAATACAAGAATATAAAAACGAAAATAAAACCATGCAAGCAATTGTACAAAGTTGTGATGAACAATATAATTTACATATAAAATTGGGAAATACAATTGAAGGAATTATTCCTAGAAATGAGGTAGAAGATTTACCAGAAGGCTTACCAGATGAAAGATTATGTACGGGAAAAGTGCATAAATATGTACAATTTAAAATTGAAAACATAGAAAATGATAATACAGTAATTTTATCAAGAAAAAGTGTCCAACAAGAAGCTTTAGAATATGTAAAAAATCAAATGCAAGTAGGACAAACAGTTACAGGAATTGTAAAAAATATCAGGTCTTATGGTGCCTTTATAGAGATTGGTGGAGGAATTGTAGGATTAGCCCATATCGAAGATTTATCAGTCGCAAGAATAAAAACACCTTATGAAAGACTAAAAATTGGACAAAAAGTAAATGTTGTGATAAAATCTATAGACAGATGTACTGGAAAAATAAATTTGTCATATAAAGAGACTTTAGGAACATGGGAAGAAAATGCTGAGAAATTCTCAACTGGTATGAAAGTTCCAGGCATTATTCGAGAAACAGAAAAAAATAAAAATGGAATATTTATAGAACTAACACCAAATTTAGTGGGAATGGCAGAATATTCTGAAGGCTATGAATATGGACAAAAAGTAAATGTATATATCAAAAAGATAGATAGTCAAAAGAAAAAAGTAAAATTACTGATAGAAAAATAAAACGTATTCAGTTTATAATTTTAAAAAAATAGATAATTCTAAATTTAAGGGGGAAAATAAAAAATGGTAGAAGATAATGAAATCAAGGCACAAGTATCTCCATTTGCCATCAGAGAAGGTGAAATTAAAACCTTTGACGGAAAAGATGGGTATGTGTCAATGAATCAAATCGTACACAAGATAAACATTGGACATATTAATGAAATCCATTTTGCAATTTTAGACTTAGTAAATGAATTTGAATTTATTACATCAAGACAGTTATATCAAATGCTAGAAATTAAAGGAATTGACCCAAAATCACAAGACAAATTAAACAACAAGTTAGACCAATTGGTAAAATCTAAAATTTTAACAAGATATTACTTTACTTCTGATGAAGGTAAAGGAATTTATAGAATTTATTGTTTGGAAAAGATGGGAAAATATTTATTAAACTCTAAAGAAATAGATTGTAAATGGCAACCATCTGATAATACAAAACCAGTGCCAATGATTAAAAAGAGATTGGCTGGAAACCAAACATTAATTGCTTATTTAAGAAAAGTAAAAGCATTTGACAGTTATATAGTAAAACCAGCCATTACAGCAAAAGTTTCAGGAAAACTATTTAAAGCTAGTGGTGGAGCAGTTAAGCTTACGAAAAATGGAAAATCTATTCAATTTGTATTTGAAGTTATCAGAAGAGAACCAGATTGGGAGAAAAAATTAGTTGAAAGAATGAGACTATATAAAGAATTCTATGAAAACTATGTTCCAGGAGATTCTGGATTTAGCCATATGCCACAATTAATTCTAATCTGCGAAGATGAAAAACACATGGCAGAAACATTTAAAGAGATTGTAAAAAATCAATTAGAAATTCCACAAATTAAATTATATTTCACAACAGATTTAAGACAAAATAAAGAGACATTAGAAGATACTTTAGTAGAGTTTAAATTGGTTGATGGAAAATATAAAATGGAAAATGTAGAATTGAAATTATTAGGAATGTAAAGAAAATTGCCTGTCCAATTGGGGACGGAGCGATGATTTGGGGACGGAGAAAAAATCATCATTTTAGAATTTGTTTTTTACAAATAGTAAATGAAAATAAAATGATGATTTTTTCTCCGTCCCCAAATCATCGCTTCGTCTAGCTTATTCCTAATATTGCTTTTGCTCGTTTAACATCTTCACTTGTAGCATCTCGTGTATTTTCTAAACCATATTTTAAACCTAATTTTGTCCATTTATATTTACCAAGACTATGATATGGCAAGATTTCTACTTTTTGAACAGTGTTTAAAGAAGAAATAAATTCTTTTAATTTGCGTAAATCCTGTTCATCATCTGTATAGCCAGGAACCAATACTTGTCTAATCCAGATTGGAATGTTATTATCACTTAAATATCTTGCAAATTCTAATTCTAGTTTATTGTCAAAACCAACTAAATCTTTACATTTTTCACTATCAATATGTTTAATGTCTAAAAGAACTAAATCGGTTAATGTTAGTAAATGTTTGATGTCATCAGTTAGAGCTACCATTCCAGAGGTGTCAATACAAGTATGAATTTTTTTCTTTTTTAATTTTGTAAATAATTCGATTAAAAATTTTACTTGTAATAGAGGTTCTCCGCCAGAAACAGTAACACCACCATTTGGTGTGATGTAATTTTTATAGTTTAAAATCTTTTTATAAATATCTTCAAGAGATTTATAAGTTCCTTCTTTCATATCCCATGTATCACGATTATGACAATATTTACATTGCAAATGACATCCCTGAAGAAATAGTACGAAACGAATTCCTGGACCGTCAACTGCTCCAAAGGTTTCTATTGAATGTACTTTTGCATAATATCTTAAATCTTTTTCATTATATTCTATAGTTTGATTGTTTTCCATGATAGCTCCTTTATTCTATATTTGCAATTTTTTACCCTTTGAGGAATTAAATAAAATAGGGATTAAAGGAGCGTCCCTCAATCCCTTTTTTGTGATACAGGAAATTGCATTTCCTATACCACAAAAATAACGTTATATTCTTTCATGAATGGTTCTATTAATTACATCTAATTGTTGTTCTCTTGTTAATTTTGTGAAGTTTACAGCATATCCAGATACTCTAATCGTTAATTGAGGATAATTTTCTGGATGTTCCATTGCGTCAATTAATAAACTTCTATCAAAAACATTAACATTAATATGATGTCCTGTTTGTTTGAAATATCCATCTAACATATTAACTAAGTTTGTTACTCTTGTTTCTTCATCTTTTCCTAATGTTTTAGGTGTGATTGAGAAAGTATATGAAATTCCGTCTTCTGCTGAGTCAAATGGTAATTTTGCAATAGAGTTCATAACAGCTAAAGCACCATTTGTATCTCTTCCATGTAATGGGTTTGCACCAGGTCCGAATGGAGCACCCATTCTTCTTCCATCAGGTGTATTTCCTGTAGCTTTTCCATAAACGACATTTGATGTGATTGTAAGGATTGATAATGTGTGTTTAGAATTTCTATATGTTGGATATCTTCTTAATTTATTCATAAATGTTTTAACAATATCAACAGCAATGCTATCTACTCTATCATCATCATTACCGAATTTAGGATAATCGCCTTCAATTTCATAATCAATAGCTAGTCCAGTTTCATCTCTGATAACTTTTACTTTTGCATATTTAATAGCAGAAAGTGAATCTGCAACAACAGATAAACCAGCAATACCACAAGCCATTGTTCTTATAATGTCTTTATCATGAAGAGCCATTTCAATTGCTTCATAACAATATTTATCATGCATATAATGGATAGCATTTAATGCTTTGATATAGATTTTTGCTACATAATCCATCATTTGATTGAATTTTTCCATAACTTCATCATAATCTAAGTATTCAGATGTAATAGGAGCAAATTTTGGTGTAACTTGTTTTCCAGTCATTTCGTCTCTACCACCATTGATAGCATATAACAATGTTTTTGCTAAGTTTGCTCTTGCACCAAAGAATTGCATTTGTTTACCAATTTTCATTGGAGAGACACAACAAGCAATTCCATAGTCATCTCCTAAAGTAATTCTCATTAAATCGTCACTTTCATATTGGATAGAAGATGTTTTGATAGATAAATCTGTTGTATATCTTTTAAATCTTTCTGGCAAGCGAACTGACCATAAAACCGTTAAGTTTGGCTCAGGAGCTGGTCCTAAGTTTTCTAGTGTATGAAGAATTCTAAAAGAGTTTTTTGTAACTAAAGTTCTTCCGTCAATTCCCATACCACCAATACTTTCTGTTACCCATACAGGGTCACCGCTAAATAATTCGTTATATTCAGGTGTTCTTAAGAAACGAACCAATCTTAATTTCATAACAAAATGGTCCATAATTTCTTGAACTTCTTCTTCTGTGATGGTTCCATTTTCTAAATCTCTTTCAAAATAGATATCTAAGAATGTAGAAGTTCTACCAAGACTCATAGCAGCACCATCTTGAGATTTTACAGCACCTAAATATCCGAAATATAACCATTGAACAGCTTCTTTGCTATTGCTTGCTGGTTTAGAAATATCAAAACCATATTTTGAAGCCATTGCTTTTAATTCATTTAGTGCTTTGATTTGCTCACTAATTTCTTCTCTTTCACGAATCACTTCTTCAGTTAAACAATCTACATTTAATATATCTAAATCTTTTTGTTTTTCTTCAATTAATACGTCTACACCATAAAGTGTCACTCTTCTATAATCTCCAATAATTCTTCCTCTACCATATCCATCAGGTAAACCTGTAATCAAGTGTGAACTTCTAGCAGCTCTAATGTCTGGTGTGTATACACTAAATACACCATCATTATGTGTTTTTCTATAGTTGTGGAAAATTTCTTCTACTTCATCATCTACTTTTCTATCATAAGCTGCACAAGCTTTTTCAACAATACGAATTCCTCCATAAGGCATGATTGCTCTTTTTAAAGGTGCGTCTGTTTGAAGCCCTACAATTTCTTCTAAATCTTTATCAATATATCCAGCTTCATGGCTATTAACACTTGAAATTGTTTTTGTGTCAATATCAAGTACACCACCTTTAGAAGCTTTTTCTTTTTTATAAAGCTCTAAAACTTCGTCCCATAATTTTTTTGTTTTCTCTGTAGGTCCAGCCAAAAATGTTGAATCTCCCTCATAAGGTGTATAGTTTCTTTGAATGAAATCTCTTACATTGATTTCACTTTGCCAATCTCCTTTTTCAAATCCATTCCATTGTTCAAATTTCATAATATTTAAAAACCTCCTTAATTAAGAATAAAATGAAATATAATTAATAATGATATATAAAGATACATTCATTTCAATTTTTTATTAGTATTATCATTTTGACCACATAATATAATAGCATATTTATAAAATTTAATCAATCTTAAATGAAAATAATTTGGTAAAAATGTCGAATTATGGTGTTTTAAGTATCTTTTGTGAAAAAAACTACGTAATCATTAATTACATTTACGAGATAATCATAAGGATAAAATAGAAAAAAATCTGTTGTAAATGCAACAAAAAACCAATATTTTTAAAATATTGGTTTTACTATAAAATTATTCAGCTTCTGCAATGATTTTTGCAATTTTGTAAATTAATCTTTGTTTGTGAGCAGGACAACTATTTAATAACTCAGAGAATTCTTTTGTTAAATAATTTTCTGAATCACTAGAAGTACCACTTAAAATATAACCTTCTGAAACATCTAATAAACTACAAATTTGAGATAATCTTTTTAAGTTAATATGAGAATTTCCTCTTTCTACTCTGCTTAAAAATGCAACAGAAACATCTATTTTTTCAGATAATTCTTCTTGTGTGTAATTTTTAGCAAGTCTTGCTTGTTTAAGTCTTTGTCCAATAATGTTGTAATCTAATGCCATATCTATCACCTTCCTATATTTTTATTACATAACAAATATCTAGTATATGTTTACTAAATAGTCTACGAACATACTATATACTAATTAGTCGAAAATGTCAAGAATTTTGGAAAAAGTGTTAAAAAATATAATATATGTAGTTACAATTCACAGTTAAAAAAATTATTTTATAGAATGTTGATATCTAAATATTTTTTTCAAATTCTCGGCTACCCTCCATTCCCGTTCAACAAATTCTAAAGATAAAGCCACAACAATACCCGAAAACAGGACCCTTTATGGCT
>CASFHP010000042.1 GCA_949294555.1 uncultured Eubacteriales bacterium
CATCTAAGTGTGAAGCCCACCCCAAGATAAGATATCCCATACCGTAAGGTAGTAAGATTCCACGTAGACTATGTGGTTGATAGGTTGGAGGTGTAAGTGCAGTAATGTATTAAGCTGACCAATACTAATAAATCGAGGGCTTAACCACAATTTTAATAAAGAGAGAAAAAATCTTAAAACTTATTTTTCATCTATGTATTTTTGAGTGTGCTATGAATTTGAAAAAATATTAAAAAGTACTTGCAAAAAAGAAAACAATATAGTATAATGCAAAAGTACAAAGAAAAGTTAATAATTTTCTGGTGATGATGACATTTAGGGTAATACCTGTTCCCATTCCGAACACAGAAGTCAAGCCTAAGTGTGCCGAAAATACTTGCGGGTGGTTGTTGCCAGATTTTATATATATTCCTCTTTAGCTCAGTTGGTAGAGCGCTCGGCTGTCGAGCAGATCGCAAGATCAAGAAGTTAGCAGCTCTATAGGGAAACTTATAGATGAAAAGGTGGCTAAGTCGGTGAAACTCGTAACAAGTAAGGTTGACGACAATACCGAGCAAGGCGAAAGCTATGTGTAGAGACTTTACACCACCTACCTAAGTCGAAAGATATGGTAAAGAGAAAGTCCAGACTACAAATTATATAAAAATATATAATGCTAATGAAAGTTAGTGTAGTGCAGTAACCGATAGGTCGTTGGTTCGAGTCCAACAAGAGGAGCCATAAATAGCAGATAAGAAATTATCTGTTATTTTTTTGTGCCAAAATTAAACTAAAATAAGGCGTTTATTAACAAAAATGCCTTATTTTAGTATTAATAAAAAATTTAAATTCTAATACCTACAAAAATAATTGTAATTATAATAATTTTATGTTATAAATAAGAAAAACATAAAATTTGCAACGGAACATTGCAAAATTTCACAAAAATAACATCATATATGAAAATTAATTAGAGAAATTTAGTGTATAATATATGATAATATAGAAAGTAGGTAAATATGAGTTTAGAAAAAATAAATAATATTATTAAATATCAAAATACAGATAATGTATTAGAAGATGTATGTTCTATTATTGAATCAGCAAGAGATTATGCTTATAAGTCTGTAAATATTGCTCTAGTAGAAAGAAATTGGCTAATTGGATATAGAATTGCCGAAGAAGAACTAAAAGGAAATGATAGAGCAGATTATGGATTAGAAATAATAAAAAAACTATCTAAAAAAAACTATCTAAAGAATTAACAAAACAATATGGAAAAGGTTATGATTCAAGAAATTTATACTATTTTTTGAATTTTTATAAATTATTTCCAAACATTTTGAACGCATTGAGTTCAAAATCAAATACGATGCTATCTTGGACTCATTATAGAACTCTGTTACAAGTTTTTGATAAAAAAGCAAGAGATTGGTATGAAAAAGAAGCATTAGAACAAACGTGGAGTACAAGAACATTACAAAGAAACATTAATACACAGTATTATTATAGATTGTTAAAGTCACAAGTTAAAGAACCAGTAATAAAGGAAATGAAAGAAAATAATAAAGGTAATTATTTAATGAACAAATTAGAATTTGTAAAGAATCCAGTAATAGCAGAATTTTTAGGATATTCATTGGATAGTAGTTTTACAGAAACAGAATTAGAGACTAGTATAATAAATAATTTACAAAAATTTTTAATGGAACTACGGTAAAGGCTATGCATTTGTTGCAAGACAACAACATATTCATACAGAAAAAGAAGATTACTTCATAGATTTAGTATTTTACAATTATATATTAAAATGCTTTGTGTTAATCGATTTGAAAACTAAAAAAATAACGCATCAAGATGTTGGACAAATGGATATGTATGTTAGAATGTATGATGAGTTAAAAAAATCAAAAGAAGACAATCCAACAATAGGAATTTTGCTATGTTCAGAAACCGATGCAGATATAGCAAAATATTCTATTCTAAAAGGAAATGAACAATTATTTGCTAGTAAATATAAATTATATTTGCCAACAGAAGAAGAATTAAAGGCTGAAATAGAAAGTCAAAAAGCAATATTTGAACTACAGCAGCAAGAAAAAAAGCAAAATGATGAAGAATAGAATTTATATTTTAATTTTACAGATTTGTTAAAAAATGGGGGGAAAAAGTGGAAAAGCATGAATTGGTTGATATAAATGGAAATAAAACTGGTAAAATTTTAACGCATGTAGAAGCTCGTGACCCTAATAATGTACCAGATGGATATTATATATCAGTTGTTGGGGTTGTTATAATCAATGATGAAAATGAAATTTTACTGCAGAAACGTAGTAGATATAAAAGAGCTAATCCTAGCAAATGGGGAATATGTGGTGGAAAAGTAGACTTAGGAGAAACACCACTTGATGCAGTAATTCGCGAAACATTTGAAGAAATAGGTATTCGTTTAAAGAAAGATGAGTTTAAATTTTTGAGTATGGATACAAATGAAAAATCACATTTTACAGTATATTATGTTAGAAAAAATGTAGATATAGATGAATGCCAAATACAGCAAGAAGAATTAGAAGAAGTAAAATATTTTAAAATAGAAGAATTAGAAGAACTAGATAATGAAGGCTTTGAATGGTTAGATGATTTAAAGAAAATTATATAAAATTTGCAACATTATGTTGCAAAATTTGAAGAATAAAAAAAATTGGAGGAAAAAATGGAATTAATAAGACCTTTTGTAAAATGGGCTGGTGGAAAAGGCAGATTGCTCCCACAGTTAAAGAACTTTTACCCATTTGATTTAGAAAACGGAATTATAGAAAGATATGTAGAACCATTTATAGGTGGTGGTGCAGTTTTAATAGACATATTACAAAAATATGATGTAAAAGAAGCATACGCATTTGATATAAATAAAGATTTAATAAACTGCTATAATGTAATAAAAAGCAATGTAGAAGCTTTAATTGAAGAATTAGACAAAAAAGAAAAAGAATTTTTAAAATTAGAAACAGACGATAGAATAGTTTATTTTTATGATGTAAGAAGAGAATACAATTCTTATACATTAGAAAAAATAATTGATGTAAAAAGAGCTTCTGAATTTATATTCCTGAATAGAACATGCTTTAATGGGTTATATAGAGTTAACAAAAGCGGAGAATTTAATGTGCCTTGTGGTAAATATAAAAATCCTACAATATGTGATTCTAAAAATTTAAGAAACTTGTCGGGATTAATTAAAAATGTAGTATTTGAATATGGCGATTATAAGAAAAGTAGTAAATATGTTGATAATAAAACATTTGTATATTTTGATCCACCATATAGACCTTTATCTATTACATCTGGATTTACTTCATATACAAAAGAAGATTTTAATGATGAAAATCAAAAAGAGCTGGCACAATATTATAAAGAATTAAATAAGAAAAAAGCAAAGTTAATGTTAAGTAATTCAAATCCTAAAAATACAAATAAGGAAGATACATTTTTTGAAGATATTTACAAAGGATTTAATATAAATGAAGTTTCAGCAAAGAGAATGATAAATGCAAATAGTAAAGGAAGAGGAGAAATTTCAGAATTACTTATAACAAATTACAGGGAGACAATAGAATGTACAGAGGAAAAATCTATTATGAAGATGGTAGTTTCAAATTAATTATCAATAAGAAGATATAATAGTTTATTAGATGGAGAAAATAAATGGAAGAAATTATAAATTTTTTAAATGGAATTTTAACTGATTTAAATATAAAAAATATAGATACCATAACAATAGAAGAAGGAAGAAATATAGTAAAGAATTTAAATGAGTTTCTTTATACTAATTATGATGGTATAGGAAAAACATTTGAATTAGATTCAGAAAGAGATTATATTTCAGATTATCATAAATTTTGGGAAAAAAATTGTGAAAAAATCTTATCTCCAAGTATAAATAAAACCAAATGTGAAGAAGTTGCAGATGTATTTCATGAAATATATATAAATAATAAAGAGGCTTTTTATTCTTTATATAGCAAAGAAGGATTAAATGATGAAGAAGTTTGTAGAATAAGATTTTATACAGCTTCGCAAGATTTTAACGGTTCAAGAAAATTTTCAGAGTATGCAGAAATATATAAGGAAGATCCAAGTATTTTTGACAAAGAGTATATAAGTAGTAAACCTGAAAGTTTTATAAGAGATTTGAAATTTTCTAAGTTGTCTCAAACAGATAAAAGAATACAATTTGCAAAAAAATCTGCCGAAATGTTATTACAATTTAAATGTGAGCCATTTGAGTTATTAAAAAAATTTAATGGTGATTTACTAGAGATTAAGAATCAATTAATAAAGAACCAAGGAATGGGGTTTGGAAATAAAAAAGCAGATATGTTTATAAGAGATATGGTAGTATTAAGCATATGGAAGGACTATAAAAATTTTGAACAGATAGATGTAGCATCAGATAGAAATACAATGAAAGTGGCATTAAGAACAGGAATTTTAAAAACAGAGATACCATTAGTATCAAGTTTTTTAGATATATTTTGTTACCAATATTCTTTAATAGACCAATGGTGTGCTAAAGCTTGGAGAGAAGTATGGAATATATGGAATAAAAAATATCCAAAAGAATGCATAGAGGGACCATCATTATTAGATTATTTAGTTTATAGAATTATTGGTATTGAATTTTGTAATGAAAAACTTGCTATCTTTAGTGGAAAAAATTGTGGACATGTATTTAAATGGCATTCATCAAAAAATAGAAAATGCCAAGTATGTGCAAAAAATAAAATATATTCAGAAGCTAAATTAATTAATAAGGTTTTACCATGTCAAGATGAAGAAGGATATATATACATCGAAAAAAATAAATACGTTAGTGGGAAAGAAGCGGTATTACATGGATATAAAGAATGTCCATTAATAAAAGTATGTAATCCAATGAGTAATAATTTTATAAAATATAATGGACCAAAGTCAATCAGCATTTTGGGAAGAACTGGTTGGAATAGCACATATACTAAAAGAAATGAAGGTGGTGGAGGTTTAATGTCATAAGAAGGAGAATAGTAAAGATGAAAAGAAACTTTGCAGAGTGGTTATTAACATTTACAGAAAAATTAAAAATAGTTTATTTATAACGTAGACAAAATATTTTTAATCTGTTCTTTAATCATATTAAGAGCAACTTGATTATTACCACCTTCAGGAACAATAATATCTGCATTCTTTTTGCTATACTCAACAAATTGTTCATGCATAGGTTTAACAGTGGTACAATATTGTTCAATAACAGAATCAATACTTCTTCCACGTTCATTAACATCACGAACAAGACGTCTAATAAAACGAATATCAGCATCAGTATCAACAAAAATTTTAATATCCATTAAATTTCTAAGTTTCTCATTTTCAAAAATAAGAATACCCTCAACAAGAATTATCTTTTTTGGTTCAACAAGAACCGTTTCTTTTCCTCTATTATGTTTAACAAAAGAATAAACAGGACGTCTAATAGATTTTCCTTGTTTTAGAAGCTGTAAATGTTTTATCAAAATATCTGTATCAAAAGCAAGAGGATGATCATAGTTTAGTTTTTGACGTTCCTCCAAAGTAAGTTCATCATGTTGTTTATAATAAAAATCATGACAAAGTACAGCAATGTCATCTTCAAATTCGTTTTTTAAATTTTCAGCTAAGGTAGTTTTACCAGAACCACTACCGCCAGCTATTCCAATAATGATAGGTGTCATAAATTATCCTTTCAAATATATAAATTTAACTATATCTATTATAAGACATTTTTTGCCATATCACAAGTATAGCGGTAAAAATTTTGCAAAATTCGTGTAATTATGATATAGTAATAAGGAATTTCGAAAGTGAATTTTATTGCATTATAGGAAATTGTATTTCCCATAATGCAATAAAATAAATAAAATAATAGGAGGAAAAGATTATGATAAAACATATTGTTATGTGGAAATTTAAAGAAAACGAAGAGGAAAACATGAAAAAATTTTTAGAAGGATTAAATCGCCTAAAAGATATTATTCCTGAGATAAAAAGAATGGAAACAGGCATTAATATAAATCCAAAAAATGAATTTGATGCGATATTAATTTCTGAATTTGAAACTATGGAAGATTTAGAAACATATAAAAACCATCCTGAACATGTTAAAGTGTCAAGTTTGTGTAAGTCTATAAGACTCGATAGACAAGCAATAGATTATGAATGTTAATAAATACAATTTTACATAAGTAATAGAGTTTAGTTATAGAACTAAACTTTTAAAGGAGAGCAAGAAATGGATTTAGAAAAAATACAACATGCGGAAACAAAAAAAATAGGGAAAACCATAGAATATTTTAAGAAAATTGATTCAACACATATATATGCAAAAGAAATAGCACTAAATGAAGAAAATGATGGAAAAATAATACTTGCAGAAACACAAACAAATGGAATCGGTACAAAAGGAAGAGCATGGTATACCGGAGAAAATAAAAACATTGCCATGACCATTATCTTAAAACCCAAATGTAGTATAAAGGCGCTAGAAGGTTTTACTAAAACAGTTGCAAAATGTATGCAAAAAGCAATTGATAATCTATATACCATTCCATTAGGTATAAAAGAACCAAATGATTTAATGCTAAATAATAAAAAAATTTGTGGGATTCTTACAGAAATTAATACTATTTCAGGAAAGATAAATTATTTATTAATTAGTTTAGGATTTAATGTAAATGAAGATATATTTTCAGAAGAAACACAAGATATAGCAACATCATTAAAGAGAGAATATGGAAAAGAATTTTCAAGAGAAGATATCATTAAAAGATTTATAGAGATTTTAGAAAAAGAAATAGACTGGTAGTTCTATTTCTTTTTTTTATAAATATACATTAAAAGAAAAATGTTTAAAATAAGCAGAGGCTGACAAGGTATATGCTTACAATGTTAGCAAATGCTTACAAATAAAAAGGAAAGGAGATATGATATCTATCATAAGAAATACGTATGGAAAATTCTGATAATGTAAATAATAAAAATTTTATACAAGTCTTAAAAGGACTTGGAATTGCATTTATTTTAACATTTATTTTTTTATTAATATTGTCGATAGTTTTAACTTATTCAAATGTTTCAGAAGAGGTTATCAATCCAAACATTATTATCATTACAGCCATTAGTATATTAATTGGAAGTGCCATTAGTAATATCAAGATAAAAAAGAATGGACTAATCAATGGTGGCATTATAGGTGGTGTATACATCATCTTGTTATATTTATTTTCTAGCATTTTTAGTATGCAATTTTCATTAACAATGCAGTCAGTGATTATGATTATAACAGGTATTGTTTTTGGTATCTTAGGGGGAATTATAGGGGTTAATATATCTTCAAAGTAATGATTATTCAACATAGTTTGTATAGATGACACGATTCCAATAATCCATCAAATATTGCTTTTCTGATTTAGGAACGATATTGATTCTAATTGCAGAAAATGGTTTATCGTGAGAATATGTTGTTTCTTCTCCATCAGAAGAGGACCTAAGCCAACCAATATCAGGTACATAAATCTGATAAACAATAGAATATTCTTCACAATCTCTCAAACGAAAAGCAATTCCTGAAAGACCATATAAGTTTTGATCTGCAATTTCTTGGGGAATAGGATTATTTTCTCCCAAACAAGATATACCAGCAGTATTATGTCCTTGTCCACCTAGTTGAAAGGCAAATTTTCCAAGAAAGCGAATTTTATTTTTACTGTTGATATCATACCAAGTTGTTGCACTAGGGCTATATCCATAGGTATATGGAATTTCAGAAAATATACATCTAGTTCTTGTATTTTCTCCCCAGTATGTATAATCAAAAGCTCTAGCTTGTAAAATTGTATTATCAATATCGCCATCTATATAGGTAACAAGCATTTCTGATTTATAATTTGTACCATCAAGTATTGCTTGTTTACCAGAAATTTGACCACTACTATCCCACTGTGTAATGATGTAGTTATTGTAATTCGCATAATACAAGACAATATTTTTTGCATTTTTGACATCAACCAATACTTCCGATACATTTCCTGCATAGTCAGTAATAGGAATAGGGTATGAAATAGGGGAACAAAAAATTTTAGATAAAGTGGTATTGGAATCAGAAAGCTCCCAACCATCTAAATTTCTTAAACCTTCATTTGCTTGAATAATATATTGTGATTTGTCATTTTCAATTGATAATTCTTCACAATTGCTGGTTGGAGCAATATTGTCAATTATAATACCAGTATTAAAATTTAAGTAACCTGTTTTTTGTCCTGATATATCTTGGATAAGTCCTTCTGGAAAAATAACACGTAGCCTACCATTACCAGTCACATTAGAAATGACTATTTTATAAATATATTCATCATCATTATGAGAAATTAGGCTAATTTGAGTAGATGGGGAGATATTGGAATCATTTACTGTAAATTTTATATAATCACGATTAAAATGATTGATTGCAATATTGTTTTCTGTAATTTTAACAGTTAATGTAATTTTATGTGTTTTGTTTGCATATGTTTCATATCCTGTATTTGTATTAGAAACAGATAAAACTTCTAGTTCTGGTTTTTTATCAATTCGTATTTTGGCAGATATAAATGCGTCGTTAAAAATGTATTTTGAAAAGCTAAATTGATAGTTAAAGGGTATCACAAATAAGAAGATGAAAAATATGATAAATAGAATAAAATGTTTTTTATTCAAAAAATCCCTCCTTTAAAAATAGAATTTTTAATTTTTAAATAATTGTGGAAATTATACGAAATAAAATATTTGAATATGAACATTTAAATTATATAGTGATATACATAAAATGTCAAGGATTTTTGTTTTTTTCAAATTCGGAATTGTAATTATTCAGAGGTCAAGTCGGTTTTGCCTGTTAAGCAATATATAATATAAAAAATGAAATGATTTTGCGTATCTAAATTTGAAGTTAGAAATAACCAATAAAACCATGAGGAA
>CASFHP010000043.1 GCA_949294555.1 uncultured Eubacteriales bacterium
AGGAGAAGAAAGAGAAAACGTAATCGAAAAGACTGTATCGGGAGAGGGGATTGTTAGTGATATAAGGCAAAAATTTAATCCAGCCATGGAATTTACAGAAATGGATTTAATATCTATGTTATATTATTTAGGCTATCTAACCATAGAAGGAGAAGAAGTAGGCTATCCAAAATTAAATATTCCAAACAATGTAATGAAAGAAATATATTCAGATTATTTTCTAAAAATACTAAAAGAAGAGATTGATATAGACATAAATGATAATTATACAGAAATAGCAAGAGAGATTGCATTAGAAGGAAAAATCGATAAAATTGTGGAAATGTTAGGAAAATATTTAAAAAATTTATCTAACAGAGATTACCAAAAATTCGATGAAAAATATGTAAAATTAATCTTTTTCTGCATAGCCATGAACTTAAAAATATTTAGATTAAAATCAGAAATGGAAGTACAAAGAAAATATCCAGATATTCTGTTAATACCAAAAGATCAAAGCAAAGAATACAAAGGTGTGATGATAGAATTCAAATACTTAAAGAAAGAAGAAGCTGGAAAATTAGAAGAAAAACAAGAAGAAGCCAAGAAGCAAATAAAAGAATATGGAGAATTTGAAGAAATAAAAGACATAAAAAATATTTATAAATATACAGTAGTGGCAGTAAATGATGAGATATATGTAGAGGAGATAAAATAAAAATAGGTAAAGAAAAAAATAGCTTTAGATTTTAGATAAATTTAAGGCTTATTTTGTTATTATACATAGAACTGTTGATTTTAGTCAAAGTAAGAGTAAATATTGATATTTTATTTAAAACTCAAAAAAGCAAATGTTTACAAAAAAATTTCGTTAAGTCAAATACTTAACGATAAAAACTAAAAACATAATATCAATAAAACATTAGAAAGTCAATAGAAAGAAAATATAAAAATAAAAAAGGAAAATTTAAAAGAATAAAAAATACAAAAGGCAGAAGTCACTTGCAAATATAGAATGGCAAGTGGTTCCTGCTTTTTCTTTTTTCCTAGAGTATTTGACTGAAAGAAAAAACTGCAAATGATAAAAAGCTACAAAATAAATAAAAACAAAGGAAAATGAAAGAAAAGAGGTAGAAGAATGATAGGAACGAAAGTGAAAAAACAAATTCAAAATGTAGTAAAGCAACAAAAAGAAAACAAAGTAAAATCCCAGAAAGGAATTACACTATTGGCCTTAGTCATAACGATAATTGTTTTATTAATCTTAGCAGGAATTACGATAAGTGCGATAACAGGAGATAATGGGTTAATCAAAAATGCAGGAAAAGCAAAGGAGGAAACAGAAATAGCCAATGAAAAGGAAACATTAGAAAAGGCAATAGTGCAAACCATGGGGAATAATAAATATGGAAACATCGAGGAAAGTGAGTTACAAAGTCAACTAGACAAAGAAACAGGAGAAGGAAAAACAGAAGTAGCAGATAATGGAGAAGAAATTGAAGTATTATTTAAAGAAAGTAACAGATATTATACAGTAGATAAAGATGGAAATGTAGGAGAATTTCAAGAATTTGTTGAAGATAAATATCCAGGTGATATAACAGTTGGAACAGATGGAAAAACGTTAGCAGGAACAGAAGCAGAACCATATGAAATCTGGTGTATAGAAGACCTAGTTGCTTTTTCTAATATAGTAAATGGAAGCGGTATAAAATTAGAAAATGGAGAGCCAGTACAGGTAACAACAGCCAATAGTTTTAGTGGAAAATATGTAGCATTAAAAACCAATTTGAATTTTAAATCAAAATTATCTTATCAAAATAGTGAAAGAACAGATTTTGGAGATATTAATGGGATTGAAGATGATGGAAATACTTTGATGAATGAAATGACAACAGGAACAGGTTTTAAACCAATTGGACTTAATAATAGTTTTTGTGGAAATTTTGATGGAAAAGATAAAGAAACAGAAGAGATTTATAGAATAAGTAATATATATATTAATTATGAGAATGACACACAATTAAATGGTTATGGATTTGGGAGAAGTATTGGACTATTCGGAACAGGGTCAATACTATCTACGATAATTAAAAATTTAGAAATTTCTGGAGAAATTAAAAGTGTTGGACATACAGGTGGAATTATAGGAACTAGTGTAAAAACAATAGAAAATTGTATAAATTATGCAACTATCACAGGAAATAATATGGTTGGCGGAATTGTGGGAACTTGTGCAAGGGAAATAATAAATTGTAACAACAATGGAGAAATCAATATAAAAGGAACACCATGGGCTAGAGGAGGTGGAGGAGGAATTATTGGTGGCACAGAAGGAGAAACAATTATAAGGAATTGTAGTAATACAGGAAATGTTTTAGGAAATACTAATCAAAGAGCAGGAATTGTAGGAAGTGTATATAGTGATAAAACATTGATAGATGGCTGCATAAATATAGGAAAATCTTCTGCTGGAATATGTGGTATGCAAAGAAAATCAATACTTGAAATTATAAATTGTTATAATTTGGGAGAATGTGAAAGTAGTGGGATACTAAGGGAAATACAAGCAGGAGATTACAATTCCGATATAGAATGTAATATACGAAATTCTTATAATTTAGGAAAAACGCAAAACGTAGGGATTATAGCTAATATAGGTTATGTTTCAAAATCTGTTGAACTCAATATAGAAAATGTCTATAATGCAGGCGAATGTAAATCAGCAATTATTGGAGCAATACCAGGAAGCAGTATAACCACTTTAACTATAAAAAATGTATATTATAATAGAGAAACTTCACAGACAGTAGGGGCAATAGAAGAAGGAATACAAGCATACAGTGAAAGTGAAATGAAAAATAATAGTAATTTTATTAACTTATTAAATAATAATATAGGAGATAATATGTCATGGAAAACATGGGAACTAGGAGAAGATGGATATCCGACATTTGAATAAGAGACAATTAGGACCACCCTGGTCCTAATTGTCCAATTTTCTATAAAAATTTTTATAAAAAAGGTTTGACATTTTTATATATTTAATAGATAATATACATGTAGACAAAAAGAAAAAAGAATGAGAATTACTAAGGAGGAAATATAGATGTATGTATTTAATCGAATAACGGTAAACCCACAATTACCAAAAAGAATAGAAAAATTAGGGGAAATAGCAAATAATCTATGGTGGTCTTGGAATACAGAATTTTTAAGACTATTCCAAAAAATTGACATGGATTTATGGGAACAATGCTCAAAAAATCCTGTGAAATTTTTGAAACAAGTATCACAAGAACGATTAGAAAAATCTGCAAAGGACATCAACTTTTTAAAAGAATATGACAAAGTTACAGAAAATTTTGAAAATTATATGAATAGCAAAAGTACATGGTTTGCCAATAAATATCCTGGAAACAAAAAAGACTTAATTGCATATTTCTCAGCAGAATATGGATTAGACCAAACCATACCAATCTATTCAGGTGGACTTGGAATTTTATCAGGAGACCACCTAAAATCTGCAAGTGATTTAGGAATTCCACTTGTAGGGGTTGGATTGTTATATAAAAATGGATATTTCAATCAAAAAATTAATGGGTATGGACAACAAGAGACAGAATATAATAATATTGATTTATATGATTTACCTATCAATCCTGTAAAAGATGACAAAGGCGATGATTTAACAATCTATGTAAAATTTCCAAAAAGAAGATTGTATCTAAAAGTATGGCAAATTAATGTGGGAAGAGTTAAGCTATATTTATTAGATTCTGATATACCAAAAAATAATGAAGAAGATAGAGATGTCACTTTAAGATTGTATGGTGGAGACCAAGAAATGAGAATTAGACAAGAAATTGTCTTAGGTATGGCAGGTGTTAGCCTTCTTACAAAATATTTAGGATTAAAACCAACCATTTATCATATGAATGAAGGACATTCAGCATTTTTGAATTTAGAAATTATCAAAAATATTATAAAAGAAAAACAAGTTTCATTTGAAGTAGCAAAAGATATAGCAAGTTCAAAAACAGTATTTACAACACATACACCAGTGCCAGCAGGAAATGATATTTTCCCAATCGAATTAGTAGAAAAATATTTCAAAGATTTCTGGCCAAGATTAGGAATTACAAGAGAAGAATTTTTAAAACTAGGAATGAAGCCAGGACCAAATTTAGACAAAGGCTTTAATATGGGAATATTGGCACTAAAAATTGCTGGAAAGAAAAATGGGGTTAGTAAACTTCATGGAGCTGTATCTAGAGAATTATTTAGTGATGTATGGCCTAATATTGCAGCAAATGAATCTCCAATTGGTTATGTAACAAATGGAATTCATACTTGTTCATGGTTAGCTCCAAAATTAAAGGAATTATATAACAAATATTTAATTCCATATTGGCAAGACAATATGCATCAAGACTATGTATGGGAAAAAATTAAAAATATTCCTGATGATAAATTGTGGAGTGCCCATGTAGAAAGAAAAAGAAAATTAATTAATCTTGTAAAAGAAAATACAACAGAAAGATTAAGAAGGTCTGGATATAGTTATGAAGAAATTAATGAAATTGTATCTAAATTAAATCCAGATGCCTTAACAATTGGATTTGCAAGAAGATTTGCAACATATAAAAGAGCAACTTTGATATTCAAAGATATCGAAAGAATGACACAAATCATGAACAATGCTGGAAAACCAGTACAAATTATCTTTGCAGGAAAGGCACATCCAGCAGACAAAGAAGGTCAAGACTTAATCAAATACATTCATGAGGTATCTATGATGCCACAATTCAAAGGAAAAATATTCTTACTAGAAAATTACAATATTGCTATGTCAAGATATTTAATTAGTGGTGTAGATGTATGGTTAAATAATCCAAGAAGACCAATGGAGGCTTCAGGAACAAGTGGACAAAAGGCATCGGTAAATGGTGTTATTAACTTTAGTGTACTAGATGGATGGTGGGCAGAAGGTTATACACAAGATAATGGTTGGACAATTGGAACAAATGCAGAATATGATTCTTATGAAGCACAAGATATGGCAGATAGCCAAAGTATGTATCATACACTAGAAGAAAAAATTATTCCAACCTATTATGACAGAGACAGAAGTGGAATATCAAAAAGATGGATGGAAATTATGAAAAATTCCATAATGACAACAGGAGGGAAATACAGTACAGCTAGAATGTTGGTTGATTATACAAATCAATTGTACATTCCATTATGTAATTTAACAAAGAAATATTATGAAAATATAGATAATGTTGCAGCATATAATGCTTGGAAAAAAGATTTATTTGAAAATTGGAAAGACATTAAAATTACACAAGAAAGTAGTAATCTTGACAACATAACCATCGATGCTGGAAACAATATCGAAGTAGGTTGTGAAGTACAACTTCCAAATATAGATGTCGAAAATGTAACCGTAGAGGCATATTATGGAAAAATATTAGACAATGGTGTTGTGGAAGATGTAAAAATTATCCCAATGCAGTTACAAGAAGCCGATGAAGAACATAGAAAATATTATTTCACAACAAAAATCGAATTAACAACAGGTGGAAATTATGGTTATACTTTTAGAGTAATGCCAAGACATGAAATGCTACTAGAACCAGCAAACTTGAATTTAGTAAAATGGATAACTAAATAGGGACGTGCCAAAATGGACAAAAATTGGTCAAAAGGGACAGACCTATAAAATATCAATTAATAATAAAAAATATATTGTTAATTTATTTTTTGCAGATATATAAAGCCAATATACTATTTATAAAATTTTATGAAATTAAATGTGCTAGTGAAAGAATATTACAAATTCTTACATTATCAAGTAGGAGAATCTCAGACTTGCTGTGAGAGGTGCCTGCTTTATAAACGCCAGCCATTTAATAAATAAAATTTTATAAATAGTATATTGGCTTTTATAAGTATTCAATTAGTATTCTAAATAATAATATTATTCTGTTTCAATAGGTCTGTCCCTTTTGACCAATTTTTGTCCATTTTGGCACGTCCCTAATGGTCCAAAGTTATTAATTTATGAGTGTAATCCAAATTATTCCAAGAATCATATTCATAACCAATGGTGTAAACATTGGTAGCCCAAATATCTTTTTCCAATAAATATTTAGAAGTCTTGTTATTACTTGTATCCATGTGTTTTTTTACAGAAGTAATAATTTCTAGTTTAGGATTGGCTTTTGCAATTTCTGAAATTAAATATTTCCCTTTCTCATTAAATCCTAAAACACGAACATAAGGAATGGCTTTTTTAGATAGAGCCATATCTTTTTTTGTAATGCCAAGTAAAGCATATAATAAAATTCTTTGAAGTCTCGTATTTGTATATCTTTTGGATTTGATAATATTTAAAAATTCTACGACACTATTGCAAGAATTGGCTGCATTTTTGATAGCATTTTCTAAACCTTCACTGACATCTGGAAGTTCTGCAATTTCTGGAATAGACATTTTTCGTAAATTATAAATAATTTGTTTTTCAAATACAGATATATCTGGAACAACATGCCCAACCTTTATATTTTCTAAAAGAATAGAAAAAGTACTTTCTGGAACGACTTTTCTTAAAATATCCCAACCATTATTTTTAACAATGTTTCGTATAGCTGTGGCACTTGCAACATTTCCGTTGTATGAGGTATCATGATATCCTGCATTATATCGTTCAATTGTGATTGGAATGATAGGACTTCTCAATTTTTTTAAGGCTTTTAAATATTCAATTCCCAATATATTATTAGGGGAAGAAAGAACATTTGAAAATCTGCGAATATCATTTAGATACATAAGCAAGGCATTTTCTCTTGCCTTTGGAAAAGACAAGCCTTTACTAAGTTCATGTGATAATATATTTTTATAAGCTTTTGGTTCTTTGTATAAAATATCAGCTACCAAATCTAAAGTAGAAATATCGCCTGCTTCAGAACCAAAAGAAAGATAATCTACAACTTTTAAAGAATCTAAAATTTTAACAGCACCTTCTGCAAAGTTTTCAGCACTAGAAATAGAATAAAGCAAAGGAAGTTCAAGAACTAAGTCAACGCCATTACTTAAAGCAATTTTTGCTTTTTCCCATTTATCCACTAAGGACGTAGAACCTCTTTGGGTAAAATTACCACTAATAACAGCAACAGAATAAGAAGAGCCACTATCTTGTAAAGATTTTTGCAAATGATACAAATGACCATTATGAAATGGGTTATATTCTGCTATAATTCCAATAACTTTACTCATTTTTTCTAGTAGATGTTTGCTTTGAGAGCTAACATCTTCTCCTTTCCTTAAAAAATATTAGCATAAAAAATCTATATAAAATGGATGGTAAAAATTATTTTTCCTTTCCATTATGAAAATATTGTATAAAATTAAAATTACTGATATAATGGTATCACAAAAAGAAGAAAAACACAATTAAAAAACGATATTGCACAGAAATTTATAGGATTAGATGGAGGTATTCGTGGAAAAAGTAATTATATATACAGATGGAGCATGTTCAGGAAATCCAGGACCTGGTGGATGGGGTTCTATTTTAATGTATAAGGAAAATAAAAAAGAAATTTCAGGAGGCGAAAAAAATACCACAAATAATATAATGGAGCTAACAGCTGTTATAGAAGGGCTTAAATTGCTAAAATTTCCTTGTGAAGTTGAAATATATAGTGATAGTGCCTATGTGGTAAATGCTTTTAATCAAGGATGGATATACAATTGGATAAAAAATGATTGGAAAACATCTGGAAAAGAACCAGTAAAAAACAAAGAAATATGGCAAGAATTATATGCCTTAACAAAGAAACATAAGGTAAAATTTATAAAAGTCAAAGGACATAGTGATAATGCATTTAATAACAGATGTGATGAAATGGCAAGAAATGCAATAAAGAATTTAAAATAATGGAAAAGAAGGAGATGCAAAATGATAATAGAACAGTTGATATTTACAGTGATTTCACTTGCGATTTTTGTATATATGTTTTTAAAAATGATAAAAAACAATGATACCAGCTATATTGTCATCTTAGTATTAGAGGCAATTGGAATTGCATTAAACTTTTTAGAATTTGCATTGTTTATAGAATTAAATATCATTTTCAAAATTTTAAAATATATACTATCGATTGTTATTCCAGGAATTGTTATCTTGTTAGAGCGAAAGGGAATGACATTAATTGAAGTAATGAATGTTACAAGAGCAAGATTTTATTTGGCAGTTGGAAATGACAAAAAAGCCAAAGAAGCATTGCTAACACTAGTTTCTAAAATACCAAATAGTTATAAAGGACACAAAATGCTAGCAGAATTATATGAAAAAGAAGGTGGGATGAGAAAAGCAATAGATGAATATGTACAAGCAATTGATATTAATAAAAAGGATTATGAATCATATTATACAGTTGCGAAATTGTTAAATTCGTTGGACAAAAAAGAAGAGGCTTCACAGATGTTATTCAATCTATTAGAGAAAAAGCCAGACATGTATAAGGCAACAGAATTGCTAGGAGATATATTGATTTCTAATGAAATGTATAAAGAGGCAGTCAATGTCTACCAAGAAGCATTAAAATATAATCCAGTAAGTTATGAAATAAACTATAATTTAGGAATTGCTTATACTATGTTAAATGATTTTCAGAATGCAAAAATCTGTTACGAAAAGGCAGCCCAAATTAATTCTTTGCTATATAATGCAAAATATTCTTTGGCAGAAATTGCCTTAATTTATAAAGATTTAGAAGAAGCAGAAAGAAGATTTTTAGAAACCATAGAAGAAGAGGAATTGTCAGCTGATGCTTATTATGAATTAGCGAAAATTTATCTGATAAAAGGAGATAAAGAAACAGCAATTAACTATGTCAATACAGCAATTGATATCGATTCTAAAAAAATAGTAGATAAGGTAAGAAAAGAACCGCTATTTATACCAATAATTTCCAGAATATCTATTCCATTTAATTTAGAAAACCAAGAGGAAAAAGAAAGCAAATTAACTGAAAAGGACGTAAAAGCAAAAGAGCATTTAGAAGAAATGGTGGATATTACAAGACATCTAAGTTACAATGACATCAATTTATTGAAAAATGATTTAAGTGGTGGAAGGACTAAAACACAACAATTCAAGGATAGGGACATAGAACAGGAACCAGATGAAAGACAAAAATAAAAAGTGCGATGTTCTTGGATATGAAAAAATTCAATTTTTCCTATACAAGAACAAAATCAATTCATAAAATTTAAAAGCTAAACTATAATGTAATGAGGAGAAAAATACTTATAATTTAAGCTATGCAAGAAACGTAGTCATATATAAGACATTATATGCTCACTTGCTCTTTAATTTTATGAAAGGAATGAAAATAAACTATGAATATTTGCGTGATGGGAGGAGACCTAAGAAATTTTTTCTTAGCAAAATTATTATCAAAAGAAAAGCATGAAGTAAAAGTATATGGATTTGAAAAAATAGAGAATTTTAAAGAATGTGAAACATATGAAAATATGATTTCTAGTTCAGAAATTGTTGTATTACCAATTCCATTCACAAAAGACAAGAAAACAATAAATATGCCACTTTCGAATAGAAACATTAGGATACAAGAATTGGCATATCATTTAGAAAATAAAACAATTTTTGTTGGAAATATGCCAGAAGATATACAAGAAATACTAAAACAAAAACAAAACGAAGTAATCGATTTTATGAAAAAAGAAGAATTTGCAGTTTTAAATGCCATTCCCACAGCAGAGGCTACAATTGAGATTATTTTAAAAAATACAAATAAAATCTTGCAAGGTAGCCATTGTTTAATTTTAGGATTTGGAACAATAGGTAAGGTCTTAGCACATAAATTGCAAGGATTATCTGTAAATGTAACTTGTATGATAACAAATGAAGTTGAAAAATCATGGGCAACAGCATATGGATATCAAACAACAACAATAGAAAAATTACAAAATTACTATACAAAAATAAAACAATATGATATTATTATAAACACTATTCCAAAAATTATTTTTAAAGAGGAATTAAAAGAAATCAAAAAAGAAACATTGGTAATTGACCTTGCTTCAAAACCTTATGGAATTGATAGAAAAATTGTAGAAGAGGAGAATATCAATTTTATAGAAGCATTGGGATTACCACGGAAAATCAGCACCAATGACATCAGCAAAATATATGAAAGACATCATAAAACAATATATATAAATAAAAAACTAAAACAAAAATGAACAATAAATCACAAGGGGAGGGGACATACCTTAACATAATTAGAAAAGCCCCTAGGGTAAGATGTGTCCCCTGACAATAGAAAAAAGGAGAGAAAGCAATGTTTTTAGATATTATAAAATCCGTTATATTTGGAATTGTAGAAGGAATCACAGAATGGCTACCAATCAGTAGTACAGGACATTTAATATTAGTAGAACAATTTTTAAAATTTGAAAATGTATCGCCAGAATTTTGGTCAATGTTTCAAGTTGTCATTCAATTAGGAGCTATATTAGCGGTCGTATTACTATATTTTAAAAAGATATGGCCAATTACCAAAAACAAAGAAAAAGCAATCAAAAAAACAGGAATCTTATCATATTTTGATAAAAATATCATGAATTTATGGGGAAAGATTTTAGTTGGTTGTGTACCAGCAGCTATTATTGGATTATTATTTGATGAAACATTTGAAGCTTTATTTTATAATCCAACCTGTATAGCCATTGCCTTAATTGTATTTGGTATTGCGTTTATTGTCATCGAAAATTGGAACAAAAATAGAAAAAGTGCAAAAGAAAAAAATTCAGAAATTACATATAAAGATGCATTAATAATTGGTGTATTTCAATTATTAGCCGCTATATTCCCAGGAACATCACGTTCAGGAGCGACCATTATTGGTGGATTATTAATTGGCTTATCAAGACCAAATGCTGCAGAATTTACGTTTTATTTAGCAATTCCAACGATGTTAGGAGCAAGCTTACTAAAATTAGTAAAATTTGGATTGGCATTTACAGGTGCAGAAATTGTTATCTTATTAGTTGGTATGATTATTTCTTTTGTTGTATCTATGTTTGTTATTAAATTCTTAATGAATTACATTAAGAAACATGACTTTAAAGTATTTGGATATTATAGAATTGTATTAGGAATTATTGTATTAGCATATTTCTTTTTTGCATAATCCAAAGTAATAGAATACTATTTTGTTACAATTCACAGTCAATTTTACAAGCAACCTAGAAACAGTAATATATAAATATTTTATTCATTAAATGGCTAACATTACAGAATAAACAAATTCTAACATTATCAAGTGCAAAATCGCTGGCGCACCGCGACTTTTCCACTTGATAATATAAGAATTTATAATATTCTTTCATTTGCACATTTAATTTCATAAAATATTTATATATTACTGTTTCTAGCTTTGAGTAAATTAATTTGAGCTGTGAATTGTAATAAATTTATAATAATCAGTATATTTATAAGATTTTTAAGTTTAAAAAATGATAGATAAAAAAGTAAGCAAATTAATTATTTTTAGTATCTCTCCTATCAGGATTAGGCGAAGAAGCACATAATTTTTCGTATTCTTTACATTTAATCTTGTAATCCATCTGCATACATAAATAGCGGTAATAGCTAAAAGCTTGTTCATATTGCATAATTGGATTAAACATAGGGTCTTTATATAATTCGTTCATATCAAAATTAGGATTTCCCATATTAAAATCCATAAAAGGTGGTTGGTTATAATTAAAATCTCTTTCCATAGAAAAACCTCCATAAAATAAAGTGATTGTACAAAAATATATTCTTATTGTATAGGAAAATCAGCTTCTGTCTTGACTACATGTGGATTTTCCGTATACAACAAGGTTAGGCTTCTTAATAAAATATATTTAGTATCAATAAAAGATATTACAAAAAGTCTTATTATAAATCAAAATTAAAAAAAGGAAATATATTCATAAAAAAATAAACATATAGTGAAGCAAGTATACCTTGTAATACTTTTCCGTAAATATAAGGTTTTATGGATAAATCGCTTTTAGAAGTAATGCTAAGTACTTGTAATAAAACAGAAACACCACCAAATCCAAGTAAAAATGCAGTTATAATGATATTGATAGAAAGTTTTTTACAAGCAATATTGGAAATAGTGCTAATGCCATTGGTAATCTCAAAAAAACCTGTAAAAATAGGTCCAATAAAAGAAGTGTCAATGTGTATCCAATCAAAAAATGGACTTAATAATAATTCTATAATATGTGTAATACCACTTGCATTTAAAATAGAAATAATAGAAGAGAAGATGACGACAAATCCTCCAATAACTAAAATGGATTTTATACTACTAACAATACTTTCAGACAAAATTTCTCCCAAATTGGAAAAGGTAGCACGATTTTTTTGATGCATATATGCATTTGAAGAAAGGATATTGTTATCTGAAGAATCTTTTTTCCAAAAACGAAAAACAAAACCAACAGATAACGAAGCAAGTAGATGGGTAATAAATAACAAAAGTCCTATCATGGTATTTCGATATAACAAAATTCCAACAGAACCGATAATGAATAGAGGTCCAGAATTGTTTGTAAAACTTAAAAGTCTTTCACATTCTTCTTTCGTACAGATATTTTCTTTTCTAAAATTGGTAGCAATCTTTGCACCTATCGGATAGCCGCTGATAATACCCATAATAAAGGCAAAAGCACCTTCTCCTCTAACATTAAATAAAGGTTTCATAAAACGATTTAACAAATTACCTATTAAATAAATAACATTTGTATGCATTAAAAGTTCTGTTGCAACAAAAAAAGGAAAGAGTGATGGAACAACAGAGGTAGCCCAAAGACTAATTCCAGACTTAACAGCAGTTAAATTCGAATTAGAAAATATTAAAATTGAAATAGTAAAAAGCAAAAACAAAATGGATACCATATTTCTTTTTACTTTTAGCACGATGAAATTATTTTTTAGTACCATAAAGACCTCCTTTATTTATGATTACATATGTTATAGTAAAAATGTAGAATTTTGTCGAAAACTTTTTTAGAAAAATGGAAATTATTGTTGACATTTATCAGGAGAGATAATATAATATGTTCATCTTATTTTTTGTCATAAGAATTTATATCTTTACTCATCTTAAAACAAAATTGTATCACTTACGTTTTTATTATGTAGAAAAGTCATATAATGAAGTTAGATTTTTAATATTTAGAAAATCTTGGTTTCACTTTTTATTCAAAGTTTTAAGTCAGTTATATTTAATTCAAAGTAATTCTATTCAAGGAGGTGAGGAATATGCAAGAAACTTTAGCACTAATATTGCAAGAGATAAAGGAAATAAAAACAAAAGTAGGAAAGCTAGAGCAACAAGTAACAGCATTAGATG
This sequence comes from uncultured Eubacteriales bacterium, assembly GCA_949294555.1. Lineage (GTDB taxonomy): Bacteria > Bacillota > Clostridia > TANB77 > CAG-508 > CAG-269. The sequence continues at coordinate 13,434 of CASFHP010000043.1, forward strand.
AAAAATTTGACAAAAGAATAAATGAGTTAGATGAAAAATTTGACAAAAGAATAAATGAGTTAGATGAAAAATTTGACAAAAGAATAAATGAG
>CASFHP010000044.1 GCA_949294555.1 uncultured Eubacteriales bacterium
TTCCTCATGGTTTTATTGGTTATTTCTAACTTCAAATTTAGATACGCAAAATCATTTCATTTTTTATATTATATATTGCTTAACAGGCAAAACCGACTTAACCTCTGAATAGTTACAAAAAAATTATTTTATAGAATGTTGATATATAAATATTCGTTTATAAACTGTGAATTGTAACGATTGCAAAACATAGTGGATTATTATATAATAATTGCAACACATAATTACAAAAACGTAAATTTGAGAAGGGATATATATGTTAAGAATTCATAATATTAAAATACGAGAAAATCTTTCTGATGAACAACTTATCAGCTTTGTTTTAAAGAAATATAAAATTGAGTCTGCAGATATGCTTGATTGGCATATTGTTAAACAATCTATTGACGCCAGAAAAAAGGCAGATATCTTTTTTAATTATACAATTGACATTCAAATAAAAGATGAAACAAAATATCCACATATTCAGAAAATTGAACCTGTAGATATTGAAGAAACTATTCAAAATTCTATCAATGCTTCTGTCATTTCTTCTTTACAATCTGAGCCTTCGCCTATTATTGTAGGTGCTGGTCCTGCTGGATTATTTTCCGCCTTAACATTTATTCAAAATGGAATTTGTCCTATTGTAATTGAGCAAGGTGCTCCTGTTGAAGAAAGACAAAAAGATGTTGATGATTTCTTACATCACAAAAAGTTGCGTATTTCTTCAAATGTTCAGTTTGGCGAAGGTGGTGCTGGTACGTTTTCAGATGGAAAATTAACAACTGGTATTCACAGTCCTTTATGTCAGAAGGTTTTGAGAGAGTTTGTTAATTTTGGTGCTCCTGAGGAAATTTTATATCTGTCAAAACCACATATCGGTACAGATAATTTAATAAAGATTATTAAAAATATGAGAAATTACATTATTTCAAAAGGTGGTAAATTTTATTTTCATACAAAATTTGTGGATTTTACGCTAAAAGACAAAAAAATTCATTCTGTTATTTTGAAAAATTTAGAAAATAATACTATCTTTGAAGTAGATTCGACACATCTAATTTTAGCCATTGGACATAGTTCAAGAGATACTTTTGAATTGTTGTACAAAAATGGTATTTCAATGGAAAAGAAAAATTTTTCTGTTGGGGTTAGAATTGAACATTTACAGGAAATGATTAATCAAGCACAATATGGAGAAAATCCAAAACTAACACTGCCACCTGCTGATTATAAATTAGCTTATCATTCTCCTTCTGGTCGTTCTTGCTACACATTTTGCATGTGCCCAGGCGGAACAGTTATTGCTTCTTCTAGTGAAGAAAATACGATTGTAACAAATGGTATGAGTAATTATTTACGAAATGGAACAAATGCAAATTCTGCATTACTTGTAAATGTAACACCTGAAGATTTTTTAGATACTTCTCCTTTGGCTGGTATCTATTTTCAACAAGATTTAGAAGAAAAAGCCTTTGTTTTAGGTGGTTCAAATTATTTTGCACCTATCCAAAAAGTAGAAGACTTTTTACATAATCAAAAATCTTCTACTATTGGCTCTGTTAAGCCTTCTTATTTACCTGGCACAACCTTATCAAACTTGAATGAAATTCTGCCTGATTTCGTATCTTCTACATTAAAAGAAGGCATTTTATACTTTGATAATAAATTAAAAGGATTTGCTAGTCCTGATAGTATTTTAACTGGTGTTGAAACTAGAAGTTCCTCTCCTGTTAAAATTCCAAGAAATGAGCATTTTATTGCAAATATCGATGGAATTTATCCTTGTGGAGAAGGTGCAGGATATGCAGGCGGTATCATGTCTGCTGCCGTTGATGGTATCAAAACAAGTTTAGCTATTTTAGGTAACACAATTCATTAAATATAAGAGGTGTTTGCTAAAGGATATATTTATCCCTTAGCAAGCACATTTTTTAATTTTTTTCTTCAACAATCTTTACAATTGCGTCGACCAAATAATCTACATCTTCTTTCGTATTCTCATCTCCAAACGTAACCCTTAATGTTCCTTCTACATACTCACTTGTAAGACCAATTGCAGTCAAAACATGTGAAGGCATACTGCTTCCTGATGAACAAGCACTTCCTGCTGAAGCACATATGCCTTTTTCATCTAGTTTCATCAATAATTCACTACCATTGACATCTTTAAAAGATATATTACTATTTCCTGGTAATCGTTGTTCCATACTGCCATTTATTTTTACATCTTCAAGTCTCTCCTTGATTTGAGAAAAAAAATAATCTCTTAGCATTTTTAATTTTTCTGTATGTTCTTCTAAAGTGTTTTTGGCTATCTTGCAAGCTTCTCCTAATCCAACCATTCCTGCCACATTTTCTGTACCTGCTCGTTTATTTCTTTCTTGATGTCCGCCATCAATCAAATTTTTAAATTCTATATTTTTATTGACATATAAAGCACCTATTCCTTTTGGTGCTCCTATTTTATGCCCTGATAAAGATAGCATATCTATATGCATATTTTTTACATCTATTGCCACATTTCCACAAGCTTGAACTGCGTCTGTATGGAAAATGATGCCTTTCTTATGTGCTATCTCCCCAATTTCTTTTATTGGCTGTATCGTTCCAATTTCATTATTTGCAAACATGATACTGATGAGTACAGTTTCATCTGTTATCGAATTTTTAAGTTCTTCTAAGTCTATCATTCCCTCTTCATTTACGCTTAAATACGTAACCTTTGTTCCAATTTCTTCTAATATTTTGCAAGTATTTAAAATCGCTGGATGTTCAATTTTAGTCGTTATCATATGCTTACCTTTGTTTTTATCTAAGGTCATAATTCCCTTTAATGCTGTATTGTCACTTTCTGTCCCTCCACCTGTAAAATATATTTCATTTTTATCACAATTTATCAATTCGGCTACTTTTCTTCTTGCCTCTTCTACTGCTACTCTAGCTCTTCTTCCCAATGTATATAGTGAAGAGGGATTTCCATATTCTTCAGTCAGGTAAGGAAACATTTTGCCAAGCACTTCTTTTTTTATCTTTGTTGTTGCTGCATTATCAAAATATCTTATTTTCATTTTTATATTTATTCCTTTCTGATTATATTATATGTTATTATATGCTATTCCTCTTCGATTATTTCTTTAATTTTGTTTATCTGCTCTATTGTTGTTCTATATCCATATTGATAACAACTATCCAATTTTTCTAAATCCAATAAACCTGTCTTATCTGTGCAAATCGTTATAACATAATCACTTTGTTTTACATTTTCTTCTGCAATTTTACTACCCATCAAATCTATTGCTCTCATAGCAATATCTAAATAATTACTTGTATCTGTTATTTCATCTGCTTTAAAATTGACCGCCAACACTCTATCCATTCCCTGCTTTTTTACTTCCATAACAGGTACATTATTTAATGCACCACCATCTAAAAATTTATGCTCTCCAAAGTCACATGGACAAAATACAGCTGGAAAACTACTAGTTGCTCTTAAAGCTTTCCCAACACTAATATCTCCTATGTATTTTTTATACACATTTGTTTCATTAGGAATATGGTTTGTAAAAATATATTCTTTTCCATTTTTTATATCAACTGTTGGTATTGCAATTGGCATTTTAGTAATCTCAGAAATGGTCTTTATCCCTTTATCTTGTGCCAATTGATTAAATAATTTTTCAATCTCTTCTCCTTTTCTAAAACCTGAATTCTCTTTTCTGATGATATTTTTTATTCTTGTAATCATAGGATTTATTCCCACACCAACAATTTCTTTTGCATGTTTTTTAAACAAATCCAAAATCTCCTCTGGTGTATACCCTAAAACATATAATCCTGCAATTAAAGCACCTGAACTAGTCCCACCAATTGCACTTATTTTCATGTTATTTTCCTCTAAAGCCTTTAATACCCCTGCATGTGCAATTCCTCTTGTTCCACCACCTGATAAAGCAATTCCTATTTTCACAATTCCACCTTTTTCCTTTTTTTAGATTTTAAATAGTATTTCCTATTATACTATTTTTAATCATTACGTTTGGTGTTATTATGTTTTTTATTTTATGATTATTATTTGTGTACAATCTTTTGAAGAAAATCAATTTTTGTAATAAAAAAAGCTATAAAAATTATATTTTACAGTTAGTTATTAATATAGAAAATAAAGTTATATTATCATATTTTATGAAATTAAATGTGCTAGTGAAAGAATATTACAAATTCTTACATTATCAAGTAGGAGAATCTCAAACTTGCTGTGAGAGGTGCCTGCTTTATAATGTTAGAATTTGTATATTCTGTAACGCCAGCCATTTAATAAATAAAATATGATAATATAACTTTATAATAATTAAAAAATGTATAACTGTAAAATATAACTTTTATAGCTTTTTTTCTATTTTGTAAAATAGAACTCTCCATATCCGTATTCTACTTTATAATATTCTTTAATAAATTCAGGTTCTGTTCTTGCATTAAATGTATAAGTTGGTTCTACAATCACTTCTCCTTGTGAATTCACAACGCCCCATTTTCCATCTAATAGAATACCTGCATAACCATAAGCATTTAAGTCTGTTGCCTTATCATAAATATAATCTACAACCACATTTCCAGATTTATCTACAAAGCCCCATTTTCCATCTTGTGCTTTTGCATAAATTTGATTGTCTGGTAATGCGTCTGTATTTTGTATTTCATTTCCTTCTAAATCAAAGTATTTTGTTTCTGTATCATTATATACTTTTACATAGGTATCTTCTGTATCTACAATTGCATTTGCCATATCACATAGTTGATTAAAGTTTTTATCATATAATTGTGTTGAACTATTTTCTGATAATCTCGTAACAATATAATTTGTTTCTGCTAATTTTTCTATTGCGTCATATTGTATTGGGATAACAGGTTCTTCTTTATCATTGATAACCCCTACTTTTCCACCACTTACTGAAACGATAAAGTAGTTATCATACAAGTAATTTATATAAGAATAATTTGCAGTTGTAATTGGTTCTCCTGGTTGATTTAATATACTATATACAGAACCTTGTGCATTGTCAATTTTTATTTGATAATTTTCATTTTCTGTTGCCAATATATACTCATTACTGTCTATTTCAGCTGGATTTCCATCTTTTTGATACACACTAACTTCTCCATCAGTATTTGTTGCATATATATATTCTCCTGTACTATCAATTTGTGAAAATTCTACTGGTATAATTATCTCTCCCTCAAGTGTTGCAACACCATATCTTCTTGTTTTCTCTAATGTTAATGTATTGTTTTCACTATTATATGAAATTGATTGATATTCATTTCCTATGATTTGTTCTTGGTTTTTAAACATTCCATATTGTCCATTTTGAGCTACAATAAGATAGATATTATTATCATCCTGAATATCTATAATTCTAAAAATCTCTGTGTATTCTGGTTGTAATACCATATCTCCATTCACATTGATATAGCCATAGCGATATCCCTCATCTGTTGTGTTTGAAACAATATATCCTGCATATCGATAACCATTTTCTTCTGTTGTATAGTTATCTACTGTTATTTGGTCATATTCTGGCTCTACTAAATAATTTCCTTTATTATTCATAACACCAACTTTTCCATCTAATGTTACCAATAATTCTCCTTCTTTGTATGGTAAAGCTTCAATTGTTTCATAAATAGGTTCTGCTAAGATTTCTCCTTCTAGATTCATTAGTCCCATTTTGTCATCCTGCACAAATGTTACAATATTTTTTTCATACATTAAATCACTTGCTATGTTTTTCAAACGAATTGGTTGTATTTGACTATATTCTGTTAATATTTGCTCATGATTTTGATTATATACTGTTGTATTATTATTTTCATCATAACATACAAAGAATGCTTTTGTTGGATTTGGTATAATAATATTCGTATATTCTGGTTCTAAAATAGTATCTCCTGCTTTATTAATGACACCATAGCTTCCATCTTGTCTTAAAATGAAATATTCATAATCTTGAGTTGCTATTTGTTCAACTTCATATTCTCTTCCACTTTGTTCTATCTGTCCATATATAAACCATCCTGCAACTGCAATAATAATTAACAATACGATTACTAACATAATTATATATTTTTTCTTCATATCTATTCCCTACCTTATTCTTCATTTTCTGCTTCTTCTTCAGTTTCTATTTTATTATTTTTACACGCTTTTACTTTTAATATTCTTTTATCTTCATATTCTTCTATTTTGTAAGTTACTTTCTCTGTTTCAATTACTGGTTTTTCTTCATCTTCTGGAATTCTTCCCAATTCTTCTTGTAAAAATCCTGAGATGGTATCATAATCTCCCTCTGGTATCCCTGCGTCTAATAACTTGTTGACATCATATATCGGCAAACTTCCTGCTAGTATATATGTGTTTTCATCAATTTTTTCATACTCTTTTTCTTCTTTATCATATTCATCATAGATGTCTCCTACAAGCTCTTCTAGTATATCCTCCATCGTGATTAGTCCAGCTGTTCCTCCATATTCATCCACAATAATGGCTATTTGCATTTTGTTTCTTTGTAATTCTTTAAAAACTTCGTTAATTAATCGATTTTGTGAGATAAAATACGCATCTTTTACAACATTTTTTACCTTAAAATTCTTTTTATTAATGTTTTTTAATACATCTTTTACATATAAAATACCTTTAATTTCATCAATCGTTTCATCATATACAGGTATTCGGCTATATCGATACTCTTCTTGAGATAATTCATCTAACAATTCTTCAGTACTAATATTGATATCTACTGCAAAAATATCTTTTCTATGACGCATTATTTCAGATACGGTAATATCATTAAATTCAAACACATTATTGATTAATTCTTTTTCCTCTTCTTTAATAGTTCCTTTTTCTTCTCCTTGGTCTATCATCATTTTAATTTCTTCTTCTGTTACCGTTTCCTCCTCATTTTCTCCAACACCAAATATTTTAGAAATACCATTTGTTACAACTGTTAATAATTTTACAAATGGTGCTGTTACAATTGAAATACCCCTAATAACACCAATTGTTCCAAAGGCAATTTTTTCATAATGTTTCATTGCTAATCGTTTTGGTACCAACTCTCCAAATACTAATGTGAAGAAAGATAGTATGATAGTAATTAAAATAATTGAAATGCTTTTCCAAACACCTATGCTAACTGCTGGAATCCAAGTATTTAGCACTGGTGCTAACATATCTGCAAAGGTATCTGAAGCAAACGCACTTGATAAAAATCCTGCCAATGTAATTCCTATTTGAATGGTTGCTAAAAACTTACTTGGTTCTTTTAACATTTTTTCAATTTGTTTTGCCTTTTTATTACCTTCTTTAGCCTGTTTTTCTATTTTCGCATCATTTAAGGATATAAAAGCAATTTCACTAGCCGCAAAATATGCATTTAATAAAATTAATATAACTAATACAATTATCTGTGAAAACATGAATAAAACCGCTCCCTTTTGCTTTATTATTTTCCTTTTATTTTTATTCTATTCTATCAAAGTTTATTTTTTAATTCAATAGTTTTATAACTTTATCTTTTAATTAGCGTAATTATTCATAGGTTAAGTTGGTTTTGCTCGCTGAGCAATATATAATATAAAAAATGAAATGATTTTGCGTATCTAAATTTGAAGTTAGAAATAACCAATAAAACCATGAGGAATGTTCACGGTACTCACGTTATGTTCACGGTACTCACGTTAGTGAGGGTCTGAGTGAAAGAGGCTCATGGTTTTATTGTGTTAGTTCTGCGAAAATTTAGCTTATACAAAATCATGAATGACTTTATATTATATATTGCTTAACAGGCAAAACCGACTTAACCTCTGAATAGTTGCCAATTAACAAAAAAAGGAAACTTTAAAAGTCTCCTTTATATACTACATACCAGTTACTGGTAAAATCCTCTTACTTGTACTTGAAACCTCTTTATTATCTGTTGTCGTTTCAACTTCAGGTTCCTCCTCTTTATTATTATTTACTGTAACCGTCATTTCTTCATTTAATTCTAAATCCACTTCAATTAGCTCTTCATATAACTCATAGCCACTGGCAGTTCTTGTTTCTCTAATATAATATTTTCCTGGTACCAAGTTATCAATTTGTACCATTCCATTACTATCTGTTTGCAAATTGGTATATAGTACATTTTTATTTTCATCTAGTAATTGAAATTCTACACCTTGTAATTTTTCTCCTGTTTCTTCATTTTGTTTAATAATTTTAAGTTTTGTTATATTTTTTGTATATCTATCCTGTGCATTCCCTATTCCATCTTCATAAGTTGCACCTGTTAGAGCATAATCTTGTAAATCTGAGCTAGTAGCCCTTCCATACAATACAGGTTTTGTTTCAATTTTTGTTTCGATATGAATATTTATTGTTTTATCTTCTGTCATACGTTTTATAGGAATACATATTTTAAATTTTTCATTTGGAGCAAATTCTGTTTTTTCATTGTTGCTTTCATCTGTAATTTTCATACCTTCTATTGGTTCATTATTCTCATCTGTTACATTTACTTTATAGTTGCTAATATTCGTAGTGGTACTTACTTGATAGGTTTTAGAAACATAATCAAGCATAGCAGTATCTTGCTCCCAGTTTTCTTGAAGTTTTTGAATATCTACTTGATTAGATATTTGAACCTCACTAGACTGATTTGCATCATTTACAATTTTATATAAAGCATTTAATGTTCTTTGTCCAGCTTCCCCGATTGCTTCATAATCGCTTAGCTGATTTCCATGTATATATGTATAAATTGCTTGTTTCGTTGCTGTAAAAGCCTCTTCTTTATTGGCAACGCCTAATTCTTCTATGGTTTTATATGGATATCCATTTACAATAATTTTCCATAAGTTCACATCTTTTATGGCTTCTTCTACTGAAACTGTATATTCTGGATTGGTATTAGAAACACCACTTTTTGTTTTGTCCAAACAATATGCTGGGTATGTATTCCCTTCATATGTGTATCCTGCATAATATGTAATGACTATACTTCCTTTATATTTTAGCAATTGTCCACAATCTCCAAGTGATTGAATATTAGCTGTATCTAAATTACTTGCCACTACTGCATTGGTAAAATTCAAAAAACTCATGCATGTTATTATAAAAATCATTAATGCGATTTTTATTCCTTTTTTTATTTTATACAAATTTTTTTCACATCCTTTATTTACTTTTTTAACATTTACATTCGGTTGAAAAGGAATTATATTTTGACAAAACACATTTTTTATATATGTCCAAAGTTCTTGATTAGTTTAAAATAGTCAAAATGATAATTACTTTTCAACCCCTTGTATACATCTTCTGTATTCTGGTTCATTTTCCACACATGTAATTAATGTGATTGTGTTTTCTTCTGTTTCTTCTAAATTGCTCCAATCTGTATTTTCTATAATTTCATGTTTTGTTACAATATATGTTTTTTCTATATTTTTATATTTGTACTGTATTTCATCTCCTTCCTGCAATTCTTTAATACGGCTAAAATAGTTATTTTTATATCCTCTGTTATGTGCCGCTAAACATACATTTCCAAAATCTTTTGAACTTTCTTCAAAATGTCCAACAAAATCCTCCATAATTTGTTGGGTTGTTCCTTCCTGAATAGGTGCTTTTAACCTTATTTTATCTATTTGTATATACCATGCCTCCTCTTCTTTAGTCTCTTCTTCCATTGTTGTACTGGCATTTTCTATCATATTTTCTTCCAGATAATTTGAAGGAACTGAGTTTTTTTGTGTTATATCTTCTTGCACCGTAAAATTTGCCGTGAACTGAACTTTATTGATAGGAATATCCACATGGTTGATACATAGAGTTATGAACAAATATATAATCATAGAAATCATGAAAGAAATGATATTGATAAATTTTGTTGTATATACAAAAATAGGCATCTCTCCTTATGAAAAATATTTTGGATACTATTGATTTTGTTTTATTCATGTAAAATGTTTGAATCAATTTTTTTGAAAATAATTGTTTGAATCAATTTTAATGAATTTTTTGATTTGCAAATCTTGATATAAAAATAAATGTAACATGTTATATGTATATAATAATACATTTTTTTCCATTTGTAAAGAACTTTTCATCGCAAAATTCGACATTTAAACAAGAAATCGAGTAGAGGATAACACTTAATGTGTTTCTCCCCTCTCACACCACCACTCAAGCGGTTCTCGCAAGTGGCGGTTCAATTTATCTTAAATATGAA
>CASFHP010000045.1 GCA_949294555.1 uncultured Eubacteriales bacterium
ACTTGACATATCTATTATATATGCTTTTTGTATTTTTGGCAATTTATTTTCACTTTGAGTTGCGTAACTTAAAGTTTCATATTGTTTCCTATACAATAAGAAAAGAGAGCGGTTATGCTCTCTACTATATTAAATATCTTCTCTTACAATCAAATCATCACTTGCAGGACCAGTTCCTATGTATTTAACAGGAATACCAGAAGCTTTTTCAACAATTTCAACAAATTTCTTTGCAAGTTCTGGAAGGTCTTCATAGTTTTTACAAGAACTATCGATTGTCCATCCACCTTCTAAAGTTTCGTAAACAGGTTCAGGAATTTCGCCTGTTACCATGATATCATCAGGATAATGATGGATTTTTTCACCTTTATACATATAACTTGTACAAACTTTAACATATCCTAATTTTTTACCAATTTCTCCTAAAGTATCTAAATGATTTAAACATAAATAATCGATACCAGAAGTATATTTAGCAGAGCAAAGAATAGGGCAATCCATCCAACCACATCTACGAGGACGACCAGTTGTTGTACCATATTCATGACCTAAATCACGAATTACATCTCCTTCTAGAGGAGAAGCGTCTTTTATAACATTTCCATTTTCATCAAGTGAAGCAGGTAATTCAGTAGGGAATGGACCATTACCAACTCTACTGTTGTAGGCTTTATCAACACCAATAACCACATCTAAGGCTTGTGGAGGTAAAGCTGCTCCACAAAGTGTTCCAGAAACTACAGGGTTTGAACTTGTAACCATTGGGTAGTCGCCATGGTCTAAGTCCAAACGGAAAGCTTGAGCACCTTCTACAACGATTTTTTCATTATTTTTAATGCTATTGAAAATGAATGGTTCAATATCTGTAATATAATTTTTTAATAATTCGCCATATTGATGATATTTTTTACCTAACTTTTCACTATCAACAATCAATTCTTCCATATTGTTAGCTTTAAAAACTTGATTATGAACTTTTGTAGCTTCTTCAATTTTATGAATAAGTTCATCTTCTGGGAGAAGTAAATCATACATTCTAATACCAATACGATTACTTTTATCTGCATAAGTTGGACCAATTCCTCTTTTTGTTGTTCCAACTGGTTTATTTTTTAAAGATTCAAATAATCCGTCTAAATCTTTATGGTAAGGAAGTGTAACATGTGTACGTCCACTAATTTTTAATCTAGTTTCAAAATCTGGAATACCACATTTCTTTAAAAATGCAATTTCTTCAAATAACACTTCTAAATCAAGTACAACTCCAGGTCCAATAATACAAGTTGTTTGAGGATAAGCGATTCCACCAGGGATTAAGTGTAATGGTAATTTTTGTCCTTTATAAATGACAGTATGTCCAGCATTACTTCCACCAGTTGCTCTAATAACGAGTTTTGCATCTTGTGCTTCTATTGCAGCTATTTTTCCTTTTCCTTCATCGCCCCATTTAGTGCCTACAATTATTGTAATATTTTTATTCATAATATTTTCTCCTTTAACTTTATTTAGTTTAATAGATGGTTCATGTATGCATTGAAAATTTCAATTTTATTAGTGTGCTTTGGGTTCTATTTTTTCAAGTCCACCCATATATGGTCTTAATACTTCTGGAACAATTACACTGCCATCTGGCTGATAATTATTTTCCACAATAGAAATTAACATACGTGGAGGAGCAACAACGGTATTGTTCAAAGTATGAGCAAAATAATTTCCTTTTTCTCCTTTAATACGAATACCTAAACGTCTAGCCTGTGCGTCTGTTAAATTTGAACAACTTCCCACTTCAAAATATTTTTGTTGTCTAGGAGACCATGCTTCTACATCACAAGATTTGGCTTTTAAATCTGCTAAATCGCCACTACAACATTCTAAAGTTCTTACAGGAATATTCATACTTCTAAAGAATTCTACTGTATATGACCACATTTTATCATACCAATTCCAACTGTCTTCTGGTTCACAAACCACAATCATTTCTTGCTTTTCAAATTGATGAATTCTATATACACCACGTTCTTCAATACCATGTGCACCTTTTTCTTTTCTAAAGCAAGGAGAATAAGAAGTCATTGTATATGGCATATCTTCTTTTCTTAAAATTTGGTCTTTAAATTTACCAATCATAGAATGTTCAGAAGTACCAATTAAATATAAATCTTCTCCTTCGATTTTATACATCATGGCATCCATTTCTTCAAAACTCATAACACCAGTCACAACATCACTTCTAATCATATATGGTGGAATACAATAGGTAAATCCTTTATTAATCATAAAATCTCTAGCATATGTTAAAACAGCAGAATGTAGTCTTGCAACATCTCCAAGTAAATAATAAAAACCATTACCAGAAACACGTCTAGCGCTATCTAAATCTAGTCCACCTAAGTGTTCTAAAATTTCGCCATGGAAAGGAATATCATAATCAGGAACAACAGGGTCTCCAAATTTTTGAATTTCCACATTTTCAGAATCATCTTTACCAATAGGGACAGACTCATGCATGATATTTGGGATTTTCATCATTCTTGTTTTTATTTCTTCTGCATATTGGGCTTCTAATTTTTCGTTTTCTTCCAATTGACTATTTATTTCTTGTACTTGTGCTTTAATTTTTTCCGCTTCATCTTTTTTACCACTCTTCATCAATTCTCCAATTTGAGAACTTAATGTTTTTCTTTCAGCCCTTAAATTGTCGCCAGCAAGTTGAGCACTTCTGTTTTTCTTATCTAATTCAATAACTTCATCAACCATCACTAATTTATGGTCTTGAAATTTCTTTTTGATATTATCTTTCACAATATCAGGATGTTCTCTTAAAAATTTAATATCTATCATAAAAATCCTCCTTTTCCGTCTATATCTAATTTATGAGGCCATTATATACTATTTTTTAATAATTGGCAATAAAAATGGGTAAAATAACGCAGATAAATCAATGGAGCACTAACCATTTGATAGGATTTTACTGTTGTATGCTTTTCAAATTTGACTTTTTTTTAGTTTTATAGTAAAATATAGCAAGTGGTTAGCCAAAGGGCTAAAGGATGAGATTTTATTAAATAAAGATTTTGTTAAGAAATGAGATAAGAGATAGTTTGTTAGAAACCGAAGTTTCTATAATTAAAAAATGAGATTAAAAAAATGAGATTAAAAAACAAATTTAATAGGAAAGAAGAGATATATATTTAAGAGAAAAATATATATCCATTATTTAGTGCGTATAAATAAGAAAATAAAGGAACAAGAGAATATTTATCTGTAAATTTGTTTAAAAACATCCATAATAGTAAAAAATATAAAAAAACAAAATGTATAAGTTTAGTAAAATTGAAAAATTTAAAAAAGAAAAGAGAAAGGAGTATTTATGACAGAAGAGAATTTAAAAAATCAAGAGAAAATGGAAAGAAGAGAAATCGTAAAGAAGGAAGGAGGAAGAACTAAAAGACCATATAATCGAAGAAAAAAAGAATTTAATGACAAAACAAGTGAGATGAGAACCAAAGGAGAAAATAGTACAGCTCCAATGAAACGAGAAGAAAATAAAGAAACAAAACCAGTTAGAGCAAAAAGAAGAAGTAAAAAAGAAACAGATACAATCTTCAAAAAATCAAGTTTAAAAATTATACCTCTAGGGGGATTACATGAAATTGGGAAAAATATAACGGTTTTTGAATATGAAAATGAAATGATTGTAGTAGATTGTGGATTATCATTTCCAGAAGATGATATGTTAGGAATTGACTTGGTAATACCAGATATATCTTACTTAGAAAAAAATGTGGACAAAATCAAAGGATTGGTCATTACACACGGACATGAAGACCATATTGGTGCAGTACCATATTTGTTAAAGAAAATTAACATTCCGATTTATGCAACAAGATTAACAGCTGGATTAATTAGAAATAAATTAGAAGAACATAAATTATTAAGAAGCACAGAATTGCATGAAGTAATGCAAGGACAAACCATTTCTTTGGGAAATAACTTCAAGGTGGAATTTATTAGAAGTTCACACAGTATTCCAGATTCTGTTATGCTTGCTATTACAACGCCAGCAGGAACAGTTATACACACAGGAGACTTTAAAGTAGATTATACACCAATTGATGGAAAAATAATGGACTTTGGAAGAATTGCAGAATTAGGAAATCAAGGGATTTTGGCTTTAATGTCAGATAGTACAAATGCGGAAAGAAAAGGATTTACAATGTCAGAACGTTCTGTAGGGGAAGTATTTGACAAGTTATTCTTACATTGTACCAAAAGAATTGTTGTGGCAACTTTTGCTTCAAATGTGCATAGAGTACAACAAATTGTGAATGCAGCTGTGAAATATAATCGAAAAATTGCTGTATGTGGTAGAAGTATGATTAATATGATTGAAACAGCAAGAGAATTAGGATATATTGAATGCCCAGAAAATATATTTATCGATATTGACATGATAGGAAGCTATGCTGACGAAAACTTAGTTATTATTACAACAGGAAGTCAAGGAGAACCGATGTCAGCCTTAACGAGAATGGCAGCAGGAGACCACAGAAAAGTAAAAATTACACCAAATGATTTGGTAATTATATCTGCAACACCAATACCAGGAAACGAAAAATTCGTATCAAAGGTTATTGATGATTTAATGCAAATAGGAGCAGAGGTAGTATATAGTTCTCTAGAAGCAGTACATGTTTCAGGACATGCTTGCCAAGAAGAACAAAAATTAATTATCGCTCTAGCAAAACCAAAATATTTTATTCCTGTTCATGGAGAATATAGACAATTAATTGCCCATAGTGAAACAGCACAAAGTATGGGAATTGATAAAGACCATATTATTATGATGGCAAATGGACGTGTACTAGAAATTAATGAAGATAAAGCAGAATTTACTTCAACAGTCCCTTGCGGAAGAGTATTAGTAGATGGACTTGGGGTAGGAGATGTAGGAAATATCGTTTTAAGAGATAGACAGCATTTGTCACAAGATGGTTTAATTGTCATCGTCTTAACAATGGATTCTGCAACAGGAGAAGTGGTAGCAGGACCAGATGTCATTTCAAGAGGATTTGTCTATGTAAGAGAATCTGAAAATTTAATGGATGATGTAAAATCTGTTGTAAGACACGAAATTAAGAAATGTGAAGAAAGAGGCATTAGAGACTGGGGAACAATTAAATCTGCTACAAGAGAAAACTTAAGAGATTATATTTTTATGAAAACAAAAAGAAATCCAATGATTATACCTATTATTATGGAAATATAGTTAATTTTTATATTATATCATCTGATAAAGCCCAAAGTTATATTAAAAATTTTAAGAAATTAAATGGCTGGCGTTACAGAATGTACAAATTCTAACATTATAAAGCAGGCACCTCTCACAGCAAGTTTGAGATTCTCCTACTTGATAATGCAAGAATTTGTAATATTCTTCCACTAGCACATTTAATTTCTTAAAATTTTTAATATAACTTTGGGCTAATTTTATTGTATAGAAAATTGACTTTTATATTGACCACATATAAGATTTTTCCGTATACAATAGTTAGGTTTCTTATTTAAAAGAGAATAGCTTTGCCAAAGTTTAATATCGTTCTTCTTCAATTTCTGATGAAGATTGTGTTTGTTGTGATTGCTCTTCATGAGCTTGTTCTTCTCGTGCTTTTTCTCTATTAATATCAATTAATTGGTCAAAGATTTCTTTTGAAGTTACTTCATTTTTTTCATTTGCTTTTTTCAATTCGTCTAATGTAGAAGATTTAGAAGTACTTAATTCAATACAAGCATCTTGATAATCGGTTAATACAGAATTTTCATATTCAAAATTATCTAAGTGTTTAGCTACATCAGAATGACGATCAATTGCTATAACATGTTCTAATGTTGAAGGGTAGTCATTTTCGGAATTATCATAAGAAGTGATATCATAGTGTGACATAGATATTAATTGAATTTCTAAATCTACGTTGATAGCTTTTAAAGGATCTGAACTCTGATTTTTATTATTATATGCTGCTACATAAGAAGATTTAATTAAATTTAATATATCCTCTTGTGATAAATCATTTAGAAGTTCAGGATTTTTTTCTATTAAATCAGCTTTTACAGAATATACAGAAGATAGTGCATTTCTCAAACTAGTTTCATCTACAATATAATCATTATAAAGTTCAACCGCCTCTGGATTTAATGAAAAATCTGTATATTGTGCTATGCTAAGATTTTGACTTTTTTCTTCCTCAGAAACGCTAAAAGTACCATCAAGTGATGAATTGTTTATTGTAAGAATGATAGCGTCAGCAGGAATATTTCCACCATAATCTTGAGAAGTTTTTGTAAGTGCATAATCTAATAAAAAGTTACTTACTTTTAAACTATCTTCTTTAGAAAGTTCGTAATTAGAGTATGCTTCTAATTCTGTTGCTAATTCATCGGCTTCAGAAGACAAACTATTAAATTTTTCTTCTAATGCATTTGTATTTTGTTCTTGTTCTATTGCTGTTGTATTATCAGAAGAAGATTTAGAACATCCAACAAAAGACGTAGCAGCCATTAAGGATAAACCACCTACAAGTAGGCCTTTTTTTGCTTTATGTGCGACAGAATGCACATTATATTTTAAATCATCTAAAAATTGACTCATAAACAACACCTTCCTCTATGTTTTCCTAAATATAGTATAACAATATAATTTTAATAATGCAAGTATAGCTTAGAGTTTTTGATTTTACGGACAAAAAATAAAAAAGAAAAATATTGAAAAAATGTTGACATCTGTAAATAATCATTGTATAATAGATGAGCATGAATTGAGCGATGAAGCTGAATGTGGCTACATCCTTACGGAAAACCAGGATGGAGGGAACTTCGGTGGAGTATGTCATGGCAAAGACCAGGCGGTAAGTTTTTAAATTTAAGCACTTATCCCAAAATTATCATGCATATTTTGGGCTTTTTTATAGGTGATATTCAAAACACCAGAGTGCGTTCTAACTTGCCACGGTAATTTCGTAGCAAAAGCTACAAAAAAAGGAGATAACCTAAAATAAGGTCAATATTTATTCACAAGGGGGGAGGGGACATTCCTTAACCCGAGTAGAAATGACCAAAAGGTAAGGTGTGTCCCCTGACATTAAATAAAAAGAAGGAGGGAAAATTACAATGGCAAACCAAGTAGCAACAAGTGAAAAAATAAGAATAAGACTAAAAGCTTATGACCATGTAGTTTTAGATCAGTCTGCTGAGAAAATAGTAGAAACAGCTAAAAAAACAGGAGCAAAGGTATCAGGTCCTATTCCATTACCAACACAAAAGGAAATCGTAACAATTTTACGTTCTCCACACAAATACAAAGATTCAAGAGAACAATTTGAAATGAGAACA
>CASFHP010000046.1 GCA_949294555.1 uncultured Eubacteriales bacterium
TTTATGAACATATAGAGGTACCAACTCTTTCTTATAATTATCTGTTATACCTTTGTTCCGTAATACTTCAGTAAAAACAGTTATATTGTATTCCGACTTCAAATATTTTATACCTGCTTCTTGAGCATATGGAGCTAATACATAAAAATTATTTGGATCAATTGTAGGATATAATGATTTAACTTTTAAAAAGATGTCTTTAACGGTCTCTCCAGATCCTACATAATCGTCAATTAAAAATAAAGCTTTTTTAGGATGAATATAATTTATATTTATAATATCAGAAAATTGAAATTTATTAGGAAAATAGTCAAACCAAGTAAAAAAATCACTTGATTTAAGAAAATAAAAATAAGCTTGTCCACTTTTTGTTTTTTGAGAATTACCACAAATACTTTCACTTAATGGTAAAATAGTTATTTTATCATATCTATTATATATATCCTCACTAATATTAAAAAACACGCTCTGAATATTTTCATAAACATTAACCATTTCTACACATAAAAAATCACGTGATAATTCAATAATAAACTTTTGATCTTCTAAATTAGGAATAATCTCTAATCTCTTACAAAAGTTGTCAAACAATTTTCCTTCCCCATTACTTAAATCCCAATGCTTATACTTAAAAAGTCCACGAACATTATTTATAATATCTATTGTTAGTGCCATATTTTTAGTAACTTCATACTTGTAGATAGTAAAAATTCTATAAATTTGAAATACAAATATTGTCCATCATCATATTCTGGATTAAGTTCATTCCAATAAATTGGCAATAAATATAATAATAAAAAATAATAAAGTATATACTATTCCCATTTTTATTTTAGAAATAATTATCTATCAAATCTGGAAAGAAAACTGATGTACAAACTATACTTATTATATTAACTATAAAACAGGTTATATTTGATAAATCTATCAGATATGGCCTGTTTTATAGTTAATAAAGAATTTGCTTCATCTGACAGAATCACTATCTTTGATGAAAATTGAGTCTTTAAATGAATAACTACAGATATGATAAAAATATATGGAATGGAAACTTGTCCGGATTGTACGTATGTAGAGAAGCAAGTAAAAGGTAACAACCAATATAAAGTTATTGACATTGGCCAAAACGTAAGAGATTTGAAAGCATTCTTGAAACTGCGGGATTATCATCCAGCCTTTAATGAAGCCAAAAGTGTTGGAGCTGTTGGAATTCCTTGCTTTGTACTGGAAGACGGTACGGTTACTTTGAATCCAGAAGATGCCGGATTACGTTCACGTCCTATTAATGAAGGAGCAACATGTAATATTGACGGAAGCGGTTGTTGATTATGGCACAGAAAATTCTTTTCCTTCATGGTTTCTTTGCATCAGGTACATGTATCCCAGCTCTTGCCTTGAAAGAATATTTCAGCGGTAAGGCAACAGTCTTGAGTCCAGACTTACCCCTGCATCCACAGGAAGCTATCGACTTTATCCAAAGATTGTGCAACCAAGAACAACCTGATATATTGGTAGGAAACAGTAATGGCTCGTTTTTGGCACAGATAGTAGCATCTAAAAACAATATCCCAGCTTTACTCGGAAATCCTCATTTCGAAATGACACGTTTCTTGATAGAACGTATTGGTTCGCATGAATACAAATCTCCACGAGCTAACGGAAACCAGCAGCTTGTCATTAACCAAACATTGATTGATGAATTCGCAGAACTTCAACAGCATCAATGGGACAATTGTCAGGTAGCTAACCAAGAAAATATATGGGGGATATTTGGTGAGAATGACCATCTGGCACACTTTGAGCCTTTATTTTTAATGCATTATAAATATTCATACCACTTTCCTGGCGGTCATACTCCAACAGCTGAAGAAGTACAAAAATATTATGCGCCATTAGCGGAACGATTATTGGAATTATAGCATAACTTATCATATAATATAGAAAGAATACCACTTTTGTTTATTATATGATAAGTTATAAATCCATGTCTTATATTCAATCCCATAAATTAATCCGCCCCTATTCCATCTGAACACTTCTTACTTTCCAATAATAATCAAACTATTTATGACAATTAGTGACGTTTGATGAAGTCTGATGTCACTCTTGTCATTTTCTGATAATACATAATCAGTAAACATTACCTTTGCTTACGAACAGTTAAACATATGGCTTATGTATTTGAAGAAATTTGAATATTTTATTTTAGATTCTAGTGTAGCTGGAACATTACTTCTTATAGCACTTGCTATACGCATTGAAGCAGTCAATGCAGGCTTTGATCAATTCAGCTCAAATATTATTTTTATATCGGTCTTTATAATATCTACAGGATTATATATATCAATGCAAATTGCATTATACGAGATAATTATATATTTATGTCATCATAGCAAATCTTTGTTCATCCATGAACATCTTAATGATTCTGTGATTGCACCAGAACAAGCATTTATGGAATATGAAAAACTCCGTTCGAATACTATTACAGAACAGAAACGTACGAACGATAAAAAGCTAGAGTTAGTACATATATACATCCATCAAACGATGGCTGCTTATACAAGCCAAGAAAATCTGCAGCGCCTCTGTGCTTATATTTCAGATTTCTTTCAGGATAAAACTGCTATCGATATTATTCCTATAAAAGTAGATTCAAAATTGAAAGCTATAGATGTTATGCATTTGGGTTGGAACATAGGTAAAGCATTAGGTAAACGACGTTCATATACAGCAAAATTCATTAAAAAAGTATTTGCTGATACCATGAAAGAAAATGAAATCAACACGATAATCAAAAAGATGTCTCACTCAGAAACAGAGTGCCTGATTAAATTAAATCCAAATATAATTCAATAAATCAGACTTTATATTCATAAATACTGCATCAACAAGTATTAATCCTCAAAAGTAAAAACAGATAGTATGACAAAAGAACCTATCACATTCGATAAGCTTCCGCAGGCTGTAAGCTATTTAACAGAACAAGTAGAGAAAATTTACCAATTAGTTGAAACACTACAGCCACAGAAACTTGATCATCAGCATCAACTAATTGACATAGATAAGGCTAGCATACTTATCCAAAAATCAAAACCGACAATCTACAGACTTGCTCGTACAGGTCTCATCCCAACCTATAAACGTGGTAAAAAATTATATTTCTATGAGGACGAACTCCTTAAATGGATAGAGGCTGGTAAGAAACAAACCCAACCTCTATCCTATCAGGAACAATCCGCACAAATACTTCGTGGGATGAAACGTAAACCTAGGAATAGTGGTAATTTATATTAGAGTCAAAATAAAGCTCGCCTATATTAGGCACAAATAAGAATTGAATTCAGCTATCTGGATACTAAAAATTAATATCCATATTTTCTTTATTATCTAACTTTAGAATAGTTGTAAAGCACCAGTAGTCTTGTTTTTTTCAAGCACAGGTAAATATTTATAACAAATATTTACCAATTGACGTATTTTTTTTATATTAAAAATTATACAATTAAAATGTTTCAGCTGAACCTCATTATAATCAAAATCATCACTGTAATTATTTATGATCCATCTACATAGTTCATACTTTAAAGGGAATAAATACGTTTTTGCATAATAAAATGTATTCACTATGCAAAGAGGAATATTAGGATTTTCCATATATTGAATATTCATTGCATGAGTTCTATAAAAATCAACGAAGCACTTATCATAAATAAATCTACTTTTATTAAAATCGTAGGTTATAGCTGAAAAATTAAAGAAAGCAGTCTTAACTAAACTATAGGGAGTACCTTTCAATCTCATTTGTTGAATTCCCCATGTTTTTTCGATATCCCATGCATCAATATTTAGCATTCCAATTTTTAGTTTATATCCTCCAAAACTATTTCTTTTAATTTGAATTTTATCTCGGTATATGGCAGGCAATTTTAATCTATTTATATTTTTTACTACTATATCTAAATCTCTATTATAGACATATCCTAATAAAAAATTACGAATAACACCACTAAATATATATACATCTGTTTGACTTGAGATATACACTAATAACTGCCAAGAGTCTTTTGTCAGCATAAAATCCTTTAGATAGTACTTAAAGGACATATTTTGCTCATTAATACTACGTTCCAATATGAAATCAAATCTTCTGTCCATTCAATTTTCTAATATGATTAAGGGCAAACTTATCTGTCATGCATGCAATAAAATCTCGAATTAATCTAAATCTTTCTTCAACAGTAAAATCTGCAACATCAAAATTTTTATACAATTTTTCTATAGACTGATAATTCCCATATTTTTGAACAAAATAACTATCGTCATGATAAGCTTCTTTATGTTCGTGTAAAATCGTCATAAAAATAGATCTGGATATTAAAGACTTACCTCGATCACGAAAATCCTTATTCGTATGAAAGAAATATTTAATATAGGCATTCAAAATTCCAGAAATTACAGCTTCTCCTGTAATTTCTAAAGACGTAATTTCTCGATTTGACAAAATATACTCACGTGTAATATATTTCAATAATTTGGCAACTCCATCATTATCTTCTATTAATTCATTATTATATTCTCCTCGTACAATATCACCTAAATTTTCAACAAAATTATTAGTCGCTACTTCCATTAAGTGTGAAAGTAACGTCGTTCTAAAACTAACCCATTCTTTCTTAGAATAATTATTATTTCCAGAAGTCGTTTGGGTATTTTGCATCAATTTATTCTTTATATCAAGTGAAATATTTTCATCTTTATTTATATAGTATTTTAATTTATCAAGAGTAAGCCATTGCTTCTGATTTGCATCTTCTATGTCCATTATTAAATAGCAAATAGAATCTGCCGCTTCCATTAAAAATACTAATGGATGACGGATGAAACCTTTTTCTGTTTTTAAGCCACACCCATTCATAACCTTGTCCAAGGCCTCTTTTTCTGTAAAAAAAGCTCCATGTTTATGATTTCCTATATTTCCATCTTCTTTATTCCCTTCATTATAGTTTGGGTATTTTAGTATAGATGCTAGAGTAGCAAAAGTTAAATTTAATCCCTCTAAATCACCTAAATATTGGAGTTTAGTTAAAATTCTAAATCCCTCTGCATTTCCATCAAATTGAGTATAATCGTATTTTAATTGAGGATTACTTAAGAAATCACTCAATTCAGTGATTTGCTTTTCCACGCATTTTTTTTGAATATCTTCATTATCCTTACAATAAACAGTATCACATATCCCTTTATATATATGTTTACTCAGTTCACTTTCTGGATTAGTTTTATCCATTAAGCTAAAGAAAAGATTTTTAAAGTATTCTTGTATTACTTCTTCTCCAAAATGTCCAAAAGGAGGATTTCCTATATCATGAACTAAACATGCAGTCTTCAATATAGGGGATATCTTACGTAAGATATCTTCAGAAGTTAACCCTGTTGTTTCTTTAAATTTCTCATTTCCGCAAAGATAAATACCGAAAGAAAGGCCTATATTCATAACTTCCAATGAATGTGTCAAACGAGAATGAATATTATCATCAGAAGTCAAAGGAAATACTTGGGTTTTATCATGTAATCTACGACATGCAGAACTAAATATTACACGTCCAAAATCACTTTCAAATGGATTACGATTATCAGTACTTCCTGACAAGTCTGTTCTTCTATCATCTACTTGAGACTTTCTAATTCTATTTGTATTTAAAAATTCATTCCAACACATATTGCCATAAATTCGTTATAGATAAAATACTTCGATTTTTATTCAAGGATAAAACAAATATATGAAATAAGGAGGAATATGCCAAATTGAAGATGACATAAAATGATTATTTTACATCAAATCCAACTACACTAAGACATACCTCATATAGATAAAACACTACAGAAAAGTTATGAATAAAGTAATTAGTGCATATACTACTATTTCATTTCTTACAGCAAAAGTCGCCCTTTGCCACTGACTGTGCAAGGCGGCCCTGTCGGGCTGGTTGGCTGGAAAAAAATCATCCTCGCTTCGCTCCGGTATTTTTTTCCGCCAAGCCT
>CASFHP010000047.1 GCA_949294555.1 uncultured Eubacteriales bacterium
AAAAGATAAATGGTAAAATATGTAATATTTAGATAATAGGGACTTTGCGTGCAAAAACAAGTCCCTATCATATAAATGAGATTTTATTTTCAAAAGAAAGAAATTTTTTCTGAATGAAAACCCCCGGAAGTTTTAAAACTTCCGAGGGCTGATATATTTTGTATAAATATATTATCTTTTACTGAATTGTGGAGCTTTTCTAGCTTTCTTAAGACCATATTTCTTTCTTTCTTTCATACGAGGGTCTCTTGTTAAGAATCCGTTTGACTTTAAAGCTGGTCTATATTCTTGATTTGCTTCATTTAAAGCTCTAGCAATACCATGTCTGATAGCTCCAGCTTGACCTGTGAATCCTCCACCTTTAACTGTACAAATAACATCATATTTAGAAGCTGTATTTGTAACTGCAAAAGGTTGTCTAACGATAACTTTTAAAGTTTCTAAACCGAAGAATTCATCAATATCTTTACCATTGATTGTTATTTTTCCATTACCTTCAACAAGTCTAACTCTTGCAACTGAAGATTTTCTTCTACCTGTACCATAAAAAACTACATTTTCTTTCTTAGCCATATTATTTTACCTCCCATACTTCTGGTTTTTGTGCTTGGTTTTCATGTTCACTACCAGCATAAACTCTTAATTTTTTAGCCATTTTTCTACCTAAAGAGTTGTGTGGTAACATTCCTTTTATAGCTAGTGTCATAGCTTTTTCTGGATTTTTTTCAAGCATTACTTTTGCAGGAACTTCTTTCATTCCTCCAATATATCCTGAATGATGTCTATAAACTTTTTGATTTAATTTGTTACCTGTTAAGATAACATCTTTACAATTAAGGATAATTACATGATCACCCATATCAATGTTAGGTGTATATGTTGGTTTGTGTTTTCCTCTTAATAATTTTGCAGCTTCTGTAGCAACTCTACCAAGTGGTTTGTTTGCTGCATCAATAATATACCATTTACTTTCTACTTCATTTGCTTTTGCACTATATGTTGTATTATTCATGATAATAATACCCTCCTATTATTATAAATTTTATATATGAAATTTAAATCTAAAACCACCGGGGAGAGATTTTATATTTAAATCATATTAACTAATAAATACATAATTGCTAAATAATTTTAATACAAAAATGGCTATTTGTCAATAATTTTAACAAAAAATTTCAAAAGTATTGAATAATTTAGTAATTAAATTTATAATTAATTCGTACAATTAAAAAGAAATACATCACAATATGGACATAACGAAACGATATAATGAGTGAAATATAGATAAGAACAATATAGGAAACAGGAGGGATTAGATGACGCAAACAGCAGAGAAGAAAGTCTCCAAAGGAAAAAAAGAAACTTTTATGCAGGGAATTGTAACATTAATATTTTCGCAATTGCTTATAAAAATACTTGGACTTGTATATAACTTATATTTAACAAATAGAGAAGGATTTGGAGACCAGGGAAATGGAATTGTTTCAGCAAGCTATCAAATTTATGCAGTATTATTAACTATTTCTTCCACAGGTGTGCCAAATGCTATATCAAAATTAGTATCAGAAAGAGTGGCAGTAGGGGATCACAAAGGGGCTTATAGAATTTTTAAGATTGCCTTTGCAACTTTTGCAGTAATTGGATTGGTTGGTAGTTTAATGCTCTTTTTTGGAGCAGGTTTAATTGCCAATCAATGGCTACAAATACCAGATGCAGAAATGACGATGGTGGCACTATCTCCAGCCGTATTTTTTGTGGCCATTTCATCTGTTATGAGAGGATATTTTAATGGAAGACAAAATTTAAAAGTAACAGCAAGATCACAAACTTTAGAACAAATTTTTAAAACAACACTTACCATTATATTAGTAGAAATTGTAGCAATTATTTCGAACACATCTACAGTATGGATGGCAGGAGGAGCAACGTTAGCAACAACGTTAGCAACCTTTGTTGGATTTGGCTACTTATATTTATTCTATAAAACGAGAAGAAGAGAAATTGCTGCTGAAATAAGAGAAACAGTTAATTATAAATATGAAAGAGTTAGAAATATTGTAAAAAAGATTTTATTGGTTTCTATTCCAATTGCATTAACCGCAATTATGTCTTCATTAAATAAAAATATTGATTCTTTTACAGTTGTAAGAAGTCTAAAACAATTTATGAGTGAAGATATGGCAATATCACAATATGGAATATTAGGGGGAAAGGTTGATACATTAACCAGTTTACCATTGTCTTTTAATGTGGCTTTTGCTACAGCATTAGTTCCTGCTATTTCAGCTGCAAAGGCAGTAAAAGACTATAAATCTATAAAACAAAAATCTACTTTTACATTATTGATGTCCATGCTAATAGGACTTCCATGTACAATAGGCATGTGCATATTTGCAGGACCAATACTAAATTTACTATATCCAAATGCAAGTTCAGGAGAATTGGTATTACAAATTAGTTCATTTACAATCATTTTTACAATATTAGACCAAACGATTAATTCTATTTTGCAAGGATATGGAAAATTGCGAGTACCAGCAATAGCCTTAGGATGTCGGTGTGATTGTGAAATTAATTTTAAATTTAATTTTGGTTCCAATACCTTCAATAGGGGTTAATGGAGCAGCAATTGCATCAGTAGCATGTCATGTAGTAGCATTCTCAATTTCGATTGTGGCATTAAAGAAAACGATAAAAATAAAATTAGGCTTGAAACGATTTATTATTAAACCAATATTAGCAACAGCAATTATGGCAATTTGCTCATATTTTATATATTCTGTACTTTTAGGTATAATTGCAGAAAAATTGGCAACAATAATAGCAATCATATCAGCAATTATTATTTACGTGGTAGCAATCGTGGTTTTAAGAGTATTTTCAAAACAAGAAATCAAAATGTTGCCATCTGGAAATAAAATTTGTATGATATTAGAAAAGCTAAAAATATATTAATTTTTCAGAAAAAAAGAAGGATTTTATTTATTTTTGGCGAATAAATTTATATAGTAGTACATTTATTGCCAAAACAAGCAATAAGGTACATAACATTATACTTTATAGGAGGTAATTTAAATGAACAAAGCTGAATTAATCGCAGCAGTAGCTGCAAAAACAGGAGACACAAAAAAAGCAGCTGAAGAAGCAGTAAATGCATTCGTAGAAGTTGTAACAAATGCTTTAAAAGAAGGAGATAAAGTTCAATTAGTTGGATTTGGTTCTTTTGAAGTAAGAAAAAGAGCAGCTAGAAAAGGTAGAAACCCACAAACTAAAGAAGAAATCAAAATACCTGCATCAAAAGCTCCAGTGTTCAAAGCTGGTAAAGCATTAAAAGATTTAGTAAACAAAAAATAATGAATAAATAAAGTATATAAATATATGAATCGATAATAATAAAAGCGACAAATAAGTATCTGAAATGTTAGATAATTGATTTGTCGCTTTTGCGTACTAAAATATTATAAAAAAGTTTGATTAAAATTTTAAGAAGACCTAATCTGGAGATATTATATATATTATATTTTAAGCGGGTTTCGGGGGGACCGACACGCTGCATACTGTTATGAAATCAGTGACAGTTCCGTGGGAACTGATTTCGTTACAGTATGTAAAGTGTTGGGATAGCGAAAAATATAATATATATATAATATCTCCAGATTAGGTCTTCAAGTTAAATATATAATAGAAGCTATTTTTTATCAATCATAATATGCACATCGCGTAATTGATCACGTCTTACATTACTTGGTGCACCCATCATTAAATCTTGTGCTTTACTATTTAATGGAAAGGCAATAACCTCTCTAATCGTATCAGAATCGGTTAAAAGCATAAGCATTCTGTCAATTCCTGGTGCAATACCAGCATGTGGAGGAGCACCAAATTGAAAGGCTTTATATAAAGCACCAAATTTGTTTTTTACTTCTTCTTCTGTATAACCAGCCATTGTAAAGGCTTTAAGCATAATATCAATATCATGATTTCTAACAGCACCAGAAGAAAGCTCAATACCATTACATACAATATCATATTGATAAGCTAAAATGTCTAAAGGATTTTCATTTTCTAAGGCTTCTAAACCACCTTGTGGCATTGAAAATGGGTTATGGCTGAAACCAATTTTTCCATGTTCATCAACTTCAAACATTGGAAAATCAACAATCCAACAGAACTTAAAGACATTGTTATCAATTAAACCAAGTCGTTTGCCAAGTTCATCTCTAATTTGTCCAGACAAAGTTTCAACAATTCCTGGAATTTCAGCGATAAAGAATAGACAATCTCCTGATTTTGAATTTGTTCTTTTACACATTTCAATTCTAGCGTCATCTGGTATAAATTTTGCAATAGGACCTTGGAAGCTTCCATCATCCAAAATTCTAAGCCAAGCTAATCCCTTAGCTTTTAAATCTTTGATAGCATAATCTGTCATACCTTCAAAAAAGCTTCTTGGTTGGTCAGCGACATCATGTGTGGCAATAATTCTAACGATCTTACCTTGGAAAGCACGTAAATCTACATGGTCAAAAATGTCTGTAACATCAACAATTTCCAAAGGGTTTCTCAAATCTGGCTTATCTGTTCCATATTTTAGCATTGCTTCTTTATATGGAATTCTTGGGAAAGGATATCCTTCAATTTTTTTATCTGAAAAAGTTTTAAAAGTATTATACATCACAGGTTCTATTGTATTAAAGACATCTTCTTGTGTGGCAAAACTCATTTCCATGTCTAATTGATAAAACTCTCCAGGTGCTCTATCTGCTCTAGCGTCCTCATCTCTAAAACATGGTGCGATTTGAAAATATTTATCAATGCCAGAAACCATCAATAATTGTTTAAATTGTTGAGGTGCTTGTGGCAAAGCATAAAATTTTCCTGGGTGTAATCTACTAGGAACTAAATAATCTCTAGCACCTTCAGGAGAAGAACTTGTAAGGATTGGTGTTTGTACTTCTAAAAATCCTTGTTCAATCATTTGTGCTCTAATGAATTGAATGACTTTAGCACGTAATAATAAATTATTTTTTAATTTATCATTTCTTAAATCAAGAAAACGATATTGCAATCTTAAATCTTCTCTAATCTCTTGATTTGTATTGATTTCAAAAGGAAGATTTTGTGTTCTTTTTCCTAAAATTTTAATATCTTCAATACGGATTTCTACTAAACCAGTTTTAAGTTTAGGGTTAATGGTTTCTTCATCACGTTTTTTAACAGTACCATAAACTGTTACAGTAGACTCAATTGGAATATGTGAAGCAAAATCAACATCTTCTGCTTTTCCAGAGGTTACAACTTGGGTAATTCCATACATATCACGAATATCCAAGAAAACTAACCCACCTAAGTCTCTGATGGTTTGTACCCATCCACTAATTCTTACTTTTTTTCCCACATCTTCTAATGTGATTTCATTACAGTTGTGTGTTCTGTACTCATTCATATTTCTTACCTCCTATAAATTGTTAGGGCACAAAAAAACGCCCTTTGCAAAAATGCAGGGACGAAATCAATCCGCGGTACCACCCAGCTTGAAAATTAAATGGATTTTATCAATAGTTTTAATGTATTGATTACTTTTAATTTTCCACTTTATTAAAAACTGCTCCAATGTGTTTCACAAATTTAGGTTGACCTTAAAGGGCTTTCAGCCGATGACCCTTATTCTCTAAAAGTAACTTCTAAATGCTTTCATTGTACAAACGCAATAATATTTTAAATTGTTAAGTACTATTTTACACAGTTTATGTATTTTTGTCAAGAAATATACATGAAAAAATCCTAGAGTTAGATACTCTAAGGTTACTATTCACAGCCTTAAAATAAAAAAACACCCAAACTAGAGAGAATAAAAGTATATTTTTTATTCTCTCTGGTTTGGATTAGTTTTTATTTTTGAT
>CASFHP010000048.1 GCA_949294555.1 uncultured Eubacteriales bacterium
TTGGGGACGGAGCAAAAAATCATCATTTTTATAAAGATTTTTTATAAAAATGATGATTTTTTGCTCCGTCCCCAAAGTCATCGCTTTCAACCTCAACCTGGCCCAAACTGTCTCAATTGGACAAAAATAGTAATAAATTATTGACAACAGAATATATATAATAATAGAAAAATTGTGTACAAACACGAGGTTTATAGGTAAAACCTAAAAAACCTAAATTTTACTTAGTTAAGGAGACAAAATGGAAAAACTCTTAGAAATCGTCAAGTTTTTTCCTATGAATTTATCCAATATCTTATATAACACCATTATTTCCAATAATAGAATTAAAGATGAATTGCAAGAAATTAGAATACGTGTAGAAAGACCATTAATTTTAAAATTAAGAAATACAGAAATGATTGTAGAATACAAAATTACGCAAAATGAAATCTTGCAAATCGTGGAGAGATTATGTGAAAACTCAATTTATGCCTATAAAAAACAATTATGCGAAGGGTATATTACGATAAGAGGAGGGCATAGAGTAGGAATTACAGGAACAACCGTTGTAGAAAATGGAGAGATTATTAATATCAAATACATAACCAGTTTAAATTTTAGAATTGCAAGACAAGTTTTAAATTGTAGTAACCGCATTATTGGACAAGTGATAGATACAAAAAATCAAAGCATATTTAATACATTAATAGTTTCTCCTCCTGGAAAAGGAAAAACCACTATATTAAGAGATTTAATCCGAAAGTTAAGTGATGGAATTAATGAGTTAAATTTCAAAGGAAAAACATGTGGCGTGGTGGATGAAAGAGGAGAAATTGCTGCTATGTATAGAGGAATTCCACAAAATGATGTTGGTATTAGAACAGATATTATTGATAATGTATCAAAACCAAAAGGGATTAAAATATTGATTAGGACAATGGCTCCAGAGATTATTGCTTGTGATGAAATTGGAAGTGTGGAAGACATACAAGCGATAGAAGATGCAATGCTATCAGGTGTTAAGGGGATTTTTACAATGCATGGAAAAACGATTGAAGATGTCAATAGTAATCGAAATATCAAAAGATTAGTCGATGGAAAAATTATTGAAAAGATTATATTTATATAGTTTATAGTTCTAAAACGAAACCTTAAAGAATATACTAATAAAAATGAACTTTATCTAAAGTTTAGAAAATTAGAGGACAAGGTGTTTTTTTATGCAAATTATAAAATATATTATGTTGTTATTCATATTGATAGGTTCTAGCCTTATTGGAAGATATATATCCAAAAAATATGGCTATCGATTAGAAGAATTAGAAGAAATTAAAAACATTCTAAATGTATTTAAGTCAAAAATCAGATTTACATATGAACCAATTCCAGAAATATTTAAAGAAGTTGCAGACAAAGCAAAAGATAATATAGGAAATATCTTTAAAAATGCACGGACAAGATATGGAACATAGCAGTGCGGGAGAAGCTTGGGAGCAAGCGGTAAAGACAAGTGAGACCAATTTGACTAAAGAGGATATAAATGTCTTGCTAATGCTTTCCAAAATGTTAGGACAGACTGATGTAGAGGGGCAAATTAGCCAAATCGAAGTTACAGAAACATTTTTAGAAAAACAGATTGCAGAAGCAGTAGAAGAAAAAAATAAGAATGAAAAATTGTATCGAAAACTAGGAACAACAATTGGGTTAGCAATTGTTATTATTTTAATCTAGTGTACAGCATGCAAAAAGTAAAGAAAAGTTTTTAGGATGGGAGAATATAAATATGGATATCAATTTGTTATTTAGAATAGCGGCAATTGGAATATTAGTTGCGGTATTGCATCAAGTTTTGGTAAGGGCAGGAAGAGAAGACCAAGCAATGATGACCACTTTAGCAGGATTGGTCATTGTTCTAACCATGGTTATTCGAGAAATTAGTGATTTGTTTGACACTGTAAGAACCATATTTGGACTTTAGATTTTTTGTCCAATTGAGGTGAGATGATTTTGGGGACGGAGCAAAAAATCATCAGTATTGAAAAATAATTTATAATATAATTTTAAGTATATATAATGATGATTTTTTGCTCCGTCCCCAAAATCATCTCACCTCAATTGGACAGAGAAGGGATTACCAATGGAAATTATTAGAATTGTTGGAATTGGCTTGATTGCATTAATTATCATTATATTATTAAAACAATACAAACCAGAATTTGCCATATATATCAGTTTATTAACAGGAGCACTTATATTATTATTACTAACAGACCAACTATCAGGAATTGTCAATTTAATACAATCAATTGCAGGAAAAGCCAATATAAATAGTCAATTTTTATCATTATTAATTAAAATAACAGGAATTGCATTTCTTTCAGAATTTGCTGTAAGTATTTGCCGAGATTCTGGAGAAGGGGCAATTGCTACCAAAATAGAACTTGGAAGCAAAATTATTATTATATCTATGTCAATTCCGATTATATCTAGCTTGTTAGAAATTATATTGCAAGTGTTACCATAGACGGTAGATTGAATGTATTCATTTTATTAGAACTGCCTACATTAGCATAAAAAGTATTTAAGCTAAATAAAAATTTTACATATGACAAGGAGTCAAAGTGAAAAAAATTATATATATAGGTATCATAATTTTTCTCCTTTTAAATATAACAGCACCAATCACAAAAGCAAATGAAGAGGAAACAATAAAAGAACAACAAGAAGAATTTGGAATTAGTGAATTCATAGAAGAAGCACAAAATTATTCAGGCGAATTTTTTGAAGATATGGATATGAATGAAATTTTAAACAGTGCCATAAAAGGAGAAGTAGATAATCAAACATTTTTCCAAAAAATATTGAATTTGCTAGGAGGAGAATTAGTAGATGGTTTAACCGTATTAGGAAGTATCTTAGCAATTGTGATTATTCATAGTATCTTAAAATCTGTTAGTGAAAGTTTAGAAAATGACACGATTTCAAAACTGATTTACTATGTACAATACATATTAATTGTAACCATTGTCATGATGAACTTTTCAGATATTGTTCAAGTAGTAAAAGATACTTGCAATAATCTCATTGGTTTTATGAATATATTAATACCATTATTAATCTCACTTATGATTTATACAGGAAGCATTGCCACAAGTGGCATATTAGAGCCAATTATTCTATTTCTAATTAACTTTATTGGTAATATCATACAAACAGTTATCATTCCAATTGTACTAATTTTTACAAGTTTAATTGTTATATCTAAAATATCAGATAATGTGCAAATAGATAAATTATCAAAATTTTTGAAATCAGGTGTTGTATGGTTTTTTGGAATTATCTTAACCATTTTTGTTGGTGTAATTTCATTAGAAGGAACGCTTTCAAGCAGTGTAGATGGGATTACATCTAAAACAACAAAAGCAGTTGTTAGTTCAGCAATACCAGTTGTTGGAAAAATTCTAGGAGACGCAGTAGATACGGTTTTGGGTGCTGGAATTCTTTTGAAAAATGCAGTTGGCTTAATTGGTGTAATTGTAGTGATAGGAATTTGTATCATACCAATTCTCAAATTAGGGATACTCACAATTGCCTATAAAGTATTATCAGCCATTTGCGAGCCAATAGCCGACAAAAATATAACCAGTTTATTAGATCAAATTGGAGATGTATATAAAATATTCTTAGCTATTTTATGTTCTATATCGGTAATGTTAATTGTGGGAACAGCACTGGTTGTTAAGATATCAAACACAGGAATGATGTATAGGTAGGGGGATTATGATTGAATTTTTAAGCACTTGGGCAAAAAATATAGGATTATCCATTATTGTAATATCCATATTAGAAATGCTATTGCCCAATAACAAAACAAAAAAATATGTCAGAATGGTATTTGGCATGTATATCATTTTTAACATCATATCACCATTTATAAATAATAAAGACATATTAGATGTGAGTTCATTTGACTTAGAAGAATATGCCAATTACACAAGTAATCAAACCAGTGGAGAGCAAACATCTATGGATAATCGCATAGAAGAAATTTATATAGAAGAATTAGAAAAAGACATAACAAAAAAAGTGGAAGACTTAGGCTATCAAGTAGTTACTTGTAATGTATATGCAACATTATCAAGTGAGAACGAAGAAAGTTATATAGAGCAAATTACATTAACGGTGGAAAAAGGCGAAGAACAAAGCACAGAAGAAAATAATGAGCAAGAAGATACTATTGAAAATAGATTAGTAGAAGAAATACAAAAAATCAAAACTATCAATACAACGGTACAAAGTAGTCGCAACAGCAGTAATGGAAGCAATAATGAACAACAAGAAAAACGAAGTATTAGCAATCAGGACATTCAAAAAATAAAAAAATTCTTAACAGAAGAATATGGGGTGGAGGAAACATGTTTAAAGATAAATTAAAAGGATTAATCAATCCAGAAGATGGAAACAAAAACAACAAAAAGAAAATAGAAAATCTAATCTTTTTTGTTGTCATATTAATCATCACAATAGTTGTTATCAACATTATATGGAATGGTGATAAAAATAGTAGTAATGGAGAAGAAACACAAAATGATACATCAAAAAAATTAGCAACAACAAATACAAGTCCAATCGAAACATCCAGTAATAGCACAAACGAACTAGAAATCAAACTAGAAGAAATTTTATCAAAAATTCAAGGTGTGGGAGAAGTAGATGTACTAATCAATTACTCAGAATCTAATGAAATCATTCCCATGTATAACGAAAATACAAAAACAAGCAATACACAAGAAACAGACACATCAGGCGGAACAAGAACAATAGAAGAAACAGATTCACAAAAAGAAGTTATTTATGAAGAAAACGACGGAGAAAAAACCCCCATTACCCAAAAAGTAGTAGAACCAAAAATCGAAGGAGCCATCATCACAGCAAAAGGAGCAGGAAATGCAGAAGTAAAATCAAGTATCATTCAAGCAGTGGAAGCAGTAACAGGCTTAGCAACACATAAAATTCAGGTTTTTGAGATGAACTGAGAAAAATTGAAAGGAGATATAATATATGAAATTGAAAGGTTTGTTAAAGAAAAATCAAGTTATTGTTTATGTCATTGCTTTAATGTTAGTAACAGCTGGATATTTGAATTATACGACAAATACAGCAGAACAAGTATCTGCACAAACAGCTATGGAAATGGAAGCAAATGATGATATGCAGATTGCTAATATTGGAGATGCCACTTTAGTAAGTAGTGAGGCAGTGTCTGAAAATGAGACAGCAGAAGATTTAGCAGAAAATACAACAAATACAGAAAGTATAGAAACAAGTACAAATACTACAGAAAATGAAAATGCCAATATGACAGATACTACAAATACAACAGAAAATAATGAAACAACAGCAACAACTGCAACAGTAACAAGTGATGAATATTTTACAAAATCGAAATTAGAAAGAGATACTATGTATTCTCAAATGATTGAAAGTTATGAAAATATACTAAACAGTAGTAATGCACTTGAAACCCAAAAACAAAGTGCCACAGAAGAAATTAAAAAGATAAATGACACGAAAAATAGCATAATGATTTCTGAAAATTTGATTAGTACAAAAGGTTTTAGCAATAATATTATTTTTGTAAATGGAGATAGTATCAGTGTGATTATTGGAGCAGAGGAATTAACACAAGAACAGGTTGCTCAAATCCAAAATATTATTTCAAGAGAATTTAGTGCTGAAATAGAAAATATACATATTTCGACAAAATAAAAATTTCGTTAAGTCAAATACTTAAGGATAAAAAACTAAAAACATAATATCAATAAAACATTAGAAAGTCAATAGAAAGAGAAGACAAAAATAGAAAAGAAAAAATAGAA
>CASFHP010000049.1 GCA_949294555.1 uncultured Eubacteriales bacterium
TAAAGCCACAACAATACCCGAAAACAGGACCCTTTATGGCTTTATCTTAAGAATTTGTAAAACTATTCCGGTCACATTCGAATTTTCAAAAAATATTTAGATATCAACATTCTTATTAATACTTATCTATAAACTATGAATTGTTACAATTTAAGTGGTAAGACGAACTAAAGTAATATAAAATGAAGAGAAAAACGGAGAAAAATTGAGGATAGAAAAGAAAAATATAGATTATTAAAAAATAATTAAAGGCGATTAAGAATATTTTTACTTTTTTAGCACAAATTATGTATACTGAGTTTGAAAAAGGGCAAAATATATAGTATAATATAAATTGTCGCGTTAAAAAATAAAGGAGAGTGAAGCGTATTTTAAAAAAGAAACTAAAATTTTATACAAAAGAGTTTCTAAAATTTTTTAACATTACAATTATAGCTTTTGGTTTGATAATCGCGATGATATTTATAAAATATAAACCAATGTATAAAGTAAGCATTTCTGGGGAAGAAGTTGGATATGTAGAAAATAAACAAGCTTTTGAAGAGACATTAAAAGAAGAAATTACTGAAAATACAACAAAAACTGTTGAAGATATCAGCTTAAATGAAGAACCAGAATATGAGTTAAAATTCGTAAATAGAGCAGAAAATACAGAGGATACAGATTTAGTAGAGGATTTAAAAGAAGAAGTAACAGTAACATATAAATATTATGAAATAGCAGTACAGGAAACAGTTGTAGAAAAAGTAGATACAATTGAAGAAGCAGAAGAATTGGTAAATGAAATAAAAGAAGAAAATAATAGTGAAGAAATTAATTTAAGCATTGCAGAAAAGTATACACAAAATGAAGAGGAAGCAGATACATCAGACTTAGAAGTTGCCAAAGCAAATGTACAAGAAACCGTACAAAATGCGATAACAGCAATTGAAGAACAAAAAGAAGAGGAAGAAAGATTAAATGCATTACCAAGTATCAATGGTATCAAATTAGCAGTTACACCAATTGAAGGCAGAATTACTTCAAGATATGGTGTTAGTAGTAGTATTAGAAAATCAACCCATACAGGGTTAGATATTTCAGCAGTACAAGGAACCGATATCAAGGTGGTAGCAGATGGTACAGTAACTTTTGCAAGTTATAATGGTTCTTATGGAAATCTAGTAAAAGTCGACCATGGAAATGGTGTAGAAACTTGGTATGCCCATACAAGTAAAATGTATGTAAGTGTAGGAGATACCGTGAAAGCAGGAGATGTCATAGCAGCAGTTGGTTCAACAGGAAACTCGACAGGACCTCATTTACATTTAGAAATTAGAGTTAATGGAGAACATGTTGACCCACAAGATTATTTATATCAGGAATAAAATGCAAGTATACAATTACTTGTATTTTTTTGTCAGTTATTCTGAAAAAATATAAACTGTATATTATTGACATTTTCTTCTAATCATATATAATGGATCTGTGTAAAAACTTTTTATAGTTATACAATATAAAAAGTCAAAAAACAAAGAGCAAAAATTGTTCTAGGTAGGAGGTTATTTATGAGTGATAACGTAAATGAAGAAAAAGAGATTGAAGAAATGATTAACGACTTAGTAGAAAAAGCAAAAGTAGCGTCTCAAGAGTATCTAAAATTAGACCAAGAGACTGTCAATAATATTACAAAAGCAATGGCAATGGCAGGGCTTGAAAATCACATGAAACTAGCCAAAATGGCGGTAGAAGAAACTGGAAGAGGAATCTATGAAGATAAAATTACCAAGAATATGTTTGCAACAGAATATATATATCACAGTATCAAATATGAAAAAACAGTAGGTATTATAGATGAAAATGTAGAAGATGATTATGTAGAAATTGCAGAACCTGTTGGAATTATTGCAGGGGTTACACCTGTTACAAATCCAACTTCAACAACAATGTTTAAATCTATCATATCAGCAAAAACGAGAAATGTTATCATATTTGGTTTCCATCCATCAGCACAAAAATGTAGTGTAGAAGCTGCTAGAATTTTAAGGGATGCGGCTGTAAAAGCAGGAGCACCAGAAAACTGTATTTTATGGATTGAAAAACCAAGTATTACAGCCACAAGATTATTAATGAACCATCCAGATGTAAACTTAATTTTAGCAACTGGTGGGACAGGCATGGTAAAATCTGCTTATTCTTGTGGAAAACCAGCATTGGGTGTAGGACCTGGAAATGTACCATGCTATATTGATAAAACAGCAAAATTAGAAACATCTGTAAATGATTTAGTTATGTCAAAAGCATTTGACAATGGTATGATTTGTGCGTCAGAACAAGCAGCAATTGTTGATGAAGAAATTCATGAAAAATTTGAAGAATTGATGAAACAAGCAGGATGTTACTTTGTAAATGAAGAAGAAAAACAAAAATTAACCAATAGCATGTTTGAGAAATTGGAAAATGGAGATTACAAATTAAAATCACATGTACCAGGACAATATCCTCATACGATTGCAAAAGAAGCAGGATTTGATGTTCCAGAAGAGACAAAAGTATTAGTGGTTTATGAAACTGGTGTTGGAAAAGATTATCCATTTTCAAAAGAAAAATTAAGTCCAGTATTAACTTATTATATTGTAAAAAATGAAGAGGAAGGAATTAATACAGCAGAAAGATTACTAGAATTTGGTGGATTAGGACATTCAGCCGTAATCCATTCAGAAAATAAAGATACGATTTTGAAATTTTCAGAAACTATGAAAGCAGGAAGAATTATTGTAAACTCTCCATCAACACATGGTGCAATTGGGGATATTTATAATACCAATATGCCATCATTGACATTAGGATGTGGTTCATTTGGTGGAAATTCAACAACAGCCAATGTATCATCTGTAAACTTAATTAATATAAAAAGAGTTGCCAATAGGAGGGTTAATATGCAATGGTTTAAAGTTCCAGAAAAAATATATTTTGAAGCAGGTTCAATTGCTTATTTAGAGAAAATGCCAAACATTGAAAGAGCATTTATTGTCACAGACCAAGGAATGGTAAAATTAGGATATGTAGATAAAATCCTATATCATTTAAGAAATAGACAACACTATGTACATTCAGAAATCTTTAGTGAAGTAGAATCAGACCCATCATTTGATACGATTATGAAAGGTGTAGAAGCGATGAAAACCTTCAAACCTGATGTTATTATTGCATTAGGTGGAGGAAGTCCAATTGATGCAGCAAAAGGAATGTGGTTATTTTACGAACATCCAGAGGCTGACCCAGAAGGATTAAAATTGAAATTTATGGATATTAGAAAACGTACCTATAAATTCCCTAAACTAGGAGAAAAATGTCAAATGGTAGCCATTCCAACAACATCAGGTACAGGTTCAGAAGTAACATCATTTGCCGTTATTACAGATAAAGAAAAGAATAAAAAATATCCATTAGCAGATTATGAATTAACACCAGATGTTGCAATTGTAGACCCTGATTTGGTTATGAGTTTACCAAAATCTGTTACAGCAGATACTGGTATGGATGTGTTAACACATGCATTAGAAGCATATGTTTCAAATATGGCATCAGATTATACAGATGGACTAGCTGAAAAAGCAGTCGAATTGGTATTTAAGTATTTAGAGCAAGCCTATGATAATGGAACAAATAAATTGGCTCGTGAAAAAATGCATAATGCAAGTACAATTGCAGGTATGGCCTTTACAAATGCCTTTTTAGGTGTAAACCATTCAATGGCACATAAAATTGGTGCAGAATTCCATTTACCACATGGAAGAATTAATGCAATATTATTGCCATATGTTGTAAGATATAACGCTACAAAACCAACGAAATTTGTTTCATTCCCTAAATATGAATATTTTATAGCAGATAGAAAATATTATGAAATGGCTAAAAAAGTCGGATTGAAAGCAGAAACGAAAGAAGAAGGAATTAGTAGTTTAATTGAGAAAATAAAAGAAATGAATGCACATATGAATATTCCAAAATCATTCCAAGAAGCGGGAATTGAAGAACAAGAATTTTTGTCAAAGGTAGATATGCTAGCAGATAGAGCATTTGAAGACCAATGTACAACTGCTAACCCAAGAGTACCACTTGTATCAGAAATTAAACAAATCTTATTAGATAGTTATTACGGAAAGGATGTAAGATAATAAAAAATGAAGTTAAAAAATATAGGCGAAAAAGTTCAAGATAAAATACGAGAACTAGCAAAGGAAAATGAAGAAAAAACACCAGAGGAATTACTTAAAGAGCAAGTTATTAAACCAATAGAAGGCGAAGAATTATCAGAAGAAGAAAAAAGAAAAAAACAGGCGGAAAATCTTGTAACTGTATTACAAGAAAATCCAGAAATGCAACAGACAATTGTAGAAGAAGCAGTGAATTCTGAACAAATTCCTCAAGATGTTATTGATAAATCTGCTCAAATAGCAGCGGAAAGTTCTGAAGTTCCAGATAATTTAACAGGAACGTTAGTAAAGCAAGCATCTGATGAAGCAACAGTAGATATTTTACAAAATGAAGGAATATCTTCTAGAGCAATTAGAATGGAGGTTATCAATTCATTAGAAGATGAGGAAAAAAAGGAAGATGCAATTTGTAAGGAATTAGAAGAATTGTATAAATCATTAAAGGACTTCCAATCACAACAAGATATCGTACAGAAATTGAAAGATTGTTTAGAAAAAGTAGATATAGAAAGAACAAGTAGAATTAATGAGGAATTATATAAAACAATAGCAAGAGTTTTTGCGATTCAGTATTGTGAATTTGATGGTTCTATCAGAATATCTCCGATGGAAGCAATTGTGCCAATTGATGAAATGATAAGAGCAAAAATGCCACAGCGTATAGGAAAAGAATATCAAGATAAACGAACTGTTAAATCAAAACCTAAAGAAAAAAAGAAGTCACTAAAACCTATAGAAAATTTTATACAACGGAAAAAAGAAACCTTTTGAGCTAACAACTGTTACACAATTTTTTCTAAATCGAATGGCAAAAAAAGTTGTGGGAGAGGCGATAAAAGAAAATAGAAGTGTGAGTGTTTTTATGAAAAACTTGGGTCAACTAACAGACCAAGAAGCAAGTTATCTAGAACATGAATTTACCAACTTAGGTATAGAACCCAGAGAAGTAGAAAATATAATGAGAATTGCCAAAGGAGAAATAGAAGAAAGCCAAGAATATATACCTGGGTTAAAAGAAAAGCAAGAAAACAAAGTAATTTTAGAAAAAAAGGTTGAACCTGAAAAAGTAAGTCCTGAGAGTATAGCAGGAAAGAAAGTTGTAGTGGAGCAAGAAACAAAAACAAAGGAACCACTTGATTTATCAGCATTAGGAGAAGAAGAAATAGAAGCTATTGAACAATGTATAGAAGCAGGGCTAATAGGAAATTTGGCGAAAGTTCCAAAAGACAAAAGAAGGAGAATGATAACAGCTATCAATAATTCATTAGAGGAGAGAGTAAAAACTAATCCAACATTAGGGATATCTGAAGTAGAAAAAACTGAAGAATTAAATACAGAAGAAATGCCAAAGATACCAGAAGATAAACAAGAGGAATATGAATTTGGAGATTAAATTTAGCAAAAAATAAAGGTCGATATGGCTTTTATTTTTTGTTGAATAGGAAACAATATGAAACTTTAAGTCACGCAACTCAAAGTGAAAATAAATTGCCAAATATACAAAAAGCATATATAAGGAATATGTCAAGTATAAAGTAATTCGACGATTTAATGGTATGGAACAATCCGTTAGGAAACTGAAACTAAGCATTTACTAAGAGCAAAAAATTGTAGCC
>CASFHP010000050.1 GCA_949294555.1 uncultured Eubacteriales bacterium
TTTTCTTATTTACAAAATTTTTTAAAAAAATTATTCGTTTTTTTGTGTTAAGTTTTGATTACAACTATATTACAAGTTATTTAGCTGTGAATAGTAACACTCTAAGAATATTTCTAATTAAAATTATATCAATAAATCCCATAGATATCAATAAAAAATGAAAAAAGAATAAAAAATTTTTTTGATGGTTAATAAAAAAAATTTGAAAAGAAAGAAACTGTAACTATATAAATTTCAATAAGTTTTTTAGTTTCACAATTTCCTAGAGTATCTAACTGAAAGAAAAAACTGCAAATGATAAAAAACTACAAAATAAGCAAAAACAAAAGAAAATAAAGGAAAAGAGATATAAAGGTTGAAAAAGTAATTCTTTTTTAATCAGATTTATATTTTAGGAAAGGAATGAGAACAAAGATGGAAAAAGGTAAAAAAGAAACAAAAGAAAAAAGAATAAAAAGTAATAAGGGAATTACTATATTAGCCCTTGTTATTACAGTAGTACTAAATAGCTCGTACCTCGCTATGGAACGAATGAATAAAATTGAAAAAATATAAAACCTCGTGTATAATATAGATTATGTAACTCGAAAGTTACAAATATATTAAACAGGAGGTATTTTTTTATGACAAATGAACAAATAATAAGCAAAATGAAAGAAGACATGAAAATGCGAGGATTTTCACATTGGACAGAAGAAAGTTATTTAGGAAAAACAAAGGATATAATAAAATATTTTAGAAAACCACTGGAAGAAGTAACAATAGAAGAATTAAGAAACTTTTTACTAAAATACTTAAGAGAAGAACGAAAGTTATCGGAACGAAGCGTAAATTACTACAATTCTGTGATAAGATTCATATATGAAGTAACACTAGATAAATTAATAAACAAGAAACAATTACCAATGTATAGGATAAAGAAGAAAAATGAAAGATGTGCTAACAAAAGAAGAGTTAAGCACTTTTTTTAACGCTTGTGAAAACTACATGTATAAAACGATCTTTATGATGATATATGGAAGTGGATTAAGAGTATCAGAGGCAGTAAATTTAAAAATAGGAGATATAGATAGCAGAAAGATGAGGATATTTGTAAGAGGAGGAAAAGGCGGAAAAGATAGATATACAGTATTACCACAAACAAGTTTAGAAATGTTAAGAAAATATTACAAAATGTATAAGCCAAAACATCCAGAAGGATATTTGTTTATAAATAGAGAAGGAAATCCACTAACGATAGAAAGAACAAGAGTATTTTTTAGAAGATATAGAAAAAAGGCCAAAATAGATGATAAATTTGTAATCCATAGCTTGAGGCATCGGATTCGCCACGGATTTAATAGAAAGAGGAGCAAGTATATTAGAAGTAAAAGAACTAATGGGACATAGCAATATACGAAGTACTATGGAATATATACACGTAGCAAAAATGGAATTGTCAGTAGATAATCCATTAGATGCATTTATGAAGGAGGAAAAGTAAGAGATGACAAAAATACAAGAAATATTAGAAATAGGACTAGAAGATTATTTAGAAAAACATAAAATAGTAGGATATAAACAAAAAGTAATAAAGGAAATAAAGAATTGTAAAAGTGAAAAATTAGGAGTACATAAATATGTATGTGATGAATGTGGGTATGAAGAAATAGCATACAATTCATGTAGAAATAGACACTGTCCAAATTGCCAAACAGGAAAAAAACTAAAATGGATAGAAGCAAGAAAAGAAGAAGTGTTAAATATAAAATATTATCATGTAGTATTTACAATACCAAGTGAAATATACAATATAGCAATACAAAATCAAGAAAAGGTATATAAAATAATGTTTAAGGCATCAGCAGAGACACTACAAGAACTAGCAGAGGATAAAAAATATTTGGGAGGAGAAATAGGATTTTTTAGCATATTACATACATGGGGACAAAACTTAATGTATCATCCACATATACATTGTGTAGTAACAGGAGGAGGACTAACAGAACTAGGAAAATGGGTAGAAAAAGAAGAAAAGAAGAAGATTTTTTCATACCTGTAAAAGTTATGTCAAGAAAATTTAGAGGAAAGTTTTTAAGCTATATGAAAGAAACAAAACTTGATTTTTATGGAAAAAACAAAGAATTAGAAAACCCAGCAATATATAATGAATTAATAAATCAAATGTATAATAAGGAATGGATAGTATATTGTAAAGAGCCATTTAAAAATGCAAATAGTGTAATACAATATTTAGGAAGATATACACATAGAGTAGCAATATCAAATGAAAGAATAGTAAAAGTAGAAGAAGGAAAAGTAACTTTTAAATGGAGAGATTACAAAGATAAAAATAAGATGAAAGAAATGACAGTAACAATAGAAGAGTTTATACGAAGATTTTTAATACATATATTACCGCCAAGATTTATGAAGATAAGATATTATGGAATATTAGGAAACAGGAATAAGAAGAAAAAACTATTAAAATGTAAAATACTAACAAGAACAAAAATATACAAAAAGAAAGAGCTTCCCACTCTAGAATTACTAAAGAAAGTTTTAGGAAAGGACTTTAACCTATGTCCACAGTGCAAAAAAGGTCATATGTTAATGCCAAACACTACCTGAAACTAAACAATTGAATACAATGTCAAAAGCCCGTTCATTCTGGGGAGGGGGAAACTATGCTTAAATTATACAATGAAAACCTGAAAATTACAATGTTTGAGAGAATAAAGTTTAAGAAAGAGGAGAAATTTAAGTGAGAGAAAGAGATAGAAAATCCATAGAGATAGATAAAATGTTACCGCAATTTACTACGATGAATGTTATAGAGGGTCAGGCTGGTCTAGTAAACTATTCCAGTCTAATTTTCTACAGCCTAACCCTCAACAACATACTAAACATTATCGTTTTATTAATTTTAGCAGGAATAACGATTAACACTTT
The DNA here is from genome assembly GCA_949294555.1 of uncultured Eubacteriales bacterium. Taxonomy (GTDB): domain Bacteria; phylum Bacillota; class Clostridia; order TANB77; family CAG-508; genus CAG-269. The sequence continues at coordinate 2,932 of CASFHP010000050.1, forward strand.
ATCAAGTGATAATGGAGCAATTATAAATGCTTCAAAAGCAAAATTTAGAACAGAGATAAGAGATATAGAAGAAAAAATAGAGTTAGAAGAAATTAATCATAATAATGGAGAAGATTTTCAGTTTGGATCTTTAAAAGATTTAATAGGAAGAGAAGATGCATATAATGAAATATTATATATGGAAGATGGAAAATTGGTATACATAGAAGATAAGGTAAGTGAAAAGCAAGCTGAGTGGTTAGAAGAAATGGATATACAAGCTAAGCAAAATATAATACCTATTTATACAGGTGAGCAATTCAAGAAAATAGGAACAGGAGAAGAAATTACAATAGAAGAGGCAGGCGGAGAGATATATCAATTTAATATAGATAGTCATTATGTTTTACAAAATGATATCAACTTAAATTGTAGTGAAGAAAATCAATGGATGCCAATAGGAACATTATCAAATCCTTTTAAAGGAATATTAGATGGAAAGAATTATAAAATAAAAGGCATATATATGGATGGTGGAGAACATAAGGCATTATTTAATTATAATAGTGGGAAGATTCAAAATGTTGTTCTAGATGATGGATATATCAATGCTACAAATTATATTGCAGGAATAGTAGCTATAAATAATGCAAATGCAGAAATTATAAATTGCATCAATCAAGTAGAAATACATGCAACATATATAACTGGAGGAATTGTTGGAAGAAATTATGGATTAGTAGAAAATTGTGAAAATAGAGCATATTTAGAATTGAGTTCTAATTCAGGAGGGATATGTGGAGATAATCGAAATATAATAAGAAGATGCTTCAACTCAAGTGAAATATTATTAATAGATTGGGGGATAGGGGGGATTGCAGGAACAAATTTTGGAACAGTAGAAGAATGTTATAACTTAGGAAATATATTAGCACCTACAAGTTATGCAAGATATAGTAAAGGAGGAATCGTTGGAAGCAACTATGGAACAATTACAAGATGTTATAATTTAGCAACTGTAACAGGAAATACTTCTAATTGGAATATAGGAGGAATTGCAGGAAGTAATGAGCAAAATGGAATCATTGGATTTTCATATAATGCAGGAGAAGTCATTGGATATAATACTGTCGGAGGGATTGCAGGAAATACCCCTGGAACAATTCGACATTGCTATACAATAGATACAAATGCAATGGCAGGTAGTGGTACTGAAAATTTAGAGAATTGTTTACAATTGTCGGAAAAACAAATGAAAAACCAAGAAAATATAAAGTTGGAAGATGGAAGCACAACAACTTTTCTAGCATTATTAAATAAAGAAGAAGAATATTTTATGGAAGATACAGAAAATAAGAATAATGAATATCCAGTTTTAAAACAAAACAGTTGACAATTTCAAAATTGATTTTGAATAAGAAGGAAAAATTTAAAGATAATAGATAAAAAAGTAAAAAAAATTCCTCAAGTCAGATACTTAAGGATACCAAAACTAAAAATATAATAGCAATAAAATACAGGAAAGTCAATAGATAGAGAGAATAAAAATAGAAAAGAAAAAATTTTATAAAAAGAAAAAATGTGAAAAGCAGAAAACACTTGTAAATAAAGAATAGCAAGTGATTCCTGTTTTTTCTTTTTTCCTTAAGTATAAGTATCTGACTGAAAGAAAAGGAAAAAAATTAGAAATGGTACGAAAATAGCGAGATACAACAAAAAAATTAAAGATTAAAAATTTTTAGACAAAAGAAAATAACAAGAAAGAGGGATAAAAGATGAGAGAAAAATATTTAAAGAAAATTACTAGAAAGGATCAAATGCAAAATCAAATGAAAACACAAAAAGGGATCACATTATTAGTATTAGTAATAACAATAATCATCTTACTAATTTTAGCAGGAATTACAATAAATGCCATAACAGGAGAAAATGGAATTATAGGAAATGCAGGAAAAGCAAAAGAAGAAGCAGAGATTGCCAATGAAAAGGAAATACTAGAAAAAGCGACGGTACAGGCAATGGGAAACAATAAATATGGAAACATCGAAGAAGCAGAATTACAAGGTGAGTTAGATAAAGAAACAGGAGAAGGAAAGACAGAAGCAACAGATATAGGAAATGAATTTGAAGTAGTATTCAAGGAAAGTAACCGATATTATACAGTAGATAAAGATGGAAATGTAAGGGAAGTACAAGATATCGTAGAAGATAAATATCCAGGAGATATTACAGTTGGAACAGATGGAAAAACATTAGCAGGAACAGAAGCAGAACCATATGAAATCTGGTGCATAGAAGATTTGGTAACATTTTCTAACATGGTAAATGGAGAAGGTATAAGATTAGAAAATGAAGAGCCAGTAGAGATAACAACAGCTAATAGTTTTAGCGGAAAATATGTAGAATTAAAAACAAGTCTAAACTTTAAATCTAAGTTATCATATCAAGATAGCGAAAGAACAGACTTTGGGAATATTAATGGAAATGCAGATGATGGAAATACATTAATAAATGAAATGACAACAGGAACTGGATTTAATCCAATAGGAAATAATACAACAGGCTTTTTGGGTTATTTTGATGGACAGGAAAATGAAATAAGGAATATATATGAAAATACAACAGGATATATTGGTCTATTTGGTATGTGTCTTGGAAGTACTATAAAAAATATAGGAATTACTGGATATATGGAAACAACAATAGATACATATGCAGGAGGATTAATTAGTTATGCAGTTCACACAACAACTGTTAAATGTGAGAATTGTTATACAGATATAATGCTTGTCGCAAATAATGCTAATATGGTAGGAGGATTAATCGGAAGAGGCGGAATAATTAGTTTAGAAAATTGTTATAATATGGGAAATATAACAGCTACCAAAGCAAATGCAGGAGGTATAATCGGATATACCAATACAACCAACATTGATGGTTGTTATAATCAAGGAGATATAATGGGAAGTTCTACAGGAGGAATTGTAGGATATAGTTATTATAGTAGACCTCTAACTATTTTAAATTCATATAATAGTGGAAAAATAACAGGAACAAATGCAGGTGGTATAGTTGGCTACCAAAATGGAATAGATTCTGTTATAGAGATAAAAAATAGCTATAATATAGGAAATGTAACAGGAAAAAATGTGGGCGGAATTTTAAATAGTAATGTAGCTATTCCAACAATAGAAAATTGCTATAATGCTAGCATTTTAGAAGGTAGTAATATAGAAACTGCTATAATAGGATATGGGGCACGGAAATTATATATTACAAGGAAAAATTCTAAATTGTTTTTTTATAGATACAACAGATGTTTCTTGTATTTATACGATAGCAATAAATGATTCAACAAGCATGTCAAAAAATGAAATGCAAAGTCAAAGTTTTGTAGAAAAGTTAAATAGTTATATATTAAATAATTCAAAAGATTGGAAGAAATGGAAATTGGAAGAAGAAGGATATCCTGTATTTGAATAACAAATACAGGATATTAAATAGTGGACAGTATAGAATAAGATTACTTTGTTGCCATTAGTGATAATAGGATTTTAATGTAAATAGCAATAAATTTACTGGAAATACTTGTAAAATATGAAAGTACATGATATATTATTAATATAATTATTCGTCGTTAAAATTTAAATCTAAAAGTTATTTCTAAATAAAATCCTAGAAATGTTGTAAATCTATATAATTTGAAAACCAAAGAGGAAGAGTGTTTAAAACTAATTATAAAATCTTATTTCATTTTAAATCGTAAAATTAAAATTATCATATTATTTCCTGTATTTTTATTCATTATAGATTGTATTCGAGGTTAATCAAAGTTTAAAAAATTATACAAATATTTTTATTTAGTAAGAATCTTTATAAAATATTCAAGATAAAATTTTAAAAATCAAAAAGATATATATAAAATTTTTATTGGAAGTAATTTTTAGATATTGTAATGGCAAATAATGTAAAATAAAAACGAGGAGGAATTTAATGAGTCAAAAAGAAAAAACAAAAAGAGAAGAAAAAAGAAAATTATTATCTCCAAAATTAGATGTAATTTTTCAAGCATTATTTGGAGAAGTAGGAAGTGAAAGAATTACAAAGAAATTTTTAGAAGCGATACTAGATGAAGAACTAGAAGAAGTGGATTTAAGTAGAAACATTGTAT
>CASFHP010000051.1 GCA_949294555.1 uncultured Eubacteriales bacterium
GAAGGAAGAAAAGGAAAAAGAAAGAAAAATAAAAAAAGGGTTAGGACCACTTAAGTGGTAGCCTGAGAAAGAAATGCGGTTGACAGACCATTCAGTAGGACTTAAGCCCAGAAGTGCCAGTACAAGAGCCTTCTAGGCGCAGAGCAAACCACCCGTTTTACGGGTGGTTATGATTATTGTATAGGAAAAAATTTATTTTTATAAAAAGGGCAATTTTTATTGAAAATTTTTATAACATATAATAAAATATGGTAGAATAAAATATGACGGTTGAGGGAAGTTATGAAGAATTATTATGAAATATTAGAAGTAAATGAACATGCTTCAAAAGAAATTATAGAAAAAGCATATAGAACACTAGTAAAAAGATATCATCCAGACTTATACTCATCAACACAAAAAAAGTTAGCAGAACAGAAATTAATGGACTTGAATGAAGCATATGATGTATTGTCAGACGATTTTTTAAGACGACAATATGATAGAGAATTTCAAAAAGAGCAAGAAAGTAAAAATATTGAAGACGGAGAAAATCAAAATCAAAATAGAAATAGAAGAAATACTTCTTCGCAAAATAAGAATAGAAAAGAAAAAGAAGACTTTAATGCTAGAACAAATACTAAGATGAATAATACAGTTGGTACATTTAGTATTGTTGGAATGTTAAAAGATTTAATTGTACAAAAATTTAGAAATAGAGAAAAAAGAAAATTAAATCAAACAGACTTTTTAGCATTAGGATTAACGGTTGTTGTAGTAGTATTAATTGGTGTAGCTTTATGGTTTATACCATTTACAAATGGTTGGATGAGACAACTCTTATTTGAAAATCCATTATTTAACTTTATAGGTGGCTTATTTTCAAGATAATCACAAAATACAGTACAAGTAAAATTTACAAACGATTTCTATTGACAATTATACACCTATAAGGTATAATATATATCGTTATATAGGGTTATCCCAACATACAGTTTTCGTATGACCGGAAGGAGGGGAAATTAAATGTTAGAAATAAAAGTTAATAATGGTAATATAGAAGATGCTCTTAAAAGATTTAAAAGACAATGTGCTAGAAATGGAGTTTTACAAGAAGTTCGTAAAAGAGAGCATTATGAAAAGCCTAGCGTAAAAAGAAAGAAAAAATCAGAGGCAGCAAGAAAAAGAAAATTTTAATACATATAAAATGGGGTATTAACAAAATTAATACCTCATTTTTATATGTATTAAAATTCATTGAAAAAATACTAATACGAATGTTGATATATAAATATTTTTAAAAATTCTCGGCTACCCTCCATTCCCGTTTAACAAATTCTAAAGATAAAGCCACAACAATACCCGAAAACAGGACCCTTTATGGCTTTATCTTAAGAATTTATAAAACTATTCCAGTCGCATTCGAATTCTTTAAAAATATTTATATATCAACATTCTATAAAATAAGTTTTTTACTATGAATTGTAACAAATAAATTTTTCTGTTTTTAAAAATTTGTAAAAACCATAATAATAAATTTGTTAATGTGATATAATAAGATAAGTATGAATTTTGTTATATAAAAATGAGAAAGGAAAGAATAATATGAATTATACAGAAAAACAAATTAAAAAAGGGATAAAACTTCATGTTTTAAATACAGACAAGTTTAAAACAAATTTAGTGGCCGTATTTTTAATAACAAAGCTTACAAGAGAAACGGTTACGGCAAATGCTTTAATTTCAGCAGTGTTAAGAAGAGGAAGTAAGACTATGAAAACACAGGAAGAAATTAGCAAAAAATTAGAAGAGTTATATGGTGCAGGTTTTGACTGTGGAATTGACAAAACAGGAGATAATCAAGTTTTAAAATTTTATATAGAAACAATTAATGATTTCTTTTTACCACAACCAGGGGAAAATATGTTGAAAACTGCTATAGAAAATGTCTTTGAAATTGTATTTAATCCGTTAATCGAAAACAATGGATTTAAGAAAGCGTATGTAGAGCAAGAAAAGAAAAATATGAAGCAAAGAATTGAAGCAAGAACAGACAATAAGGCAAGATATGCACTAGATAGATGTATAGAAGAAATGTATAAAGGAAAAGCTTTTGGGTTATATAGATTTGGATATGCAGAAGATTTAGAAAAGATTGATGAAATCAGTTTATACCAAGATTATCAAACATTAATCAAACAATGTAAAATCGATATTTTTGTTTCAGGAAATGTTGATGGAACATTAGAAAGCATTTTACAAGAAAATGAATGTATGAAAAATTTAGAAGATAGAGAACCACAGTATAATCGAGAAAATGAACCACCATGTGAACCACAAGGAGAAGTCATTGAAAAAAGAAATGTAACACAAGGAAAATTGGTTATGGGACTAGATGTCCATTCTAAAAATGAAGATGAAAAATATTGTGCATTAGTATATAACACTATTTTAGGTGGCGGAGCAAACTCTAAGATTTTTCAGAATGTAAGGGAAAAGGCAAATTTGGCCTATGCAGCAGGGTCTAATTATTTTCGATATAAAGACAAAATTTTCATTAATTGTGGGATAGAAATTTCAAATTATGAAAAAGCTGTAGAATTGATAAAACAACAATTAGAAGACATGAAAAATAACAACTTTACAGATGAAGAATTTGCAAATGCTAAAAAATCTATCATGGCAATTATAGATACAATTGATGATGAGCAAGATACAGGTATCACATATTATTTTGGACAAGAAATGTCTAATAATAAACATACAATAGAGGATTATAAACAAAAAATTCAAGATGTGACAAGAGAAAATGTGTTACAAGTAGCCAATAGAATAGAAATTCATACAACGTATTTTTTACGTTCTTAGAGTATTTGTTATAAAGGAAAACAGTAGAAATGTTCTGGTAAAGAAAGAGTTTTCCAAAAAAAGAGGAGAGTGAACCATGCAAATAATAGAAAATTCAAAGGTAAAAGAAAAACTATATTATGAAAAACTAGAAAATGGAATGCCAGTTTTGATAATACCAAAAAAAGGTATGCGAAAAAAATATATGATATGGGGAACCAATTATGGTTCAAATGACAGTGTATTTGTTGTTCCAGGAGAAGACAAAGAAACAAAAGTGCCAAATGGTGTTGCTCATTTCCTAGAACATAAAATGTTTGAACAGGAAAATGGAACAAATAGTTTAGATGTCTTAACCGCTTTAGGGGTAGATGCTAACGCATATACTACAAATGACCATACAGCCTATCTATTTGAATGTACAGACAATTTTTATGAAGCTATGGACGAGCTTATGGATTATGTCCAAAACCCATATTTTACAGATGAAAATGTCGAAAAGGAAAAAGGTATCATTGGACAAGAAATCATGATGTATGATGATTATCCTGATTGGAAAGTATATCTAAATACCATGCAAGCAATGTATCATAATAATCCTATCAAAATCGACATTGTCGGAACGATTGAATCTATTAGCAAAATTGATAAAGATATATTATATAAATGTTATCAAACATTTTATAACCCATCTAATATGGCCATGGTTATCTGTGGAGATTTTGAACCAGAGGCATTGTTAGAAGAGGTTAAGAAAAGACTAAAAGATACCAAAGCAAATGGAGATATAAAAAGAATTTATCCTGAAGAACCAGAAACCATTGTACAAGAAAAAATAGAGCAAACATTAGAAGTAAGTCAGCCAATGTATACTATAGGAATAAAGGATGTGCCAATGGACACCAATCACGAGAATGAACAAAAAAATGTCAGAAAAGACTTAGCAATTCAAATTTTACTGGAACTATTGGCAGGAAGAAGTTCAAAATTATACAAACAATTATATAATGAGGGAACTATCTATGGCGGAATTGGTATAAGTTATGAATTCTCATCAACATATGCCCATATCTTATTTTCTGGACAATCAAATACACCAGAAACCGTTTATCAAAAACTAAAAGAAGAAATAAAAAGTCTAAAAGAAAATGGAATACAAGAAGAGGACTTTACTAGAATTAAGAAAAAACTATATGGAGAATATGTGGAAGAATACAATGATGTTAGCGATATTGCCAGAATGTTTTTAGCAGATTATTTTAAAGGAATTAATAGTTTTAGATATTTAGACGAAATTAGCAATATCAATGTAGAATATTTAGTACAAGTGTTAAATGATGTATTTAAAGAAGAAAAAATGGTGCTTTCTATTGTCAAAAATTAAAGAAGAAAGCCATTGCAAATAATGCAAGAAAAACAGTATTATCATCACAAAATAGATAATACTGTTTTTTTTGAAATCTAAGTGTCGAAAAATGTAAAAAACTGTCATACGAAACTTGGCAAAAAGTATTGAAATAGCTTGACTGACCAATTTTTATGTGTTAATTTATAAATATACAGAAGATAAATTTGGAAAAGGAGAGATAGATATGTTAAATGATGAAATTTGTAAATTGAGAGATAAATTAAATAAAAGTATCGAAGAAGGAAAAGATTATAGTGTTATCTATAAGCTAAGTGTAGAGCTAGATGAACTTATTGCGTCTTACTATGGAAAAAATAGTAAAAAAAAAGCGGTAATGGCAATCCTATGAAAAAATAATTCCCTGCAATATTTTGTTGTGGGGAATATTTTTTATTGCCAAAGGGGTAATTCTTCAGAGGTCAAGTCGGTTTTGCCTGTTAAGCAATATATAATATAAAGTCATTCATGATTTTGTATAAGCTAAATTTTCGAAGAACTAACACAATAAAACCATGAGCCTCTTTCACTCAAACCCTCACTAACGTGAGTACCGTGAACAT
>CASFHP010000052.1 GCA_949294555.1 uncultured Eubacteriales bacterium
AGGAGAAGAAAGAGAAAACGTAATCGAAAAGACTGTATCGGGAGAGGGGATTGTTAGTGATATAAGGCAAAAATTTAATCCAGCCATGGAATTTACAGAGATGGATTTAATATCTATGTTATTTTACTTAGGATATTTGACAATCGCAGGAGAAGAATTTGAAAAGCCAGAACTAAAAATTCCCAATAAAGTAATGAAAGAAATTTATTCAGAGTACTTTTTGGAGATTTTAAAACAAGAAACAGACTTACAAGTAACAGAAAATGATTATAATGAAATGCTACGAGAAATCGCATTGGAAGGAAAGATAGACAAAATTGTAGAAATGCTAGGAAAGTACTTGAAAAATTTATCAAACAGAGATTATGTAAAATTTGATGAAAAATATATAAAATTAATTTTTTACTGTATTGCCATGAATTTAAAAATATTTAGATTAAAATCAGAAATGGAAGTACAAAGAAAATATCCAGATATCTTATTAATACCAAAAGACCAAAGTAAAGGATATAAAGGTGTAATGATAGAATTTAAATACTTAAAAAAAGAAGAAGCTGGAAAGTTACAAGAAAAACAAGAAGAAGCAAGAAAACAAATAAAAGAATATGGAGAATTTGAAGAGATAAAAGACTTAAAAAATATTCATAAATATACAGTAGTGGCAGTAAATGATGAGATATATGTAGAGGAGATAAAATAAGTAAAGAAAATAGACAACATTGAATTCATAAAAGGGGGAAAATGATATGAAAAACAAAAAAGTAGTCATTGGAATCATCATTGGGATTATACTAGTGATTGCAATCATAGCAGGAATTGTTATTATGAATATGCCAAAAGAAAAGCCAGAAGAGGTTTTAAATACATACTTTTCATATATAAACGACCAAAACTATGAAGCAATGTATGAAGAATTAAGCAGTTCTTCAAAAGAAAATGTTAGTCAAGAAGATTTTATTACTAGAAATCAAAATATTTATGAAGGAATCGACAGTAGTAATATCAAAATAAATGTAAAAGAAGTAACAAATGAAGAGAATAAGAAAAAAGTATCTTATAGCGAAGAAATGGTAACATCAGCGGGAACTATCCGCTTTGACAATGAAGCATATTTTGTAAAAGAGGATAAGGAATATAAATTAGAATGGTCATCAAAACTAATCTTTCCACAATTACAAGAAGATTATAAAGTAAGAGTGGAAACGTTAAGTGGCAAAAGAGGAAGTATCTTAGACAGAAATGGAAATGCACTAGCTTATGATGGAACCATATCACAAGTTGGAATTGTGCCTGGAAAATTAGGAGATAATCGAGAAGAAAATATTAATAGAATTTCAGAATTAACAGGGGTATCTGTTGAAACCATAAACAATTATTTATCAGCTTCTTATGTGAAAGACGATACATTTGTGCCAATCAGAAAAGTGGCAAAAGATGACACAGAACTAAAAGAACAATTATTGCAAATTCCAGGAATTTTGATAAATGACGCAGAAGGAAGAGTGTACACATTAGGAGAAGAGGCAGGACATTTAATTGGATATGTACAAACCATTAATACAGATGAATTAGAAGAATATGCTGACAAAGGATATAGTTCAACAAGTCTAATCGGAAAATCTGGACTAGAATTGGCTTATGAAGATAGACTAAGAGCAACAGATGGTGTAAGAATTTATATTGTAGACGCAGAAGGAGAAGAGGTAACAACACTAGCAGAGCAAGAACAACAAGATGGAGAAGATATTACACTTACCATTGATAGCGATATCCAAACAAAGTTATATAATCAATTAAAAAATGATAAAGGACTATTTGTTGTTATGCAACCTGCAACAGGAGAATTATTGGCATTAGTTAGCACACCAACATTTGATTCAAATGATTTCACATTAGGAATGACAACAGACGAATGGAACGCATTAAATAATGACGAAGATAAACCTTTATACAATCGTTTTATCCAAAGATATTGCCCAGGATCAACCTTTAAAGCAATTACTGGCGCAATTGGTCTAACAACAGGAAGTATCACAGCAGATGAAGACTTTGGATATACAGGAACAAGCTGGCAAAAAGATTCTTCATGGGGAGATTATAGAGTAACCACATTAACAGGATATAGTGGACCTAAGAATCTACTAAATGGATTAATTCATTCAGACAATATCTATTTTGCACAAACAGCATTAAAAATAGGAACAAGTAAATTTACAGAAAGTCTAGACAAAATTGGATTTAATGAGCAACTAGAATTTCCATTAACACTTGCAACATCACAATATGAAAATGAAGATGGAATAAACTCAGAAGGAAAGCTAGCAGACTCAGGATTTGGACAAGGAAATATATTGGTAAACCCAATCCATATGGCATCAATTTATTCAAGTTTTTACAATAATGGAAATATGATAAAACCATATATAGAATATAAAGAAGACAAAACGTCAGAAATTTTAATTGAAAATGCCTTCTCAGAAGAGGCAGCAAATACCATAAAAGACGATTTAATACAAGTTGTTGAAAATCCAGAAGGAACAGCAAATGACATGCAAGTAAACGGTGTAACCATTGCAGGAAAAACAGGAACAGCAGAATTAAAAGCAGATAAAGAAGACACAGAAAGTGGAACATTAGGCTGGTTTGACTGCTTTACAACCAACCAAGGAGAAAACGACATATTAGTAATTGGAATGGTCGAAAATGTTCAAGACAATTCTGATGGTGGAAGTCACTACTTAATTAGAATGATAAAAACATTATTTGAATAAAATTGAAACAATTTGGGACAGGTAGCAATCTGTCTCCTTTTTGTCGAAATATGTTAAGACGATGCTAGATAAATTGTGTACTTTTTTAAGTAAAAAAATGTAATATATACTTTCGAAAATTGCACATTGAATAGAAACGAGAGATTTTATATTTTTATGTTACCAACAAAAAATATATAGACTTTTTCCTAAATTTATGATAATATATTTGTAAATTTTGCAAAGAATAAAAGAAAAACAAGTATAATGCAAATAATAAGGGAGATGAAGAATTTGAACAATACATTTTATGTAACAACACCAATTTATTATCCAAGTGGAAAATTTCATATAGGAACAGCCTATACAACCGTACTAGCAGATACAATGAAAAGATATCATGCGTTAAAAGGTGAGGACACATATATGCTTACAGGAACAGATGAGCATGGTCAAAAAATTCAAGGAATAGCAGAAAAAAATGGCAAAACACCAAAAGAATATGTAGATGAAATGGCAGAACAGGCAAAACAATTATGGAAAAAAATGGACATTCAATATGATGACTTTATACAAACAACAGAAGAGAGACATACCAAAATTGTTCAAAAAATATTTGACAAATTTATGGAACAAGGAGACATCTATAAAGGAGAATATGAAGGTTGGTATTGCGTACCATGTGAGACCTATTTTACAGAAACCCAATTAGTAGATGGAAAATGTCCAGACTGTGGTAGAGAAGTAAAATTAATGAAAGAAGAAGCCTATTTCTTTAACATGAAGAAATATGTAGATAGATTAGTGAAATATTATGATGAACATCCTGATTTTATCAAACCAGCATTTCGAAAAAATGAAATGCTAAATAATTTTATAAACCCGGGCTTAGAAGACCTGTGCGTTACCAGAACAAGTTTTGATTGGGGAATTAAAGTATTAAAAGACCCCAAACATGTGATTTATGTATGGTTAGATGCCTTGACCAACTATTTAACAGCTTTAGGATATATGTCTGATGATGATACCTTATTCCAAAAATACTGGCCAGCAGATTTACAAATTGTTGGAAAAGATATTGCTAGATTTCATTTAATTTATTGGCCGATATTCTTAATGGCATTAGACTTACCATTACCAAAAACCATTTTAGTACACAATTGGATAATGATGAAAGATGGAAAAATGTCAAAATCAAAAGGAAATGTCATTTATCCAGAAACTTTAATTGATAGATATGGCTTAGACCCAACAAGATATTTCTTATTACGTGAAATGCCAGTCAATCAAGATGGAATTTTCTCACCAGAAGCATTTGTAGAAAGATATAATTTTGATTTATGTAATGATTTAAGTAATTTGGTAAATAGAACGGTATCAATGGTAAACAAATATTTTGAAGGAAAAGTTCCAGAATATAATGGAACACCAAATGCAGTGGATAAAGAACTAGAAGACTATGCAACAGAAAAAATACAAGCATTTGAAGCAAAACTAAATGACTATGAAATTGCAAATGCTTTGCAAGAAATATGGGAATTGATTGCAAGAACCAATAAATATATTGATGAAACCATGCCTTGGACATTAGCAAAAGAGGAAAAAACAGAAGAATTAAAATCAGCAATGTATCATTTAATTGAAAATTTAAGAAAAATTGCGATTTTAATCAAACCATTTATGACAGATACGGCTAATAACATCTTAAGGCAAATCGGTATAACAGATGTTGATAAAATTAAATGGGATGATATATATGTATATGATACTTTGAAAGATATCAAAGTAATTGAAAAAGGAGAACCTATTTTCATGAGATTGAAAGTAGAGGAAGAAGTAGAATATCTAAAATCTGTTATGAAAAAATGAGACAATTTGGGCCAGGTTGGGTTTTGTCCCTTTTGTG
>CASFHP010000053.1 GCA_949294555.1 uncultured Eubacteriales bacterium
AAAAAATACTACAAAAGAAAAAAGAACAAAGAATGATAAAAGAATTGGAAGAAAAAGGATATAAAATAGAAATTGCTAGTTAAAAAATAGAAATAAATTTAATAAAAGATAAATGGTAAAATATGTAATATTTAGACAATAGGGACTTTGCGTGCAAAAAGCAAGTCCCTATTATATAAATAAGATTTTATTTTCAAAAGAAAAATTATTTTTTTCTATTCAACAAAAAACGTTGCACAGAAAAATGAATTCATCAAAAAAACACAATTTTAATATTTTTTGGAAACAATATATCGGTAAGATATGCATATACTAAATAGGAACATACATAAATATCCTATGAGGATAGTAAAGAAGGTTGAAATTTTAAATTTTAAATATATTTTTCAACTAGATTTATACCTCAAGAAAGGAATGGTATTAAGTATGAAAAAAAATAAAGGGAAAGAACTCGGAATTGTGGAGATGAAAAATTTTTTAAGTTATGATGAAAAAATAGAAGAAAAGACAAATGGTTTTAATAAAATTATGACAATTTATGAAATGGCAATACAAGAATTGGAAACAAAACTTAATATTTTACAAAAAGAATATAAAGTATTCTATAACTATGATTTAATAGACCATGTCAATACAAGAATTAAACAACCAGAAAGCATATTAAACAAAATGAAGAAAAAAAGTTGTGAACTTACATACAAAGAAATGATAGAAAATATTAATGATATAGCAGGCATTCGTGTTATTTGCCAGTTAAAAGATGATATTTTTGAAATAAGAAATTTAATTGAAAAGATACCAGGAATTACAATAGAAACAGAAAAAGACTATGTAAATCATCCAAAAGAAAGTGGTTATTCCAGTTATCATATGATTGTAGAAGTACCAGTAACCTTATCAAAACAAACCATATATGTAAAAGTAGAAATTCAAATACGAACATTGGCTATGGATTTCTGGGCTAGTTTGGAACATAAAATGAAATATAAATCAGATAAAGAAATTAGTAAGAAAAAATCAAAAGAATTAGTAAATTATGCAAAAATTGTGAATAACTTAGATAATAAAATTATGCTGATGAATAATTGAGACAAAATGTCTCAATTTTTTTTGAAATAAAGAGAAGGATTTATGTAAAATACGTCGAATAATATAATTATGTATAGTAAATTGAAATATTTTAGGAAAGGAGAAAGGGATGAGTTCTAATGGCAAGATATAGTGATGAAATCATTGAAGAAGTAAGACAAACAAATGATATTGTAGACGTTATATCCCAATATGTTAGACTAAAAAGAAGTGGCAGAAATTATTTTGGATTATGCCCTTTTCACAACGAAAAATCGCCATCTTTTTCCGTATCTCCAGAAAAACAGATATTTCATTGCTTTGGATGTGGTGTAGGAGGAAATGTTTTTACATTTTTAACCAAAATTGAAGGCATTAACTTTGTGGAAGCTGTCCAGCAATTAGCAGAAAGAGCGAATATACAATTACCTACTTTGGAAAATACAGCAGATTCAGCAAAAGAAGCTTTAAAGGCAAAAGTGTATAAAGTTAATGAATTTACGGCAAACTATTATCATGAAAACTTATATAAACCAGAGTCTAAAATTGCTCAAGAATATGTAAAAAAGAGAAAGTTATCAAATGAAACATTAAAATCCTTTCAAATTGGATTTTCAGGAAAATTTGATGAACTATATAGAGCATTAAAAAAGCAAGGGTTTGAAGATAGGGAAATTTTAGAGTCTGGCTTGGTAAATAAAAATGACAGAGGACAATTTATTGACAGATATCGTAATAGACTGATGTTTCCAATATGTGATGTTAGAGGAAGAGTCATTGCTTTTGGTGGAAGAGTGTTAGATGATTCAAAACCTAAATATATTAATTCGCCTGAAAATGTCGTATATAGCAAGGGAAGACATCTATATGGTCTCAATGTTGCAAAAAAATATGATATTAAAAAAAGGCTACTAATTGTTGAAGGATATATGGATGTGGTATCTCTTCATCAAAGAGATATTCATAATGTAGTTGCTTCTTTAGGAACAGCTTTAACACAGCAACAGGGATATTTGTTAAGAAATCATACAGAGCAAATTATTTTGAGTTATGATTCTGATGAAGCTGGACAAGCAGCGAAAGTAAGAGCAATGGAGATATTGCAAAATATGGGATGTGACATTCGAGTTTTGCAAATGGAAGGTGCAAAAGACCCTGATGAATTTGTTATTAAATATGGAAATGCAAGATTTCAAAATGTGGTTGATAAAGCGATTTCAGTCATAGAATTTAAAGTTAAAATCTTAAGACAATCTCTTGATTTAGAAAATACCAATGACAAAATAAAATTTTTGAATGAAATTGCAAAATTAATTTCAAAAATTGATAACAGCATGGAAAGAGAAGTATACATTGAAAAAATCGCAAAAGAATATGATGTTTCAAAAGAAGCTATCTATGCAGAGGTTAATAAACTTACATATAGAGAGAATAAAGATGAAAAAATCTTGAATAAGTCTAAACCAGTGGTAAGACATATAGAGAAAAAAGAGACTGAAAACGTTTCAGAAGCAACAAAACGAAGAGAAAATACAGTTTTAGCAATATTACTTTTGGGGGATATGAATATTTATCAAATTATTAAACAAAATATTTCTATAGAGGATTTTAAATATGGTATAGCAAAACAGATTGCAACAAAATTGTATGAAGAATTTGAAAATGGAAATAGTAATATAAATAGTATAATTGATAAATTGACAGAAGAACAACAAAATTACATAACCATGTTAATGGCTGAAGATTATGGAATAGATGATGTAGAAAAAGCAATTGATGATATTATCCAAAGTTATGAAAAAGAGAGACTAAATCAAAGAAAATTTGAAATTTTGGAATTGTTAGAAAATCCAACTGAAGAAAATCAGAAAAAAGAATTGGAGAAAGAGCTAAGTGATATTATTATTCGTTTAGCTAAGATTAGATAGGGGTGAATGGGTTGAAAAATAATTGCGTTTTGGCGCGGTGGCTACTTCATCGAAAATCAAATCGACGTGCAAAAAGCACGCCTCATTGATTTTCAACTTGTCTGCCAGCTCTGCATACTGACCTTGTAACAGGCAAAGCCTTAACAAGCTCAGCATAGCCAAAAGCACAATTCTTTTCCAACCAGGTTTACACATTTTAAGAAAGGAATGTGAAAAAAATGGCAAAAAAAGAAGAGAACAAACAAGAAGAATTAGTACAAGAAGAAAAAAAAGAAAAAATTGAAAGAGTAAGAAAAAAAGCACATGATAAGGCAGAAGAAACAGAAAAAACAAAGAAAGAAAATAATGTTGAAGAAACAGAGGAAACTAAAAAATTAAAAGAAGAAAAAGTAAATAACATTTTAAAAAAGGCAAAAGAAAAAGGAAAAATCACATATGGAGATTTAGCTTCTGAGCTAGATGATGTTAATCCAGACCAAATTGATAAAGTATTTGATGCTTTTGAAGAATTAGGTGTTGATTTACTACAAGATGATATGGATGAAGAACCAGACATCGAAGATTTGAAAGAAGTAGAAGATTTAAAATTAGATGAAATTACGGATACAAGTTATGAAGGAATTAATGTTGATGACCCTGTAAGAATGTATTTAAGGGAAATTGGAAGAATTCCATTATTAACCTATGATGAAGAATTAGATTTGGCTAAAAAAGTACTACAAGGAGATGAAGAAGCAAAACAAAAACTAGCAGAATCTAACTTAAGATTAGTAGTAAGTATTGCTAAGAAATATGTAGGAAGAGGTATGTTATTCCTAGATTTAATTCAAGAAGGAAATATGGGACTAATTAAAGCTGTTGAAAAATTTGATTATACAAAAGGCTTTAAGTTTAGTACGTATGCAACATGGTGGATTAGACAAGCGATAACAAGAGCAATCGCTGACCAAGCAAGAACCATTAGAATTCCGGTTCACATGGTAGAAACCATTAATAAATTAATTAGAACTTCTAGACACTTGTTGCAACAATTAGGAAGAGAACCAACCCCAGATGAAATTGCAGCTGAAATGGAAATACCTGTTGAAAAGGTAATAGAAATCCAAAAAATAGCACAAGACCCTGTATCTTTGGAAACACCAATAGGAGAAGAAGATGATAGCCATTTAGGTGACTTTATTCAAGATGATGATTCTCCAGCACCACAAGATTCAGCAGCATATACAATGCTTAGAGAGCAATTGGAAGAGGTTATGAATACCTTAACACCAAGGGAAGCAAAGGTATTAAAATTAAGATTTGGATTGGAAGATGGAAAATCAAGAACGCTTGAAGAAGTAGGTAGAGAATTTCAAGTAACAAGAGAGAGAATTAGACAAATTGAAGCAAAGGCTTTGAGAAAGTTGAGACATCCTAGTAGGAGTAAGAAGTTGAGAGATTACATGGGATAAATTGAAAAATAATTACAATTTTGGCTACGTCAAATTTCATTTAAAACGCGGTTACATACAAAAGTATGCGCCCTTGCCTTTTAAATAAAATTTTCCTTGCTTAAAATTGAAATTGAATGAACATTGGAGGAAAATATGGAGCAATTAGCTGAATTTTGGGGAAGAGTAACATCTATACAAATTATAGATATCATAATTGCTATTGGAATTATTGTATTTTTTAGAATATTGAGTGGTACTTTTTCTTATATGATAATTAGAATTTTTAAAATAAAAAGTAAGACAGCAAAAGAAATTAAAGAAAGTGCTTTCTTTAAACCATTAAAAGCATTTTTCATTATTTTAGGAATTTATTTAGCCATCGTATTTTTAAGAGCACCATTACAAATCAATAGCCAAGTTATGGATATTGTCACAAAAGCTTTTAAAATCATCAGTGTGCTAGAAATAGCAGTGGGATTAGCAAATAGCTTCACTTCAAAAACCATTTTAGGAAGAAAATTGAAGAAGAGCTTAAGCTCAAAAATGGATGATACCGTATTTGAATTTGTATTAAAAATTACAAGAGTATTAATTTATGTAATTGCTATCTTTCTAGTGCTAGCAATATTAGAAATTAATTTGACAGGACTAATTGCAGGTTTAGGATTAGGTGGTGTTATTGTAACTCTTGCAGCACAGGATACAGCCAAAAACCTATTTGGAGGACTAGTTATTTTTATTGACAAACCATTTGTTGTTGGCGATTGGATTGAAATGGACGCCTATGAAGGAACGATAGAAGATATTACTTTTAGGACTACCAGAATTAGAACTTTTGAGAATGCGTTAGTCAATATTCCGAATGCGATTATTGCAGATGCTTCTGTTACCAATTGGAGCAAAATGGAAAAACGAAGATATAAAGCAAATTTATGCGTAGAATTAAATACACCATTAGAGAAATTACAGTTATTAAAAACGAGAATAGAAAATATGTTACAAGAAAGAGAAAGTGTGTATGACGATTCTATTATTGTAAAATTTGACCAAATAACAGATAATGGAATGAATATATTAATTTATACATATACTAATTCAGTTGATTATGCTAGCTATTTGAAAGAAGTCGAGGATATTAATATAAAGATTATGAAAATTTTAAAAGAAGAAAATATTGAATTGGCTTATGATACCAAAACAGTATATGTGAAAAATTAAGAAGATATAATTTATAACTTAAATTATCTTACTCAAATCTAAAACCAGTAATATATAAAATATTTATATATTACTGGTTTTTGTTCGTGTGCGACAGGCATGTCATTTAACTAATCGGTGAAAGTCCGTAGTGGGGGTATATATCGCTAACCACATAGAGAAGCACAAGCTATCCATCGTGAGGTG
>CASFHP010000054.1 GCA_949294555.1 uncultured Eubacteriales bacterium
TACTGTTAAGTCTACTTGTTGTATTAATGCTGGTGTTGTATTGCTTTCTGGATTTGCAACAATTTCTGCTTGTGTAATTAATTCATCTTCTATTCCTAGGTAAGTTACGTCTCCATCTATGCTTACTTTATATATCCTTCCACTATCTACGAATTTCACAAAATACCCTTGTTCTTCTGTATCTGCTGTTACGGTTGTTGTCCCTTCTCCTGTTATTTTATCTAGTTCTTCCTGTAATTCACTTCTTACAATATTTCCTCTTTTATTTTTTCCCATCGCTTGTATGGTTGCTTGTTCTACCACCTCTCTTTCACTGTCAATTTCTGCCCTTTCTTTTGCATCTAATGCATTTGGGATTATTCCATTATCTGATGTTATCGCACTTATCGTAATTCCTGCTAAGATTAGTAAAACAATTATGGTTATGACTAATGCTAGTAAAGTAATTCCTTCTATATTTGTACATTCTTGATTTATTGTTCTTTTTTCTTGTTTGTTTTTATTATAGTTTTCTCTTTCTTGTTTCCTCTTTTTCATTTTTTCCATTTTCTACCTCTTTTCTTTCATTTTCCTTTGTTTTTGTTTATTTTGTAGCTTTTTATCACTTTGGATTTTTTCTTTCAGTCAAATACTTAAGGAAAAAAGAAAAAGCAAAAAACTCTTGCTATTACTATATAAGCAAGCATTTTTTGCTTTTAAATTTTTTCTCTTTCCTATTTTTTCTTTTTTATTTTTGTATTCTCTTTCTGTTGACTTTCTAATGTTTTATTGATATTATGTTTTTAGTTTTTTATCGTTAAGTATTTGACTTAACGAAATTTTTTTTGTAAACATTTGCATTTTTGAGTTTTAAATAAAATATCAATATTTACTCTTACTTTGACTAAAATCAACAGTTCTATGTATAATAACAAAATAAGCCTTAGATTTATATAAAAATCTAAAGCTATCTTTTTTCTTTACTTATTTTATCTCATCTACATATATCTCATCATTTACCGCCACAACTGTATATTTATGAATATTTTTTATGTCTTTTATTTCTTCAAATTCTCCATATTCTTTTATTTGCTTTTCGGCTTCTTCTTGTTTTTCTTGTAGCTTTCCTGCCTCTTCCTTTTTTAAATACTTAAATTCTATCATCACACCTTTATATCCCTTGCTTTGGTCTTTTGGTATTAACAGAATATCTGGATATTTTCTTTGTACTTCCATTTCTGATTTTAATCTAAATATTTTTAAGTTCATGGCTATACAGAAAAAGATTAATTTTACATATTTTTCATCAAATCTTTGGTAGTCTCTGTTGGATAAATTTTTCAAGTACTTTCTTAACATTTCTACAATTTTATCTATTTTTCCTTCCAATGCGATTTCTCTTGCTATTTCTGTATAATTATCATTTATGTCTATATCAATTTCTTCTCTTAGTATTTTTAGAAAATAATCTGAATATATTTCTTTCATTATATTGTTTGGAATGTTTAACTTTGGATAGCCTACTTCTTCTCCTTCCTAAGTAAAATAACATAGATATTAAATCCATTTCTGTAAATTCCATTGCGGGGTTGAATTTCTGCCTTATCTCACTGACAATTCCTTCTCCTGATATAGTCTTTTCGATTACGTTTTCTCTTTCTTCTCCTTTGCATAAATCTAGCATTTTTCCTAATTTTGTATAATCACTTGCTATGTTCATGTCAATTAATTGGTCTGGTATTCTTCCTAATTCTGTATAACTATTTAAAAAGTATAAACACATATTAGAATTATATATTTTTTCTTTTCCGTGTAATGAAAATCTGTATCCATCATAATTTTCTCTCATTATTGGCAATAATTCTTCTTGTTTTTCTTCTTCTATATTTTGTTCTTTCATCAATGTTCTTAGTTCTTGTTCTGTAAATCCCATCATTTCATTAAATCTTTCATCTTGTGTTTTATCTGAACTGATATTAAATCCTGACGTTAAACTATCTAATGTGATTGGTGCTACACCTGTTATAAATATTCTATCTATTACACTTTCTGTTCCTTCTTTTAATATTTCATACCATTTTCTTACTTTTCCATTTTTTGATACTAAATTTTTAAATTGATTTGTATTAAATCCCAATAATTCATTCGCAAAATGGTCATATTCATCTATAATGACATAGATTTTTTCTCCTGCTTTTTGTATATTAAATGCTTTTATTAAATCATCTAATATATTTTCAGCTTCTTCTTCATTATTCACAAAAAAATCCAAATTATATTTTTCTACAAAAAATCTTATAGATGATTGAACTTTACTTTTAAATCCTAGCATAGTTGTTTCTTGATTTGATGTATCTATTCCTGCAAAATTAAATTTTAATATATGATAACTATTTTTTAATTTTGTTGGATGTTTTCCTATATATGTATTTCCATATAGCTTTTCAAATTTATCTGCTTTTTTGAAATCGTAATAGTTTTCTAAAGTACTTGTAAATAATGTTTTTCCAAATTTTCTTGGACGTAAAAACATAATATATGGTTCTGCCAAGTTTTCTAATTTTTCTATATATATTGTTTTATCTATATAATAATATTCATTTTCTACTAATCTCTCATAGTCACTTATTCCATATGGCAATTTTTTCACTTTAACCACTTCCCTTTTTCAATTCTTCATGTTCTTATTTTACTATACTACAATAAAAATAGCAAGAAATTTCCTTGCTATTTTGATGTTTGAAATTATAATATTTATCATAAAACTTTCACAAATTCACATATAATTTTATTATCTTGTCTATAAAAATTGATATCATATGTGTTTTCTTCACTTTTATATGTTTTACTATATAATCTTCCTTCGTCATAGATACTTTCTTCTATTGGTCTTGCAAAGCTTTCTGTGCTTTCTCCATATAGTTGCTCTGTTTCTTGATATGTTTCATCTATTCCCATATACGTTTTACAAATTTCTTCAAATGTTTGGATAATTCCACTTACTTGTGTGTTTTTATCCCCATATTTACTTAGTGTATATTCTGTTTTGTATATATTTAGATTTTGTGTTCCTCTTACATAAATCAGTTTTCCTTCTATTTCTCCTGCTTTCACATTTGCTTTTACTTCAAATTTGTTTCTTCCTATTATATATTTTGATGATATTTCTTCATCTGTTTTTTCTGTTTCATATGATAATTTTTCTATGTTTTCTATATTGATGACTTCTGACAATTCTATAGTTTGTAATGTTTCTGTGTTCTCTGTTTCTTTATTATTATTTGATATTGCAATTATTATGATGACAAGCAATAGCAGTATCACTGCTATGCTTGCTCCTATTATGATTTTTTTCTTTTTTTCTATCATATATCTTCTCCTTAATCTTTATGTTTTACTCTATTTGTCCATTTAAATTTTTGATTTCATTTCGCTTATACTCGCTTTTCTTATTTTCCACATATAGGTCTTTTTATTCGACTACTGTTATATTGGTATAAGTTGGAAATTTGTCTAATATCCAATCTTTTGTGCTTTGATTTGTAGTGATTTGAATTGTTGATGGTACCTCCATAAACATATTTGTCCAATCTGTTACATTTTGTGTATTAAATTTACTTATATTTAGAACTCTTAAATTATTAGACTGGGCAAACAAATACCACATGCTTGTTACTTTTTCTGTATTAAAATTACTCAAATTCAAACTTGTTATTTTTGAACATCCTCTAAACATTGCACTCATATCTGTTACATTGCTTGTATCAAAATTACTTACATCTAATTCTGTTAAACTGCTACAATAAAAAAACATATTTGACATATTAGTTACATTACTTGTATTAAATTTAGTTACATCTAATGCTGTTAAACTTCTACAATTATAAAACATACCGTTCATATTGGTTACATTATTTGTATTAAAATTGCTTACATCTAATTCTATTAAACTGCTACAATTATTAAACATATTTGACATATTGGTTACATTATTTGTATTAAAATTACTTACATCTAATTCTATTAAACTGCTACAATTATTAAACATATTTGACATATTGGTTACATTACTTGTATTAAAATTATTTACATCTAATTCTGTTAAACTGCTACAATTATTAAACATATTTGACATATCGGTTACATTACTTGTATTAAATTTACTTACATCTATTTTTGTTAAATTACTACAATTATTAAACATATAGCCCATTTTTGTCACATTACTCGTATTAAAATTACTTACATTTAGCTCTTGCAATTTACTACAATTTCTGAACATTTCATACATACTAATTACATTACTTGTATCAAAATTACTCACATTTAATTCTGTTAAAATTGAACAACCATAAAACATATTTCCCATTCCTACTACATTTAATGTATCCCATCCACTTAAATCTAATTCTGTTAAACTTGAGCATCCCTCAAATGTTCCTCCATAAGCCACATATCCAGTTTGTTCTCCCATCAACGTTACTTTGCTTGTATCCCAGTCGCTTACTTCTAATGTTTTTAAGTTTGTACAACTTTGGAATGTTGAGAATAAGTTAGTTACGTTACTTGTATTCCAATTATTTAAGTCTAATGCTTCTAAATTTGTACAATTATAAAACATATATTGTAAATTAGTTACATTACTTGTATCAAATGTATTTAAGTTTAATTGTTGTACTTTACATTCTCTAAACATATAACTCATATTTGTTACTAATCCTGTCTCTAAATTCTCTAGTCCTGTTATGCTTACTTCTTGATTTTCTACCCTATATCCTATATTTGCAAATAAATAACTTGAATTACTATTTGCAACCACGCCTCCATCTCCCGCTATTGTTACTTCATAATATCCATCATTATCACTATCTTCAGACCATGCTAGATACATTCCATTTTGACTTTGTGATACATCCCATGTATTTGCATCATTTTTACTATGTCCTGCTAAAGATGTTGTAATATTTACACTTTCTATTAGCCTTCTTTCTATTTCTGTATTTCCTAAAAATCCTGATGTTGATGCTGTTTCACCACTTGTTACAATTAAGGTTGTATGGTCTCTTATCGTATATGGTCCAAAACATACTTCTCTTTCAATCTCTCCTACTACAACTCTTACCCATAAATAGTAATCTCCTCCTACTGTATCACTACTAAATACAGTTGTTGTTCTTATTCTTCCATTTCCTATTAGTGTAGTTTCTATAAATTTTGTATCCTCTGGTGCATTTTCTTTATCTTGATTCCATGCATATACTAAAGAATACTCTGCTCCTTCTATTTCTATTGGTGTTTTTACTGTTAAGTCTACCCTTTGTAATAACTCTGGTGTTGTATTACTTTCTGGATTTGCAACAATTTCTGCTTGTGTAATTAATTCATCTTCTTCTCCTAAATAAGTTACATCTCCATCTATGCTTACTTTATATATCCTTCCACTATCTACAAACTTTACAAAATATCCACCTTCTTCTGTATCTGCTGTTACGATTGTTTTCCCTTCTCCTGTAATTTTGTCTAGTTCATCTTGTAATTCATTTCTTACAATATTTCCTCTTTTATTTTTACCCATTGCTTGTACGGTTGCTTGTTCTACTATTTCTCTTTCATTTGCCATCTCTGCTCTTTCTTTTGCATCTAATGCATTTTGAATGATTCCATTATCTGATGTTATCGCATTTATCGTGATTCCTGCTAAGATTAATAAAACAATTATCGTTATGACTAAAGCCAATAGTGTAATTCCTTTCTGGGATTTTACTTTGTTTTCTATTTGTTGCTTTACTATATTTTGAATTTGTTTTTTCACTTTCGTTCCTATCATTCTTCTACCTCTTTTCTTTTATTTTTCCTTTGTTTTTGCTTATTTTGTAGCTTTTTATCATCTACAATTTTTTCTTTCAGTCAAATACTTAAGGA
>CASFHP010000055.1 GCA_949294555.1 uncultured Eubacteriales bacterium
ATTCGACATTTTTGCTACAAAACCCAACCTGGCCCAAACTGTCTCAATTATACAATTATTAAATCCATTGCATCTGTTAAATTTTCGTTTCCATAGGCATAAATAATATAAATATTTCCATCTTTAATAAAGAAGTCTTGTGTATTTTCTATCTTATACATTTCATCATCTGCATTTCTAGCAAAAATAGAATATCCTAATGTTCTTAAATCTTCTACTTGTTGCTCTGCTAATGCAATTTCTTCGTCTATTTTATCTTGTACTTCTCTAACATCTAATTGCTTTTGCTCTATTGCTTCTTCTAATGAAATTTCTTTGTTGTTTCTTAAGTCATAATTGAATGTTTGTATAATATCCCTTTGTGCACTTGAACCTTCTTTCAAATTTGCTCTAATAATTAATGATAAAATATCATTCTCAATTGTTGCTTCATATTGCACTGTATAGATAATATTTTGATTTTCTGATTCTAATGTACTTTCTGCTTTTCTTTCATACGTTTCTTTTATTTCTTCATTATAACTTGCTATTGTTTCATTATCAATATTGATATATGGGATATTTAAGTTTAAATCATAACTATTTTCTTCTGCTTCATCAATTGTGTAATATGTATAGACAATTTCTTGTCCATCATCTATTTTTTCGATATTTACATCTGTATTATATTCTTCTAATTGATTTTGAAAGATGTCATCAAAATTAGAAATTAATAATTGATAATCAATATCTTTTTGACTGATATTGGAACCACCTACAGTGATTATTCTGTCAAGTTCTTCGCTTCCATAATATGCTGACAACCCTATCACAATGATTGCAACAATACAGGCTATGATGGAAACTGTATATATGACAATTGCTTTGATATTCAATTTCTCCTTCTTTGGTAATGTTACATTCATATTCCTACATTCCTTCCTTAAGGCTTTTTTGATTACGCTTTTATTTCTTTTTAAGTGCTCTTCTAAAATTATATCATTATTATAGGAATATTTCAATAATTTTTCAACTTTCTAAAGGGAAAAAACTTCCCAAAAATATTGACTATTTGCGTATTTTGGGTTATGATATATATTGTATATTTATATAGGAAATGAGGAATTTAAAGTATGTTATGTTCAGAATGTAATAAAAACCCAGCTATCCTTTTTTATAAAAAAATTGAAAATGGTAAAGAATCTTTAGAAGGGTATTGTTATGACTGTGCAAAAGCAAAAGGCATTAACCCTAATGAAGTGTTATATAGACAAAATGAAATTTTATCAAAAGATCCTGTAAATCTAAATGATATGACAAAACAATTTGAAACCATTTTTAAAGATTTAGCTGAAAATATTAATTTAGAAGATATTGAAAATATCGATGGAGCCATCACTTTTGAAAATGCTGGCGATGAAAATGGAGATGGCACAGGAAAAGTTTCTGGTGCAGCCATTCCACTAAGTTCATTGTTTACAAATATGTTTGGAGGAAATTCAAATAATAATGGTAACAATGATCAAGAATTGAACAATGGAAGAAAAAAAGTGAAGGTTGAAAAAAGAAAAGCCACAAAACAAAATAAGAAAAAGAAATTTCTAGATACTTATGGAACTAATTTAACTGCAAAAGCTAAGAACAATGAACTAGATATTGTTATTGGAAGAGATGCTGAAATTAAAAGAATTATTCAAATTTTAAATAGACGTTCTAAAAATAATCCTTGCTTAATAGGAGAACCAGGTGTTGGTAAAACAGCTATTGCTCAAGGATTGGCTATCAGAATTGCTAACCAAAATGTTCCTGCTAAATTGTTAAATAAAGAAGTTTATTTGCTAGATATGACTGCTGTAATTGCTGGTACACAATTTAGAGGTCAATTCGAGTCTAGAATGAAAGGCATTATTGATGAATGTAAAGAATATGGAAATATCATTTTAGTAATTGATGAAATTCATAATATTATTGGTGCTGGAGATGGCGAACATTCTATGAATGCAGCAAACATCCTAAAGCCAGCACTTTCTAATGGAGAAATTCAATTAATCGGTACAACCACTTTAAAAGAATATAGAAAATATATCGAAAAAGATTCTGCCTTAGAAAGAAGATTTCAACAAGTTTTGGTTGAAGAACCAAATATTGATGATTCTATCGGCATTTTGGAAGGTATCAAAAAATATTATGAAGAATATCACAAAGTGAAAATTTCTTTAGATGTTATCAAACAAGCCGTTATCATGTCTGAAAAATATATTCATGATAGATTTTTACCAGACAAGGCAATTGACATTTTGGATGAAGCTTGTTCAAGAATTAATTTAGAAAATAAAGAATTGTTCACATTAGAAAAATTAAAACAAGAATTAGAACAAGTGCAAGCTGAAAAAGAAGAAGTGATTGCTGCAGATTCTACAGAAGATTATCAAAGAGCAGCTGATTTAAAAACACGTGAATGTCAATTGATTGAACAAATTGATGCCTTAAATGCAAAGATGAAACCTAAACAATTAACTGTTCAAGATATTGCAAATGTAATAGAAAGTTGGACAAAAATTCCTGTTCAAAAAATTACAGAGGCAGAAACACAAAAATTATTAAACTTAGAAACAAATCTTCATAAAAGAATTATTGGTCAAGATGAAGCTGTAAGTGCTGTATCAAGAGCCATTCGTAGAAACAGAGCAGGATTAAAATCAACCAAAAGACCACCTTCATTTATTTTTGTTGGTCCTACTGGTGTTGGTAAAACAGAACTTGCAAAAAGCTTAGCTTATGAAATGTTTGGTTCTGAAGATTCAATTATCAGAATTGATATGTCTGAATATATGGAAAGTCACTCTACATCTAAATTAATTGGTGCACCTCCAGGATATGTTGGTTATGATGACGCAGGACAATTGACAGACAAAGTAAAAAGAAAACCATATTCTATCATTTTACTTGATGAAATTGAAAAAGCACATCCAGATGTCTTCAATATTTTATTGCAAGTATTAGATGATGGTATCTTGACAGATAGCCAAGGAAATTCTGTTAGTTTCTCAAATACGATTATCATTATGACATCAAATGCAGGTTCTAATTTAAACAATAATTCTATTGGATTTGGAAATTCTATGGTTAATAAAAATAAAATTATGGATAGTTTAAAAGATGTCTTTAGACCAGAATTTTTAAACAGAGTTGATGAAATTGTTACATTTGACCCATTAACAAATGAACAATTACTACAAATTGTTGATTTGATGTTAAATGATACAGTAAAAGCTTTATCAGTTAAAGATATCAAAATGAATATGTCAAAAGCTGCTAAAAACTATATCTTGGAAAAAGGAACCGACATTAAATTTGGTGCTAGACCATTAAGAAGAGCCATCCAAAGATATGTAGAAGATGAATTATCTGAAATGATTTTAAGACAGCAATTGTTAGATGGGCAAACTGTCAATATCGATTTTGTAGATGGGAATTTAACATTTGAAGTGAAATAATTTGATAAATTTTATCAAATTATTTGCTTTAAAAAATAATTGATGAATTCATTTAACAAACAAATAAAAGGTTTAGATTAATGCCTTAAAGAAATTGAAAGGAATGAAATTTTTATGCTAAAATATGTACCAAATACCCTAACAGTTATTCGATTTATATTAATACCATTTATTGTAATGAATATCTTTTCTGGAAATTATATTATGGCATTTATCCTATTTACCTTATCAGCTATAACAGATATTGCTGATGGTTTTATAGCCAGAAAATTCAACTTAATATCAAACTTCGGAAAATTAATGGACCCTTTAGCAGATAAACTAACACAAATTTGTACCATCGCTTCTTTAACATTAATTGATATCATTCCTATTTGGATATTGGTTATTGTATTACTAAAAGAATTGATTATGATTGCTGGTGCCTCTTTCCTTTATGGAAAAGATGTTGTTGTATATAGCAAATGGTATGGAAAATTGGCGACTGTACTTTTCTATGTTGCAATTGTATTTTCTCTACTAGTTAATCAATTTAAACTTGGAACTATTTGGACAAATTTGGATTTAGGCTTATTCTATCTGGCTTTATTTGCTACCGTTTTTTCTTTAGTAATGTATATTAAAGATGTTTATAAAAAAGGATTTATTGATAAACAAGATTTGAATAAAGAAGTTACGATTGATAAAAAAGAGAGAAAGAAAAAATGAGACAGATTGGGCCAGGTTGGGTTTTGT
>CASFHP010000056.1 GCA_949294555.1 uncultured Eubacteriales bacterium
TTACAACTCTTTGCAATGTTTCTTCTATTTCAATATTATAAGTTTTTTGCATAATTTTACCTCTCTTTCCTAATCGTTATATGGTAATCTATTTTTTTCTATATAACTCTTATATAAATCTTCTGAATTATAATAAGTTTTTTCTTGCGAATAATATTCATTATTTGGATCTGCGTATTTTTTCATTGTTATCTTTTGCATTCTCTTTATTCTATTTTTTTCTCTTGTTTCTTTACAATTTTCAATTTCTAATTCTTGTAGTTCTAATTGTAATCTTGCTGACTCATTTTTGTATTTTCTTACTTCTAATTTTTTCTTTTTATATTTTATTTCAAGTTCTTCTAATTCCTTATTTGCATTAGCGATTTTTACATTTATTTTTCCTATTTTTTCTGTTATTTCTGCTCTTTGCATAATCATCACTTCCTTTCAATTTTAAGCAACAAAAAAGAAGCTGATGTTACTCAACTTCTAATTTTTTTATTCAATTATCTTTATAACTTGTAATTTATCTAACTAATATAACCCATCACCATTACGCAAAATATCAATAAAACTATAATACAAACAACTATATCTTTTATAGTAAATGATTTTCTTTTTGTATTATCCAAATAATCTATATATTTGTTTTTAAATTTATCTTTTAAATACTTTGTAAAATCTTGTTCATTATAATTATTAAAGCCACTTTTATCTATAATGTATCCTGTTTTTTTATTAGTCATTATATATATGTATTTATCTGTATTACAAACATTCTGTATATTACTTAAATCTGCATATAATATCTTTTGACTTGCTAATTCAGTAGAAATTAGCAAATAATCATTACTAAATTCATATTTGCATAATATATCTTTATTTTTTTCTTCTATTTTAACATTACCTTTTACAAGTTTTATCATACCAATAATTATTGATGCAAAAATTAAAATAAATACTAATGTAAAAGTATTTGGTATTCTTTGAAATCTTATAACTTGCCCGATTGCACCAACAATTCCAAATATTAAAAATAATGTTGAAAAAATAATTGTTGCCCAATACTTAAATTTATTATATTGCAGCCATACAAATTCAGAAAAATTTTGCAAATTATCTTTGTTTAATATGGTTTCATTTTTATATAAAATTTTTTCATTTTCCATAACATCTACCTCTACAAATTACTATTTGCCTTTATCATCTAAATTCTTTATAAATCCAGATATTGCTGATAAAAGCCAACATATACCAACAATGATTAAAAATATTTTCCATCCTATACCATTATTAAAAACAAAAATGAAAGTATATAATACTAAAAGACTAATTATAATAGCTCCACCATATAAGCATAAATTTAATTTCCTTAACTTTTTCTTATCCATAATTTAACTCCTACTTTAATGTTTTATATTCTTCATATAATTTTAATATTAAATCTTTTATTACAGATGTATCAAGTTTTTCTGCGTCAGCCTTTTCTTTCATATATATCAAAGCATTTACTGTAACTCCTATAAGGTCTTTTTTTGCTTTCATTTTTGGTTTTACTGCACACATTGCCTCATTTATTACATCTACACATTTCCCCTCTTTTAATATTTTTGTTCTAAAATCGTTTAGGGCATAAAACATTATTCTTCGTTCATCTTCAGTTAGTTTTATTTTCTTTCTAATACCTAACATTATTTTATCTCCATTATTTATTATTATTTGAATTATAGCACAAATATTTATAAAATAATATAGAAGATATTATTTTTTTAATATCTTCTATGTAAATTATAGTAATCCCATTTGTTTTAAAAATACAAGCATTTCTTTTGCACCTAATTTAAAAGTTTCTGTGGTTTCTATGGTAGATATATCTTCTTCTATTTCAAAAATATCCAATACAGCATTTAATTCATCTTCTGTTAAGTCAATAATTTCTCTATCTTCTAAAAAAGTTCTTACATTAGGATTATCATCTTTTATTTTTTCTCTTTTTGACATAAGCTCTTTATATTTTTTATTTCTTTTTAGCATTTTCATTCTATTTGCATTCATATAATCCCAGAAGTCATCTGAATATTCATCAAAAAACATTGTATTATCTTCATTATAATCATTATCTTTTGTTTCGTTTTTAATAATATTTTTTAATTCTATTCCATCATAAATTCCTAATTTATAATACATTTTATTCCAAAAGTCATCATCAGCATTTGTGCTTATTTCATATTTATTAACCAATCTTAACAGTTCCTTCTGTTTTTCATTATCTGTAACATATTCTTTAATCTTGTTTGTTAATTCTTCATCAACATTTACTGTTTTTAACTCCTTATTTTGTTCTTTCAATTCCTTTAAAATGCCATCTGCAAACTTTTCTCCTTTTTCATTATAAAGTTCATCTAAAATAGACCTTTTTAAAAATTTCTCTGATTTCATTTTCATTACCTCCTATTGTTCTTATTTTAGAACAATATTCAAAATAATAAAAAAGTGTAAAAAACTTATTTTTTCATAATTTATAAACTTGACATTATCTTGCATATTCTTTTACTTTTTCATTAGAATATTCTTCAATTTCTTCCTGCTCATCATCAATATCAATGACTTCTCTTTCTTTTGTATCTCCTATTTTTAGTAATTTATTTACTTCTTTTAATCTTGCTAAACTTTCTTGCAATTCTTGTTCCTGTGCAAATGGTACAGATAAATTTTCTTTTGCATTTTTGCATTGTAATTCTAAGTTCTGCAATTTTTGTGTTGTACTTTCTAATTGTTTGTCCATTGATTCTAACGCATTATTTATACGAGTTATTACACCTACTTTATCACTTCCAAGTACTGCTCTATAAGTCTGTTTATTTTTTAATGCTACTTGAAATAGTTTAGAAAAACTATTAAATTCTAAATACATTTTAAATCCTCTATATTCTCCTACATATACTCCCTTTAAATCAGTAACATTTTTACATAGTTCTAATATCTTTGCTCCTGCTTTGGCTCTTTCATTATATATTTGATTATCTAATATCATTGTTGAAAAATTATCTTCATTTATTTTTGTGTTTTCAGTTAGTTGTTTTTTATCTTCTTTTAAATTTTCTATTGTTTCATTGCACTCTTTTATTTGTTGAGGATATTTTCTTTCTATCATTTCTTCTAATTCATATTTTTGACTTAAATAACTTTGTTTTAGCATTTTTAATTTCGTTGTTTTTGCCTCTAATTCTGTTTTCTCTTTTATATACTCATTACCAGTTGCTAGAGCTTTTATTTCGGCATAGTCTAATGCTCTTTCATCAATATCTTCCATACTTCTTATGGGTGTTTTTGATGTCATTATTTGGCTAGTAAATGATTGTTTTTGTTCAATTAATTGATACATATATGCGTCAAAAGTTCGTTGTGTTACATAGTTATAAATATGCACGAGTTCATTTTCATTTCCTTGCCTTAACATTCTTCCGATTCTTTGTATTAAATTAGCACTTGTCCACGGACAGTCTAAATTGTGCAATGCTATTATTTTATCTTGCACATTCGTACCAGCTCCCATTTTGAAAGTGCTACCCATTAAAACTCTTATTTCTCCACTACGCACTTTGTCAAATAGTTCTTCTTTTTTTGCCTCTGTTGTTGCCTCGTGAATGAAAGCAATTTCATTTTCTGGTATTCCTTTTTCTATTAGTTTTCTTTTCATATCTGTATAAACATCTGTAAATTCTCTTTCTTTACACTTCCATTCTCCATTTACTAATTCTAATTCATAAGGATTATCATCTGCACCAAGCGATTTTGGTGTTGATAAATCACAAAAGACAAGTTGTGTTGACCTCTTTTCTTTTGTTTTCTCCCATATATCATAAATATTTTTAACGCAAACATTTACTTTACTATTTTCATCATCTGGTAAGTTACTATTTATTAGTCTTTGGTCTAATGCTAGTTTTCTTCCCTCATTTGTAATTGCAAGCATATTATCTTCCCATACTGGAACTAACCCTGCTCTTATTGCCTCTGCTCTTTCTCCTAAATCCGATACCATATCTATCTGTATTTGTGTTGGTTGTACTGCTATATTATGCTTTTCAGCCTGTGGTGTTGGTAAATCTAATGTTTCTGCTGTTTGAATATCTGCAATTTCACGGAACATTGTCATTAACTCTGGTATATTATTAAACTTTGAAAACCTTTTGCCCAACTATCAAAATGTTGTAAATGATTTTTAACTAATGTACCATACTGCAAATATCTTTGCATTGTATATAATTCGGTCATACTATTTGAAAGTGGTGTACCAGTAGCAAAAATAACACCTTTTCCTCCGTGTTATTTCATCCATATATTGCGTTTTCATAAACATATCAAAACTTTTTTGTGCATCTCCACTCTGAACTCCTGCTATATTTCTCATTTTGCTTTGTAAAAATAAGTTTTTATAGTAATGTGCCTCATCTACAAATAGTCTATCTACTCCGTAGTTGTTCAAATGTTATTACATCATCTTTTCTATCTGCATTATTTAATTTTTCAAGTTTTGCCTCTAATGATTTTCTTGTTTTTTCTAATTGTCTTATTGTGAATTTTTCTCCACTTACCTCTTTTATTTCTTCTATTCCTTGTATTATTTCTTCTATTTGTTGCTCTAAAAAATACCTCTGTCTTTCTACTGACATAGGTATTTTTTCAAATTGACTGTGTCCCAT
>CASFHP010000057.1 GCA_949294555.1 uncultured Eubacteriales bacterium
ATAAATGGTAAAATATGTAATATTTAGATAATAGGGACTTTGCGTGCAAAAACAAGTCCCTATCATATAAATGAGATTTTATTTTCAAAAGAAAAATCGGCTTTTATCTTGACTGCATATAAGATTTTTCCGTATACAACAAGGTTAGGCTTCCTATATTCGTGAAGTACTGCAAAGCAGTCTTCACATATGTGCATAGAAATCTTTGATTTCGTTATGCACGCCTTTCTTATATTAAACGAAATTGCATTTTTTAAAGTTCTCGCGAAGCGAGATTTGTCCTAATACAAAAATAATTACCTATCAAGTTCATCTTCTTCTGTTTTGGTATCATTTGATGCATAAAAACCATTTTCAGAATCCAAAGCATACCTTTTTAAATCTTCATAAGAAAGTTGGTTTGTATTTTTGATTTTCAAAATATCTTTTAATTTATCAATTAAAAGTTCAGAAAGATAAGTGATTTCATCTCCTTTTCGTAATATTTCTGTAAAACTCTCAATTAAATCTTTTTTGTTAACATAGGCTTCTGGTGCAGTAGCATGTGCAGAACTAATAATTTTCATATCAGCAGGAGACATATATTCTGCATATATAGGTAGATATTGTTCAATTGTCATTTTGCTAGTACGTTTTGTAGTTTTTGTATCATACACTTTTACAGGTTTATCATCAACATATTTTATGTCATAATTGTCTTCTTTCATTGTATTATCGATGTCAATCATATCATTTTCTTCGATAAATTCATCTTTAATTTTAACATTATTTTTTGCAGTTTCAATTGCTTCAATTTTCTTTTGAAGCCTTCTAATAGAATTATCCAATCTTCTTTTTTCTTCAGGGGTTTTATTACGAGAAGATTTCTCTTCTTGTAAATTTTCTAACATTTGCTTTAAATCTTCTTCTTGCTTTTTAGAAGTTCTACCCAACAAAGAAAGATAGTCATTAAGAAGTTCAGGGTCATTTCTGTTATCTGTCAATTCAAAAAAGTGTTTAACATCTACTTGTTTACTAGGCATATCATTATGTGAAGAAATACCATTTTTAGTTTCTTTATATCGCATATTAGATTGAAGCTGTACTTCTGTTTTTCTGCCTAATGCGTCAGTTAGTTCAAAATAAATTGCACAAAATCCGTTTTCTTTTTTGACAAATTTAACAAAAGTTCCATTTATCTTAAAATCATTTGTAAGCAATGGATCATCTAATACATGAGGAAATGTAACTTGTAAGATTTCATTTTCCAACTTGTCATCTAATCGCCTTTTTAAGCAATCTATAAGAGTATATAATTCGTCTATTTCATCTGTTGTGGCTTTGGGAGCGAATGAATCTGTAGCATTAATCTTTTTATAGTTTGCAATAGCCAGTTCTAATCTTGTAGAATAATTTCCTTCTTTTATTTCATGCGTACATTCTGGATATGTACTATCTTGTAAACGATGAAGTAATTCAATATAAATTTGGAAATATTCTTCTTGGGTTAAGAAAATATCATTTGCAAGTAAGTATTTTTGAAGACTATGTACAAATTTTAGATTATGATTTCTTTGCTTTCTCAATTTTATTATTTCGTCATTTTCTGGGTCGTTTTCATCAAAATACATAGTATCATCTATATGATTTAACACAATTGTAATACCAGAAAAATCACTATTCGTTTTATCAGTGAAATTATTAGGATTATCTGTATTAGAAACAATCTGTTTTTCCATATCAGAAAGTGTAATACCAGTTTTTATATCACTAGGCATTGTATTTTGTAATCCTTTATTTAATTCTTTATGCATATTATCATCGAAACTTTTTAATCCTTTTTCACGACCAGGTATTGTTATAGAAAGTCCAGGATTTATTTTTTTGTATATTAAATAAATAGCACTGGATATATAATCAGAATTTTGTTGCCCATGAGGATTTGCTTGATTATAATATGTATCAGAAAGCTTTAAAACAGTATCTTTTATAAGTTTTTGTTGCTTTGTAAAATCTTCAGCATTAATAGGATTTTCAATAAAATCTAAGAAAAGTGCTGGAAAATGTTTATTTACAATACTTTTAAGACGTTCTTGTTCCGTTTCTGATATCTTTTGAGGATTATTATTGTTAACTATTTCAAGATATTCCTCTTTTATGATTTCTAGCAATTGATTAATTTCATTGTCAGTGATAGGGTTATGTAATAAACTTGCAATATCTTCTGAATAATGAGAATATATCCTATCAGAAAGTTTATTAAAAAGTTCTTTATCAAGAGGAACATTTTTTAACTTTAAAAATAGTTCATATAGATTAGACAATCCATTAGGATTGAAATTCTCAAGTAAAGTTTCTTCTGGTGGTCGATTAATTTCTATGTTTTTTAAAGAATTTAAAAAATCTTCTCTCTTCTGTGGTTTGAAAGCCATAAAATCACCTCAAAATTATTATACCATATTTTCGTAAAAAATGGAATAAATGATAAATTTGTTGTAAATAAGGCGATTTTATGATAAAATTTAGTAGATTTAAATAAAGAAAAGAGGAAAAAAATGAAAAAAGTAGAATTATTAGCTCCAGCAGGTTCTTATGAAAAAGCAAAAATCGCTTTTTTATATGGAGCAGATGCGGTATATTGTGGAACATCATCATTATCATTAAGAACAAGAGCAGATATGAAAGATGATGATTTAGAAAAAACAATAAAATATGCACATAGTATCGGAAAAAAAGTGTATGTTACTTTAAATATTTTTGCTTGGGATGAAAAATATGATGAAATCATAGAAATGGCAAAAAAATTAGAAGTACTTAACCCAGATGGTATTATCGCAGCAGACGGAGGCGTTATAGATGTATTAAAACAATATGCACCAAGTGTGAATATCAATGTAAGCACACAAGCCAATATTGTAAGTCTTCATGCAGCAAATTTCTGGTATCATAATGGCGCAAAGAGAATGATTATGGCAAGAGAAATGAATAAAGAGCAATTAAAATACATCATGGAAAATAAGCCTGAAGGAATGGAAATAGAAATCTTTATTCATGGTGCTATCTGTTTTGCATTTTCAGGAAGATGTTTTTTAAGTGATTTTTTGGCATGTAGAAGTGCCAATTTAGGAGATTGTGCACAAAGTTGCAGATGGTCATATAATTTATATGCTGAAGAAAAAAATAATCCGGGAGAATTAATGCCAATTGAAACTAGTGAATATGGTACAAGTATTTTTTCTTCAAAAGATTTGTGCTTAATAAAAGAAATTCCAGAAATTATTGAAATGGGTGTGGATAGTTTAAAAATAGAAGGAAGATTAAAAACAGAATACTATTTAGCAAGTGTTATAGGTGCTTATCGAAATGCAATTGATGATTATGAAAAAGACCCAGAACATTATGATTATACAAAATATTTAAAAGAATTGGAAAAAGTAAAAACCAGAGGATTGACTACATTTTATTTTAATGACAGAAATAACAAAGATATTCAAGAATATGGTGGAAGACAATATAATGAAAAATATGAATTTGGTGGAAAAGTAGTAAAATACAATGAAAAAAAGTCTGTTATTGAAATAAAGAACAAATTGCAAGTGGGAGATAAAATGGAAATTTTAATTCCATATAAATTAGAGCCTATACAATTTACAATTGATAACCTATGGGATTACGAAACAAAGGAAGAAATACAAGCTGTTAGCCCGGGTGTAAAAGGACAAAAAGTGTTAATGAAATTACCAATTAAATGTGAAAAAGATTGGATAATTCGTAGAGAAAAAATATAGAAAGTGGTCAGCTTAGCCAGGTTGGATTTTGAGACAATTGGGGCCAGGTGGGGTTTTGTATCATTTTTGTCGAAAAATGTAAAATATGACTATTCGTCATTTTTCGACAAAAATGATACAAAAC
>CASFHP010000058.1 GCA_949294555.1 uncultured Eubacteriales bacterium
CAAAAATAAAAACTAATCCAAACCAGAGAGAATAAAAAATATACTTTTATTCTCTCTAGTTTGGGTGTTTTTTTATTTTAAGGCTGTGAATAGTAACATTCCAAGTCGAATTCATAATTATGTTCCAAATTCAAGTTTCCTTACAATTCTTGTTCCTCACCTGTATCTCTGTTTCCCGTTTCTTTATTTTGTGAAGTTTTTGATGTTAAATCTTTTGATACATATTGTATTTTCTTTAAAGGTTTCTCTTCTATAATTTCATCAGGCAATTCATCTCTTGAAAGCTTTGGATTACTTTTCAATTTTTCTATAACATTGTGATATGTTTTCTTAATACCATCTGTACTAACAAATCCTATAACTTGTTGTAAAACAGATTGTAGTCCTTTCATTCTTTGATTAACTCTTTGAATTTCTTCTCCTTTTTTTGAAGAAGAAGTATTCCTTTCAGCTTCTGATTCTAGCCCTTTTAATTCTTCTATATATTCTGCTTCTGTTTTTAAAGGACTAACTGTTTCTCCACTAATTTCTTTAATGTGGTCAGAAAGTTTATTAAATTGTTTTTTACACCATTCTATTTCATTTTCATCTTGTTTTTCTTTTTCCTGTCCAGTTTCATAAATATACAACTTTCTAATATCATTTATAGCTCCTATATCAGCTAATGTAGAAGCTGTTAGATTTTTTCCACTTCCTTCTTTATCTATGATAGATACATTTTTAAATATGTCTCTTAATTCTTCGATTGTAAATTTTTTTCTATTTTCTAGAAAAATCTTTCTAATTTCTTCTGCTTTTTCCAATATTATCTCTGGACGCATTCCATATTGAATTTCATTCATCTTGTTTTGGATTTCATCTGTAAGGAGCACTTTACTTGTCTGTTTGTACTGTTCCTTTGTATATTTTTCCTTTACAGTTTCTAACATATCCTCTAACTTTTTCTTTTCTGCTACCAATTGTTGCTTTTCTTGTTCTAATTCTTGTACTTGTTTTTCTTTGCCATTCACTGTTGTTGCTAAGGTTAATGCCTCTATTTGTTTATCAAAATCCCCAATAATTGCTTCGATATTTTGATTTAATTTTTTTCCTTCTGTTCCTTTATAATTTTTTGTTTTTTGATGTAATTGATTTACCTTAATTCTAGAAGCTCTTAACTTATCTCTTCTTTGAACCTTCCCAAGCATATCCTCATTTTTTTCTATTTTTTTTTGGATTTCCTGCTTTTTTTCTTCTATGACATCCTCCAATTGCTTTAGAATTTCTTCTATAATTCTTTGTATCAATGTTTCTTTTTCATCTAGTTCTATGGAAATAACTTTTTCTAATGAATTTTTTTCTTCTTCCTCATTCAAAATTCCATCAATTGCTCGTTGTTTTGAAGAATCTTTTAATGTTATATCTTCGATATCTTCTAAAATCCCCTCATTCATCAAATCTTTGAATTCTGCAAATCCTTCTTTTTCCTCATCTAAAGCATTATCAACTGACTTTTTCATAACATGTTCTGTTACTTGGATTTTATTTATACTTAAAGCTTCATTAATAATTTCTTCTATCTTTTCTTGAAAATGTTCATCTTGTATATCTAATGATTGGAATTTTGCTTTTAAGCTATCTTTCATTTCTTCTGTTAAGATATCCATATATATACTCTCTTTAGCTTGATTACGTTTAAATATATCATATCTAACAGACATATTTCCATCTACATTCTTTAATATAGTACTTATTTTTCTATTTGTATAGTCTCCCTTTATTTTTTGAATAATATTTTCTTTTTCTTCCTGATTAACATTTTTATTTTTTGTATTTTCTCGTATTCCTTGTTCAAAATCTGTTAATAAATCCTCTACAACTTGGTCAAAAATTTCCATTTGATTTATCTTCTTATTTTCATCTTTACTCTGCCCTTGATTATCTGCCTTTTCCCATTCTTTAATAATCCCTTTAAACTGCATTTCTATCAGTTGATTAATCTTACTTTTTACTTCTTCTTCAAAGTTCGGAGCTTGTATATCTAATTTTGAAAAATTTCTTTTGATTGCTTGCTTTATTGTTGGATTTAATTCTTCCATTTAGTTCTACCTCCATTATCTATTATACACGCAAAACTCTCAAATCTCAATCTTTTTCCATTAGTTTCTCTAAACTTCTTTCCGCTAATTTTGTATATCGTTCTTTTTTATCTTTTATTTTCTTTCCTTCCAATT
Source organism: uncultured Eubacteriales bacterium (assembly GCA_949294555.1). Lineage (GTDB taxonomy): Bacteria > Bacillota > Clostridia > TANB77 > CAG-508 > CAG-269. Next base: position 2,214 of record CASFHP010000058.1, read on the forward strand.
CTGGTAATATTCCAAAATTGGCATTCATTGGTTGGAATTTTGTGTTTGGGGTTGAAATATATTTGGCTAGGCTACCTATAACAGTGTATTCTGAGAAAATAATTTTATCTTTTTGCTTTATATTGTCAAATGCTCTATATTGAGCCACTGCATTTAATCCTGCTACCATTCCAGAAGAAATAGATTCCACATAACCTTCTACACCTGTGATTTGCCCTGCAAAATAGATGTTGCGGTTGCTTTTTAGGTTGTAGGTTTCATCTAATAATTCTGTAGAGTTAATATAAGTATTTCTATGCATAACACCATATTTCACAAATTCTGCATTTTCTAGTCCGGGTATCATAGAAAATACTCTTTTTTGTTCTCCAAATTTCAAATTAGTTTGAAATCCAACCATATTATACATACTACCTTGTTTATCATCTTGTCTTAATTGTACAACAGCATATGGCCTTCTTCCTGTTCTTGGGTCATCAAAACCGACTGGCTTTAATGGTCCAAATCGTAAGGTATCTATTCCTCTTTTTGCCATAATTTCAATTGGCATACAACCTTCAAAAATTTCTCTTTTTTCAAAATCATGTAAAGTGACAACTTCTGCATTGATTAATTCTTTTACAAAATTTTCATATTCTTCTTGGTTCATTGGAAGGTTAATATAGCTTTGTGTTTCTTGCTCCTCTTTTAATCGTTTTTTCCATTCTTCGATTGTCTCTTCTTTTTTCTTTTCTTGCTGATATCTATCTCCATAAAAGGCAATGTCAAAATTTATACTATCTTTATGAATGATTGGTGCTGCTGCATCATAGAAATATAGCTTATCTTGGCTAGTTAGCTTTTGAATATGTTTTGCCAAGCCATCTGAAGTTAATGGTCCTGTAGCAATAATAACAATCCCCTCTTCTGCCATTTTTTCTATATCTGTTATTTCTTCATGTATCACTTCTATATTTTTATTTTCTTCAATTGCATTTGTTACTTTTCTCGAAAAAATATCTCTATCCACAGCCAATGCTTGTCCAGCAGGCACACTGGTTTCATCTGCTATTTTAATTAATAGAGAGTCTAGTCTTCTTAATTCTTCTTTTAATAAGCCACATGCGTTTGTTAACAAATTAGACTTAAAAGAATTGCTACACACAATCTCTGCTAGATTTTTGTTACTATGTGCTGGAGAAAATTTTACAGGTTTCATTTCATATAATTTTACATGTATGCCTCTCTTGGCTATTTGATAAGCAGCTTCAGTACCAGCTAAGCCACCACCAATAATAGTTATATAATCTTTCATATATTTTCCTTTCCTCGATTTGAATGATGATTTTGGGGACGGAGCAAAAAATCATCGTTTTATTCTCTAAAAAGTTTTAAATTAAATATTCTTTGTTACAATTCACAGTTTATAGATGAGTATTAAGAAGAATGTTGATATATAAATATTTTTTGAAAATTCGAATGTGACCGGAATAGTTTTACAAATTCTTAAGATAAAGCCATAAAGGGTCCTGTCTTCGGGTATTGTTGTGGCTTTATCTTTAGAATTTGTTGAACGGGAATGGAGGGTAGCCGAGAATTTGAAAAAAATATTTATATATCAACATTCTATAAA
>CASFHP010000059.1 GCA_949294555.1 uncultured Eubacteriales bacterium
CACAATAAAACCATGAGCCTCTTTCACTCAAACCCTCACTAACGTGAGTACCGTGAACATTCCTCATGGTTTTATTGGTTATTTCTAACTTCAAATTTAGATACGCAAAATCATTTCATTTTTTATACTATATATTGCTTAACAGGCAAAACCGACTTGACCTCTGAAGAATTATCCCTTTGGCAATTTTTTGATAAAAACCACTTGAAAAAAGTTCCAAAATGTTATATAATTTTTTGCCAAGTGAGAGGTAAAAAATATGATAATTAATAACAATATAATTGATAATTTATGTAATGATGCAGGGACTTCTAGGACAAGAAGAGCACATGAATATAAAGAAGAAGGCAGAGTAGATATTATTGATTTTGAGTACCAAAACCCATTAAATTTTGAAATTAAAGGTAGTGTATATGGAAATGAGGAATATCATACATATATTTTTGTACAAAATGGAGAGGTTGAAGATATTACTTGTACTTGTCCAGATTATCATAATTATTATGGGGTATGTAAGCATACTTTGGCAACTGTTTTAGCGTTTGCTGATAGTAGTGAAAAAGAGCATGAAACAGATGATTTGGTGGATAGTGATAGTACAAAAATGGAATCTCATCTTCCTTCTGGATATGATAAATATAGAGGTTTTAAGCAAATTGTAAATATTTTTTATAATGAAGAAATCGAAGGGATTGAAGAAGAGAAAAGTGAGCTAAAAGAACAAGGGACCATTCAGTTAGAGCCAGAGATTTTTTATGATAAATTTACAGGTGATATGAAGGTAGAATTCAAGGTTGGAAATAAACGAATGTATAAAATTAAAAATTTGTCTGATTTTTATACAAGAATGTTAAATAAAGAATTATATCGTTATGGTCAAAAATTACAATTTGTTCATACAAGAGAGAGCTTCGAAAAAGAAAGTTTACCATTATTAGACTTTTTGATGAAATATGCAGAGATTATCAAATATGCCAATTCAAATTCTAATAGCAATTACCGTTTTTACGGAAATGCTTTAAGTGAAACCAGTATCATTTTAAGCAATAGTGGAGTTGACGACTTATTTGAGATTTTAAAAGGAAAAAAGGTTAGCTTTCAAAGAGAATATAAGCAAACAGAAATTGAATTTACAGAAGAACAACCAGACATCCAATTTAAACTAGTAAAGCTAGATAAAGACAGTTATGAAATTATCCCTAATGTAGAAATCTATAAAATTTCTATATTACAGGGAAAAGAATATAAATATGTACTTGATGAGCATAAACTATATCGTTGTAACAAAAAGTTTGAAAAAGCAAATTTAAAGCTTTTAGAAATTTTTAGACAAAATTATATGACAGAAGTAAAACTAGGAACAGAAGAGCTGTCACAGCTATTTTCTGTTATTATTCCAAAAGTAAAAAATGCTATCAAGTTAGAAAATGTTTCTGAAGAAGAGATTGAAAAATATAAACCAAAAACATTAATAACAAAAGTCTACTTGGATTTTGATAAAAATGATTATTTAGTAGCAGACGTAAAATTTTGCTATGATAATCAAGAATTTAATCCATTAGATGAGAAACAAAAAATTGATATACCAAGAAATATGATAAAAGAAACTAAAGCATTAAATATCTTCCGAAAAACAGGATTTATGTTTGATGTAAAAAATTTACGATTTATCTTACCAGACAACGATAAAATCTATCAATTTTTAACCCAAGACATTAATTACTACATGCAACATTTTGAGGTTTTGGCAACAGAAAACTTTAAGAAAAAACAGATTAGACAACCAAAAATGGGAACAGTAGGGGTAAAGATTGAAAATAATCTACTTTCTATAGATTTAAGCAATTTGGATATTGATATAAAAGAATTAGAAAAGATTATGCAAAAATATGAACTTAAGAAAAAGTATTACAGATTAAAAGATGGAAGCTTTTTAGAATTAGAAGATAACAAGGAATTGGACTTTATTGACAAATTGGTAACAGGAATGGATATAGACTATAAAGACTTAGAAGAGGGAGAAGTAAATCTTCCCATGTATAGAAGCCTATATCTAGAAGAATTGCTAAAAGGTGCAAAAGGCAATCAAGTTATAAAAAATGAAAATTATAGAAATATTGTAAATGAACTAAACAAAGAAAATGATAATGATGAAGTCAAAATACCAGAAATCTTAGAAAACACATTAAGATATTATCAAAAAATAGGATTTAAGTGGTTAAAAACATTAGATAAATATAAATTTGGTGGCATATTAGCAGATGATATGGGATTAGGAAAAACAATACAAATGTTGTCTGTTATCTTAGATTATGTCCAAAAAACAGATAAACAAGAAAGAAAAACCAGTATTGTGATATCTCCAAGTTCTTTGTCATTAAACTGGCAAAATGAAGCAGAGAAGTTTGCAGGAGATTTACAAACTTTAGTAATCAATGGTACATTGTCAGAAAGAAAACGAAAAATTGCAGAAATTGAAAACTATGATTTAGTTATAACCTCTTATGACTTACTAAAAAGAGATATTGACTTGTATAAAGATAAAAATTATCAATTTCGATATATTATCGCAGATGAAGCACAATACTTAAAAAACAGCAATACACAAAATGCAAAAGCTATCAAAAAAATTAATGCTGAAACAAGATATGCCTTAACAGGAACGCCAATAGAAAATTCATTGGCAGAATTGTGGTCTATATTTGACTATATCATGCCAGGTTATCTATTCTCATACAAGAAATTTAAAACATTGTATGAAACGCCAATTGTAAAAGAAAACAATACACAAGCAATGAACAAATTAAAAATGTTAATAGAACCATTTATCTTAAGGAGAACCAAAGCAGAGGTATTAACAGAATTGCCAGAAAAAACGGTAACCGTTCTTAATAATGAAATGGAAGAAGAACAAAGAAATCTATATGTTTCTTATTTGGCACAAGCTAAAGAAGAAGTAGCAGAAGAAATCAACTTAAACGGAATTGAAAAGAGTCACATCAAAATCTTATCTGTATTAACAAGATTACGCCAGATATGTTGCCATCCAAGTCTATTTATCAAAGATTATGCAGGTGGAAGCAGTAAACTAAATCAATGTATGGAAATAATCGAAGATGCTGTAAAAGGAAACCACAAGATCTTACTATTTTCTGGCTATACATCTATGTTTCCAATTATAGAAAAAGAATTGCAAAAGTTAAATATCAAATATTTTAAATTAACAGGAGCAACAAAAGTAGATGAAAGAATAGATTTAGTAGACGAATTTAACGAAAATCCAAATATCAAAATCTTTTTGATATCTCTAAAAGCAGGAGGAACAGGACTAAACTTAACAGGAGCTGATATGGTTATACACTACGACCCGTGGTGGAACATATCCACAGAAAATCAAGCGACAGATAGAGCATATCGTATTGGACAGAAAAATAATGTACAAGTGTATAAATTGATTACAAAAAATTCGATTGAAGAGAAAATATATGAGTTGCAACAAAGAAAGGCAGAATTGATGGATAATATGCTTAGTACGAAGACGTCGTTTATTAATAGGTTGTCTAAGGAAGATATTATGAGGTTGTTTGAGGAATGATGATTTTGGGGACGGAGCAAAAAATCATCATTTTATAAAGAATAGTTACAATTCACAGTTAAAAAATTATTTTATAGAATGTTGATATATAAATATTTTTTTCAAATTCTCGGCTACCCTCCATTCCCGTTCAACAAATTCTAAAGATAAAGCCACAAC
>CASFHP010000060.1 GCA_949294555.1 uncultured Eubacteriales bacterium
AATACAGTATTTCAGCAATGCGGATATCAATGCGAAAGGATATCAAATCCAAACATTTTTAGAATTAGATAAAAATGGTAACACAGGTATTCTTGGTACATATGTAGCTGAGCAAAAAATGTATGGATCTCAAGTTAATGTCACTCTTCAACCTAGAAGTATTGAGAATTGTTATGATCTGATTCCAGTTTATGATTATGATGAGGAATATACAGCATATATATCTGAAAATATGATTTATCTTTATCCAATTGATATTACAGATGAGGCATTGGACCAGGAAATACATAACAATTGTCCAAATAGTGTAAACCAACTTAGTTCAGATATTAAACCAATAGAGATGTGGTAGAGAAATTTACTAAAGAAAGAGGATCAATATGATTAAAATAGAATATATAATGAACAAAACCATGATAGAGAAATCGATAAAAAAACTTGTTTCAATCAACGTTAATAGAAGTTCATTATTCTTAATTTCAGTATTTTCTCCCATAACCATTTTTGTCTGTATATTCTTAGGTATAAAATCAATTCTTATTCCTTTGTTGATAGCGATCCTAATTTTTACTCAAATTCTTCGTATCATTATAACAAAGAAAGTGTTAAAAAATAATTTTGAAAGAGCACGAATAATATATGGTTATACAGATGAATTCCCAGAAACAATTGTCTTTGAAGAAGACGAATGGAGAGTAGAGAGTGAAAAAAGAAGTGGTAATTTTAAGTATAAAGATATGCTGACATATTTTGTTTTTGACAATCAAATATGCATCACCACAATAGGAAATTTTCTAGTTAATTTTCCTATAGACCCAAATTCAGAACAAGCAAAACAAATAGAAAAGCTTTTAGTTCAAAAAGGTCACGCTACTAAAATTAAATGTATCTTATAGTATATAAGTCAAGATAGGAATATAAATATACAGATTTAACAAAATTATAATAGATAGAAAGTTTATATAGAATCTGTGAAAAAGAATAAAAGTAAAAATATAGGAGGTTTACATTTATTCTAAAGATCTCGGTTATCCTCATTCATTTTTTAATTATTCGTACAGTATAGGCTGATTTTTTGATGGCTCAGTCTATACTTTTGGAGGTGAACTTTATGAGCACCAAAATCAAATCGTTGATAATAATATCTATAATAGTGTGTTTGTTTTCTGGATGTTCTAATAATTCAGATAATGAAATCACTTTTTACATGAATTTTTATGAGGATGCAAATTGGTATGATAGAGAATCCTTGGATTTAAATTCCAGTCAACCACAAGAGATTATTAATGATTATACAGAAGAATGTAATAAGCTATTAGAAGAGAAGGGATACGATTTTCATGTTGTTTTCAAGATCCAAAGTCCTAGCAACAATTTGTCAGATTCTTATACTAAAAGCTTTTTAGAGGATATGAATCTTTCATCTTATCATGATGAATCAGCCGATATTGTCAAAAATCAATTTAAAAATGTGGATATGATGATTGATTTAAATGAAGTTATGAAAGATGAGATGAAGAAACAACTTCTAGATACATTACCTGAAATGGTATGGAATATAGAATCCTATAAAGGACAAAATTTTTATATACCGGCAAATCAATATTGTTTGTCACAAAAAGGAATGTTTGTTCCTAAAGAAATTGCCCATTTATTTACATTGAATGATAAGGGATATTTTAATGATTTTGATAATTCGAAATTATTTTAGGACTAGAAACTATTAATTGGTAGAGATATGACCTTAGTTACTATCTTATAAATTGACGAGTAATTATAAGTTAGCTTTATTCTGGTAAGAATGGATATATTTTTAAGGAGATATAGAGTTGATATGGAAAGAAAAGGAAAAGTCGCTAATTTCATTAAAGTGTTGCTAATTATGGTGGCCTTTTCAATAGTTTTTATAATTGTTGGCGGTGGCCGGCGGTGCTTAACACTTTATAATTCAGATTTAGCTTTTCATCTTAATCGAATAATTGGAACAGAAAATGTTCTTACTCACCCAATAAACTATGCAGTGTTTCACCAATTGGGTCTCGGAGTAAATTATTTTTATCCATGGTTAACGATTTTGCCGATTATTTGGCTAATGAAATTGACGCATTCGATGGCAATGGGGTACATGTTATTTCTGATACTGTTTAACACAGTAACGGGAGTCATCGTGTACTATTCAATGAAACCGATATATAAAGACAATTTGAAATCTTTAACCTTTTCAATTTTGTATCTCTTTTTATTTTATCGTGGATTGGATTTGTATCGAAGAGCTGATATTGGAGAGTTTATTGCAATGACATTTATGGTCGTTGTTTTTAGTGCTTTATATCAACTGATAATGGGGGAAAAGAAAGCTTGGATGCCATTATCATTAGGAATGGCTTTGATAATTTATTCTCATTTACTATCAGCGATAATTACAGTTATCATGGGCGGTTTAATGCTCGTTTTAACTTGGAATTGCGAAAAAGATTGGAAACTCACAATTATTGGGTTAATTAAAAGTATTGGTGCAACTTGCTTATTAAGTTTAGGTTTCTTATTTCCCTATTTTCAACAAATGAAATTAGGGATAAACCCGCCTTCTTCTGAAAATTTGTCTAAACTGGCCTTAAGTGTAACAAATTTATTCAATAATTCTTTGAGTAATTCTTGGGGCGATAGTCTATATACGATTCCGTCGCTGGGGATTATTTGCTTGATTTTCTTAATGATTGGAATCGTTAAAACTAAAGATACACAATTTGAAAAAACAATTTATTTGCTAGGAATTATTAGCGTGATTTTATCAACCAAATTGTTTCCTTGGAATTTATTTCAAAGGCATTTTGCGTTGTTACAGTTCCCATGGAGATTTTTGGAAACTGCCTCGATTTTTTTGTTAATGTACGGGGTCTCTGCTACGTTAAATTCAAAGAGCCTTTTTAAATCGATTGGACTGATTATTTGCTCGATTATGTTCTTCTATTTCAGTGCGAATAGTATCGAAAATACAGTCAAAGCAAGTGATCAGGCGACAAGCCAAAATATTACTAGCATTTTGTCTTATAATACTGATGATTACATTCCCCGAAAAGCAGTAAAGGATATCAAGGTAACAGGGGAGCAGTTCTTTAATGAAAATAATAAAAATATAAAAATAGCGCATACTGTGACCCCTACAAAATATTTGATTGATTTGCATTCGTATAGGGGATCGGTAATCAACACACCAGTTTTGTATTACAAAGGTGAAAAGGCGACAATTAATGGTAAAGGACTTCTAATCAAAGAATCATCAAGAGGAACAATTGAAATTTTAAATGTTCCTCAAAATGGAAAAATCGAAATAACGAGCCAGTATACAAAGTTTGCAAGAACGGGGCAGATTATTTCTGTTATTTCGCTTCTTGGCTTAATGGCTTTAATGATTCGAAGTTATTTTAGAACTAAAAATTATTAAGAAGTAAATATAAAAAATACAGTTTTGAATTAACAAAACTGTATTTTTTATGCTTTTTATATATTTTTTAACGCTGTAAGAGTATGCTTTCCTGCTCTTAATTCTTCTGCAACGCGATGAACATTCTTTTTCATTTCATCGTATTGTTCTGGTGTGATTTGAGCGATTTCATTATCTAAGCTGGCTAAATCATCAATTGCGATTCCAAGATTATTTTTAGTGATGAAATCGGCCAAAGCAGCCT
>CASFHP010000061.1 GCA_949294555.1 uncultured Eubacteriales bacterium
GATAATTTGTAGTTATCCGTAAATAAAGAAGGATAAATATGTCGTGGAAATTTAAATCTTCAATTATTTATAAAGGGGAAAAAATTACAGCTGATTCAAGAAAATTTGAAATTTTAGTTCAGTATTACTTGAACGATAATTATCCAACGCAAAATTGGGTTTTAACTGCAGCTACACGTGACAATAATCATGATCTGGAAAGCATTTGTACATATACAGGCAATACGATGTGGGCTGAAGCAAAGTATACAATTCATACTGCCCAAAATATATCATCAAGAAAATTTGATTCTACCCTTGTTTCTAGTGTAGATGTGGAAAACTTGATAAAAATATTTTTTTTTAGTAATTGTCCAATTGAAACGAATACTATTGAAAGGGTAAAAACTTTTTTCTTTTATATGCCAATAAAAAAGGTTGCTTTTGTAGATATATATGCTTTAGAATACTGGATCAAAAAAAACCCAGAAATAGAGACTGTATTTTTTGAACAGCCATTAAAACAATCGTGTCCTAAAACTCAAAAGTTAAATTTAAAAGCAATACAAATTTTTAGCCAAAGAGACTCTTATCATTTTGATAGCTGTATAGAAACGGAAAAAATTCTACCTCTTTATTTAAAATCAAATTATATTGTGGATGCAGTTTTCGAAGGTTATGGACTAAACGGAAAAAGAGTAGAAATATTTTGCAATCAAAGACGCATTTTTTTTGATAAAATTCCTTTAGAAATATTTTCTGTTCGCTTAACCGATTATATTTTAACTGATGAGAATCAGATAGATAAAGAATATCCATTATCTTTTTCATATAAAATTGATGGAAAGGATTTTATATGTGATGGTGTTTATAAAATACAATGGGGTATGCTTGGACATATTTTTGGGTCACAATTAGACTGTTATAAAAAAATAACGGAAATAATGTCTTTAAGAGGAAATGTTTGCATTAATTTATATGGTACTAAAAATGCTGGGAAAAGTTATATATTAAAAAATATCAAAAGAGATTTATTAAGCGAGAACAATCCATTAAGAAAAATAATTTATATAGATTTTATAGGTGGATATGCAGACTTGGAAGAAATATGTCGAATTATCTTTACGCTGATTTTTGATTGTGATGATTTGGATTTGATTTATAGGAAAATAAATTCAATCGAGTATACAAATAGTTTAAAAACCAAAGGGATAAACATATCATTCCTTAAACAAATTATTTTGTATATTCGAAATAAACAATACTTAGAATTAGAAAATATTTTAGTAAGTTTGTTTTTGTTGAACGGTTCCAGCTATTTAGAAATCAGTAACTACTTTTCTTGGGAAAAAATTTACTTAGTTGATAATTACCATCTGTTATCACAAAATAATAAAAAAATTATGGATCTGATTTTAGAACAATTTCAACCGTTCAATAAAGTTACTTTTGTGATAACTAACAGAACAAAAATATCTAATAAACACATAAGTAACATAAAATTAAGTCTGGTAAGTTCTAGAGAAATTCTTGACTTGTTGCAAAGCATTACAAATATAAATTTTTTTGATCTCGAAGAAGTTATTCCTGATGACCAACAATTGCGAGTTCCAGCTGTTTTAAATACTTTTATCAACAATTACAAACAAAAAGCAGCTTATATGAGTATTAGTGAATATTATTTTCATTTTTTTTCTGATTTGCATTCGTATGGTAAAGAAGCTGAATATATGTTTAATACTAATCCTATTGTAATACTGGTGTATATAATTGATGAAGGCATACCCTATGAGTTTTTTTCAAAATCAATGAACCAAAAAATCACAAATGCTGTGGAAAAAGAAATAGTGTTTCTCAAAAATGGTATATACTATCCTAATATATCATATAAAGAAAGTTTTTCTTCAAAGGATAATGTTGAACATTATAAAAATGAGATAATACAGTATTTACTAAATTTAGCACAGTATGATTATTTAAAAAAAGCATACTATTTATCAATACTTGTTAAGTATTTCCCGGCATATTATAATGTTTATTTTTCAGAATTATTTCAGTATGCATATACACAATTTAGGCAAAATCATTATGCTGCTGCGAAAAAGATATTTGATGTTTTGAAAGAACATTCAAAATATTATTCGGGGGATCGGAAGCTGCTTGCGCAGATAAAATACCTTCTTGGGTTTTGCAATATGCATTGTAATTTAACACATGAATCTACAGAATTATTTGAGGAGGTCTACGCCTCATATAAAAACAAGCCGAAAGACAGTCTGTATTTTGAAGCTTTTTCGCAAATAATTGACTCTTATTATTGGAGTTTTAACAAATGGAATAAAATAATTCCGTTAATCCATAAATTTAGAAGAGAATGGATGTGTTATTCATTAGAAAATGATCTAAATCCTAGAGCATATCTTACTTCTACAAACAGAATGATGGTTATTTACTTAGCATTGGATAAGTTTGATCTTGCGCAAAAGTGGTTCCGTAAAAATATTAAACTCGCAGTTAAGTATGATATGCCAGAGCATATAGGTTATACTCTTATGGATTATGCCAAAGGAATTTATCATTGTAACTTGTATAAAGCGTTACAATATTTAGAATTAGCCTTGCCCTTTTTTTATACAACAGAAGAAAAGAGACGCTATTTTGATTGCTTATGCGAACTGAATTATGTAAAACTTCTTCTGGGGAAAATAACATTTTCAAAATTTGAAAAAGCTCAGTATAATTTGGCTGAAAATCAATTTTGGGTACAGTATTTTAAATCATTCATCAAATCTGCTGTTTACTTTACTATTAGAGGAGATGAGCATGAAGCCCGTTCTAATTTAACTAAAATTCGCACATCGGCTAATATAAATAATAATAGTCGAGTTAATTATTTCATAACATTATTGGATAGTTATCTATATCAGAAACGGATAACGACATCAATCGATATGATATCATATGGTTCTTACAAAAAGATATGGAAGCATAACATCCAAAAAAAGATAAGTAATAAAGCAATATTATTTTCTATAAATGATATGAATGATTACTATTATATTGATCCGAGAGCTTGGTAGAAACTAAGCTCTCGGATCGCTTAAATAAATTACATTGCCGTGTGTGTCTAAAATCATATCTTCTAAACCGTAACCTTTTCGGATTTGGAATGTTCTATAATTATTGATGATGTCGCTAAAATGATCTACTACAAATAGTAACTGCGTGTAACTTTGCAGAAAAGAGAGGGGAATTGAATCTTCCAAAGAAACAGTATTTCTCCCTATAGCTTTTGGAATGCTATAATAACCACAAAATGAAAGTGGAAGCTTACATAATAGTGTTGTTGATTTCTTAAAATAGCATATTTATGATCTACTTGCCTGTCAGCGGATTGCTCTGTATACTGTCATAAGACTACAGAAAGAAAAAGTCTCAG
>CASFHP010000062.1 GCA_949294555.1 uncultured Eubacteriales bacterium
TTTTATATCGGAATAGGAAACCAGTCCTGCTGCTCGCAGGCGTTGCAGTGTACGGTCGCTGATTTTCAGGAATGTGCATACTTCGTAACTGTCCACCCAAATTTCATCTTCATCGGGTTTGCCTGAATCCAAATGGTTGAAGATATAATCTGCTATGGCGGTAATCTTGTTGTCAAGCTCCTTGAAGGCTTTTGACTCGAATGTTATTATTTCCATATCGCTAACTAATTGATTTGCCGCAAAGTTCGATATATGGAAAAGATAAAAAGTCATGGTTCATACCGTCATGGTAGAAATTTTTTCAGGCTGTTTTCAGGTGTTTTCGGATAGTTTAATTAGGTGTTGAGAATTAAAACGGTCTTTTTTAGATTGTTTCAGTAAAAATAAAAAATACCGTGTCGGTATGAACACGGTATTTTACTTTGTTGATTATAAGGTGTTTATTTTGAATCATCTTCATTCATTCTCTTTGTCAGATTATCAATCAGCCTATTCAAATAAGAAGTCCTGTCTTTTCGTTCTTTCATGGCGATATACGCATCATAATAACCACCTAAATCTATATTGAACATGGAACTAAGATAATTCATAAGCTCCTTGATTTCAATGTTTCCATGATTGATGTCGCCGGAAGAAGCTAATGCATAGCCAAGCTCTATTAGTGCAGATTTCTTTCCCGTGAATCGAACAGGTGTTTTTGAATTGATACCTTGTCGCTGTTTCTCTATATAGCTTTCACTTTCAAGTTTTTGTAGTTTCTTATTGAGATAAATACGCAGCATCTCATTGGCTAGTATTTTTGCGACTTTATAGTCATAGCCTGTCGAAAAATTAGGGTCTTTATCAAATTGCGCACTATCGGTACATAAACGAATGTCTGTTCTACCACGTAAAAAATAGTGTTCATCATGGATTGTTGAATGGGAACGGTAATATTGGTAGAAATCTAAATTTCGATTGAAAAAATAAGTCAGACTATCCAGTTCTTTATTGATATAGAGCCTTATTACTTCATTACTTCCTGTCGGGCATTGCGTTTCTATACGATATATTTTATAGAAATACAGTAATCTACCTAATAATTCTGGTTTTTGATTTTTGAAAAAGAATATTTCTTCCTCTTTTGAGGAAAACACATAGGTTTGTAGTTGGTTTCTCAAATCAGTTAGAACACTTTGTAACCGAAATACCATTGAAAGAGAAGTTTCGATAATATCGAAGTCGTAGAGATCGATTTTATCAATCTCTACATTAACTTGTGCCAATATTTTATCAAACACTTCTTTCATATATATTTATATCATGATTGCTTGCTCCATTTTATAATAGCTCGTTTGAATAAATAAGCAATAATAATCCTATGAAATAACCATATTGCTGCAAAATAAATTCTACCTAAAATATTTTCATATTTAACAAATGTACTGATGCTTATCATTTGTTTATTATAACTGAAATCGGAACAAAATAATGAAACATGAAATGTCAAATGCTTGTCATTTGTACCTATAATTATTTCATTATTATTTTGTTCTACAATTATATCCTCAAATGATTTATTTGTTTTTAATCCAAATGGCTTCACTATTATATCACGTAACTTTAATAACCATAATATCCATTGAGGGTATTGGCGAAATATCAAGTTAAATAAATCTTTAACGGACATATACGGTTTATCCACCATTGTTTGACTAAAGCAATCTTTATAATCTACAGGTAGATACTTCCTAATCAAGCGATTTTCTTGTATCATTATATGAATATTATTAGACATTTGTTTCAAATCTTTTAATTAACATATTTTGAAGTTCATTGAAATCACTGATAGGGATTTCAGAACATATATGTTGTAAACCTATTAGTAAACCGTATTGTATTATAGCTCTTTTATGTGCATAATCAGCCTCATATCCACAATTTTGAAACAACTTAGCCAAATAGTCTAATCTTAATTTATCTACTTGCTTTACATGTTGTTGCACGATATTATTTGTATAGCTCCATCCTCTAATTCTTCCCTCACATTTATATTTAGAGGATGCTGACATGTGCGATAAAGTATATAACTTCTCTTTTACTGTATCTAATTTCTCGACATCCTCTATAAAATTAAGTGTATTCTCTTTTACCCAAAAAGCCATAAGAGCATCTATATATCCGTCAATATTTTTGAAATGATGATAAAATGCTCCTTTTGTGATTTCTAATAGATTACATAAGTTATCTATTGTAATTTTAGAAACTCCTTCATTTTCTATGATTTGAAGCCCCATAATGAACCATTGTTTTTTCTCTACTTTTTTCATATTTTCTTTTTAGTACCATACTGTATGGTATGCAAATATATCAAGTAAATGCTAAAGAAGCAAATAACAATACAATAAAAATAATTAGTAGGTTATACTTTCTTTAAGTAAAGTTGTTTTAGGAGAAATTTTAGTGCAAGGTGCAAGCTATATATAGATATATACTTGCACCTTGCACTAACCATAGAAGATTTATTTTCAACGATTTGCACAGTTCAAAATAAAGTCGTATCTTTGAACCGAAGTTTTAGGCAGACAACGAAAAGCCAAGAACAGACAAAATTCAGTCTTTTTTGCAACCTAAGTTGTACCCCCTAAGGCATTGACATATTGATAATGAATTGAATTTCAAGGATATAGGGGAATAGGTTCATAATCCTGTCTCTCCGCAATAGTCCTTGGAAACCAAGGAGCTACAAAACAATCACCCAGTTTTACACCCTAAAATGTAAAGTTGGGTGTTTTCATATTCTTTAAATTTTAAGGATTAGTCCGAAACGGGAGCCTCTTCTTGGCTCAGTAGATTTTTAGTGGGGATAGGCATATAGGTTTGCGATACGGAACAAGAAGAACTTCTTGTCTGCAACCCCTCTGAGGTTTGCCCTGAAGAG
>CASFHP010000063.1 GCA_949294555.1 uncultured Eubacteriales bacterium
GTTCATATTTAAGATAAATTGAACCGCCACTTGCGAGAACCGCTTGAGTGGTGGTGTGAGAGGGGAGAAACACATTAAGTGTTATCCTCTACTCGATTTTATAAATTGGCCATCAATTGCAACAGTAAGAAAAAAACAATATAAATAAATTTTTTTCACAATATAGACATAAAACCCATGTATAATGTATAATAAATGGGAAAGGAAGGTTAATCAATATGGTAAATAACTGTATTTTAGTTGTAGATGATGAACAAAGAATGAGAAAATTAATCAAAGATTTCTTAATGGCTAAAGGATATAGCATACTAGAAGCAGAAGATGGAGAAAAAGGACTAGAAGTTTTTGAAGAAAATAAAAATAAAATTAGTTTAATTTTATTAGATGTTATGATGCCAAAATTAGATGGATGGTCAGTTTTAAGACAGATTCGACAAGAATCAAAAGTACCAATTATCATGCTAACAGCAAGAGGAGAAGAGCAAGATGAGTTATTTGGATTCGAACTAGGTGTTGATGAATATATTTCAAAACCATTTAGTCCTAAAATTTTAGTGGCACGTGTAGAGGCAATACTAAAAAGAACCAACCAAGATGAAAAAGAAATCAAAGATTATGGTGGAATTGAGATTGATAAAGAAGGAAGAACTGTAAAAGTTGATGGAAAACCAATTGAATTAAGCCTAAGAGAATATGAACTTTTAACATATTTAGTAGAAAATGAAAACATCGCTTTATCAAGAGACAAAATATTAAATAATGTATGGAATTATGATTATTATGGAGATTCTAGAACCATTGATAGCCATATCAAAAAAATTAGACATAAATTAGGAAAAAAAGGCAAATATATTCAAACAATGCGAGGTGTAGGATATAAATTCGAGGTAAAGTAAAATGAGTAAGTTAAAAAAAATAAGGAAAGCATTAAAATCTGTAAGGGTTAAATTGTTTTTAATGTTATCATTAATTGTATTATTAATTATTGCTTTTCTAATTTTAGTCAATAACTTTGTATTTGGACAATTCTATCTATACAGTAAAACAAAAGACCTAAAAGAAGTATATGGGGTTATTAATGATTACTACAACAACCCAACGGATATAGATATCAATTCTGAATTAGAAAAACTAGCGATTAATAACAATTTTGATATTTTAATCAAAGATGATGATAATATTAATATATTTACTTCAAATAAAGATTTTTTATCAACTTTTGGAGAAATGAATGCAATGACTAATGCGATAAATGCAGGGGAATTAATAGAAGAAAATGATAAATTTATTATTAGAAGATTAAGAGAAAATAAAACAGGAATATCTTATATTTTATTATCTGCTAAATTAGATAATGATTATCTGCTATATATTAGAATACCAGTATCATCAATTCAGGAAAGTGTAAAAATATCTAATAATTTCTTATATTTAATAGCAGGATTTACAATTCTAATATCAGCAGTTATCGTAAACTTTGTTAGTAGGAAATTTACAGAACCAATATTAGAATTAAATACGATTGCAAAAAATATGGCTAATTTAGATTTTAGCCATAAATATCGAATAACAGACGCAGATGATGAAATTAACAACTTAGGAAAAAGTATCAATCAAATGTCAGATAAATTGGAAAGTACCATAAAGCAATTAAGAAATACCAACATTGAACTAGAAAGAGACATAGAAGAAAAATCTAAAATTGATGAAATGAGAAAAAGCTTTATATCAGATGTATCACATGAACTAAAAACACCAATTGCCTTAATACAAGGATATAGCGAAGGATTGCTAGAAAATGTTAATACAGATGATGAAAGTAGAAAATTTTATGCAGAAGTTATTTTAGATGAGACCAATAAGATGGATAAATTGGTAAAACAATTATTAGAATTAATGAAGCTAGAATATGGAAAAAGAGAATTTTCTGACAAGGAATTTAATATTGTAGAATTAGAAAAAGAAGTTATCAGAAAATCAAAAGTCATGTTAGATGAAAAGCAGGTAGAGATAGAATTACTATCTCCAGATGAAATTACGGTAATTGCAGATGACTTTTACATAGAACAGGTTATTACAAATTATTTGACAAATGCCATTAAACATGTAGAAGAAAGAAATGGAAAGAAACGTATTGTGATAGAAAATAGTGTTAATGTAGAAAAAAATAAAGTCAGAATTAAAGTATATAATACAGGTATTAACATTAAGGAAGAGGACATGACTAGAATTTGGAATCGTTTTTACAAAATTGATGAATCTAGAAATCGTGCAGATGGTGGAACAGGAATAGGCTTATCATTTGTAAAAGCAATCATGACAAATTATAAAAATGAATATGGCGTTGTCAATAAAGATGATGGGGTTGAATTTTATTTTGAATTAGACTTAAAGATATAAGTTTGACATAAAAAGTATGAAATGTTATAATATTTTAGAAAATATCAATTATAACTTCACAAAAAGGAGGAAACAGTATGAATGTAGAACGGAAGTATGAGGATTTAAGAGAGGATATTAACGTTTTATACGAAAAGTATAGGGAAAGATGTAATTTGCCTCTCGTGGAGAGTCCGGAGGAACAAGTGAAGATTCTCGACGAGAGAAAGATTATCCGTTTAAAAAAACAGTTTGAGGATCCGCATGAGAGTTTAACAACGATAAAAACCAGAATTGAGTATATTCTGGACTCAATGATGTGAAGGCAGAAAAAGGCTTCCTATTACAGGATAGCCTTTTTCTTGTGCGACAGGCATGTCATTTAACTAATCGGTGAAAGTCCGTAGTGGGGGTATATATCGCTAACCACATAGAGAAGCACAAGCTATCCATCGTGAGGTG
>CASFHP010000064.1 GCA_949294555.1 uncultured Eubacteriales bacterium
GGAGAAAGAGACCTTCCGGCTTTACTACACCTCGGCATCGACCGACCAGCAGACGATTGACATCTATATCATCGACAGCTTCGGGCAGATGCAGCAGGTCTCGTTCTCGTTCAATAATGATAGTAACGAGGAAAAATAGTTCTTTTCAGAATGAAATCTGTTAATAAACACTCATGTTTTATTCATGATTTTCTCTTTTTATTCTTATATTTGTGGAATAAATATATATGTTTGTGCTATGGATGTAACAAAAAAATTAATTATACGCTCTGAAACGATTGAAACTCTTTTTGATTATTATCAAAAAGAAAAATTAATAGTCAATAGAAGATACCAAAGAAAATTAGTATGGACTATTGAAGAAAAAGAAAAATTTATTGATTCTATATCAATAAATTATCCAGTACCTCTTTTTCTTGTTGCGGAAATCCCATATAAAGGAGAAACTGCTTTGGAAATAATTGATGGAATGCAAAGATTGAATGCCATAATGACGTTTATTGAGGGAGAATATTCTTTAAATGGATATTATTTTGATTTGGAATCAATTGCCGCTACTAAATATCTTTTAGATAAAAAGATTTTAGAACAAAAAACACCTAAGTTAGACCGAGAAAAATGTAAAAATATTGCAAGTTATCAACTGCCACTTTCTGTTTCGACATTTAAAGAAGACAAAGTTATAGATGAAATATTCAAAAGAATTAATTCTAATGGAAAGCATTTGTCAAGTCAAGAATTAAGACAAGCGGGAGCAACAAATCTTTTTGGAAAATTAGTACGAATAATTTCAGAAAATATTCGTGGAGATGTCTCTCATTCTGATAGACTTACATTAAATAATATGAAACAAATTTCTATTAATAACAAGAAATTGAACTATGGTATTGATATGGGAGGAATTTTTTGGCGGAAGCACAATCTCATTACAAATGAAAACATTAGAGAATCACGAGATGAAGAATTAGTTGCTCATCTTTTGTGTGCAATATTAGTTGAACCAAGACCTGCAGCCACATCAAATAATCTAGATAAATATTACGAAAATTTATCTATCGATAGTAAAATCCGAAAACTAGGAGAAAAATATATTATTACAATGTTTGAGGCTGTTTTTGATGAATTTAGAAAAACATTTGAAGCAACCAGAAGTTCTTTTTTTAGAGTTTTATTTAAACAACAAACTCATTACGTCAGCAGAACATTTCAAGTATTTTTTCTTGCTTTTTATGATCTATTGGTTAAAGAGCAAATGAAAATATCTAATTACGCCAATTTATGTAAAGCTTTAGAAGGAGCAGGGGATGAATATTTTACAAGAAATGCGGAAAAATTTAATTTATCTGCTCCTAGAGAGAAAGGTATAGAAGTAGCAAAAGGGTTAATGAGAAGTTTTTTTATAAAACGTGATGAAACTGATCCTGCTTTAAATAATGGGGTAATCAAATTAGAAAACATACTAGAGCGTTCATTCACAGAAAATACTAATTATGATTTTAAGGTAGGATTTCATAGAATGGATAACACTGGAGATTTTGATGATAATTGTATGGAAAAAGTGCTAAAAACTTTAACGGCTATAGCAAATCTCTCGAAAAATAGCACTGGATATTTAATTATTGGTGTTGCAGATAAAAAAGCTGATAGTGATTATTATGAAAAATATTATAAATTGAAACCTATTCCATATAAGAACTTTTATATTACTGGCGTACAAGGAGAAGCTGATAAATATAAATCACATGATGAATATAGAACAAAGATTGAAAATAAAATAAAGCATTCAAAAATTACTCCATCAAAATACATAGACCAAATATTAAGGAATATAGACTATTTTAAGTATTATGATAAACCTATCCTTATTTTAAGGATTCAAAATGAAGGAGATGCTGTAAAATACGGAGACAAATATTATGAAAGACATGGAACTAGTACAGTGGAAGTTTCTTCGGATAAAGAAAAAGAATTATGGAAAAGAATTCTTGAATAGCTTGGTATCATTACCTTTATAATTTTCTTTATCACATAGATTTACTAGGGAAATGTAAAGAATGAGATAGATTTCAGTTTTAAACGCACCTTAAAGTTAAAATATATAACTTTAAGGTACGTTTAAAGGTTCTATGCTTTTAAAAGTTAAACAAAGTATTTTCACATCGCTGAATATTTTAATTGCCTTTATTTTTCATCCGAATTACTTTCAAATAGCCCGGAATACAAACCCGTCACCAAACCAGTAGTTGCACATGAACAAATCACGGGCAAATTTTTCATAATCGAAATAGGTCTTTGCGAACTCCGGCAGGTCGTAACATTCTTCCACGATTTGGTAGGCGAAATCTTCTTCATCGTCATACTGCCCTTGATACTCGTCCCAAAAATCCCGTACAAGGTCGTCGGCATCTTCCTCGCTCAAATCACGGCTTTTGTAGTTGCACCACACGAAAAAGGCTTCCTGCCCGGTGTCGCCCAACTGCTCCACCGCATCCCGCAGGGTGAAGAAGTTCTCGGAAATCCAGCTTTCGCCGATTAACCCCTCCGGCACGTTCTCCCAGTCCTCGACAAGTCGAGCCATGCGCCGAACAATGAACCGTTGTTGTACTTGCCGTAAGTGCCTACATAAACTCTTGCTTCTGATAATGTTGCTGTTTCCATATCGCTGTAATTTTTAAGTTTTTAATTTTTATGCGGATTCGAGAGGTGAGGGAGTTGAAGTTTCACTGAACTTTTTTCCTGTTTCCCGTAAATCCGAC
>CASFHP010000065.1 GCA_949294555.1 uncultured Eubacteriales bacterium
ATAGAAACTTTCATCAACGATAGTCACAATCACCACCTTCAGGACAATAAAGAGTTAATATCTGACTTGTTTATAGCTTCACAGACAGAAAATCTCAGAATTATCAAACAGTGTTTCTCTGATTTCAATAGACTTATTTCTTTTATTGATGCTACAAAATACAATAAGAGCTTATATGAAATATTTATTCAAAATGTCATAGCTTATTTCATTATCACATATTGTGAATATAAGAATGGGAATAATTACATTAAATATTTTCAAAATCATACTTCATATTTCACAGATGAAACTGTAAAAGAGAATGTATCAAACATAGAAAATAAATACATTTCTATTTTAGAAAAATATAATATAAAGTATTCTTACAACTCTATCACAATAAAAGATATAATCAGTTTTATAGACAATGGTTATATTTCGAATTTAACAGCAACTTTAAATAAAAGTGACATGTTAAATATTCCTCATAGTCAGGATTGGGAGCAATTATGGTATTATGGAAAATTAGATAATAATACTTTTTTGGAAAAACTCAAATCTGTAAAAAATTTATTTTATAAAGGAGAAATCAAATATGTGAGCATTGTATTGCATATTACAGGAATGTTTATCCATTTCAATCGAATAAAACTGGCTCATTGTAATGAAAGTTTTTTAAAACAAAAAGCACTAAATCACATAGATAAAATATTCAAAAAGCAAAACGATAATGGGTGTTTTCTTATCGGATCTTATAATGCTTCTTGGGGAAAACAATATATGGAATATGAATCAGAAATAATGACTGAACTGTTTAAATATGCCCAAGATAAATTAGACAATTACTTTGAGTATGAAAGAGTAAAATTTTGTAAATCATTTTGGGAAAACATTGATGACGATAAAGCTGAAAATATCAGCTCCGTTTTTAAAGAAACCATACCAAGTGGGTATTGCAGTTATGAGCTGTCTTCAATATTTCAAGGAATCAATACTAAAAGAGTTGCTTCAAGGCTTTCAAGGCTCTCAAATACATCAAAAGAAAATATTGAGATGTATCTATCTATAAGATATTATTTGCCTGAAACAAAGATAATTGGTGCAATTTCACAATATCATTTAGACGATCTTGAATATTTAAAAGGTATCAAAGATTTGTTAATTAAATTAACATCCAAACAAAGATTAATTGATAAATTAACAACAAAGAGTCTTATATGTACATTGGACAAATGTATTAACCAACTCATATCTTCTCCAAAAACGGTATAGCATTTTTTAATAGTACGCATTTAGCAGAATTAAATGCGTACTATTTTCTATAAAAGAAACAAAGGTACAATACAACTTACTTTTATTTAGCATAAATATCGACTTATAAAACATTCTAGTGTGTACTTGAATGTTTATGTTCTTTTATATAGTTTTTTATTTGTTCAAATTCATCTTTTGTTGGATGATAATTATATTTCGTAAATAGCACTGAGTTTATCTTTGCAATTATATCAGTACCTTTCGGTATATTTCTTACATCAAAATCTGGATGGATTGCACCTAATTCAGCCCATTTTACTTTTCCTTTTAAGGCCATAGTCAGGAAATTTGCAAAATGTTTAATTGATGCCGAATACAAATAAAAATCATCCATAGTGATACTATCGGGCATATTTGGAGCTTTTCCTTTAAAAATAGGGTAATCTTTTTCAAATTCGCCCAAAGGTATTTTTAGGTATGCTTTCATACATCTATCTTCGTCTTCCTGAACATGAGCCGTACTATTACGTAATAGGCGATAATAATCAAGTAAAGGTAATAACCACTTTGGAAAGTTTGGTACTATATTATTAGTTTTCAAAGCCCTTACTAACTTTTCCACATTACTTAATCCATCAGTATCACATAATTTGAAATTTGGATCAATCAGACTTCTTATATCCAATTTGTATGATTGGATAAAATCACCTAATAATGCATGTGAATTTACCATAAATGATTTATACAAAGCTGGTTCATGATTAGGAAGTGTTACCCCACCTCTTAAATTTACACTATGCTCTATAGCTTTCTGTGTTACATAATCTTCAAACTTTGTCTTTCTATCCCATTTTTTCTCAAAATCACGTAAAGCACAAACTGTGTACTCTGCAAGTGTATCATATTCACCCATCTTTTTAAAAAGTTTTTTACGTGATGGTAATTTAAAATCCGCACCAACCTTAAAATTATTATTGGTGTCCGCTAAAACTTTTTAGTCATCATAAGAATTAGGGCTGGCTTCCTTGCTTGGAATCCAGCCCTTTTCGTTACCTTTGCTTTTGCTACAAAACAATAATAACGATGGGCAAAGGTACACATTTTCTCGGACAGCCGATATTCGGAC
>CASFHP010000066.1 GCA_949294555.1 uncultured Eubacteriales bacterium
TTACCTTTGCCCCATGCAACGAAAATGACACCTGATGCCGTCCTGGATGGCGGCATGGAAACAGAGGCATACGCATAGAGAGGCGGAAAGGAAAAGGGAACAGAGGTATTGGCGTGCAGCGCCATGTGGATGGATTAAGGGCGGTGCTACAACTAAGGGGAAAGTTGGCTTTCCGACCGCCGTGTGGAAGTCCTGTAACCTTCATTGTCATGCGTGCATGGCTTGCGGTTACTGGTGTTCCTCCGGTGGTACATTGTCGTAAAACAGGATTGTCTGCCGTTGCTTTGTCTGCAATGAAAGGCAAACTGGTTTTACGACACGAGGCATTGTAGCCGAAAAATGGTCACAAGAACAGATCCACGCCTGGCGTGTCCTGTAGAAGTGGCATTTTCGGCTACTTGTATATGGATGAAATAATGACTGTAAGAACGGTTTTGACCGTTTTAGTACAAGCATATATAAGAAGTGCCCACGGCGATGGCAGTGTCATTTATGACATTGTGGTCGCTGTGGGCTTTTCTTTTGCTTGTACTGTTTCTGAAATCGGCTTTTGCGCACTCGGCTTTTGCGCACTATGAAGGAAATGGGGCTGACAACGTAAAGTATAATCACAAATTATTAAACCATTTAATTTAAATGTTTATTTGAAATAGATTGTTTATAAGCATATAAATTGGGAATGTTATAAAAAAAGCGTTTCTTTGTATTCTGAATTTTATACATAACGTACTTTTTTTCAATTTGTTGTAAAAATAAAATAGAAAATGAGAAGAATATCAATAGTGCATATATCAGATATACATTTTGATAAATGTGAACCTGAAAATCAAGGCTTAATTATAAATGCTTTTTTCAAAGACTTAAATTCATTGCTAGTAGATAAACCAAAAGATGATATATATTGTATTATATCAGGAGATTTAGTACAAGCAGGAAATTCTTCTAATATTTATGATTCTTTCTATAATAAATTTATAAAAAGACTCATGAAAATCATTAGTGTAAAGAATATTATTTGTACTCCAGGAAATCATGATTTGAATAGAAATATAATTGAAAATAATTTTGAAGAGTATCAGAAGTTAGTCAATAAAGATTATTCAGAAGTAGAATTTAATAACTTGGTAAAAGAAGATAAATCATTAATATCACAGAAGTTTTATTATTACAGAAACTTTTGTGAAGATAGATTATCTATTCCAAGTTTTAATATTTATGGTTATTCTGTAAATTTGATACCAGAGATTAGTTGTTTTTGCCTGAATAGCGCATTATTGTCATATGGAGGTTTAAATAAGATCAATGATGAAAGGATTCTAAAAATAGAGACATCTGAACTTAATAAATGGTTAGATGAAAATGACGGAAGAAAGAAAATTCTTATTTTACATCATCCTTTTGAGCATTTAAGTGAATATGCACAAAAAGAATTAAATTCTATGTTAAGGAGTGGAATAGATATAATTATATCTGGACATATACATGATCAGAACTTAGAAAATAGTTATATTTCGCAAGAAGCAAAATATATTAAATGTTCATCTCCTCAGTTATTTAGTGATAAAACAGATTTAAATGGTTATTCCATTTTGCATTTCGAAGATAGTAATTTATTAAAAATTGAATATAGACAATGGTCCAAAAGGCAACGTAAATTTATGTCCGGACAAGAATTTTCAGGGACTGAAAATGGAATATTTGAATTTAAGAAAGTTGGTTATTCGAAGGATGATTTCATACTTGAAAAACTTAAACTAGAGTTTTTGAGAGCAATGAAAACTTATTCTGTAACTCCAGAATGGGCAGATAGAATTTTAACGACCTGTCCTCCCAATGCAATATCAAAAGACAACGAAATTAAATTAGATTATTTAGATGTTATAAATAAAAAAGATAATTATCAAATAATAGCAGCACCTCAATTTGGATTAACTTGTTATGCGAGATATTTAGCATTAAAAGCTTGGGAGGTAAAAAATGAAATATGGTTTTATGTAGATTGTTCTAGTTGGAGATTATCTAAAGTTGAAGTTGATATAGAAGATTTTGCAAAAGAATATCAAATAGACATACAAGATCACTACTGTCCCGTAAAAGTGGATAATTAGTTCTTTGAAATTATTGAAATATAGTCAATTACGCGGTTTTTTAAAATGAAACGGACTTGATTTTGCA
>CASFHP010000067.1 GCA_949294555.1 uncultured Eubacteriales bacterium
ATAGCAATAATGATAAACGAATGGGTATTAAAAATGCAGGAAGCTAAAACTGCAAAAGAACGTAAAAAGATAGTTGAAGAATATTCACGAATTATTGGGCGTTCTGTAAGTTTTTGCTATAAAGAGTTGAAAAAGAATGGATATGATTCTAAAAGAGCTAAAAGAAAAGATATAGGCAAAAAAAATATAGATGATAATACCATAAAAATTGTAGCTTCTTTAGTAAAGACTGGAATAAGAGAAAATGGTAAAAAAACTATGCCTGTAAATGTTGCTTTGGATATGCTAAAAAGAAATGGTTATGATATTAATATAAAAACAAGCAGAATGAGAGAGATATTGAAAGATTCAAAAATAGATGCAGACAGATTAAAAAAAGATAGTCATAATATAAGGCTTAGAAGTGAATATCCTAATCAAGTACATCAAGTAGATCCAAGTGTAGCTTTAATATATTTTGCTCCAGAATCAGAAGACGGTAAAAGTAAAATGAAAATTATTGAAGATAGTGAATATTACAAAAATAAAGATTTCTTCAATGATGCTAAAGATAAAAAAGGAAAAAAGATAAGGAGAAAAAAATGTTTAAGATACGTTTTAACGGATCATTATTCAGGCAGTATATGTTTAAGATATTATGCTGCTTATGGAGAAACAGCAGAATATCTTTATGATTTTTTGCTTTATGCTTGGAGTAAAAAAGAAAGAGAAGATTATGCATTTCATGGAGTACCTGAAATACTTGTATGGGATAAAGGTTCTGCTAATACTTCAAAATCTGTAGCCAATGCTTTAAGAAGTTTGAAAGTAAAAACAATAGCTCATTCTACAGGCAATTCAAGGGCTAAAGGACAGGTAGAGAATGCAAACAATTTGATAGAAACTCATTTTGAATGTCTTTTCAGACTTGAAGCTATATCAAGTATAGAAGAATTAAATGAAGCTGCAGAGCGATTTTGTGTTGAATATAATACAAAAATGAAAATAAAAAGAATGGGACAAATTATAAACAGCAGATATTTGTTATGGCAAAAAATTACATTAGAACAATTAAGAGAACTTCCAGATATAGAAGTATGCAAACAAATATTTTCTGCAGGAGTGTTAAAAAGAAAAGTAAAAAGTGATTTGACTATCAGTATGTATCATGCTAAAGCAAAAAGAACTCTATATTATAGTTTAATCAATTTAGGAGTTGAAAAAGGAGATGAAATAAATGCTCAAGCAGTATTATTTGGAGATAAATATAAAGCAATAATTTGGTTTAATAGAAAAAATGAATATGGAGAATCTGAAGAATTAAGCTATGAGATAGAACCTATAGAAATTGATGAGGCTGGTTTCGACATAAATGCAGCAGTAATTGGTAAAGAATATAAACAGACAAAATTAACTGAAAATGAGAATGATATTAAAGAAATAGAAAATATTTCTGAAGAAATAAAAAAACAGGAAATATTAAAATCTCATTCTCTAATACAGCCAGATATTAAGTTTATTTATCAAAAAGAAGGAGAAAAAATTAATTTAGATAAAAATGATAATTATCATATGTTGAAGTAATGGAAAAAGTAAAATCGGGATTAGGATATGTTCCAGATGATTTAGCTGAGGAATTAAAGAAAGATTATCCTAACGGCGTTGAATATCGGTACGTTGACGAGATAATCAGCTTTTGGAAAAATAAAGAAAATAAGGAGAATGAAAATATAATTTAACGAGCCAAACTTGTTTGACAGCTTCTTTATAGGGCGATGGGCACGCACCGAATAGGTACCTACTCGGCAAGGCGGCAATAATAAAAAAATAAAGAAGATAAGGCAAATGAGAATATAAGTTAGGGGGATAATATGGTTGCGGCATTAATTTATTTAATAGTGATTGTAATAGCTTTCGTTTTATTTATTAAATATTAAAAATGGCATATAGGAGAAATAAATATGGCAATAAATATAAAAGCATTTAGAAAGTTTGGATTTAAACATGATCCTTTCTTTGGTGATATAGAAAAAATGGAAGATGTATATTTAAACGGTGA
>CASFHP010000068.1 GCA_949294555.1 uncultured Eubacteriales bacterium
ATGGGATGTATCGCAAAGTCAAAATGGAATGTATCTAGCATGGTATGAGGATAGTGACAATGATGGATATTATGAAGTAACCATTGCAGGAGATGGAGGCGTGGTTGCAAATAGTAATTCAAATTATTTATTTGCAAATATAGGATATGGGGTAGAAAATCAAGAAGTAAGCATAACAGGACTAGAGAATTTAGATACAGGATTAGTAACAAATATGAGTTATATGTTTAGAGAATGTAAAGCACAAGAATTAAACCTAAATACATTTGACACGAGTAATGTAACTAACCTGCAAAATATGTTTTATAATTGTACAAATTTAGAAGCATTAGATTTAAATAATTGGAATACAAGTAATGTAACTAACTTATTTTCAACATTCCAAGGTTGTACAAACTTAAAAACATTAGAAGTAAATCAGTGGGATACCAGTAAAGTAACGTTAATGGGAGAACAATATGGATTTTGGAGCTATGGTGGGACATTTCAAGGTTGTTCAAATTTAACAAAATTAGATTTGAGTAGATGGGATACATCTAATGTAGTAGGAATGGGAAATATGTTTAAAGGTTGTTCAAGTTTAACAGAATTAAGTGTGAGTAATTTTAATACAGAAAATGCAATTAGTATGTATGGCATGTTCTGGGGATGTAATAAATTACAAAAGCTAAATGTAAGTAACTTTGACACAAGCAATGTGTACAAAAGCTAAATGTAAGTAACTTTGACACAAGCAATGTGACAACAAGCATGGCAAATATGTTTTATAATTGTAGTAGCCTGACAGAACTAGATATAAGCAGTTTTAATACAAGCAACGTAACCAACATGTCAGCTATGTTTCAAGAATGTACTGAACTAACCCAAATAAATATAAGTAACTTTAATACGAATAATGTAACAAGTATGCTATCCATGTTTTTGAATTGTAAAGGATTAGCAAAAATAGATTTAAGTAATTTTAATACAAGCAATGTGACCAATATGCAATCCATGTTTTATGGTTGTAGAGGATTAGTGGAAGTAGATGTAAGCAACTTTAATACAAGTAATGTAACTAATATGAGCAATATGTTTCAAGAATGTAATAGTTTAACAGAATTAAATTTAAACAATTTTAATACAAGTAATGTAATGAATATGTCGTATATGTTCCAGAACTGTAGCAGTTTAATTGAGTTAAGTATAAGTAATTTTGATACAAGCAATGTAACAGATATGAGAGCAATGTTTAGAGGATGTTCAAATCTTATAAATCTAGATTTAAGTAATTTTGATACAGATAAAGTAACTAACATGTGGTATTTGTTCGCCCAGTCCAATAATTTAAGAGTTCTAAATATAAGTAAATTTAATACACAAAATGTAACAGATTGGACAAATATGTTTATGGCGGTACCATCAACAATTCAAATCACTACAAATCAAAGCACCAAAGATTGGATATTAGACAAATTTCCAAACTATACCAATATAGTAGTTGAATAAGAGAGGTATATGTAAAAAATATATTAGTAGAATTAACGAATTTTAATGATAGATGATAGCAATATTCTATAAAAATAAAAAGGAATCAGGAGGAAATCATGAAAAAGCAAAAGAAAAAAATCATAATAGGAGCAAGCATAGCAGTGATACTGCTATTGCTTGTCATCATAATAATTGCAATATCAAATAATAATAAAGAAACAGAAAATGCAGAAACATTACAAACTATAGAATTGTCAGAAGTCATCAATATAGAAAACATAGAAAAGTTATCATATGAAACAGAAAAAATAGATGAAGAAATATCATCAAAATATATAATAGGAAGGAACAAATTTGAAGTAAAAGCAAATATACAAGCAGGAGAAATAGAAGGAAAATTGATTTATGCAAGAGGAACACAAAATCTAAACATATACAAGACAGAATATACACTAAGTAAATATGGAGACAAAAATACACAAGTAAGTGGAATTATCCAAACAAAGTGGAATTATCCAAACATTTGAGGAAACTTGTAAAAGCTATATGGGAATAGATGAAACATATCAAGAAACAGACACATTATATGGGGAAAGTACAGAAAGTTTTGCAAGACCAATAGAAGAAAGTATCTATAGTGAAGAAAAATTATATAGCAAAACATATAAAAGTGAAGAAAACACATATGATATCAATTTTTATAGACAAGATAACCAAATAATATCTGAATTTGTGAAAGTTTTATCATAAAGGATACTTAAGAAGATAAGACGCATACAGATCTTTTAAAAATTCATTATAGGAAAAAATATATTTAAGTTTCACAACACAAAATGGCAAGAAAATTTCTTGCTATTTTTATTGTAGTATAGTAAAATAAGAACATGAAGAATTGAAAAGGAAGTGGTATAAAGTGAAAAAATTGCCATATGGAATTAGTAATTACGAAGAATTAGTAGAAGATGGATATTATTATGTAGATAAAACGATGTATATAGAAAAATTAGAAGATT